>NZ_JBHYRS010000030.1:0-356 GCF_047974105.1 Mitsuokella apri
GAGAACATCAAGCCGTAAAAAGCTTGAGAGTTCAGGTCGTTCATCTGGCCACGCTGCATTGTCTAGTTTTGAAGGAACAACCTTCAAAAGTAAATACCATAATGGGGGCGTAGCTCAGCTGGGAGAGCACCTGCCTTGCAAGCAGGGGGTCAGGAGTTCGATTCTCCTCGTCTCCACCATTATGGGCCTATAGCTCAGCTGGTTAGAGCGCACGCCTGATAAGCGTGAGGTCAGTAGTTCAAGTCCACTTAGGCCCACCATTAAAAATAAAAATGGTATATGTACACTGAAAACTACACAGAGGAAATGAAATGTATCAAAATCATCGAGTCGCACGACAGTGTGAACAGAATGGT
>NZ_JBHYRS010000031.1:0-338 GCF_047974105.1 Mitsuokella apri
TGGTAGCCAGTGTAGCCATCTGTTTCGAGGACGCCGTGGAAATCCTTGAGCAGTGCCTCAGCGTAACTGCCGCTGCGGCCTGGCTGGTACTCGTAGACGCGGATTTTATGTGCCGTTTCGTACTCGCCGCTGCTAAATACCCACATGTAGGATTTCGTAGGATTCTTGCGGTTCTTTTCTTTGTGAACCTGCACCGGCGTTTCATCTGCATGTACAATTTCCTGTTGCAGAAGGGTTTCCTGCAGCCGTTTTTTTAGCGGTATGAGCCAGTCCTCGGCAGCTCGGATAACCCAATTGCCAAGCGTGGCACGAGAAAGCGGCAGGCCAATGTCCTTCCA
>NZ_JBHYRS010000032.1:0-338 GCF_047974105.1 Mitsuokella apri
TGGTAGCCAGTGTAGCCATCTGTTTCGAGGACGCCGTGGAAATCCTTGAGCAGTGCCTCAGCGTAACTGCCGCTGCGACCTGGCTGGTACTCGTAGACGCGGATTTTATGTGCCGTTTCGTACTCGCCGCTGCTGAATACCCACATGTAGGATTTCGTAGGATTCTTGCGGTTCTTTTCCTTATGAACCTGCACCGGCGTTTCATCCGCATGCACGATTTCCTGTTGCAGAAGGATTTCCTGCAGCCGCTTTTTAAGCGGCATGAGCCAGTCCTCGGCAGCTCGGATAACCCAATTGCCAAGCGTGGCACGAGAAAGCGGCAGGCCAATGTTCTTCCA
>NZ_JBHYRS010000033.1:0-320 GCF_047974105.1 Mitsuokella apri
CAGGGGTAGCTGGACTCGAACCAACGCATGCGGGATTCAGAGACCCGTGCCTTACCAACTTGGCGATACCCCTGTGTTTTCAGCTAAGCGCTGTCAACAAAAAATATTATAGCCTATCTCAGTGCTTTTGGCAAGTACTTTTTTTGTTTTTTCACCAATCACCTGCAAAGCCCCCAAAAACACGCCAACAAAAAACAAAGCGCGCCTTTATCTCTTCACATACGTTCGATTATGCTATAATATACAGTAGTTTACAACTTTAAGCAGCCTCTTCATCAGACCGAATTACGTCTTGCAAGGCTTTGAGCAAGGCCTTCGGA
>NZ_JBHYRS010000034.1:0-285 GCF_047974105.1 Mitsuokella apri
GAAGATTGTCGGCTGTATGACAGCGACGAGCGGCTTCCGATCAAGGAGCTTCGTTCTCATCTTTTTCATATCGGCCGATGTCTTGCGGCGACTTGTATTATATTACAGGATTTTGTGTCTTTTGTCAACACCATTTTATAAAAAACTTTATGCCCGCGATTCATAAAAATAAAAAAACGCATCGAATAATCGATGCGTTTTTATTAGCGATTTGGTGGCGGCACAGAGATTTGAACTCCGGACACTGCGGGTATGAACCGCATGCTCTAGCCAACTGAGCTATGC
>NZ_JBHYRS010000035.1:0-280 GCF_047974105.1 Mitsuokella apri
ACTGGCGAGGAAAGGATTACGCTGCATGGCAATCAGAAACACGGCACGCGTCATGATCAGTACATTTGCTACGAATGCGGCTACCAAAATAATCGCGATGCCAACGCCGTGCTGAATCTGCTGTATCTGCTCCGTCCTTCTTTGGTACAAACGTATATTCATTAACACAGAAATACAAATATTGGTGTGGGTTAGCGCCAATGAAATATCGTCAGAGTCAGTCCCTGCGATTCCCTCTTTAATTGAGATATCGGAATACTGATGTTGACGGCGATGAGTA
>NZ_JBHYRS010000036.1:0-264 GCF_047974105.1 Mitsuokella apri
CAGTCCTTTCGGACTGTTGTCCCCATCTTTACGGCAGGTTGTCTACGCGTTACTCACCCGTTTGCCACTCGACTTTCTATTTTCATCACTCAACCTCGAAGTTAAGCACTTTATAAAAGTGTGGTGAATGCTTCGCATTCACGACGCTTCCCGTCACGCCCTTCTTCAAAGCTCAGTGATGAAAATAAATCGTCTCGTTCGACTTGCATGTGTTAAGCACGCCGCCAGCGTTCGTCCTGAGCCAGGATCAAACTCTCCATAAAA
>NZ_JBHYRS010000037.1:0-224 GCF_047974105.1 Mitsuokella apri
GACCATTTCAAGAAGAATCCATTTCAACCAACGCTTTTTCTATTCTGTGGACGCCGTAAGGACCGCATCAAGGGGCTTCTCTGGGATGGGACTGGCTTTCTGCTGCTGTACAAGCGTTTGGAAAAAGGCAAGTATCAATGGCCGAACAAGCCGGAAGATCTTCTCGAGATCACGGACCAGCAGCTGCGCTGGCTCACGGAAGGTCTTACCATCGCGCCCAAGAA
>NZ_JBHYRS010000038.1:0-224 GCF_047974105.1 Mitsuokella apri
TTCTTGGGCGCGATGGTAAGACCTTCCGTAAGCCAGCGCAGCTGCTGGTCCGTGATCTCGAGAAGATCTTCCGGCTTATTCGGCCACTGATATTTGCCGTTTTCCAGTCGCTTATACAGCAGCAGAAAGCCGGTTTCGTCCCAGAGCAGCCCCTTGATGCGGTCCTTACGGCGTCCGCAGAATAGAAAAAGCGTTGGCTGAAATGGATTCTTCTTGAAATGGTC
>NZ_JBHYRS010000039.1:0-221 GCF_047974105.1 Mitsuokella apri
GAAGTATCTCATAGCATAAGCTAGTAAGACACCTTGAAGAAGACAAGGTTGATAGGGTAGATGTGGAAGTCCTGTAAAGGATGAAGCTGACTACTACTAATATGTCGAGGGCTTAACTAGAAAAGCTAAAATGTCAGTGCAAAGTAATTTCTTCTGTATAGTTTTGAGTGTGCATACACTCAAATAGAATATCCGGTGATGATGCCTGAATGGTTCCACCT
>NZ_JBHYRS010000003.1:0-353866 GCF_047974105.1 Mitsuokella apri
CTGAATGGTTCCACCTGTTCCCATACCGAACACAGTAGTTAAGCATTCAGAGGCCGAAAGTACTTGTCTGGAGACGGGCTGGGAGGATAGGAAATTGCCGGTTAAGCAGAGGCTCCGCTGTGGCGGGGCCTTTTTTGTGCCTATTATTTCAGGACTACTAGAAAAGCCCCTTTCACTCTTCATAGTGAAAGGGGCTTTTGCATATGCCGGTGATGTGATATCAATGACGGTTGCGGCGTGCCAGCACGCGCAGAACCTTAGCGCCGGTATTGTGAATCTTGCGCAACGGCGCCACACGCGTCTTGACTTTGGGACGGATGTCCTTCGCTGAACCAAAGTCACCGCGCTTCAGGAGCGTCGTCTTCGTCTTGTCCGGCTTGAAGAAATCGCGCATATCCTTGGCGATGCGTTCTGGCTCGGCATTTTCCTGACAGAGGAAAATGTCGATGGCGACGTATTTGAGCTCTGTGTAGATATGCAGTACCATATGTCCCTCGCGGAACAGCGTCATGATGGCATAATGCGTATCGGTCAGGTGCTCTGAACACTCCGAGATTTTATGCAGGGCAAAATGCTCGGGAATTTCTTTGGTGTATTCTTTGATTTGGTCAATGTCTTTGAGTTTGCTGTTCTTGCAATTGAAGAGATCGACCGTCAGATGACGTGCTAAAATTTTCATGAAATCGATTGCTCCCTCATATTTTTATGATTCCAGACTTCATTATAGAGGATATGAACCTGCTTCGTCAAATTTTTACCGTGGATTCTTTCTGATTTTTTTCGGTTTCTTTCCATATATAGAAAGACCGATAAAGAAGAACGCGGCAATCGTAAAGGCAGCGACGCTCGTCGTCTGCGCGCTCGTGAAGAGGCCGAAGACTTTCTCGGTATAATCTCCGCGCAGGAACTCGAGACCGAAGCGTACAAGGCTGTAGAGCATGACGTAAAGAGCAAAGCACTGGCCTTTGGCATGATTGGTCGTGCGGAACAGCAGCAGCAGGGCGAAGACGACGACATCGAGCTGGCCCTCCCAGACTTCAGCAGGCCAGAGCGGCTGGTCGCCGTAGGTGAGATGGGCAAGGGTAGTCGACGGATAAATGATGCCGAAGGACGAACCCGTAGGGGCACCAAACGCATCGCCATTCAACAGATTGGCACAGCGGCCAAGGGCCTGGCCAAGAATGATGGCCGGGGCAAGTACATCCATGAGATGCACTGTGTCGATATGGTGGCGCTGGCAGTACCAGACGCCTGTGAGCACGCCGAGAAAGACGCCGCCTTGGATGGCCATGCCGCCCTGCCAGACGTTGAAGAGCTCCGTCAGGTGATGGCCGTAGTAATCCCAGTCAAAGAAAAAGACATCCCAGAGTCGCGCTCCCAAAAGACCGGCCACACCGCAGTAAATGCCGAGGTCGACGATGTACTTCTCATAGCCGCGGCCATCAGCCTTGGCAAGGAAATAGCCAACTCCTGTGGCGAGAATAATGGAAAGCGAAAGTACGAGACCGTAGGCCCGTATGGGGAAGTCCCCAATGTAAAAAAGATACTGATGCATGAGTAACCTTCCTTTATTTCGTATATTCTTTTTTCATTTTGAAACAATTTCCATTATAATCCAAATGCCAGATATTGAGAAGAGAGGTTCAGGGAAATAGTATTTGAAATATGTCTATCCCTGTGGTACAATAAATCCTGTTAACATGTAAATGCATTGATGGAGAGAGTAGTCTGCAGAGAAGGCGGAAGCGAACCGGGGCTGGTGTGAGCCGGGCGTCAGTACAGGCAGATGAAGATCACTCTGGAGCAGCGGACTGAAACAGAAGTAGGTCTTGCCGGCATCCCCCCGTTACGGGACAGCGCATGGTGGTGCGTGGAAATAGGTGGTTATCCTGTAGGTAAATTGGCCTGCATCCTATTTGGGTGCAGGCTTTTTATATGTGAGGAGGCATTCTGTTTGTATAAGAAAGTAGATACGAACCTGAACTTCGTGGAACGCGAGAAGGAAGTCCGCAAGTTCTGGAAAGAGCACAATATCGCGCAGAAGGCAATCGACCAGCGCGAAGGCTGTGATACGTTCACGTTTTACGATGGTCCGCCGACGGCTAACGGCAAGCCGCATATCGGTCACGTTTTGACGCGTGTCATCAAGGATATGCTGCCGCGCTTTGCTTCGATGAAGGGCAAGAAAGTCCTCAGAAAAGCTGGTTGGGATACGCATGGTCTGCCTGTCGAGCTCGAAGTCGAGAAACAGATTGGCATCAACGGCAAGGACCAAATTGAAGCCTATGGCATCGAGCCGTTCATCAAGAAATGCCGCGAGTCCGTTTGGAAGTATAAGGGCATGTGGGAAGAGTTCTCCGATGTCGTTGGCTTCTGGGCCGACATGGAGCATCCGTACATCACGTACGAGAACGATTTCATCGAATCCGAATGGTGGGCACTCAAGGAAATCTGGAAGAAGGGCCTGCTCTATGAAGGCTATAAAGTCGTCCCGTACTGCCCGCGCTGCGGCACGCCGCTTTCTTCGCACGAAGTAGCACAGGGCTATAAGGACGTTACGGAGCGTTCGGCTATGGTTGAGTTCCAGGCCAAAGATGACGACGCCTGCTTCCTCGCCTGGACGACGACGCCTTGGACGCTGCCGTCGAACCTCGCACTCTGCGTCAATCCGGAGGTCGATTATGTCAAGGTCCAGGTCGGCGATAAGAAGTACATTCTCGCCGAAGCTCTGGTCGACAAAGTCTTTGAAGGTGTCGAAGGCGAACGCAAGGTCCTTGCAAAGTACAAGGGCAAAGACCTTGAGTTCCGTGAGTATGAGCCGCTTTATCCGTATGCTGTTGAAAAAGTCAAGAATCAGAAGGGCAAGAAGGCCTTCATCGTAACGTGCGATGATTATGTCACGACGGAAGACGGCACGGGCATTGTTCATATGGCCCCGGCTTACGGCGAAGACGATAACCGCGTCTGCCAGAAATATGGCGTGGCCTTTGTCAACCTCGTCAACAGCAAGGGCGAGCTCACGGCTGATACGGATTGGCCTGGCATGTTTGTCAAGAAGGCAGACCCGCTGATTCTCGCAGACCTCGAGAAAAAAGGCAAACTTTTCAAGGCACCGGAATTCACGCACAGCTACCCGCACTGCTGGCGCTGCGATACACCGCTGCTTTACTATTCGTTCCCGACCTGGTTCATCAAGATGACGGCTGTCAAGGATGAGCTCGTGGCCAACAATAAGACGGTAAACTGGATTCCAAAATCCATTGGCGAAGGCCGTTTTGGCAACTGGCTCGAGCATGTACAGGACTGGGGCCTCTCGCGCAACCGCTACTGGGGCACGCCGCTGCCGGTCTGGCAGTGTGAATGCGGCCATCAGCATGTCATCGGCTCGATTGAAGAACTCAAGTCGATGAGCTCGAACTGCCCGGATGACATCGAGCTGCACCGTCCGTACATCGATAAAGTCACGATTAAATGCCCGGAATGCGGCAAAGAGATGCACCGCGTCAAGGAAGTCATCGACTGCTGGTTCGATTCGGGCTCGATGCCGTTTGCCCAGTGGCATTATCCGTTCGAGAATCAGGATATCTTCAAGAAGCGTTTCCCGGCAGACTTCATTTCGGAAGCGGTTGACCAGACGCGTGGCTGGTTCTATTCGCTGATTGCCATCTCGACGCTGCTGTTCCATAAAGCGCCGTACCGCAATGTCATCGTCCTCGGCCATGTCCAGGATAAGGAAGGCCGCAAGATGTCGAAGTCGAAGGGCAATGCCGTCGACCCGATGGAAGCACTGCAGAAGCACGGTGCCGATGCCATCCGCTGGTATTTCTACGAGAACAGCGCACCGTGGCTGCCAAATCGCTTCCACGATGATGCCGTGCAGGAAGGTCAGCGCAAGTTCATGGGCACGCTCTGGAATACGTATGCCTTCTTCGTGCTTTATGCGAATATCGACAACTTCGATGCGACGAAGTATACGCTCGATTACGATAAACTGCCGGTCATGGATAAATGGTGCCTCTCGCGCCTCAATACGATGGTCAAGAATGTCGACTATGACCTTTCGAATTACCGCGTCACGGAAGCGGCCAAGGCCCTTGAGCAGTTCGTCGATGAACTCTCGAACTGGTATGTCCGCCGCAGCCGCAGCCGTTTCTGGGCCAAGGGCATGGAGCAGGATAAGATCAATGCCTACATGACGCTTTATACGGCCCTCGTCACGACGGCCAAGGCCGCTGCGCCGATGATCCCGTTCATGACGGAATCCATTTACCGCAATCTCGTCTGCAGCATCGACAAGAACGCTCCGGAATCCGTCCATCTCTGCGACTTCCCGAAAGTCAATGAGGCCCATATCGATGCAGAGCTTGAGAAGAACATGGGCGAGGTCCTCGAAATCGTCGTGCTTGGCCGTGCTGCGCGCAATGAGGCCAATATCAAGAACCGTCAGCCGATTGGCAGGATGTATGTCAAGGCACCAGTCGTCCTGCCTGACTTCTACAAGGAAATCGTCGAGGAAGAACTCAATGTCAAGGAAGTTGTCTTCAAGGATGATATGGAAGCTTATCTGACGTACAGCTTCAAGCCGCAGTTCCGTGTTCTCGGACCGAAAGTCGGCAAGAAGATGGGCGCAATCCAGAAAGCTCTGAAGGCAGTCAATGGCCATAAAGCGAAGGAAGAGCTCGATACGACGGGCAAACTCGTCGTCGCTCTGCCGGACGGCGATGTGACGCTCCTGCCTGAGGATGTCGAAGTCACGATGGCACAGACGGATGGCTACAACTGCCAGCGTTACAATGGTGTGACGATTGCCCTCGAGACGACGCTTTCGGAAGAACTTCTCGAAGAAGGCTTTGTGCGTGAAATCATCAGCAAGGTGCAGACCATGCGCAAGGAAAATGGCTATGAAGTCACGGACCATATTACAGTCGGTCTTAAAGGCAATGAGAAACTCGAAGGACTTGTCAAGAAGAATGAACAGTTCCTCAAGGACATCACGCTGGCTGATAACGTTACGTACGATGAGACGTCCGGACATGAAAAAGAGTGGAATATCAACGGTGAGACGGTAACGCTTTCCGTCGAGTAAATTTCAGCTCTTCTGTCTGAACTTGATTCAACGAAGAATCCCTTTCCTGCTTGGAGAAGGGATTCTTTTTTTAGAGGAGACGGAAAAGAAGGAAAAAAGCTTTCTGAGCGCGAACAATATGAACAATATAAAGGTATATGCAAACAGCCAAATAAAAAGTGGGGGCAGGTGATAACGATTTATATGGAAAATATGGAAGAAAAGAAACAGGAAGCGCAGGCAGCTCAGGTAAAACAGAAATCACATACACATGTATTGCCAGATGGTACAATAGTAACGCATGCACATGGTCATGCGCACAGCCATACCCAGACGAAGGCAGTGCTTAACCGCATGGCGCGGCTCATCGGTCATCTCGAATCGATTAAGCATATGATTGAAGAGGGCAGGGACTGCAGTGAAGTCCTTGTACAGCTTTCTGCTGTTGACAGTGCAATAAAAGGGGTCAGCCGCATTATACTCAAAGACCATCTTGAACACTGTATTGTCGATGCGGTGCGTGATAATGACCAGCGGGCATTAGAGCAGCTCAATGAGGCCATTGACCGCTTCATTAAGTAAAAAGATAAAATATAAAAACAGCGGCTGCTTTGTGATTCAGTCACGGTTTTTATTTTGCAAATCATATATGCTAGGAATGTATAATGATTTGATATAGTATGTATAATTTTATAACACAGAGAGCAAAAGGCTCGGCTGTGATAGAGCAGGAGGTTTTCCCATGGCACAGAATACGAAGCTTGTTATCAGTCAGGTCATGATGCCGAGCCAGACGAATCCGAATGGCAACGTTCATGGCGGTGAGATCATGAAGATGATGGACTCGACGGCATATGCCGTGACACGCCGTTATGCGCGTTCGAATGTCGTCACTGCACGCGTGGATGAATTGGAATTCCATTCCCCAATCCTCATTGGCGATTTGGTAACCTGCACGGCAGAAATCGTCTTCGTCGGTCACAGTTCGATGGAAGTTGCCGTCACCGTTGACGTTGAGGATCTTGATGTTGAAAGCAAGCCGCAGCGTGCGCTCACGGCCTATTTCACAATGGTCGCACTGGACCGCAACTCGCGCCCGAAAGCTGTGCCGCCGCTCATCATCGATACGGAAGAAGCAAAGAAGGCCTTTGAAGATGGCCGCCGCCGCTATGAGGCTCATAAGGCACGCAAACGCCAGCAGCGCGAAGAAGAAAAAAAGCGCGCACAGGCCAATAAAACCCTGCGTGAGCCGGAAGATAATAAATAAGGCATAAAAAAACTTTACACTTTTACATAAAAACACTTGCAAAATATATTTCTCTGTGCTATTCTAGTATCCAACACAGGGAAATGCGTTGCAGAGGAATAGTAAGGATTCTGGGACTCATAGAGAGCTGTCGGCTGGTGTAAGACAGCAGCAAAGGAATCTGGAACTCGCCTTGAAGCAGCCCGCTGAACGTGTATGGATATACAAATGTATTTTAGCCGTGCACCATTAGGCAGGGACGGAGCCTGACCGTTAAAGCAGGAGGATTTGCTAGAATCCGTAGAGGTACTCCGCAAGGAGTATGAATTTGAGTGGTAACACGCAGGTACAGCCCTTCGTCTCATGAGACGAAGGGCTTTTCTATTTGGGGAGGTTTTGTCAAATGATGAATTATCAGAAGTACAGCAAAGGTTATTTTATGCCGCCGGAGATTGACTTGGAATGGGCAAAGAAGGATGCCCCGGACCATGCGCCGATTTGGTGCAGTGTGGATCTGCGCGATGGCAACCAGTCGCTGGTCATTCCGATGAGTCTCGATGAGAAGCTGGAATTCTACAAGATGCTCCTCAAAGTCGGTTTTAAAGAAATTGAAGTCGGTTTCCCGGCTGCTTCGGAGACGGAATATGAGTTCCTGCGCCGCCTGGTCGAGGATGACCTGATTCCGGATGATGTGACGATTCAGGTACTCACACAGGCTCGTGAACACATCATCCGCAAGACGTTTGATGCTTTGAAGGGCGTCAAGAACGCTATCGTCCATGTCTACAATTCGACATCGGTTGCGCAGCGCCAGCAGGTTTTCCGCAAGGACAAGGAACAGATCAAGCAGATGGCCATCGATGGAGCCAAGCTTTTGCAGGAACTCACGGAAGAAGCTGGAGCAAACTACCGCTTTGAATATTCGCCGGAATCCTTTACGGGTACAGAACCTGAGTATGCTTTGGAAGTCTGCAACGCGGTTCTTGATGTCTGGAAGCCAACGGCTGACCGCAAAGCCATCATCAACCTGCCGGCCACGGTCGAGATGAGCATGCCTCATGTCTTTGCCATGCAGGTTGCCTACATGAACAAACATCTCAAATACCGCGACAATGTCGTTCTTTCCCTGCATCCTCATAATGACCGCGGCTGCGGTGTTGCCGATACGGAGATGGGCATCCTCGCCGGTGCAGACCGCGTGGAAGGCACGCTGTTCGGCAATGGTGAACGCACGGGCAATGTTGATATCATCACGGTCGCTATGAATATGTTTGCCCTCGGCGTCGATCCGGAACTTGATTTCTCGAATATGCCGGAGCTCGTTGAGATGTACGAACGCGTTACGCGCATGCATGTTTCGCCGCGTCAGCCGTATGCCGGTGAACTCGTATTTGCTGCTTTCTCCGGTTCTCATCAGGATGCCATTGCCAAGGGCATGCACTGGAAGGACGAAAAGAATCCAGACAAATGGACGCTGCCGTACCTCTACATCGACCCGAAGGATGTCGGCCGTCAGTATGATGGCGATGTCATCCGCATCAACAGCCAGTCCGGCAAGGGCGGTGTCGGCTTCATCATGGAGCAGAAATACGGCATCGATATGCCAAAGAAAATGCGTGAGGACTTTGGCTACTGCGTCAAGGGCGTTTCGGACCACAAGCATAAGGAACTCATGCCGGATGAGATTTATCAGATCTTCCAGGATGAGTACGTCAATGTCGATTCTCCGTACAAGCTCAATGACTTCCTGCTTCAGAAGGAACCGGACGGCACGCGCAAGGGCACGGTCGATATCTTCGTCAACGGTGAGCCCAAGACTTTCCTCGCACGCGGCAACGGCCGTCTCGATGCCGTCTCGAATGCCCTGCAGGCCAACCTTGATATCAGCTACAAGGACCTGACGTACAGCGAGCATGCGTTGGAAATCGGTCAGAACAGCCGTGCCATGGCTTATATCGGCATCACGAATGACGATGGCCACATCACCTGGGGTGCCGGCATGGATACGGATATCATTACGGCGTCCATTCAGGCTCTGATTAGTGCGATCAACCGCATGAAGGCTGGCAAATAAAACAGCATATCCTGAAAATAGAATCTTATGCAGGAAAAATCCCGTCTGGCAAAAGCCGGACGGGATTTCTTAATTCATGGTAAAGTTACAGGATGAGCATTGATGAGTATACAGGAAGCAGGAAATTAATCCTGTAATAAAAGAACGCGTGCCTCATATGGCTGCAGGCAGCCTTCTTTGTGCTCTGCATAATTGGCAATTAGCTCTGTGCCGTTCTTGCCTGCGAACAAAGTGCAGGGTACTTCGTTTGCGGTCCAATTGCAGGCAATGAGAAGCGTCTGCCCATCAAGATGGCGGGCAAAAGCGTAAATCTGTTGGTCATCTTCGAGAAGAGGCTCAAATGTGCCATAGACGATGATAGGATACGTGTGACGCAGTTTGATGAGCTTTTGATAATAGTAGAAGACGGAATCTGGATCCTTGAGTGCAGCTTCAGCATTGATTTCCGTGTAATTGGGATTAACGGCCAGCCATGGTGTTCCTTTGGTAAAACCGGCATTTTTGCCTGCCGTCCACTGCATGGGCGTACGGGCATTGTCGCGTGCCATGTTGTCGAAGCACTTCAGCATCGTCTCGGCCGATACTTTTTTCTGTTCCTCGACATATTGATGCCAGGCATTGATTTCTTCAAGGTCGCGGCAGTCGGCGAGAGAATGGAATTTCATATTCGTCATGCCGAGTTCTTCGCCCTGATAGATGTAGGGCGTGCCTTTCTGCATGTGCAGGCAGGTCGCGAGCATTTTCGCGGAGAGCACGCGCCATTTTGGGCTGTCATTGCCGAACATCGAAACGCAGCGCGGCTGGTCGTGATTGTCGAGGTAAAGGGAATTCCAGGCTTTGCCTTCAAGTTCCTGCTGCCATTTGTTGAGGATGGCGCGGAATTTCGGCAGCTGCGGCTTGCCGGTCGTCCATTTGTCAATGAGGCTGCCCTTGCCGTTTTCAGCACCGACATGCTCGAACTGGAAGACCATGCCGAGCTCTTTGCCATCGGCACGCGCGTATTTCTTGGCTTCTTCAATCGTGACGCCGGCTGCTTCGCCGACCGTCAGCAGATCATAATGGGATAGTACGCGGCGGTTCATTTCCTGCAGGAATTCGTGCACGCGCGGCCCGTTGCAGACATGAGGTGAAAGGTCGCCGTAGCCATCCGGCTTGACGGGGCCGTTGGGGAAGGACTGGTCCTTGGAAATCATCGAGATGACATCCATGCGGAAGCCATCGATGCCCTTTTGGCACCACCAGTTCATCATATCGAAGACGGCGTCGCGGACTTTCGGATTCTCCCAATTGAGGTCAGGCTGTTTTTTTGAAAAGCAATGCAAATAATACTGGTCTGTTGTTTTGTCATACTGCCAGGCCGGCCCGCTGAAATACGATTCCCAGTTGTTCGGTGCGTGACCATTCTTGCCGTCTTTCCAGATGTAGAAATCGCGGTAGGGATTTGTGCGGGATTTGCGGCTTTCGATGAACCAGGCGTGTTCGTCTGAGGTATGATTGACGACAAGGTCCATGACGAGCTTGATGCCGGATTTGTGCGCGGTCTGCAGCAGTACGTCAAAATCCGCCATCGTGCCGAAGTCGTCCATGATGGCACGGTAGTCGGAAATATCGTAGCCATTGTCGTCATTCGGGGATTTGTAGATTGGGGACAGCCAGATGACATCGACGCCGAGTTTTTTGAGATAAGGAATGCGCTGCGTAATGCCCGGCAGATCGCCGATGCCGTCGCCATTCGAATCCTGGAAGCTGCGGGGATAAATCTGATAAATAACGGCCTCTTTCCACCAGGCCTTTTGTTCTTCTGCCATAAGGAAACCTCCTATGTTTTATTGATTCAATTTGATAGTATATGGATTCGTTCCGCAGAAAGGGAAATCCTCTCCGCAAAGGGTACAAAGTACGAATCTAAATACAGATTGCCAGCTGTTCCTGACAGGAAGCAGATAAAATTGGTCCGGGCAATTGCATAAAAATTTAACGGACTTCAGACTTTTTTCCCAATAGAATATGATATAATGGAATCACATTTCGGCAGAAAGGTGGTTCTATGAAAAAGATCATTGTATCCTGCCTCTTGACGGCCGTCTTGGTGACGGCAGCGCTCGTCATCGGGGCAGGATATTTTATTGGCAATTACTGTGTGCATTTTGGCTTGGAGCGCGGCACGGCGGAAAATCCGCAGGAGCCGCCGAAGGCCTATGCCCTTTTGATGCCGCCGGAAGCGCGTCATTTTGACAAGCCCGATTATCCCTCGGAAAACTGGAATATCGAGTCGGACGATGGTATTTATCTTGCGGCTTCGTATTTCAAGCCGGAGCGCAGGACGGATAAATGGGTCATCATCGCGCATGGCTATGGCTGCACGCAGCAGAATTCGTATTATCTCGCGGAAAATTATCTGGCGATGGGTTACAATGTCCTGACACCGGATTTGCGGGCGGCGGGGCTCAGCGGTGGGCAGTATCTGACGCTTGGCTATAAGGAGAGCGATGATATCGTGCTCTGGGCTCAAAAGGTGGCGGCAGCTTATCCAGATGCCAAAATCCTGCTGCACGGTGTCTCGATGGGCGCGGCTACGGTCATGATGGCGGCGGACAAGGACGATTTGCCCGACAATGTCGTCGCCGTGGTCGAGGACTGCGGCTATACGAGTGCCTATGACCTCATCGCAATGCAGCTCGAGACTTCTTTTGGCCTGCCGTCCTTCCCGGCGATGAACCTTTTGAATTGGCGCTGTGAGAAGAAAGCGGGCTTTGACCTGAAAGATGCTTCGCCAATCGAGGCTGTCAAAAAATCCCGCGTGCCGCTCTTATTCATCCATGGCACGAAGGATACACTCGTGCCGCCGAATATGGCCGAACAGCTCTATGCGGCGGCGAATGCGCCGAAGAAAGACATTCTCATGATTCCGGGGGCTGTGCATGCCGCAGCGAGTCAGGCCGACCAGCAGAAGTATTTTCTGACCATCCGGAAATTTGTACAGCCTTATATGGAGGGAACGGAATGAAAGCAGTTGTAACCAGAGTGACGGAGGCTTCTGTCGAGATTGAGGGAAAGATTCACGGACAGATTCAGCAGGGATTTCTCGTGCTTTTAGGCGTTGGCCCGGAGGATACGGAAGAAAGCTGCGACCGTCTGGCTGAAAAAATCGCACATGTGCGTGTCTTTTCAGATGATGCCGGCAAGATGAATCTCAGCATTGACCAAGTCGGCGGCAGTTTTCTCGTCATCTCGCAGTTCACGCTCTATGCGGACCTCAAGAAGAGGCGGCCGGGCTTTTCCCATGCGGCGAAGCCGGAGCTCGCTGAGCCCCTCTATGAACGCTTTATGCAGAAGCTGCGGGAAAAAGGTTTTTCGGTCGAGCATGGGGAGTTTGGGGCCGATATGAAGGTGGCATCGGTAAACGATGGCCCGGTCACGCTGCTCTTTGATACGGATACGCTATAATATCGCTATAATATATAGAAGGAAGGGAGCATTTTTATGAAGCAGGATTTACTGAAATCATATGCAGAGCTTGTCGTACGCATTGGCGTCAATCTGCAGAAAGACCAGATTCTCGTCATCAATGCGCCGATTGAATGCGCGGAATTTGCGCGTGCCATTGCCAAGGAGGCTTTTGCCGCGGAAGCTCATGATGTCGTCGTGAGCTGGAGTGACGAACAGCTCGCGCATATCCGCTATGCAAATGGCAAAAAACAGCTCTTCACGGAATTTCCGGAATGGCGCCGCGCATTTTATGAGGACTATGCCGCGCAGGGGGCGGCCTTTGTCTCGATTGCCGCGCGTGATCCCGAGATTTTTGGCGATATCGATCCTGAGAAGCTCAAACTCGCCAATCAGGCCGCCGGAGCGGCACTCATGGAATACCGCGAACGTCTCATGAACAACCGCAATACGTGGTGTGTCGTCTCTGTGCCGACGAAGGGCTGGGCAAAAAAAGTATTTCCGGAGCTTTCGGAAGAGGAAGCTGTGGCCCGCTTGTGGAAGGAAATCTTTCAGACCGTGCGCGTAGGTGAGGGGCTGGACACCGTCAAGGCATGGCAGGAGCACATTGAATTCCTGCATAAGGCGGCCGCTTTCCTGAATCAGAATGACTTTGCAAAACTCCATTATACTAACAGCCTCGGCACGGACCTTACGGTCGAGCTTCCCGAGGGACATATCTGGGCCGGCGGCGCGGAAAAGTCGGAGCTCGGCACGGTCTTTGCCGCGAACCTGCCGACAGAAGAAGTCTATACGCTGCCGAAACGCGACGGCGTGAATGGCATTGTCTATGCGACGAAGCCGCTCAATTTCAACGGCAATCTCATCGAGAATTTTTATCTGCGGTTTGAAAAGGGAAAAGTCGTGGACTTTGATGCGAAAAAAGGCAAAGAAATCCTCAAGGGACTGCTTGAGACGGACGAAGGCTCCCGCTACCTTGGCGAGGTTGCCCTCGTGCCGTTTGACTCTCCCATTTCCAAGAGCGGCGTGCTGTTCTACAATACGTTGTTTGATGAAAATGCCGCCTGCCACCTCGCGCTCGGCAAGGCTTATCCGACCTGTCTCAAGGGCGGTGAAAAAATGGACAGCGTGACTCTTCTGCAGCATGGCGTCAATGATTCGCTCATGCATGAGGATTTCATGGTCGGCAGCCGCGACCTTGAGATTGTCGGCACGCGCCGCGATGGCACAGAAGTACAGGTATTCCGTCATGGCAATTTTGCCTTTTGAATGAGTTGCTTCCTCATGGAAAATCGTGGGAAATAAATAATGGAGGATTTCAAGATGCAGTGCAAAGCATTTCGTTCCATCCTGCTGGCCTGTCTGGCGCTGGCCCTTGTTTTTTGTCTGCCGGCGGTCAGCTATGCAAAAACTTCGTCTGGTCTTCAGGATGCGGATTTTTCGTGCCGCGGCGTAGCCCTTGGCGATACGGAAGAGACGCTCTTCAAGGTCTGGGGGGAGCCGCTTTTTGACAAGACGGAAACGCGTCAGGGCGTGAGCGTCAAGGTCTATGTCTATAAAGACGATTACACCGCTGCAGTCGATAAGAGCGGCCATGTCGTCGACTTCATCATCAAGAATGACCGCTATGAGGCACGCAATGGCATTCGTCTCGGGGCAACGTCCTATTGGATTCAGAAGACTTATGGCAAAGCCGAGCGTCAGCGCATTGACGGCGGGGCCTATTATGTCTACACGCGCAAAGACCATCCGCATGACCATCTGCTCTTAGGCATCGATTCGCAGGACGGCTATCTGACATCATGGCGCATTACCTCACTGCCGATTTCGGACGCCGAAGCTGCGCAGCGTGCTTTGGAAGAAGATGTGGAAGAAGGGGAACTTGACCCTCGTTTTGCGGAAAAGGAGATTGACACATCGGCTCTTCCTAAAACGGGAAAAGCAGTCCTGAAGGAGGCTAAGGGCGCATGATTCATCTGCATATGATGCATCATAAGATGCTTCGTTATGTCGGTATCACGATAGGCTGCTTTATTGCCAGCTGCTCCATCAATCTGTTTCTCGTGCCGTCGCACCTCCTGACAGGCGGTGCCACGGGCATTGCCATCATCGTCTACTATCTGGCGAAATTCCCAATTGGTCTGCAGACCTTCCTCTACAATATCCCGCTGCTTATTGCGGCGTGGAAGACCATGGGACGCGGCTATACCATTGACGTCATCATCGGCACGGGCATATTCTCGCTCTGTCTGGACCTCACGCGTTTCCTCAATGCCTATGCTCCGGTCAACGATATCATGCTTGCAGCTATTTTTGGCGGCGTATTCAACGGCATCGGCTACGGCATCGTCTTTCGCATGAACGGCAGTACGGGCGGCTTCGACATCGTCGGGGCCATTGCCAAGAAATACTACTCGCTCAATATGGGAGGCGTCATTTTCTGCTTCAACTGCATGATCATGTGTGTCGCGGCCTTTTTGTTCGGCGTGGCACCGGCGATGTTTACGCTCATCTGCATGTACATGAATGCCATGGTCACGGATAAGGTTATCGCAGGTTTCAACAGCCGCAAGGCCGTGCTGATCATTTCCGATCAGGCACAGCAGATTGCCGACGGCATTATGGAAGTCGGGCGCGGCGTGACGTTTTTGCACGGGCAGGGCGCCTTTACGCGCAAGGAGCGCAATGTCGTCTTCGTCGTTGTCAAGCTCACGCAGGTCAGCAAAATCAAGCTCATCGCCCATGCCGTCGACCCGCATGCCTTCATGATCATCATGTCGGCCAGTGAGGTCATGGGCCGCGGCTTCAGCGAACCGGGCATTGCCTTTAAGCGCTTCATCCACAAACCGGAACATCCCGAGCATCTGCAATGGCATGACGACCGCTGAAACTGTCTGTATATAATAGAAGAAAATCATTCGGGAGGGACTATATGCATATGGATATCGAGATTACGTATCTTTTAAACAGCGGCTTTCTCGTGCGTGCAGGCAGCACGCTGCTGGTCTTTGACGATTTTGAAGACCCGACGCATGAGGTGAAAAAAGCCATCGAAGCCGGCAATTTTTCGCATCTGTATTTCTTTGCCTCGCATTCTCATTTTGATCACTTCAATCCGCGCATTCAGCAGTATGAGGCAGCGGTCAGCCGCTATATCCTGAGCGACGATATTCGCTGCCGGAACAGCTGCCGTGAGTTTGACCCTGCAAAGCTTACATTCCTTAAAACGTATGACCGTTGGCAGGATGATGTGCTGGCCGTGGAATCCTTTGATTCAACGGATCTTGGCACGTCGTTTCTCGTGACGCTGAAGGAAGAGGGTACGAAGATTTTCCATGCCGGCGACTTCAACTGGTGGGACTGGACGGGCGATACAGCGGAAAATCGCAAACTCGCGGAAAATGCCTTCCGCAAACAGATGAAGAAACTCACAGGGCTGGAAGCGGATTTGGCTTTTTTCCCTGTGGACGGGCGCCTTGGACCAAGCATGGATAAGGGAGCAAAGGTCTTCTGCCGCGAAACGGATGTCAAGGCCCTCGTTACGATGCATTCGGTCGGCTACCCTGTGTGGCAGCCGACGGCCGACTTTTTTGCCGCAGGCAGGGAGATTCCCGTCTGGTCGCCGCGTGTATCCGGCGAAAAGAATTGCCTGCACGAAGGCAGACTATTGAAATGACAGGAGGATTTAAGGTACAATGAAGAAGGTATTTCTCGTGCTGCTCGCCATGTTTTTATTGACGGGCAGCTGTCTTGCCGCATCTGGCAGTGAAAAAACAAAACCAGTTCATGGAGGAGATAAAAAAATGGTAAATCGCGTAGCAGTATTTGAGACGAATCTCGGCAATTTCACGATTGAGCTCTTTGAAGATGAGACGCCAATCACGACCGCGAACTTCATCGACCTTGCCGAAAAGGGCTTTTATGACGGTGTCATCTTCCACCGCGTCATCGATGGCTTCATGATTCAGGGCGGCGACCCTGAGGGCACGGGCATGGGCGGCCCTGGCTATACGATTGAGGATGAATTCGTCGATGACCTGCGTTTTGACGGTGAGGGCATCCTCGCCATGGCCAATACGGGCATGCCGCACACGGGCGGCAGCCAGTTCTTCATCACGCTCGACAAGACGCCGTGGCTCAACGACCATCACACGATTTTCGGCAAAGTCCGCGAGGGCATGGACGTCGTCCGCCGTATCGGCCGCAGCGAGACGGATATGGCCGACCGCCCGCTCGAGGATGTCGTCATCAAGACCATCAAAATCGAGTATCCGGAAAAGTAATGGCTGAGGCGTATACGTACATCCTCGTCTGCGGGGATGGCAGCCTGTATACCGGCTGGACAAATGATTTAGAGAAACGGGTCAAGGCACATAATGAGGGGCGCGGCGCCAAATACACGCGCTCGCATCGTCCTGTGCGTCTCGCGTACTTTGAGTCATTTGCCACCAAAGAAGAAGCGCTCGTGCGTGAAGCCGCTATCAAGAAGCTGACACGTGCGCAGAAGCTCGCTCTGATTGACAGAGACAATAAAAAAATTTATAATAAATAAGTTAAACTGAAAGCATAAAGGGGCGTTTTATCATGGCAGACAAACAGGTCATGCTGACCGAAGAAGGCTATAATAAACTCGTAGAAAAACTCAATTACCTCAAGAGCGTCAAGCGTATCGAGATTGCACAGCGCCTGAAGGCAGCCATTGCCCTCGGCGACCTTTCGGAGAACTCCGAGTACGATGATGCCAAGAATGAGCAGGCTTTCCTCGAAGGCGAGATTCAGGACCTCACGGCCAAAATCCGCAATTCGCATATCATCAAGGCCGGTGCCGGCGATGTCGTCCAGATGGGCAGCAAAGTCACGGTTAAGGACATCGAATTCGGCGATGAGGATACGTTCATGCTCGTCGGTTCGACTGAGGCAGACCCGGATGAAGGCAAAATCTCGAATGAATCCCCGCTCGGTCAGGCCCTGCTCGGCCAGAAGAGCGGCAGTGTCATCGATGTACATGCACCGGCCGGCATCATCAAGTACGAGATCCTTGACATCAAGGGCTGATGGATGCTGAGCGTTTTAGATTGGAGTAATGGAAAGTATGTCAGATAAGAAGCAGAAGGGGCAGCAGGCTCCTGCGGAAGACCTCAATGAAATGATGAAGGTCCGCCGCGAAAAGATGGAAGAATTTCGTGCCATGGGCGTGCCGCCTTTTGGTCATCGTTATGATGTCACGGATTATGCGGAGCCCATCAAGGAAAAATACGCAAACCTCGAGGGTGAAGAAGAAGGCGGCGAGGTCCAGATTGCCGGCCGTCTCATGGCCATCCGCGGGCACGGCAAAGCATCGTTCTGCACGCTCAATGACCGCACGGGCAGTATTCAGGTCTATTTCAAGATCGATGTGCTCGGTGAGGATAAATACAAGAACCAGTTCAAGAAACTCGATATCGGCGATATCGTCGGCATCCGCGGCGTTGTCTTCAAGACGCATCGCGGCGAAGTCACGGTCCGCGTCGAAGATTTTGACCTGCTGAGCAAATCCCTGCGCCCGCTGCCGGAGAAATTCCATGGTCTGCAGGATGTCGATATCCGCTACCGTCAGCGCTATCTCGACCTCATCATGAATCCGGAGGTCCGCGATACGTTCCGCAAGCGCACGAAGATCATCCAGTCCATCCGCAAATACCTCGATGACCGCGATTATCTCGAAGTCGAGACGCCAGTGCTTTCGACGATTGCCGGCGGCGCTGCTGCACGTCCGTTTGTCACGCATCACAATGCACTCGACATTGACCTGTATCTGCGCATCGCCACGGAACTCAACCTCAAGCGCCTCGTCATCGGCGGCCTTGACCGCGTTTACGAGCTCGGACGCGTTTTCCGCAATGAAGGCATGGATGTGCGCCACAATCCGGAATTCACGACGATTGAGTTCTATCAGGCTTATGCCGACTACACGGATATGATGGATATTACGGAAGGCATTGTCGTCAATGCAGCCAAATCCGTGCTCGGCACGCCGGTCATCAACTATCAGGGCGTGGAGATTGACCTTTCGAAAGTCAAGCGCATCAGCATGAACGATGCCGTCAAAGAAGCGACGGGCAAGGACTTCCTTTCCTGCCAGACGGTTGAAGAGGCCCGCAAGATGGCCGATGAGATCGGCGTTCCGTACGAGCCGCGCCATGGCATCGGCGGCATCCTCAATCAGGCTTTTGAAGAAAAAGTCGAGGAGACGCTCATGCAGCCGACATTCATCACGGGCCATCCGACGGAGATTTCGCCGCTTGCAAAGCGCAATCCTGAAGACCCGCGTATCACGGACCGCTTTGAGTTCTTCATTTATGGCCGTGAGCTCGCCAACGGTTTTACGGAGCTCAATGACCCGATTGATCAGGAAGGCCGCTTCCTCGACCAGCTCAAGCAGCGCGAAGCCGGCGATGATGAAGCACATGTCATGGACCGCGACTACATCACGGCCATGGAATACGGCCTGCCGCCAACGGGCGGTGTCGGCATCGGCATTGACCGCCTCGTCATGCTGCTGACGGACGCACCGTCCATCCGCGACGTTCTGCTGTTCCCGACGATGAAGCCGCTGGCTGAATAAACGTATAAAATAGAAGAAAAAGCTTCTGGCCATACTATGCCGGAAGCTTTTTCCTATATGAGAAAAGTCGTTGACAGGAAAAGATCTCTATATTACAATGTCTTTAAAACATATTAATAAACTATGCTAAATATTGCAATTGGATATACAGATAAGAGAGGGATAAACATGAACGAACAGGACATCTTTCATAAAATAACCGAAGAGTTTTATTGGTTTCACCGTCATCCGGAACTTTCTTATGAAGAAGTGGAAACGACAAAACGGCTGCGGTCTGATTTGCAGGAAGCTGGCATCAAGGTGCTTGATTTGCCTTTGAAGACAGGGCTTGTGGCCGAAGTCGGCACGGGCAAAGCTCCTTTTATTGCGCTGCGCTGCGATATCGACGGCCTGCCGATTCACGAAGAATCCGGCCTTGCTTACGCTTCGGAACATGAGGGCCGCATGCACGCCTGCGGCCATGATTTTCACATCAGCACCGTTCTGGGGGCGGCTTATCTCCTGAAAGCACGGGAAAAAGAGCTGGCAGGCACGGTCTATCTTTTATTTCAGCCGGCCGAAGAAGCGCCGGGCGGGGCAAAGAAAGTTATGGAAACGGGCGTCCTGAAGGACGTGCAGGCTATTTTTGGCCTGCATACTTCGCCGATTTATGATGTCGGCACACTTGGCATTCGCGAAGGGGCAGTGACTGCTTCTGTTGACAAATTCACGGTCACATTCCATGGCAAGGGCACGCATGCAGCGCATCCGGAACGCGGCGTCGATCCCATCGTCATGGCGGCCAGTTTTGTCACGGCGGCGCAGAGCATTGTCTCGCGCAACATCGATCCGGCACATCCGGCACTCGTCTCCATCACTCATATCGAAAGCGGCAATACGTGGAATGTCATCCCGGAGTCCTCGTGGCTCGAAGGCACGGTGCGCTGCCTGACTGCCGCTGACCGCAAGCTCATTAAAGAGCGCATCTACGGACTTGCCGAAGGGCAGGCTGCTTCGTTTGGCGGCCATGCCGAACTTACGTGGTATGCGGGCCCGCCGGCTACGAATAATACGCCTTCGTGGACGGAATTTGCCAAAGAAGAGGCGGAGAAAGAAGGACTTAAGGTAGAGCCGGCTCCTGTCAATCTGGCCGGTGAGGATTTTGCCTATTATCAGGAAGAAATTCCCGGTGCCTTCGTTCTCGTCGGTACGGGCAAGTCACCTGCCAACCACAATCCAAAATTCCATGTAGACCCAGCGGCACTTGCACCTGCTGCCAAATACATGACGAGACTGGCGCAGGAGGCGTTTACGCGTCTTTCATGACGATAGGATCAATAATATGAGTCAATAATATGAGGTGAACATAACGATGAAAATCATTGATGCACATCTGCACTTTGCCTCAGATGCTTATTTTGAGGAAATCGCGAGGGCTGCAGGCCATGAAAACAGTGCAGAGCATCTCTTGGAACAGTATAAAATGCGTGGACTGGTGCACGGCGTTGTCATGGGCAATCTGCCCGTGGAGGAGACAAAGCCGGAATATCCGCCTTTCCTGTCATACTGCATCGGCCTTGACAGTCAGGTCTTCGACATGGCCAAGCTGCCGCAGAAGCTTCATTATATAGAAGAACATCTCAAGCGGCCAAACTGTGTTGGCATCAAGCTGTATCCAGGCTATGCTTCGTTCTATCTCTACGATGACCGCCTGGCTCCTGTCTACGAACTGGCCGTGCGCTATCATAAGCCTGTGGCCGTACATACGGGGCTGACCGCTACGGATCACGCGCTTTTAAAATACAGCCATCCATTGGTTATGGATGAAGCCGCGACGAAATTCCGTGAGGTTCAGTTTGTCATGTGCCACTTTGGCGAACCGTGGTTCACGGATGCAGCGGCTGTCATCGAAAAGAACCCTAACGTCACGGCTGACCTTTCCGGCCTGCTCGAAGGCAAGATCCCGGATTTTGAGGTGTTCCTTCAGAAAAAGCATTTCTATATTGAACGGCTCAAGGGCTGGCTGGAGTATCTCGACTGCTATGACCGCTTTATGTTCGGCACGGACTGGCCGCTCGCGAATCTCGGTGATTACATCGATTTTACGAAGGAGATCATTCCGGAAGAACATTGGCAGCAGGTATTTTATGAAAATGCCAAACGTATTTATCATCTTGCCGATGATGATATGCTGGTCAAATAATTTAGAGGCAATAAAAAGGCGTCCCAGAAAAATTTCTGGGACGCTGTTTTATAGTAGAGTGCAGGGTTATTGATTTAGTGGGCAGCAGCCAGGCGTTTTTCGTAGAAGCGCTGACGGCGTTCTGCAACAATCGTCTTGGCTTCGCTGTCGCGGTCCATCTGATGGCGCGTGAAGCGATGATGACGGCCGAGCAGATAGTAGTAGAGGAAGATACCGCTGATGGAGATGGCGCCGGCTGCGAGATAAACGAAGGAGAAGCCGAAAGCCGGTACAAAGCTGCCAAGCGTGTATGGGCCAACGCCGATGCCGAAGTCAAGCAGTACAAAGTACGTGCTCGTAGCCACGCCAACCTGATGCATCGGGGCGCAGTGTACGGCGAGGGCATGGCAGGAAGCCGTGATTGTGCCGTAACCGAAGCCGAGGAACAGGGCGCCGACGAGCATGGCGATATCGCCCGTAGCCGTGGCGATGATGCCCATGGCTGCGGCCATGCACAGGAGTGCCGGATAAATGACGACGTTGCCGCCGAAGTGGTCCAAGAGATAGCCCGTCAGAGGACGGCTGATGAAGGACGTAGCAGCAAAGCAGAGGAAGAAGCCCGTAGCACCGATGCCCGTGACGCCGATGCTGGCGGTATAGGCGCCGAGGAAACTCAGGACCGTGGAGTAGCAGACGCCGCCCATCAGGGCAATAAAGGAGATGGCCAGAGCCTTGAGGGAGAAGAAACGGTCAAAGGAAACTTTGTGCAGGTCGGCTTTTTCTTCCGGCAGGATTGTGCGTTCCGGAGCCTTGATGCCAAATGACAGCGCAAAGATGACAAAAGTGGCAACAGAGCAGATTTCAATGGCCAGATTGAATTCATGGGATGCTGTGAGGTTCATGGCGATGAACGGGCCAACAGCCGAAGCCATCGTGACACCAAGTGTGAAGTAGCCGATGCCCGTGCCCATGCGTTTAAGCGGTACGAGAGCAGCGACGACCGTGCTGGCAGCCGTTGACGTCGTGCCGAAGGCAAGGCCGTGCAGGAAGCGGACGAGCATGAAAATCTCGAGCGTCGGTGCGAGCTCATAGCAGAGCACGAGCAGGAAGAACATCAGCGTACCGGCGAGGAACATCTTGCGGCGCCCAACAAAATCAATGAAGCGGCCGGCCGGGATGCGGGCAAACAGCGCACCGACGATGAAAAGGCCAGAAGCAAGGCCTGCCATGCTGATGGAAGCGTTCCAAGTATAGATGGCATAGGCCGTAGACCAGAGCATCAGGAGAAAATGAACGCAGTAAACAAGGAAGTTGACGCCGATGTCAAAAATATAATCGCGGGTCCAAAGGCGCTGTGGGGCAGCAGTGGTATCTGCCATAGAAGAAGACTCCTTTCCAAATACAACACGCTTTTTATGATGACGGGGATGATGAATCGCCGTGCAGTGGGCGACAGTCAGCATACGATGTGCATCGCTTGTCGACATGCCCGTCTCTGCACAAAACTCTTCAACATAATCCGAAGGGATTCTGGATTTCATATACATGTTTCACCTGCTTATCTAATATATCATCAAAAAATCTTATGGATGAAATCTGAAACTTAGTATAGTCATCTTTTTTATGTGCGTCTAATGTATTATTTTCACAAATAAAGTGCATTTTGTACATATTAAGAGCGCAAATAGTCAATTATTGCAGAAAATGCATGGATTATGTTTTGTATACATGAATACAATGCAAAATAATCATGAAAAGTTAGCAGGAAAACGTTGTCAGTTTATTATACTGTGCATATAATAGACTATAACCAAAAGTAATTATGCATATCGTGCAGGATATATAAGAAGTGAGGTATAGAATGGAATTAACGCAGCTCAAATATTTTCAGGCCATGGCGCGCTGCCATCATTTTACGCAGGCGGCAGAGGAAATGGCCATTTCCCAGTCGGCTCTGAGCCGTTCGATACAGAAACTTGAGCAGGAACTCGGCATCACCTTATTCGAACGCCATGGACGTACATCAGAACTCACGGAAGCCGGGCAGAAATTTCTGTTCCATGTGGACCGCGTCATCCGTGAACTGGCATTAGCCGAACAGGAAATCCAGATCGATAATGGCGGTGAAGGTGTCGTGCATCTGTCTTTCCTTCATTCTTTGGGGGATACATTCCTGCCGCTTATCCTGCGCCAGTTTCATGCGCGCTATCCTCATATCGATGTAAAATTGAATCAGCAGAATTCTTCCATGCTGTCTGAGCAGCTGGCGAATGGAGAGACGGACATCTGTCTCTGCTCGACGATGAATGAGCCGGATACGGCCTGGATGTATCTCTGGTCCGAGGAAATGTTCCTCGTCGTGCCGGAAGATCATCCTTTGGCACAAAAATCGCGTGTCAGTCTGCGCGAAGTGGAAGACGAGCCTTTCGTGGCCTTGAAGCCCGAGTATACACTGCGTCAGCAGGTCAATCAGTTCCTGGATCTCGCGGAGAGCCATCCGCAGATTGTCTTTGAAGGCGATGAAGTTCATACGCTCGTATCGTTCGTAGCAGCACACCTTGGTGTCAGTGTTCTGCCGCATGTTCCCTGCACAGAGCATCTCGGCGTAGTTTTCGTGCCCATTTCGTTCCCGCTCTGCAAAAGAGCCGTTGGCATTGCCTGGAACACATCGCGCCCGCTTTCTCCGGCCGCGATGACCTTTCAGCAGTTCACGATTCACCATTTTGTGCACGATGGTGCGGTGCCGATGAATCAGGTGCAGAAAAAAGCAGCAGCTCTTGGGAAAAAACAGAGCTGAAGACAATGCCTTGTTCCGCTTCCTGTTTATTGGTATAATAATAAGATGATTAATAGAGTACGAGGTGACCGTAATGACAATGGAAATTGATTTGGAAACGCTGATCAGGCGCTTTCGCGATTACATTTCATTCAATACGCAGTCTGATGAAGAAAATGAACAGGAGTGCCCGTCAACACCAGGTCAGATGGTGCTGGCCAAACATCTGGCAGCAGAGCTTGCGGAGCTCGGGCTTGAGGATGTGACGCTTGATGAGCATGGTTATATCATGGCCACGCTGCCGGCCAATGGCATTTCCCCGCAGGAAGCTCCTGTTGTCGGCTTTATTTCCCATATGGATACAAGCCCTGATGCAGCGGGCGGTCCTATCCATGAACAAATTATCCACGCCTATGCGGGCGGCGATATTGTGCTGAATCCGGAAAAGGATATTGTATTCTCGGTGGCGGATTATCCGGATATTGAGAAATACAAGGGCCAGGATATCATGATGACGGATGGCACGACTCTTCTTGGCGCAGACGATAAGGCCGGCATCACGGCCATTGTCAGTGCGGCAGAGTATCTTTTAAAGCATCCGGAAATCCAGCATGGCAAAATCCGTCTGGGCTTTACGCCGGATGAAGAGACGGGGCGCAGTGCGGACCGCTTCGATGTGAAGAAATTTGCTGCCGACTTTGCTTATACCGTAGATGGCGGCGAACTTGGCGGCCTTGAATATGAAAACTTCAATGCAGCCAATCCGACAATCGTGTTTCATGGGCGCAGTTCACACACCGGCGATGCTAAGGGCAAGATGAAAAATGCCGTGACCATGGCTGCCGAATGGCAGCAGATGCTGCCGGCCGGCGAAAAACCGGAATATACAGAGGGGCATGAGGGGTTCTTCCATGTCCATACCATCAAGGGCGGCGTGGAAGAAGTCACGATGGGCATGCTTGTGCGCGATCATGATAAGGCAAAATTTGCCAAGCGCAAGGCACTGCTTGATGATATGGCTGCTTTCTTCAATAAAAAATACGGAGAAGGCTCCGTGGAAGTACAGCATCACGATGTCTACTATAATATGTTAGAGAAAATCGAGGAGGGCAATCTCTATATTGTCGACCTTGCGCGCGATGCTATGGAAGAAGCAGGCGTAGAGCCCCATGTTGAGCCGATTCGAGGCGGCACGGATGGTGCACGCCTTTCCTTCATGGGACTGCCGTGTCCGAATCTTTTCACGGGCGGTGCTAATTTCCATGGCCGCTTTGAGTACTTGCCCCTGCAGTCTTTGCAGAAAGCGGTGGAAACTGTCCTTCATATCATGGTCAAAGCGGGCAGTCTGAAAAAATAAGTGTAATGAGATGAATGCGACGCGTCAGGCAAACTGGCGCGTCACTACTATTTCGATAAATTTTGTTGGAATCTTATCAGGATAAGGAGATTTTCTATATGGCAATACTGGAAATAAAAAAGGCTGGTGCGCCTGTCCTCAAAGAGGTCTGTGCACCTGTTGAACATATTGATAAAGAACTGCGCAAACTGCTCGACGACATGGCTGTTACGATGTACGAGGCCGATGGCGTCGGCCTTGCGGCACCGCAGGTCGGACGTCCAATCCGTGTGGTTGTCATTGACTGCCAGGATGATCATGGCCTGTTGGAGCTCATCAATCCGGTCATCACGTTCCGTGAGGGCAAGGCAACCGACACCGAGGGCTGCCTCTCGGTGCCGGGTATTTACGGTGAAGTGGAACGTGCGGCCAAGGTCAAGGTGGAATTCCTCAATCGCCGCGGCAAGAAGCAGCATCTGACAGCGACGGGCCTTTTGGCACGCTGCATCCAGCATGAACTCGACCATCTTGAAGGCCAGCTGTTCATCGATATTGCTGAGAGTCTGCACAGGGGGAATCAGAGTTGAAGAAATTTCGAGTCATTTTCATGGGAACGCCGGAATTCGCTGTGCCATGCCTGGCTGCTCTCTACGAACATTGTGAAGTCATTGGCGTTGTAACGCAGCCGGATAAGCCGAGAGGGCGAGGGCAGAAACTGGTCCCGTCCCCTGTAAAAGCCTGGGCAGCAGCACACGATCTGCCTGTCTGGCAGCCAAAGAAAATCAAGGATGAAGAATTTACGTCTTTCTTAGAAGCACAAAAGCCAGAGCTCATGGTCGTTGTGGCCTTTGGCCAGATTCTCTCGCAGCGCATTCTCGATATCCCGACATATGGCTGCATCAACGTGCACGGGTCTCTTTTGCCGCGCTACCGCGGTGCTGCGCCGATGCAGTGGTGTGTCATCAACGGGGAGAAAAAGACGGGCATCACGACGATGTTCATGGATGCCGGACTCGACACGGGCGATATGCTGCTCAAAGAAGAATTTCCGATTGGAGAGGATACGACGCTTGAGGATGTGCATGACGGCCTGATGAAGCTGGGGGCAAAAGTACTCATGGATACGCTGGAGAAGCTTTCGGACGGAACGCTGCAGCGCATTCCCCAGACGGGAGAATCAAATTATGCGCCCATGCTCGACAAGGAGACGGGACATATTCATTGGCAGGATTCTGCGCAGCACATTCATAATCTCGTGCGCGGTCTTGATTCCTGGCCGGGGGCCTATACGTTCCTCGCTGGGAAAAAGTATAAAATCTGGCGTACGAAGCAAACGGATGAAAAGACAGAAGCGGCTCCGGGGACTATCCTGACAGCCGATAAGAAGAAGGGACTGTTTGCAGCGACTGGAGATGGCGTATTGGAGATTACCGAACTGCAGGCTCCGGGAAAGAAGCGCATGAAAGCATGTGATTATTTGAATGGTCATGCGATAGCCCTGCCAGCAGTCTTTGAGGAATAAAAAATGGCGAATTCTAAGAAGAATTACACCATGCCGGGCAGACCAAAAAAAAGGCTGTTCATTGGCATGTTATCCCTGACGGCCCTTATCATGGCGGGCATCTTTTACCTGATTTGGTATATCGGCGTCCCAGGGCTGGCTTCCATCCAGCCTCTGCTGCCATGGATTGTAGGTCTTGTCTTCGCCGTGATAATCCTCGGTGCATTTTTGGGGATTGTCAATATGGCATTAGCCGTAGCGGGGCTGCCGTATCTGCCTTTTTTGCAGAGGCAGACATATGAGCTCATCAACCTGCTGTTCCCTGTTACGGTGCGCCTTGGCAAGCTGTTTGGCATACGCCGGCGCAGGCTCGAAGGCTCGTTTATTGCTGTGAGCAATCTGCTTTTCAATCGCATGGGCATCCGCGTGCCGGCTGACCGCCTGCTCGTTGTGACGCCGCACTGCCTGCAGCTTGCGTCGTGTCCGCACAAGATTACGCGCGACCCTGAGAACTGTAAGCGCTGCGGCGGCTGCGATATCGGAGCCCTTGTGACGCTTTCCCATGAGATGGGCTTTCATTTCTTTGTGGCGACAGGCGGCACTTTAGCGCGTCAGATTGTCTATAAAACAAAGCCCAAGGCAGTACTCGCCATTGCCTGTGAACGGGACCTTATGAGCGGAATTCAGGATGTTTATCCTCTGCCGGCGGTCGGCGTCCTGAATATCAGGCCCAACGGTCCGTGCTACAACACACATGTGGACATCGATGAAGTACGGGCTCAACTTGAAAAAATTATTATCCCGGTACCAAAGAAGGACAGCGGGAATGAACAAAGTGATGAGAAAACAGATGCAGAGAAATAAGGGAGGGGCTTATGGATAAAGCGCGCGAGACAGCAGTCCGCATCTTATATGAAGTACATGAAAATGGTGCCTATGCCAATGTGGCCCTTGCCAAGGCGCTGCGTCAGGAAAATCTTAGTGAGCAGGACCGCCGCTTTGTCACGGAGCTGGTTTATGGTGCCGTGAAGGCGGGGGATACTTTGGACTGGATTTTGCGCCGTTATGTCAATCGGCCTGTCCGCAAGATACAGCCGCTTGTGCGGGAAATTTTACATTTGGGGCTGTATCAGCTCTTTTATCTCGATAAGGTGCCGGCTTCGGCTGCCTGCAATACCGCAGTAGACCTCGCCAAAGGCATGGGCATGAAGGGGCTGTCCGGTTTTGTCAATGCTGTCCTGCGCACAGCCGTGCGTGAGCCGCAGAAGGCGGCATTTCCAAGCGGCAAGGGACATGCGACAGAGGGGCTGGCTCTGCGCAGTCAGCATCCGGAGTGGCTTGTGCGCCATTGGGTGAAGACGTTTGGCTTTGAAGCCGCAGAAAAGCTCTGTGATTTTGATAATGAACAGCCCGTCTTATCTGTGCGCACGAACACTCTGAAAACGGACAGAGAATCCCTGCTCCGTGAACTCAAGGCATGCGGGGCAGAGGCGGAGGCTTCTCTTTGGGCACCGGAAGGTATCCTTGTTCACAGTCATGGCTCACTGGATACCTTGAAGCCCTTGCAGGAAGGGCGCTGTCAGGTGCAGGATGAGAGTTCGATGCTCGTGGCACATGTCGTCGGGCCGCAGCCTGGCGAATTTGTCATTGACTGCTGTGCAGCACCGGGGGGCAAGACGACGCATCTGGCTGCGCTCATGCAGGATAAGGGCCGAATTCTCGCCGGTGATATTTATGACCACAAACTCCTGCGCATTGAGGAAAATGCCAATCGGCTGGGCATTCACATCATTGAGACCGAGAAAATCGATGCGAGAGAAATTGGTGAGGCGTATGAGGGCATGGCTGACCGCGTTCTTGTCGATGCACCGTGTTCCGGCCTTGGCGTCCTGCGGCGCAAGCCGGATGCCCGTTGGCGCAGGACACAGGAGGAGATTGAGAAACTGCCTTTTTTGCAGCTGGCCATTTTAGAGAGTGCGGCAGCTGCCGTAAAGAAGGGCGGCGTGCTCGTTTACAGTACCTGCACGATTGAACTTGCCGAGAATCAGGGCGTAGTCAGCCGCTTTTTAGAGCAGCATCCGGAATTCCAGCTTGAGACGACGGGAAATTTCCTGCCGCTGCCGACAAAGCATCGGGAAGCAAAGATGGTTCAGCTGCTGCCCAATATAGACGGCACAGATGGCTTTTTCATCTGCCGCATGCAAAGGAAAGGATAAACGCATTGGAACCGTTACAGGATAAACAGGATATTTTTGGTCTGACGCTGGAAAAACTGCAGGAGACCCTGCGTCCCTTTGCTGCACCGGCTTACCGCGCCAAGCAGATTGCAGAATGGCTGTATAAGCGCGGTGCCGTATCGTTTGCTGATATGACAAATCTGCCGAAGAAGCTGCGCTTGGAACTGACGGACGCTCTCTGCATAGGACGCCCAAAGACCAAAGACCGGCTTGATTCAGCTGATGGCCATACCACAAAATTTTTATTGGAATTTGCCGATGGCACGGCTGTGGAGACGGTGCTCATGCGCCAGCCCTATGGCAACAGCATCTGCGTCTCGACGCAGGCCGGCTGCAATATGGGCTGTGCTTTTTGTGCATCGACTCTTCACGGCATGGCGCGCAATCTGACAGCAGGTGAAATTCTGGCCCAGGCTATAACAATCAACGATATGCTGCGGACGGAAGAACATGGTGAGAAAGTCGATACCGTTGTCATCATGGGGTCAGGGGAACCTTTGATGAATTACGATAACGTGCTGGGTTTCATTCGCTTGCTCCATGAAGATTATGTGCTGGGGCTCAGCTACCGCAATATCACGCTTTCAACCTCGGGTATTGTGCCGCAGATGCATAAACTGGCAGAAGAGGGAATCCCCATTTCCTTATCCGTTTCCCTGCACGCGCCGAATCAGGAGCTTCGCAGTGAACTCATGCCGATTAACCGCAAATATCCTTTAAAAGACGTTATCGAGGCTGCCCGCCATTATGCAGAAGTGACAAAACGGCGGGTAACATATGAATATATTTTGATTGACCAGGTCAATGACGGTGAGGAGCAGGCAAGAGAGCTCGTGGCGCTTCTGCATGGGCAGCTGGCCAGTGTGAATCTCATCCCCATCAATCCGGTGGCGGAGCGTCATCTGTTGCGCCCTTCCGCTGCACGCATTGAATGGTTTGCAAAATATCTGACGGCACACCATCTGAATGTTACGGTACGCCGTGAGATGGGGACAGATATTCAGGCTGCCTGTGGCCAGCTGCGCAATAAACACCTGGCAGATTGACCATTTTCCTATAAATTCACAGTCATTTCTGTTATAATGTACGAATAGTGGCTAGTGAACTCGATTAAGGAAACGGAGGCGGATGCCATGGGCCTTGGCACCTGGGAATCCTATCTGGCCAATCACATTGAGGGATTCTTCAATAAGAAATTCAGCAGCAATCTGGAAGTCGTTGAACTCATGAATGGTGTGGAGCGTGAAGTAACGCGCCAATCTTCAGGGAAGAAACGGCATGATGTCGATACCGTTTTTGTTTTTTCATTGAATCCGGAGGATTATCACCGGCTTTGTGCACGGCGTATCATTGAAGATTTGCGCACGACGGCTGCCCGTCAGATCATTTTGCAGGACTGCGCTGCAGAAGGTGTTATTCTTGTGCGCATGGAGCAAAATGCCAAACTGAGCCGCGGTGTTTATAAGCTGCAGTGCAGGTCATCTGAGGATGTGGAAAATTTGTCAGCCAATACGCTGGTCCTGCAAAAAAGACCTTCTCTTGACAGGCAGACTCCTTTAAATCTGCCAGCCTTTCATCCCATGGCTTCTCTGACGGTCGTGGAAGGGCCGGACCTCGATGCTTATCTTGAAATCGGAGAAAAGCAGGTCTACATCGGGCGGCGTGACAAGAATGAATTTATTTTGACCGATACAAATGCTTCGCGCCTTCATGCGTGGATTTCTTACGAACACCACCGTCATGAACTTTATGATGCGCAGAGCACAAATGGTACATTTGTCAATGGGCGGCGCATAGATTCGTGCCGTCTCCGGCATGGTGATAAAATCCGGATCGGTATGACGGTCCTGCAGTACGAGGTGATATAAGTGGCGGTGACAGCCGTTTTTCTCAAGGGCATCCGCGTTTTGCTCGAATATGGCATGCTTTTATGGCTGCTCTGGTTTACAGTAACGCTCAGCAGGCGTCTTTTCGGTGCGGTCCGCAAGCAGGATAAAGCGATCCGCAAACCGGAGACTAAGCCGGCAGAAGCGGTTATATCCGTTTTGGAAGCGCCGGAAAAAGAGCTTATGGGCAAACGTTTTGCCTTTGGCGAACAGCTCATGCTGGGCCGCGGGAGCGATAATCATATTGTGATTCCCGAAGGCTATGTGTCCCATCATCATGCGCAGATTTATCGTCATGGCAATCAATACGTCATCGAAGATCTCGGCAGCATCAACCACACTTATGTAAATGGTCAAATCCTGGAGGGCAGGGCGTACCTGCGTCCTGGTGACAAGATCCGCATTGGCCTTGTCACCCTTCGGTTCGAGAGGTGAGAATTTTGAGTAAGGTTTATGAAGCGACGGATGTCGGCTGTGTGAGACCGACGAATGAAGACAGTGCAGCTGTCTTTGCTCCGGAGGTCTATGTTGTAGCAGATGGCATGGGCGGCCATGCTGCTGGTGAAGTCGCCAGTCACATCCTTGTCAAATCGGTACAGTCCGATTTGGCTGGCAGGAATGACATTGGCGAAGAAGAGCTGCGCTCGGCCATCCGTCATGCCAATCATGAGATCCTCGCGGCTGTGGCGGAAAATCCCAATTGCCAGGGCATGGGCACGACAGCTACGCTGCTGCATATCGGCGCTGGACAGGCTTTCTGGGCACATGTCGGGGACAGCCGGCTTTACTTGCTGCGTGAGGCACGCCTTGCACAGATTACGCGTGATCATTCTTATGTGGAGGACCTCGTCGAGCACGGTGAGATTACAGAGGCAGAAGCGCGCAATCATCCGCAGAAGAATATGCTGACGCGGGCCGTGGGCGTTGAGGAAAATCTTGAAGTCGACAGCGGCTGTTTCCAAGTGGCAGAGGGAGACATCCTGCTTTTGGCAACAGATGGTCTTATGAACATGGTTTCAGAGGACAAAATGATTTCTATTCTGGAACAGGAGCAGGAAAACCCGGCCAGGGCCCTTGTCGATGCAGCTCTGGAGTCGGGAGGACGCGATAATGTTACGGCTGTAGTGGTGGTGTATGCATCATGAAGAACTGGAGCCTGCTGCTGGCACCTTTTGGCATCCTGCTTTCCGGGTTGGGTGTCCTGTACATTAAGACGCACCCGCAGATGGGGACAGTCAATCCCGCCATGCTGCTGGGGATTTCCTATCTGCCCTGGCTGGCAGCGGTAATGGTGCTCGCTGTCATCATGCAGGGGATTTTGATTCATCGCCACATGGATACGTATTTATTTCCTCTGATCATGCTGCTGGCGAGCGTGGGCATCGTGGAGATTGCAAGACTCAAGCCGGCTCTGCTTGTACCGCAGCTGCGCTGGCTGCTCATCGCGATGGTCCTGATGTTTCTGGTAATACGTTTCTGGAATCGTGTGGGCAGGCTGGTCGATTATCCTTATATTACGGGAATTCTCTGTGTCGTGGTGCTGTTTCTGCCGATTCTTTTTGGCACAGAAATCGGCGGCAGCCGGAATTGGCTCGTACTCGGGCCTTTTTCCGTGCAGCCGTCGGAGTTTGGCAAAATTCTCATTGTCCTGTTTTTGGCAGCGTATCTTTCTGACCATCGCAAGGTGCTGGCTCTGCCGAAGCGCCGCCTGCTGTTCCTGCAGCTCCCGCCTTTGCGCTTCATTGCGCCGCTCATCTGTATTTGGAGCATCGCGGTGCTGATGTTTGTCGTGGAGAAGGATTTGGGTTCGGCACTGTTGTTTTTTGGCATTGCTGTGCTCATGACTTATATGGCTACTGGCAGCCGCTCTTATGTATTTTTAGCGCTGCTGTTCATGGGAGCAGCAGCTGTCATCTGTTACTTTTGTTTTGCTCATGTGCGCGTGCGTTTTGATATCTGGCTTGACCCTTGGCAGGATCCGAATGGCATGGCCTATCAGGTCGTGCAGTCCCTGTTTGCCTTTGGGACAGGCGGCATCTGGGGCACAGGTTTCGGGTACGGCCATCCCGGCTTTATCCCAGAGGTTCATACGGATTTCATCTTTGCAGCCATTGCGGAGGAGATGGGGCTCATCGCTTCGCTTATGCTCATGGCCTGCTACGTCATGGCCTTTTGGCGCGGCATTTGTATCTCTTTGGCCTGTGCGCAGGAAAAGGAGATGCTGCTGGCTGCCGGCTGCAGTTCACTGCTCCTCATGCAGGCCTTTATCATCATTGCCGGTGTGACCAAATTTCTGCCGCTGACGGGCATTACCCTGCCGTTTATCAGTTACGGCGGCAGTTCGATGGTGTCGGGCTTTATCCTGCTCGGCATGCTTCTGTCCCTTTCAAAGGAGAAGAGAAATGTCTGACTGGAAAATGAAACGACAGGTGCTCCGCGCGGCCTCTTTCCTGATGGTCCTGTTTGGACTTCTTGCCGTCTATGTCATCTATCTTTCCACATGGGAGGCAGATGACCTGGCGAAGAATCCGCTGAATATGAGAATGGCTGCGGCACGTGCTGATATCGTGAGAGGCTCCATTCTGGCCGCTGACGGGCAGGTTCTTGCTGAGACGAAAAAAGATGGTACGCGCGTGTATCCGTTTGGCGCGGAGATGGCAGCTGTCACAGGCTATAATGGGGAAAACATCGGCAGTGCCGGCATTGAGGGACATGCGAATCAGGCGCTGCTGGGCCTGACCGCGGATATGAGCCGGTTGGGCCCGCTGACCCAGCTGCTGCAGTCAGACCGGGGCAATGATGTCAAGCTGACAATTGAGCCGAAGGCACAGGAAGCGGCTGTAAAGGGCCTCGGAAAACGCCGCGGAGCAGTCGTCGTGCTCGATGCGCGGACCGGAGCCGTACTGGCGATGGCCAGCACACCTTCCTATGATCCTAATAATATAGAAGCCAATTGGAAATCTCTGTCGAGCCAGGAAGACAGCCCCCTGATCAACCGTACGGTACAGGGACTTTACCCACCGGGCTCGACCATTAAGCCCATGATTGCAGATGCGGCTTTAACGGATGGCGTGACCAATCAAAAAGAAATTTTCAATTGCGATGGTGTACTCGACGTCGGTGGCGGTCATACGATTCGGGAAAGTCATGGGGAAGTTCATGGCCGCGTAGACCTCAGGCAGGCTGTTACAGAATCCTGCAACATTACGTTTGGCACCTTGGGCATGCGTATGGGGGACGATAAGCTGCAAAAGGCGTTCAGCCGTTTTGGCTTCGACCGGGAAATCGGCGATGAGATTCTCATGACGAAATCACATTTCCCTGATTTTGGCAAATTGTCCGCAGGAGACCAGGCTCAGACGGCTATTGGCCAGAGCTCACTTCTGGTCACACCCATGCACATGGCGCTTTTGGCAGATGCTTTTGCCAATGGCGGCAAAGTCATGAAGCCCTACTTAGTACAGCAGGTCATCACACCTGGTGGAACGGTGGTGCACGAAGCGCAGCCAGCAAAATGGCTGACTGCGACGACGCCGGAGATGGCGGCAGTCATTGACAGCCTCATGGAAGATGTCGTGACAAAGGGCACTGGTACCGCTGCCAAGGTCAATGGTATCCGGGTGACGGGCAAGACCGGCACGGCAGAGAATGCTGCGGGCAAAGACCACGCGTGGTTCATTGGCTCGGCAGAGCTCTCAAAACGCAAGATTGTCTTTGCCATCATTGTGGAAAATGGCGGCGGCGGCGGTACAGAAGCTGCTCCGATTGCGAAAAATATCATTGAGAGTTTGATGTGATTGATTGGAATGGATAGTAGATAGTAGGGGGAACAGATATGATGCATCGTATCTTAGATCAGCGCTATGAATTGGAAGAGCTGATTGGCGGGGGCGGCATGGCCGATGTCTACAAGGCAAAGGACCGTCTGCTCAATCGGCCGGTGGCCGTCAAAATCCTGCATGAGCAGTTCAAGCAGGATAAAGAATTTATCGATAAGTTCCAGCGTGAAGCGCAGGCCGCAGCACGTCTTTCACATCCAAACATCGTCAATATTTATGATGTCGGTGTAGCAGATGGCGACCATTATATCGTCATGGAATATGTTCCAGGACGTACGCTTAAGGACCGCATTCGCCAGGAAGGCCATCTTTCCGTCAGCGAAGCTTTGCGCGTGGCACGTGAAATTGCAGAGGCTCTTGCGCATGCACATGCCAATAACCTCGTGCACTGCGATATCAAGCCGCACAACATCCTCATGATGGCAGACGGCCATGCCAAAGTTGCTGATTTTGGCATCGCAAGAGCCGTTACAGAGTCCACTATGACTTATAGCGGCAATGTCGTTGGCTCTGTTCATTATTTTTCGCCTGAGCAGGCAAAGGGCACTTTGATTACACCGAAGTCCGATGTTTATTCCCTGGGCGTTGTCCTTTATGAGATGCTCACGGGCAAACTGCCTTTTACGGGCGATAATCCTGTGAGCATCGCTGTCAAGCATCTGCAGGAAGAGCCTGTGCCGGTGCGCCAGCTCGATCCGTCGATTCCGCCTGTGGTAGAGGCGATTGTCTCAAAAGCCATGAGCAAGGACCCGGAGATGCGTCCGACGAGTGCCGAACTTGTGGAGGATATCCGTCAGGCAGAACGCATGCTGATGACGGGCAGCGCGGCTCCTGCCAATACCATGGGACCGCAGGACCCGGATGCGACGCAGGTCCTGCCGCGCGTTCAGCCGCATCAGCCCATTCCGCCGCGCCATCCTGTGCAGGAGAATGATTATGAAGATGGGGAACCAAAGAAGGAAAAATCCATCTTCAAGTCGAAAAAGTTTATAATAGGACTGCTGGTCGTTCTTTTTGCCGGCTTTTTTGTCGGGGCTTTCATGAGCTATGGCAAATTCTGGAGTACAGCAGAGGTCACGGTACCGGATGTCACGGGCAAGCAGATGACGCTGGCGCGTCAGATTCTCGAAGATAAGAAGCTGCGTGTCAACGTGGCTGAAACGTACAATGCTGATGTGCCGGCCGGACAAGTCGTTTCACAAAATCCGACGGCGGGCTCTAAAGTCAAGGAACAGCGCCTGGTTACAATCTATGTCAGCAAGGGCGGCGAAGAAATCGAGATGCCGGACCTTACGGGCATGTCAAAGGGAGATGCTGAGGCTCAGCTCAAAAAGATGGGCTTGAAACTGGGATCTGTCTATGAAAAATACTCCAATGAGGAAGCCGGCACAGTCATTCAGCAGGATCCAAAGGCTGGCACGAAAATCAGCCGCGGCCAGACCGTAGATATTACGGTAAGCAAGGGCAAGCAGAGTCATAAAGTCAGCGTGCCGGATGTGACGGGAAGTTCCCTGCAGGCCGCAAAAGCCACCCTGCAGAGCCGCGGACTTAAGGTCGGCAGTGTCTCGAAGCAGGAAAGCCGTCAGTCTGCCGGTACGGTCATCAGCCAGTCGCCGGCCAGCGGTGAAGTAGAAGAAGGAACCACCGTCAACCTGGTCATCGCAGAGCCGGCTAAGCAGCAGGTGCAGAAGCCGGATGCCAAGGAACCGGATAAGAATGCCGGCACGGCAGCAAAAACTCCATCGAAACAGACGGATACCAGTAAAGAGCGGTAAAGATTTGTATCACGCTGAGCTATGAGCGTGGTGGTAAAAACAGGAGGGGAAATGGTAGAAGGCCGCCTTATCAAGGCATACAACAGTTTTTTCTATGTCATGACAGCAAATGGGCTCATCAGCTGCAAGCTGCGGGGCAAATTCAAAAAATCGCGCCGCAGTACGGGCGTCGTGCCCGGAGACCGTGTAGCGATAGAGATACTGCCGGAGGGAACGGGGGTTATTGAAGAGATTCTGCCGCGTGAAAATCTTCTGCGGCGTCCCGCTGTTGCCAACCTTACTCAGGTGGTGCTGACTTTTGCCGCTGCACAGCCGGACCTTCATCCGCTGCTGCTGAACCGCTTTCTCGTGCTGGCCGAGTGGTCCGGCATTCCCCAAATCCTGATTTGTATCAACAAGATGGATTTGCAGGAGGGCCCATGGGAAACGTTCCTGTCGTCCTACGAGAAAATCGGTTATCCGGTTCTCCGTGTTTCGGCACGGACCGGTGAGGGGATTGCAGCGCTGCGGGAGCATTTGCGCGGCGAGATTTCTGTTTTTGCCGGTCCTTCAGGCGTCGGCAAGTCCTCCCTGCTCAATCAGGTGGATCCGTCTTTATCGCTTACGACGGGACATGTCAGCGAAAAAATTAAGCGCGGCCGCCATACAACGCGTGTGGCGGAGCTGCTTCCATATGCAGATGGCTATATCGTGGATACGCCGGGGTTCAGTGCAATGGAAATGACCGAGCTCGATGTAACGGAGCTGCCCTCGTACTTCCCCGAGTTCCGGCCGTATGCCGGTCAGTGCCGCTTTTTACCCTGCAGCCACAGCCATGAACCGGACTGCGCCGTCAAGCAGGCCGTAGAAGAAGGAAAAATAGATCGGGAACGCTACGATGCGTACCTGCAGATTCTCGAAGAAATCAAAGAAGCGCAAATGCTTGCCAGAAAGAAGGAATATAAATGATTAAGATTGCACCGTCCATCCTGTCCGCAGATTTTGCCCATTTGGCCGATGAGCTTAAGCGTGTTACGGACGCAGGCGCGGATTATATCCATATCGATGTCATGGATGGCACTTTTGTGCCGAATATCACCTTGGGCTCTCCTGTTGTCAAGAGTCTGCGCAAGACATCGGATGCCGTCTTTGATGTGCATCTCATGGTCGAGCATCCGGAAACGCAGATTGAGACCTTTGCTGAGGCTGGTGCGGATATCATCACCTTTCATGTGGAAGCGGCTAAACACAGCCACCGCATCGTACAGCAGATTAAGGCTGCCGGCTGTAAGGCAGGCATTGCCGTGAATCCGGGCACGAGCCTGGCTATGATTGAGGAACTCCTGCAGGACCTCGACATGGTTCTCATCATGACGGTCAATCCGGGCTATGGCGGACAGAAGTTCATCGCATCGCAGCTCGATAAGATTCATATGCTGCGCCATACGATTCAGGATATGGGCTTTGAATGCGATATTGAAGTCGATGGCGGCATTAACAAGGAGACGAGCAAACTCGTCCGTCAGGCCGGTGCCAATGTCCTCGTAGCAGGGTCCGCTGTTTACGGCGCATCGGATATCGCAGCTGCCATTCAGGCAATCCGCGGCTGAATGAGACCGCGGCCCGTCATGTGAGATTTATCAGGAAAATGAAATGCCGGAGACGATGGTCTCCGGTTTTTGAGGAGTAAGAAATCATGGAAAAAGCAGTCGTATTACTTTCAGGCGGTCTTGACAGCTGCACGTGCATGGCCGTGGCTAAGAGCAAAGGTTATGAAGTTTACCCAATCAGCTTCAACTATCATCAGCGCCACAGCATTGAACTCGAAGGAGCAAAAAAAATTGCTCAGTTTTATGGTGTCAAGAAGCATCTGATTATCGAGACGAATATGGAAGCCATCGGCGGTTCGGCACTGACGGATGAGAAGATTGAGGTGCCGGAAGGCGATGTCAACCGCACAACCGTGCCGCCGACATACGTGCCGGCGCGCAATTTGATTTTCCTTTCGTATGCCATGGGCTATGCGGAAGTCCTCGGTGCCACGCACGTTTATATCGGCGTCAACTCGGTCGATTATTCGGGCTATCCGGACTGCCGCCCGGAATTCATCCAGAAATTCCAGGCTCTTGCCGACTACGCGACGACGGCAACGGCTGTAAAAGGCCAGAAAATCACGATTGAGACGCCGCTGCAGGACCTTTCGAAGAAAGATATCGTGCTTTTAGGCACGAAACTCGGCGCACCATTCCAGTTTACGCACAGCTGCTATAAGGGCGGCGAGAAGGCCTGCGGCGTCTGCGACAGCTGCAAGCTGCGCCTGCGCGGTTTTGCTGAGGCCGGTGTTGAAGACCCGATTGCCTATGAGACGAGGGAACTTTGATGCAGGACGTACAGAATCAGACGGATGCGCGCGGCATTGCCATTCAGCGCGTCGGCATCAAGGATGCACATCTGCCGTTTCTCATCAAGACCAAGGATGGCGGCTTCCAACAGGTGCTGGCCCGCATCCTGTTCACGGTGGCTCTGCCCATGGAGTACAAGGGCACGCATATGAGCCGCTTTTTGGAAATTCTCATGCCATGGAGCCAGAAACCTCTGGCAGAGCCTGAGATGGAGGCCATGCTGGATGAGGCTTTGACGCGTCTTGATGCGCAGTCGGCAGAGGTAGAGCTTTCTTTTAAATACTTTATTGAGAAAAAAGCGCCGGCCAGCGGCCGCCGTTCGGTGCTGGATCTCGACTGCTGCTTCAAGGGCACAAAGAAGCGCGGTCAGAACATGGTTTTCGAACTCGGCGTTGATGTGCCGTTCACTTCGCTCTGTCCCTGCAGCAAAGAGATTTCTGCTTATGGTGCGCATAATCAGCGCTCTGTCTGCCGCACGAAAGTACGCTTTCATGAGGGCACGGAATGCATTTTCATCGAGGACCTGGCTGCCCTGATTGAACAGCAGGGATCTTCGCCTATCTATCCGCTGCTCAAACGCGAAGATGAAAAATATGTAACAGAAGCAGCCTATGATAATCCGAAATTCGTAGAGGATATTCTGCGCGATACGGTGCTTGCCCTGCGCGGCCTTCCTGGCATTGCCTGGTTCTCGATTGAATGCGAGAACTATGAGTCCATTCATAATCACAATGCGTTTGCAGCTCATGAGGAAACCGTCTGACAGACGCAAAAAACGAAGACAGGTGGAATGGAGTTTTCATGAATAAGTTTTACAAGCGATTTATCATATTGATTACCCTGGTCCTGGTGATTTCAGGAACCGTTATTTATACAACGGTGGATATCAATACGCTTAAAAATCTGACACAGTTCAAGACATGGTCAGTCGCTTTGGCTCTTTTTGCCGTGTCACTTGGTTTATTTTTTGACGGCAGCCGTCTCATGCATCTGGTCAAGATATCGGATGAAAAAATAACGCTTTATCAGGCCGTACAGGTCATATTTGGCAACTATTTCTTAGCACTCCTGACACCGGGAGCGACGGGCGGCGCTGTAGCGCAGCTCATGTTCCTTCGTCATGCCGGCGTGCCGACGGGCAAGGCGGCTGTGCTCGTCATTGTGCGTACTCTTCTTTCAATTTTGTTTCTCGTCCTCTGCATGCCGTTCATTTTTATGCATGACTCGGGCATCGTGCCGGGCATCTCGAATGATACGCTGATGGGCATTACGATTGCGGCTTTTGTGGGCATTATCGTCATCGTCGTGGGAGCAAGACGGGGTTATCTCGATTATCTCGTCATCCGCATTGCGAAGCATACGAAAAAAGAGCGCCGCTGCAAGATCATCGCTTTTTACCGCGATACGAAAAGCGCCATTGCCCTGCTGGCAGCCTCGCCGAAGTCCATGCTGCTCGTCTTTGTGGAGTCCGGCCTGAATCTGCTCTGCATTTATGCCATCGTGCCATGCCTTCTTTTGGGGCTGGGCGTCACGCATGCAGACTGGTACAGTGTCATGGGGCGCATGATTTTCCTCAACATGCTGCTCTACTTCACGCCGACACCGGGCGGTTCGGGCGTGGCGGAAGGCGGTTTTGTCCTGCTGTTCAGTGATACAGTTCCTGCCGGTACGGTCGGCATTGTCGCGGTCTGCTGGCGTCTCATTGCGGAGTACATTCCGTTCCTCATCGGCCTTTACTATACCTTGACGGTCTTTGGACGCGATTTCCTCAACCGTCAGCTGCGCTGAGGAGGTATAGGGATGCGAAATGGCTATACGACAGGTGCCTGTGCGGCGGCCGGCCTCAAGGCAGCGCTGCTTTTTGAGGCGGGGCGGCCTTGGCAGGAAGTCAAGATTACGGCCCTTGACGGCACGCTGCTGACGATTCCCGTAAAGGCGGTCAGCCGTCAGAATGGTGGTATTTGTGCAGAAGTCGTAAAATTTTCGGGAGATGACCCCGATATCACAAATGGCGTTTCTGTTTTCACGACCGTAAAGCATCAGGATGGAGTAGGAGAGATGGTGTTTCGTGCCGGCAGGGGCATTGGCGTGGTTACGAAGCCGGGGCTTTCCGTGCCCGTCGGCGAGCCATCCATCAATCCGGGGCCGCGCGAGCTTATGCGCAGGACTGCGAAGGAGCTCCTTGGCATAAGCGATGGCCTTGTCGTGACCATTTCCATTCCGGATGGTGTGGAGCTCGCGGAGAAAACACTGAATCCCGTGCTTGGTGTAAAAGGCGGAATTTCCGTTATCGGTACGACGGGGGTATTGCGGCCTATGTCGGAAGAAGGCTTTAAGAACTCTCTCGTGCCGCAGATGGATGTGGCCAAGGCTGCAGGTTTTCAGGAACTCATTTTTGTGCCGGGTAAAATTGGTGAGAACCTCGCGAAAAAATGGGGCCTGCCGTCAGGAGCTGTGGTGCAGACAAGCAATTTCATCGGCTTTATGCTGGAAAAAGCGGCAGAGCGGGAAATCCCCGCTGTTCTGCTTTTTGGGCATATCGGCAAACTGGTCAAGGTGGCAGCCGGTATTTTCTACACACATAACCGAATTGCCGACGCGCGGCTGGAGACAATTGCTGCTTATGCGGCGGCCGAAGGGCTTTCGCAGGAGGGAGTCAGAGAGATTCTGCAGAGCAATACCACGGAAGATGCGCTGACTGTACTGCAGAAGGCTCACCTTGAACAATCTGTATGCCGATGTTTAGCGGAGCGCGCCGGCCTGCGCGCGGAGCGCTATCTTTTCGGCAGGATGAAAGTCGGCGTGGTCATGGTGACCCTGCAGGGCAGGCTGCTCGGTCTCAATGAGACAGCCCGCAGGATTGGGCAGCATTACCACTGGCATTTGCCGCAGGATGCGCGGAATTGAGGAGAACAGGAGCAGACAAATGCATGAGATCATTGTGGCGGGCATAGGACCCGGGAATCCTGCGTATCTGCTGCCGGCTGCGGCTGAGGCCATTGCTGGTGCCAAGGTATTGGTGGGGGGCAGGCGTGCCTTGGCGCAGTATGCCCAAAATCCGGCTGCAGGCCAGAAAACTATGGCCGTCACGCGCGATATCGAGGCAGTCATGGGTTTTATCCGCGGGGAATGGCAGCGAAGCGATGTGGTCGTGATGGTTTCGGGAGACCCGGGATATTATTCCCTGCTCGATGCCCTGCGTCGTCATTTTCCTGCAGGATGCCTGCGCGTCATTCCGGGATTATCTGCCATGCAGCTTGCTTTTGCGCGGCTGGCTCTGCCCTGGCATGAGGCGCGTCTCCTGTCTTTTCATGGGCGCGTACCGAAAGAACAGGATTTAACGTATGAGCCGGGCTGTCTGGCCGGTATGCTGACAGACCGGAAATACACATCGAAGACGATACCGGCTGTGCTCATGGCGCATGGCTGGCCAAAAAAGACGCGCCTTTTCATCTGTGCGCGCCTTTCTTATGCGGATGAATCCATTGTGGAAACGACCCTTGGCGGGGCTGCGGCCCTGCCGGAAGTCGCAAACGGCATCCTCATTGTGATGGACGAAAAAGCAGAAAACGCTGAGCAGGGCTGACGAGGAGGAATATCATGCAGCTGGGCATTGAAGATGAAGCATTTATCCGCGGCAAAGTGCCGATGACCAAACAGGAAATCCGCATCCTGACGCTGGCAAAAGCCCGCATCGAGCCCCATGATATCATCTATGATATCGGGGCTGGGACAGGCTCTCTTTCGATTGAAGCGGCACGTCTGGCGCCGGAGGGCCATGTTTATGCACTGGAACGCAAAAAAGAGGCGGCCGTCCTGATTGAGGCCAATCGCCGTCATTTTGCTGTGCATAATCTCAGCATCATGGAGACAGAAGCACCGGAGGGCATGGAGGCCCTGCCGGATGCGGATGTCATCCTGATTGGCGGCAGCGGCGGCAAATTGGGCGCGGTGCTTGACTCCGTGTCTGTCAAACTGCGGCCGGGGGGACGTTTGGTGTTTAACTGCATTACGGTGCAGACTCTGTCAGAGTCCCTTGCGTACCTTCATGAGCACGAAGACCTTTACCGCTATGAAGCTGTTTCCGTGCAGGTAAACCGCCTGCGCCGCGTCGGTCCCTATGACATGGCACAGGCTCAGAATCTTATCTATATCATTACGTGCACAAAGGAGGCGTAGCTGCATGGTTCATATCGTTGGCGCAGGTCCCGGAGACCCGGAACTCATCACGGTCAAGGGGCAGCGTTATCTGCAAGAGGCCGATGTCGTCATCTACGCGGGCTCGCTGGTCAATCCTGTACTGCTCGATTATTGTAAAAAGGATGCTGCTGTCTATAATTCTGCGCATATGACGCTGGCTGAAGTCATTGAGGTCATCGTGGAAGCAGAAAAGGCCGGCAAAATGACCGTGCGCCTGCATACGGGCGACCCCGCCATCTATGGGGCCATTCAGGAACAGATGGATGCCTTTAAGAAACGCGGAATTGCCTACGATGTCGTGCCGGGCGTCAGCTCGTTTCTCGCCACGGCCGCAGCCCTGAAGCAGGAATACACGCTGCCGGGCATTTCGCAGACGGTCATCGTCACGCGTCAGGAGGGACGCACACCGGTGCCGGAACGCGAAAAACTGCACAGCCTCGCGGAGCATCAGGCTACGATGTGCATTTTTCTTTCGATTGCAATGCTCGATAAGGTCGTGGCAGAACTCCTGACCGGCGGTTATGCAAAGGATACGCCCATCGCCATCGTGCAGAAAGCTTCGTGGCCAGAGCAGAAAATCGTGCGCGGCACGCTCGCAGATATCTGTGCAAAAGTTGCAAAGGATCCGATTGACCGCACGGCGATGATTGTCGTCGGACAGTGCCTTGATGCTGTTTATGAGCCATCGCGTCTCTACGCACCGGAATTTTCGCATATGTTCCGAAAGGCCAGCAAATGAGAACGGCTGTATTTGCTTTGACGGCTCAGGGGACGCTGGCGGCCAGACGCGTCTGTCTGGCACTCGGCACAGAGGCAGACCTCTTTGTCAGCAAACGTCACCCGCTGGCCGGAGCTTCTTGTTTTGAAAAATTACAAACGGCTGTGGCCGAGAATTTTTCGCGTTATGAGGCGCTGGTTTTCATTATGGCAGCGGGCATTGTCGTGCGCACGCTGGCTCCGTACCTTAAGAGCAAGCTGGAAGACCCTGCCGTGCTCGTGCTCGATGAACGGACGGAATACGTCATCAGCCTGTTATCGGGGCATGTGGGCGGTGCCAATGACCTTGCGCGGCGGCTGGCTATGGCCCTTGATGCTGAAGCGGTCATCACGACGGCGACCGATGTGGAGGGAATTCCGGCACCGGACGCTCTTGCCGGCAGGCTGGGGCTTTTTCCCGAACCGCATGAGGAAATCCGTATCATCAACAGTGCCCTGCTCGAAGGAAGAATTCCTTCCTATTATATAGACCCTGCCTGCCCGCTGACTGCTTTTTATGAGCAGGAACTCAGAAGGCAGGGAATCCTCCCTGAGGATATTTCTTTGGCGGAGCAGCGGGAAGAGAATCTGCAGGTCATCATCAGCGGCGAGGAAAAGTGGCGAAGACGCACGGGCCGGCTTTTTCTGCGGCCGCTGCGGCTGATTGCCGGGCTCGGCTGCCGCAAAAATACCACGGCAGCAGAAATCCAAAAGGCACTGACAGAGGCTGTGCAGAGAATCGGTCTGCCTCTGCAGGCTGTGACGGCAATCGCTTCGACTGTTTTCAAGGAACGGGAGCAGGGCCTTCAGGAAACGGCTGCCAAGCTCGGCCTGCCGCTCCTTTTTTATGATAATGATGCGTTGAATACCATCATTTACCGCTATGGCTTACAGAAGTCTGCGTTTGTCCAAAAGACGATTGGCGTGGGCAATGTCTGTGAAGCGGCGGCTCTGGCCGCTGCAGGAAGCGGGCGTTTGGCGCTCGGCAAAACAAGATTTGAGAAAGTGACGGTGGCACTCGTATGGCAGAAAAAGCAAAAATCACGGTAGTCGGAATCGGTCCGGGCAGTCTCTTCGACATGACGCCGCGTGCGCGGGAAGCCATTGAGCATGCGGAAGTCGTCGCGGGGTACACGACGTATATACGCCTGATTGAGCCGCTTCTTGCAGGAAAAGAAGTCATCGGCACGGGCATGATGCAGGAAATCGACCGCTGCCGCATGGCCGTTGAGCATGCGGCTGCCGGCAAAGAAACAGTTGTCGTCTCAAGTGGCGATGCTGGCGTCTACGGCATGGCAGGGCTGGTCCTGGAGCTCATTTTGCAGCGGGAAAAAGCAGAACGTCCCATCTTTGGCGGTACGGTTGCCGGCGTTTCGGCGGTCAATGCGGCAGCGTCGGTCCTTGGAGCGCCGCTCATGCACGATTTTGCCGTTATCAGCCTGTCGGACCTCCTGACGCCATGGGACCTCATCAAGAGGCGCGCGGAAATGGCTGCCGCCGGCGATTTTGTCGTGGCACTCTACAATCCCAAAAGCAAAAAACGCGTACATCACATCGAGGAGATTCGCGAGATCATGCTCAAATACCGCAGTCCTGAGACGCCGGTCGGCATCGTGACGGCAGCAAGCCGTGTTGAAGAGCATAAGGTCATCTCGACGCTCGCGGATTTCACAAAAGAGGAAATCAATATGTTCTCGCTCGTCATCATCGGCAATTCGCAGACGTATGTCAAAGAAGGCTGGATGCTGACGCCGCGCGGTTACGGCAGAAAGGAAGCGGGGTTATGATTTTTGTCGCAGCCGGCACGCAGGACGGCAGGGAGCTCGTAAAAATCCTTTTAGATAAAGGATATGAAGTGACGGCTTCTGTCGTCAGTCATTACGGGGAGCAGCTCTTAGCCGCTTCAGCCGGCAAAAAACTTGTCATCAATGAAAAACCGCTCGATGAAGAAGCCCTTGAGACGTACCTCAGGGGACACGATATCCGCTGCTTTGTCGATGCGAGTCACCCCTATGCCGTGCAGGTCTCAAAAAATGCCATGGCTGCCTGCCATAGCTGCCATATCCCCTACCTCCGCTATGAACGCTCGCTTACGGAACTTACGTATGAAAAAATTCAAGTGGTGCATTCCTATGAAGAGGCCGCTTTGGCAGCGGCAGCCTGCGGGAAACATATATTTTTGACGACAGGCAGCCGCAATCTGCAGAAATTCACGGAAGCAAAAGTCCTGCAGGATGCCGTTCTGACGGCCCGTGTCCTGCCGACAGCTGAGGTCATCGGGCTTTGTGAAAAACTAGGCCTGCAGCCCAAGCAGATTGTCGCGCTGCAGGGACCTTTTTCAACAGCTCTCAATCGGGAGTTATTCTTGAAGTACAAGGCGGATGCCATTGTGACGAAGAACAGCGGCTCCATTGGCGGGACTGATACAAAGATTCTGGCAGCAGAGGAACTCGGCCTGCCCGTCATTGTCATCGACAGGCCGGTGCTTGCTTATGAACATCTCGTACACCGCTATGAGGATGTACTTTCATTTTTGGAGGGTTTGTGATGGATTTTATCAAACAGCCGATGGCAATCGAAAACCGCAGCATGGAGATCATCGCGCCGTATCTTGAGGGCCTGAATCTTTCGCCGGAAGAAACGAAGGTCTATGCGCGCATCATCCATGCTGCCGGCGATGTGGAATATGCGCCCATTATCCGCGTGGCGCATGATGCCGTGAAAAAGGGCATGGAGGCCCTTCAAAATGGCTGCGATATCTATACAGACGTCGAGATGGTCCGCACGGGCATCAATAAAAGAAAGCTCACATCCTTTGGCGGCACGGTGCACTGCCGCATTGCCAACCCTGAAATTGCGGCTGAGGCGAAAAAGCAGGGGGTTACGCGTTCGCTCATGGCCATGCGGAGTTTTGGCGAGGCCCTTACGGGCAGCATTGTGGCCATTGGCAATGCACCGACGGCCCTCTTCGAGGTTCTGCGTCTCATAAAAGAAGAAGGCGTGCGTCCTGCCTGCATTGTCGGCATCCCTGTCGGCTTCGTCGGGGCAGCGGATGCGAAAAAGGCATTGGCTGAAAACGGCATTGTCCCGTACATCACGGTCGAGGGCACGAAAGGTGGCAGCCCGATTGCAGCTGCAGCAGTCAATGCGATGATGTATCTCATTGATAACGACCGCGGCTGACCGTTTTGATAACATTTTTGAAAGTTCTTGTGTAAGATTTGCCAAATGCATTTGAGATGATTCAGGAGGAATTAAATGATTAATGAAAAAATAGAATAAAATAGATATTAATGCTATAATATTCATAGCAGGATAAGCTGAGAGATAGAAGGTGAATATTATGGCAGTGTACAAACCAAAGGAAATGGCGGAAAAATTAGGTGTAACCGTCCGAACCCTTCAGGAGTGGGACCGCAGGCAAAAACTTCCTGCTTATCGAACCCCGACAGGCAGACGTTATTATACGGAAGAGCAGTACCTCGATTACATTGGCGAATCGACTGCAAGTCATCGGAAAACAGTGGCTTATGTCCGTGTTTCTACACGCAGCCAAAAAGATGATCTGAAGAATCAAATCCATTTTATCCAAGCCTATGCCAATGGCAAAGGTGTTATTCTGGATGAGATTATTGAGGATTTCGGCAGCGGGCTGAACTATAAACGCAAGAAATGGCTGGATTTACTGGAAGCTGTGGAGCGCAATGAAGTCGGTACGATTTACATAACGTATAAGGACCGCTTCATCCGGTTTGGCTACGAATATTTTGAGCATTTTTGCCAAAATCACCAGACGCAGCTCATTGCTCTGAATGACAAAGAGAGTTCACCGACACAGGAGCTCGTGGATGATCTCGCTTCGATTATCCGTGACTTTTCCGGCCGTTTGTTCGGACTCAGGAAATATGCGTCGCAGATCAAAGCAGACCCGTCTTTGAAGGGTGAGCAAGATGAAAGCCATTAAGACGCAGATTGTCGAGCTCAGGCTCACGAGCGAAATGCGTGCGTATTTTGACAGTCTCTGCGACTATCACCGGTATATCTGGAATCAGGCACTTGCCATTTGGCAGATGATGTATGACATTCGCAGCATCATGCTTCCCTCTGAGCTAAAGCAGAAGCTTCGGCAAAGCCATCAGGATAAAAGCATTGCCTTGACATCCGAAGAAAAGGAATTGCTTCGTGCCTATCCAGCACCATGCTGGCAGTCGGTCAAGAAAGAGCTGCTGGAAGATAAGGCCGATTGGGAAACGTACCGTTCAGCCCGTATTGTCGCCCTGACCTGTATGGATCTTGGCAAAGCATGGCAGAATTTCTTCGACAAGGCTCAGTCCGACTGGGGAAAACCGGCATTCAAGTCGAAAAAGGCGCCCCGTCAGGGATTCAAGAGTGACCGCATCAAGATTGTCGATGGCAAAATCCGTTTTGACAAGCCAAGGATGCTTCATCATTATTTGAAGGAACATCATCTCGGCTGGTGGCAGGATGTCACTGCTTCTGAAACGCTCAAGATGACGGAAGTGCAGACCTGTTCGTTCTTTAAGGAAAAGGGCAAGTACTACGCCGCCTTGACTTATCAGGAAGAGACAGAGCCGCTGCCCAAAACGGGAAAAGTCAACGCTGTCGATGTCAATGTCGCGCATTTTGACAGCCTGGAAGGCAGGGCAATCATTCTGCCCGACCGTCTGAACCGGCAATATGAGAAGATTGCCCATTATAGCCGTGTACTGGCGAAAAAGAGAGTCGTGAATGGCATGGTGAAGGGAACGCAAAGCAAGCGCTACGAGAAAGCGAGAACCAAGCTTCAGCACGCGTATGCCAAGGCCCGTAATATCCAGCATGATATTCTGTCAAAATACACGACACACCTCGTCAAAGCCTATGACGAAATTGCCATTGAAAACTTAAATGTCAAGGGCATGAAAATGGGTATCGCCTCAAAAGGCGTCCATCGGTCTCTGTTCGGCGAATTCAAACGGCAGATGCAGTACAAAGCAGCATGGTATGACAGAAAACTGGTTCTTGCAGACCAGTCATATCCCTCGACGCAGCGCTGTGCGGCCTGCGGTCATGTAAAGACTGGCGAGGAAAGGATTACGCTGCATGGCAATCAGAAACACGGCACGCGTCATGATCAGTACATTTGCTACGAATGTGGCTACCAAAATAATCGCGATGCCAACGCCGTGTTGAATCTGCTGAATCTGCTTCGTCCTTCTTTGGTACAAACGTATATTCATTAACACAGAAATACAGACATTGGCGTGGGTTAACGCCAATTAAATATCGTCAGAGTCAGTCCCTGCGATTCCCTCTTTAATTGAGATATCGGAATACTGATGTTGACGGCGATGAGTAAATCTGTAGAAGTTTGAGAAAGGAGAGGTATGTAACTCTCCTGCTAATATGGTTAAAATCAATATTAACTATATTCTTCTATGTTTTACATACCAGGTTTGTCATGCGCTATACGATTCCACGTCTGGTGATTGCGGCAACGCAGTCCGGTTCCGGTAAAACGACGATTGTAACGGGGCTTTTGTCAGCTCTGCGCGAGCAGGGGCTTGTCGTGCAGTCCTTTAAGGTCGGTCCTGATTACATTGACCCCGGCTATCACACGATGGCCAGCGGCCGTCCTGCCCATAATCTTGACAGCTGGCTCGTGCCGCGCGAAAATCTTTCGGGGCTTTTTGCTGCCGAATCGGAAGGCGCGGATATCGCCGTGATTGAAGGTGTCATGGGACTCTACGATGGCGGACGCGAGGGAATCAGTTCGACGGCGGAGATTGCCAAAATCCTGCAGGCTCCTGTCGTGCTCGTACTCGATGTCAAGTCGATGGGGGCTTCGGCGGTGGCGATTGCGAAGGGCTTCCGCGATTATGACCCTGAGGTCAATCTTGCCGGCGTCATTTTAAACCGCCTTGGCTCCGAGACGCATGAGGCGATGATCCGTCAGGCCATGAAGGAAATCGATATGCCGGTGCTCGGCGCCCTGCGGCGCGATGATTCCCTGCATATGCCCGAACGCCATTTAGGACTTTTGCCGGCTGCCGAAAATGAGCGTGAACAGCAGACGATTGATTCGATGGGAGCGGCTGTAGCGAAGTCCCTTGATATCGAAGCCATCCTGCACATTGCCTGCCTGACCGATGACATTGAAGTGCCGGAGCCTCTGGCAGCAGAACATGTGCAGAAAAAATGCCGTATCGGCATTGCGAAGGACGAGGCCTTTTCCTTTTACTATCCGGCCAGTCTCAAGGTCTTGGAGATGATGGGGGCAGAACTTGTGCCGTTCAGTCCGCTGTCCGATACGTCCCTGCCGGAGGTGGACGGACTGCTCATCGGCGGCGGCTTCCCTGAGATGTTTGCCGAAAAACTGCAGGCAAACGAAACGATGCGTGCGGCCATCAAGGAAGCTGCCGCAAAGGGCATGCCCATCTACGCCGAATGCGGCGGCTATATGTACCTTTTGGAGTCCCTGAAAGATTTTGAGGGCAGGGAATTTGCGATGTGCGGTGTCCTTCAGGGAACGGCCGATATGACGGAAAAACTGCAGATGGTCGGTTATGTCGAAGCCGAGATGCTGCAGGACACGGTCCTCGGCGCGAAGGGCACGACACTGCACGGCCATGAATTCCATTTTTCGGTAGACGATGTGCAGGAGCTGCGCCCGTTTGCTTTTCGCAGGACGCGCAATGGTCAGGTCTATGAGGCCGGCGGCATGAAGGGCAATGTACTTGGCAGCTACCTTCATCTTCACTTTGCAGGCTGTCCTGAGGCAGCGCGTCATTTCGTGGAGGCCGCGTCGTCATGGGCAAAATGATCCTCGTGACGGGCGGCGCGCGCAGCGGCAAATCCGCTTTTGCGGAAAAAATCACGCTGCAGGCGGGAATGCATCCTGCTTATATCGCGACGGCGGAAATCTGGGATGAAGAGATGAAGCACCGCGTGGCCCTGCACCAAAAACGCCGTTCTGCTGTCTGGCAGACCTATGAGGCACCGCAAAATGCAAAGCTGGCGATTGCCGAAGCGGGAAAAGCGCACGATGTGATTCTCTTTGACTGCGTGACGATGTATTTGAGCAATCTGCTCTGCCGCCAACAGGAACCTCTTGTAGAGGCAGAACTGGAGAACATGACGCGTGCGGAAATGACCCGTTTGCTTCAGGCGGTCAAAATGCTTCCGGAACAGGTTACGGTGGTTTTTGTGACCAACGAAGTCGGCGCAGGCATTGTGCCGGAAAATAAGCTGGCACGTTTTTATCGGGATTTGGCGGGACTGGCCAATCAGCAGCTCGCCGCCGCGGCCGATGCGGTTTATGCCGTGCTTTGCGGCATCCCGCTGCGCATAAAATAAAAGTTTGTTTCTATTATATAAGGTTAAGGCTTCAAGGTATTAAGGAGGGACTTCTTTGGAATCCATCATGCTCATGGGCACGAGTTCCCATGTCGGCAAGAGCATCCTGACAACGGCGCTCTGCCGCATCTTCCATCGTCAAGGCAGGCGTGTCGTACCGTTTAAGGCACAGAATATGGCGCTCAATTCGTATGTTACGAAAGAAGGCCTTGAGATGGGCAGGGCACAGGTCGCACAGGCAGAGGCCGCAGGTCTCGAGCCCATGGTGGATATGAATCCGGTCCTTTTGAAACCGACGGGCAATTCGCAGTCGCAGGTCATCCTCGAGGGCAGGCCCATTGGCAATATGAGTGCAAGAGAATATCATAAAGGCTATTCCTTAAAGGCTTTTGATGCGGTGAAAGCCGCTCTTAACCGTTTGCAGCGTGAATTTGGCACGCTGGTCGTCGAGGGGGCCGGCAGTCCGGCTGAAGTCAATTTGAAGTCACATGATATCGTCAATATGCGCGTGGCAAAATACCTGCAGGCTCCCGTACTGCTCATCGCGGATATCGACCGCGGCGGAGCCCTTGCCTCGTTGGTCGGCACGCTGGAACTTTTGGACGAGGATGAAAGGGCCCTCGTCAAGGGACTGGTCATCAATAAATTCCGCGGCGATGTCTCGCTTTTTACGCCGGCCATCGACTTTCTGGAAAAGAAGACGGGCAAGCCTGTCTTAGGCGTCGTGCCGTATATCGAAGAGATGGGCATTGACGATGAGGATTCTGTCTCTCTTGAGGAAAAGCACGAGCAGGAAAAGCCGGCGGCAGAAATTTACATCGCTGTCCTGCAGCTGCCAAAGCTCTCGAATTTCACGGATTTTGATGCGCTGGCAGCCGAGCCGGATGTTGAGGTTCATTATGTCAGAACGGCAGAAGAGCTTGGCTCGCCGGACCTCATCATCCTGCCGGGGTCGAAGAATACGACAGAAGATCTCCTTTATCTAAAGCAGCATGGTCTTGCTGCAGCTGTCAAAGAACGTACGGCGCAGGGAACGCCGCTTATCGGCATCTGCGGCGGCTATCAGATGCTCGGCGAAGAAATCGCTGACCCGCATCATACGGAGTCGGAGCATGATGCCGTAAAGGGACTTGGCTATCTGCCGATGAAGACGACATTTGCCGAGAAGAAACATACGCGTCAGATTCAGGCAGAATGCCCCGGACTTGAATTTTTGGGCTGTACCCTGCTGGGGCGGAACATGGCAGGCTATGAAATCCACATGGGTGAGACGGAATTTCTCGCGCCTGTACGCCATCCGTTCTACATCACGCGGGAGGGAGGGCAAAAAGTCAGCCGCTGGGATGGGGCACTGAGTGACGACGGTCTTGTCTTTGGCACGTACATCCACGGCCTCTTTGACAATGATGCTTTCAGGCGCCAGCTCATCAACACGCTGCGCCTGCACAAGGGCCTGCGTCCCCTCAGGATACAGCGAAACCGCCGGCAGGAGAAGGAACGGGCCTATGAGCATCTGGCCGATGTTGTCGAAGCATCTCTCGATATGGAAAAACTCAGGGCAATCATGGCGGAGATGAGCAGGCAGAGGGAGGGAGACGCTTGAATATTGCAATTCTGGCTTTTGTCATCGATACCATCATCGGCGATCCGCACTCGAAGTATCATCCGGTCGTCCTGATTGGGCGGCTGATTTCCTTTTTGGAACGCATCTACTATAATAAGGAAGATAGCGATAATAAAAAATTCTTTTGTGGGGCCATCCTCGTGCTGCTCGTGCTCTTCGTTACCTATGACGTGGCAGCGGGTATCATCCAGCTCGCCTATTTTATTCCTTGGGATTGGGGTGTCGAATTCGTTGAGGCCTTGCTGCTGGCTTTTACGATTTCGCCAAAGAGCCTCGCAAAAGCCGGCCGCGGCATTTATGCGCTGCTCATTACAGGAGAAATCGATAAGGCTCGCAAAGCGGTCGGCTGGATTGTCGGCCGCGATACTGATAAACTGGACGAGGCGGAAATTGCCCGTGCGACGGTCGAGACGATTGCAGAAAACACGGTTGACGGCATTATCGCACCGCTTTTTTTCTTTGTGCTTGGCGGTGTGCCGCTCGCGTTTCTTTATCGGGCAGCCAATACGATGGATTCGATGCTTGGCTATAAGAACGAAAAATACTTGTATTTTGGCAGGGCCGCGGCGAAGCTCGATGATGTGCTCAATTACATCCCTGCGCGCATTACGGGCCTGCTTTTTGTGATTGCAGCTTCGCTGTTGGGATTTGATGCGAAAAATGCGCTGCAGATGATGCGCCGCGATGCCGATAAGCATCCGAGCCCCAACGGCGGTTATGCCGAAGCGACGATGGCGGGGGCCCTGCACATCCGCCTCGGCGGCATCAATTCGTATTTCGGGAAGAAGACGTTCCGCGCTTATATGGGCGAGGCCATCGAGGCCACGGCGCCCAAGCATATCATGGAAGCCATCCGCATGATGTATACGGCGACCGTGCTGTTCCTGATTTTTGCTTATGCGCTGCTGACCTGTATGGGATATTAAAGAGGAGAAGAGATTTTGCGTAGTTTTTTGACTGCCCTGCAGTTTTTGACCAGAATTCATCTCGTCAATCAGAAAGACCTGACCACAGAGGATTTTGGCCGCAGTACGAAGTTTTTTCCTTTGGTTGGTGTGGTACTGGGAGCAATCTATCTTTTGGCGGCCTTGCTGCTGTTTGCCTTGTTCGGTCTTTCCGGTTATTTTCCCAAGGCTGTTTTAGTGCTGCTGCCCATCTTATTGACGGGAGGGCTGCACTGCGATGGCTTTATGGATACCATAGATGGGCTGTTTTCAGGCCGCAGCCGTGAACGCATGCTGACAATCATGAAGGACAGCCGCACGGGCTCATTTGGCGTTGTGGCGTTCGGCGTTATCCTGCTCATGGATTGGGCACTCCTGCTCGATTTGCCCGTGCCGGTGCTGCTCATCGCCGTCTTTGTCATGCCTATTATCGGCCGCATGGCCATGCTCTTTGCCGTGGCATATTTTCCTTATGCACGGCCTGAGGGCATGGGCAGGGCCTTTGCTGAAATGGCTGACAGGAAGGCCGTTGTTATCGGTTTCGCAGCTACGCTGCTGTTTACGGCTCCATGGGGCCTTGCGGCTTTGGCAGCCATGCTGGGCGGCCTTCTCTGGGCGTTTTTTTTCGGGCGTTATGCATGTAAAAAGCTTGGCGGTCTCACGGGCGATGTCTACGGCGCCGTCGAAATGACAACGGAGACAGCCGTACTCGTGATTTTTTATCTCTTTGCGTTTCTGCCATTTGACCGCAGTGCCTGTTTCTTATGGATGTGAGGAAAATGGATTTTTGCGTGAGGGTGCCGGGCTCCTGCGGGGAACTCTTGCAGGGCTGGCAGTATGGTGAGCCTTTTTTGGTGACCTGCCCCATTGCACGTTATACGACCGTTTCTGTATCTTCTGCCTTTCAGGAGAGAAGAGGACTGGGCTTCAAGGCAGAAAGGGCTCTGCAGTTGACGCTGTCCGCGCTGGGCCGCCGCCATTTCCCGTATGGGCTGCAGCTTCAGTCAGAGCTTCCTCAGGGCAAGGGCATGGCATCATCGAGTGCGGATATTGCCGCTGTGGCAGCAGCGGTCTCATTTGCCTTGCGAAGGTCCCTGACCGTACGGCAAATTTTGTCTTTGGCTGTGCAGATTGAGCCGACCGATGCTGTCTTTTTGAGGGATATCGTCCGTCTCAATCAGGTAACTGGCCGGATTTTGGCAGTTTATCGGGATTTGCCCTATCTGCGGCTGAGCATTTTTGATACGGGCGGCACCGTAGATACGGAGGCCTGCTACCACACAGCAGCACTGCAGAAACGGAACAGGGACTGGAGACCGTATCTTTTAAAAATGCGGCAGGGGGAACGGGAGATGGCTGCAGCAGCCGCGCAGAGCGCTGTCTGGCAGGATGAAGTCCTGCCGAAGCCCTGTCTGCGTTCCTTTTTGAAAAAGGCTCGTTCTTTGGGAGCTCTTGGCCTTACAGCCGCGCACAGCGGTACGGTGCTCGGTGTGCTGTGGCCAAGTTATATGGAGAAAAGCGCAATCGCAGCGGCGGCTGCGGCTCTGCAGAGGTCATTTCCTGAGCTCACGCATCTCGGGCTCACGGCAATGCGTCCCGGCGGTATTGAAATATTTATAGAAGCGAATGAGGAGAAGAAGGAGGATAAGGATGGACGCAGGTCATTTCGTGCATGGCGGCAATATTTATGAATCATCGGCAGATGGGCAGCCATGGCTCGATTTTTCTGCGAATATCAATCCCTTGGGCATGTCGCCCAGAGGGCGTGAGGCGATGCTCCGGCATCTTGACGATGTCATCCATTATCCGGACCCTGAGATGCGGGAACTGCGCGCAGCATTATCTTCCCGCTACCGGCTGCCGGCTGAGAATTTTCTCTGCGGCAACGGCGCAGCAGAGCTTTTTTATCTGTATTTTTTCACGATGCGGCCGAAACGCATCCTGCTGCCTGTGCCTTCGTTCAGCGAATACGAGCGGGCGGCAAGGGCTGCGGGTGCAGAGGTTCTTTATTTCTATCTTGAGGAAAACGAGCAGTTTCAGCCCAACCTGAAAAAAATTCTGCAGGAAGCAAGACGCCAAAAGGCAGACTGTGTGATTCTCGGCAATCCCAACAATCCGACGGGAAATCTCCTGCTCAAGAAAGACATGCTGTCTTTGGCAAGGGGACTGGCTAAATTCGACTGTCAGCTGCTCATCGATGAATCCTTCCTCGACTTCTGCAGGGAGGAATCGCTCTACACCCTGCGCCGGGAAGCTGCGAAACATAAAAATATCCTGCTCGTGCGTTCTCTGACGAAATTCTTCGCCATTCCGGGACTGCGCCTTGGCTTTGCCTTGGGAAATGAGGAGCTGCTTTTAAAAATGGAGCAGGCTAAGGATGTCTGGAATGTCAATCTTCTTGCACAGGCTGCCGGTGCCGCTTCCCTGCATGACAGGAAGTATCAAAAAACGACAAAGGAGTTCATCGCGGAGGAAAAGAATTATCTGGCCGGCAGTCTCTGGGCGTCCGGTCAGGTCAAAGTCTATAGGCCGAGTGTCAATTTCCTGTTCGTCCGCCTCAAATGGGCAAGGTATACCGATGAGCTCATTGACTTTTTGCGGCAAAATCATATCCTGATACGCGACTGCCGTCATTATCCGGGTCTCGAGAAGGGCTTCTTGCGGCTTGCTGTGCGTACGCGTGAGGAAAATGACCGGCTTTTCTCTGTCTGGCAGTCATTTTTTGCTGCCAAAGAAAATACCATATAAGAAGACTTAGGGGGTCTTAATGAATATGACAAAATTGATTTTGATCCGTCATGGCCAGACGGAATGGAATGTGCTCGGCCGCTATCAGGGGCAGACGGATGTTGCCCTTTCGCCGCTCGGCATTGAGCAGGCGGAAAAACTTGCCGCGCATTTTCCTGTCGATAAAGTTGAAGCCGTCTACGCAAGCGACCTCAAAAGGGCGATGAAGACGGCGGGATGTGTAGCAGAGCGCTTTGGCCTTGCCGTGCATCCCTGCAAAGAACTGCGTGAGCTCAATTTTGGCGATTGGGAAGGCCTGACCTACGATGAGATTGTTGCCAAATGGCCGGATGCCCTGCAGAATTTCTTCCAGCATCCGGATATTTTAAAAATTCCGCATGGCGAGAGTTTTCCGGAGCTTCGCGCGCGGGCTGTCGCCTGTATCGATAAAATCGTGGCCGCACATCCCGATGAAACAGTAGCTGTTGTCGCACACGGCGCCATCCTGCGCACCATCCTGACGGCAGCCCTGCACATGGACCTCAAGTATGTCTGGACCATCCGCCAATTCAACACTGCTGTTAATATCGTCACCTATACAGAAAGCGGCACAACTGTCGAACTCATCAATGGCACGGGGCATCTTCAGGAGCACTGAGGTATGCACAGGGACTTGTGGATTATTTTTCTTTTTCCTCGAAAAATCCCTTGACTTTCGCGCCGCTTTTCTTTAGAATAATTCTATGTGATGTCATGGACGAGCGTTTCCATTAGCCCCGGAAGCCTGTTTCAATACATCATGAACTTGGAAAATTGATACTGAAAAAACTCTAGGGGGGAAATCGCATGAAGACAACGTTTATGGCAAATGCATCCAATATCGAACGCAAATGGTACGTTGTAGACGCTGAAGGCCAGACTGTCGGCCGCCTCGCAGCTGAAGTCGCAAAAGTTCTTCGCGGTAAAAATAAACCGACCTTTACTCCGCACGTTGATACGGGTGATTACGTCATCGTCATCAATGCAGCAAAAGTAAAATTCACGGGTAAGAAACTTACGGATAAGACGTATTTCCGTCATTCCGGTTACCAGGGCGGCACGACGTTCACGGCCGCTGGCCATATGCTGGAGCGCTTCCCGGAGCGCGTTCTCGAGCATGCAATCAAAGGCATGCTGCCGAAGAACCGTCTCGGCGCTCAGATGTACCGCAAGCTCAGCGTTTACGCTGGCCCGGAGCATCCGCATGCAGCTCAGAAGCCGGAAAAGCTTGAGCTGAACATCCGCTAATCTGGAAAGGGAGGAACATAACACATGGCAGAAGTCATCTACTACGGCACTGGCCGCAGAAAATCGTCCGTTGCCCGTGTTCGTCTGGTTCCAGGCGAGGGCAAAGTCACGATCAATGGTCGCGACATGGAAGAGTATTTTGGTCTTAAGACGCTCGAACTCATCGTTCGTCAGCCGCTGAACCTCACGGAAACGGTTGATAAGTACGATGTTATCGCTAACGTTGCCGGCGGCGGCGTTACGGGTCAGGCTGGCGCAATCCGCCACGGCATCACCCGTGCACTCATGGAAATGAATGCTGAGCTCCGTCCGGCTCTGAAAAAAGCTGGCTTTGTTACGCGTGACCCGCGTGAGAAAGAGCGCCGTAAATACGGTCTCAAGAAAGCCCGCAAGGCTTCCCAGTTCTCGAAGCGTTAATCGTATATACGAGAATACTATCCGCAGATTTTATCTGCGGATTTTTCTTTTGCCTTCTTTGGTTTTGAGCACAAAAAATCCGGCAGGATGAATTTCCTGCCGGATTTTTTATACCTTATTTTTTGAGTGCTGCCTTGAGCGTTTCCGTCATGGCTTTCTGCACGATGCGAAGGACATCCTCTACAACTGCGTTGTACATGTCACCGCCATCGACGACACCACGGCCATTTTCCGTGAGGAAGAACTTCTTCGGGGGCTCATTCTCCTTATAAGCTTCGTTGAGCTTGTCCTGAACGAGTTTTTCGATTTCCTGTTCCGTCATCATAGTCACCTCTCTCCCATAATAACCTGCATTTATTATTATACGACATTCTGTACCTTTTTTCCTTGTTTTTTTGAAATAAACTTCAGGAATATTTTCCGGGGCAAAATTCAATCGATTTCTAATTCCTTGCTAAAGCCAACTTAAATTGCAGCCGTTAGACTATAGCCATAAGATGAACAAGAAGATAATGAGCTGAATAGAAAGGCGATGGATTATATGAAGATCACACAGCGTAAGATGATTGCCGGCATTGTGGCCGGCCTCGTGTTGACGGCGGGCGGCTTTGGCGTGCTTTCGGCACAGTCACAGTCCCAGGATGGTGCACAGCACCGCATGTTTGCCAAGGGGGAGCGTCCTGACGGACAGATGCCGCAGATGGATGCTTCGGAGGCAGCTAAGCATATCGCTGAGACGTTCGGCGTTGACGAGAGTCAGGTCAAGAACGCCATCGAGAACAAGAAGGATTTCCGCGATATCGGTCAGGCCGCTATGATTGCCAAGGTCAGCGGCAAATCCTTTGACGAAGTCATGGCCCTCAAGACGGATGACAAGAACTGGCGTGACATTGGTGAGTCTCTTGGTGTGACACGCGAAAAAGTCAAAGAAGTCCGTCAGTCAATGACGGCACAGCATCTGAGCCAGGATGGCGATATCGATGAGAGCAAAGCCCTGAGTCTGCTTAAGAAAGGCTATGAGCCGCGTGACATCGACTGCGCAGCAGCCTTGGCCAAGGCTTCGGGCAAAGATATCCAGTCGGTGCTCGACCGTAAGAAAATCAACAACCGCTGGGGCGATGTGGCGAAGGAACTCGGCGTCGATGCCAATGTTCTGCAGAAGAAATTCCATGGCCACGGCCCGGAGGGACATGGCCCGCAGGGCGGTCCTGAAGGCGGCATGATGGGCGGCCCGATGATGGATGCGCCGGAAGATGGCAGCAGCGCGGCCAATTGATAAATAAAAAATTGCTGCAGGGACTTGACATCCTGCCGGAAGGCGAGTAATATAATAGCCATCAACAAGTTAACAAAGTTACACTAAATCATCGAACAGGAAATAGTAGCCAAGCCACTATCTCTACAGCGAGCCGCCGGTTGGTGCAAGGTGCGGCGTGATATGCTTTGTGAATGGTCCTGCGAGAGCCCACCGAAATCGAAGAGAAAAAGAGTAGGCTGGGACGGCTGCCTCCGTTACAAGGCTACGGTATCGGCTCAATGTGGAGTCCCGTACCGGAAATGAGGAATGGCTTATTCTGTATTGGCCGTTTGAAACGGGTGGCACCGCGAAGAATTTTCGCCCCGCTGAGTATTATGCTCAGCGGGGTTTTTTGATTGTCATTTTATAGGTATGGACAAAAGACTGTGAGGGATGGAAAGATGCTCAAAGCAAAATTATGTGGGATGAAGACATTGGCGGCAGCTGAGGCAGCGGAACAGGCTGGCGCAGATTTTATCGGCTTCATCTTCTGGCGTCACAGTCACCGCTTCATCGAGCCCCGCGAGGCAGCGAACATCAGTCAGGCCCTGCAGAAGGTCAAAAAAGTCGGCGTCTTCGTCGATGCGGACCCTGCGGTGGTCAATGCGATTGCTGCGCGGTGTCAGCTCGATTTTGTCCAGCTGCATGGCCATGAGGATGCCGGTTATGCCAGAGAGATTCGGCGGCCGGTCATCAAAGCCTACCGCTACGGCGATGGTTTTTCCGCTGACGCTGCGAACGCCTTCCCTGCAGACATGATTCTCGTCGATGCTTACCGGCCGGGGGAGGCCGGCGGCACGGGAACCTCGTTCAACTGGCAGAAGGCACAGCAGGAAATCGCGGCGGTTAAAAAGCCGGTACTGATTGCCGGAGGCATCAGTGAGGCCAATGTCGGCGAGGTAGAGCAGACTTTTCATCCGTTTGCCGTCGATGTCTCGGGCAGCCTCGAGGTCCACAAAGAAAAGTCGGCCGCGCGCATCGCCTCATTCATGGCGAAGGTGCATGAAATCAATGAACACAGCAGGAGGAATTGAAATTGCGGGATATTTTAGCAGAGATTGTCGAAAAGAAAAAAGATATCGTGGCCGAAGCCAAAAAAGAGCTGCCGCTCGACGAAGTCAAGCGCCGGCTCGTCTGCGGGAATTTCGAGATGTCAGCACGGTTCCGCCGTCAGCCGTGGAACCTCATCGCGGAATGCAAGCTTCAAAGTCCTGCCAAGGGCCGGCTTTGCCGCAATCATTCCGTCGTCGAGCTCGCCCATATCTACGAGGACAACGGCGCGAGCATGCTGTCCGTGCATACGGACCCGCATTTCCTCGGCTGCAATGAGGATTTCCGCAAGGTGCGCAGCGAGGTCAAGCTGCCGCTTCTGCGCAAGGATTTCGTCATCGATGAGTATCAGATTTATGAGGCAAGACTCTTAGGCGCCAACGCCGTGCTGCTGATTGCGAGAATCCTGACGCCGGAGACACTCAAAAAATTCCTCTACACGGCCTGGTCGTTAGGCATGGATGCCCTCATTGAGGTGCATGACCGCCGCGACATGGAAGCGGCCCTCGCGACGCCGGCGGAGTTCATCGGCATCAACAACCGCAATCTCGTCTCGTTCACGACCTCGATTGAACAGACATTAGAGCTTTTGCCTTATGCCGATAAGAACCGCACCCTCATCAGTGAAAGCGGCATCTTCACGGCAGAGGATGCGAGGAAGCTTCACGAAGCCGGCTGCGACGGCATCCTCGTCGGCGAGGGGCTCGTAAGGGCTGAGGATGTTGGCCTCCAGACGCGTCTCCTGATTGAGTCTGGCATGCCTCAGCAGGAACATGCAGGAGAGATTGCCTGAATTAAGCAAGTTTTTAGATAGAAAGGAAGAAATCACATGAACACGAAGGGCAGATTTGGTAAATTTGGCGGACAGTACGTACCGGAAATCGTCATGCCGGCACTCAATGAATTGGAAGAAGCCTATAAGAAATATAAAGATGACCCGGATTTCCAGAATGAATTCAAGACGTACCTGCGCGAATATGCAGGCCGTCCGACCAATCTTTATTATGCCGATAAACTCACAAAATACTACGGCCGCGCGAAGATTTACCTCAAGCGCGAGGACCTGCTGCACACGGGCGCGCATAAAATCAACAATGCTCTTGGTCAGGCGCTGCTTGCTAAGCGCATGGGCAAGAAACGCATCGTCGCCGAGACGGGCGCCGGCCAGCATGGCGTCGCTTCGGCCACGGTTGCCGCACTCTTCGGCATGGAATGCCATGTGTTCATGGGGGCTCTCGATGTCGAGCGCCAGAAACTCAACGTGTTCCGCATGAAGCTCCTCGGTGCCAAGGTCATTCCGGTTTCCTCGGGTACAGGCACTTTGAAGGACGCGACGAGTGAGGCCATCCGCTACTGGGCGACGAATATCACGGACACGCATTACATCATCGGTTCGGCCGTCGGCCCGCATCCGTATCCGACGATTGTCCGCGACTTCCAGAAGGTCATCGGGGAAGAAATCCGCGAACAGGCCATCGCGAAAATCGGCAAACTGCCGGATTACCTCTTAGCCTGCGTCGGCGGCGGCAGCAACGCCATCGGCACGTTCTACGATTTCCGCAATGACCCGTCCGTGAAGAAATTCGGCGTTGAGGCAGGCGGCCGCGGCGAAGCGCCGACGGACAATGCCAAGACTTTGTCGGGCGCCGGCGAGCCGGGCATCCTGCACGGCGCGTTCAGCTATCTGCTGCAGGACCCCGACGGTCAGGTCGTCGAAGCGTATTCCATTTCGGCCGGCCTCGATTATCCGGGCGTCGGACCGGAACATTCCTATTATAAAGATAAGGGCATCGTCAAATATGTTTCGGTCACGGATCAGGAGGCCCTCGATGCGTTCCAGCGCCTTTCGAAGGTCGAGGGCATCATTCCGGCCATGGAAAGCTCGCATGCCTTGGCATATCTTGAGAAGCTCATGCCGCAGACGCATCCGGATGAAGCAGTGGTCGTCACGCTTTCGGGCCGCGGCGATAAGGATGTACAGATGGTAGCAAAGGTACTTGGGGAGGATATTGAGTGATGAGCACGCGTTTAGATAAAAAAATGGCTGAACTCAAAGCAGCCGGCAAAAAAGGTATCTTCATTTATATTACGGCCGGTGCGCCGGACGTCGAGACGACGTTAAAGGCCGTCCGCGAGGCCGAAAAGGCCGGTGCCGATGTCATCGAACTTGGCCTGCCGTTCTCGGACCCGATGGCCGACGGCCCCGTCATCCAGACAGCTTCGGTCGTGGCCCTCAAAAACGGCATGACGCTCAAAAAAGAGCTCGAGATCGTGCGTGAAATCCGTAAATTCTCCGATATTCCGCTGATTGGCATGGGCTATATCAACAATATGTATCATTACGGCTTTGAGCGTTTTGTCACGGACTTCAAAGAAGCGGGCATGGACGGCGTCATTGTGCCGGATGTGCCGCATGAAGAATCCGGCGACATGCGCAAAATCTGCGCGGCGCACGATTTCCATCTGGCTGAATTCATCACGCCGGGCACGACGGAAGCACGCATGGCCGAGACGTGCAAGGGCGCGACGGGCTTTATTTACTGTGTTTCCAACAACGGCGTCACGGGCGTCAAGAAAATCGATTACAGCACGATTGGCAGGGTCTGCGAAAAAGCGTGCAAATTCACGGATACGCCGCTGGCTGTTGGTTTTGGCATTGGTTCGCCGGAAGCTGCAGTGGATGCGGCAGCTCACAGCGATGCGGTCATTGTCGGCAGTGCCGTGGTAAAACGCCTGCTCGATGGCAAATTCGACGATGCTATGCAGCTGATTCACGCCATGCGCACGGCTCTTGATGAAAAATATGGCAAGCATGCCTGATGCGGCTGAAAAATAACAGGAAGAAGGAGAGTATCATGGAAATCAAGCCGTCGCGGGAAGACTTCCGCAAGCTGGCCGCGGAGACGAATCTCATCGCTGTGGCAAAAGAAATCAATATGGACCTCGATACGCCGGTTTCCGTCTATTATAAATTAGTCGGGGAAAAGAAGGGCTTTATTCTGGAATCGGTCGATACGACACATCAGCAGTTTGGCCGTTTTTCCTTCATTGGTGCTGAGCCCTTTGCCCGTCTGCAGGTCTTCAAAGATAAGCTGATGATCAATGAGAACGGTCTGATGAAATGCATCATGGGCGAGCCGGTCAAGTCCATCAAGCAGTACATGCAGGGATTCAAGCCCGCTGTCGAGGATGCCTCGCTGCCACTTGCAAACGGCGGCATGGTTGGCTACCTCAATTATGATATCGTCGCAACATTTGACCGTGTGCGCGGCATGGAGCTTGGGGATGAAGAGCTTTTAGGGCAGTTCATGATCTGCCGTGTGCTCGTCGTTTACGATGCCCTGCACAACAATGCGCGCCTCATCTGTCTGGCCGATACGAAGGGGCGCGATGCTGATGAAGCCTATGATGCGGTCTGTGAAAAGATAGAAGAAGTTGAGGCAAAGCTCGCAGCGCCGCTCGTGCCGCAGGCAGCGCCGAAAACGAAGCCGAGAGAGAAAATTGATTTTCTCAAGAAATTTGGCAGGGCACCGCAGGATTTTCTTGATGCCATTCATAAAGCCAAGGATTACATCTTTGCCGGTGATATTTTTCAGGTTGTACCCTCACGCCAGTTCCGTGAAAAAATCACGAAGCCGTGCTTCCACTTCTACCGCCGGCTGCGTCAGGTCAATCCGTCACCGTACATGTTTTATTTCAATTTCGGCCCTGTTAAGCTCGTCGGTGCATCGCCGGAGATGCTCGTCAAGGTCGCAGGCGACAGCGTCTACACGTACCCGATTGCCGGCACGCGGCGCCGCGGCAAAGATGCGGCCGAAGATGCAGCCCTCAAAAAAGACCTGCAGGGCGATACGAAGGAATGTGCGGAGCATTCGATGCTCGTCGACCTCGCGCGCAATGATATCGGCCGCATCAGCGAGCCGGGCAGCGTGCGCGTGACGAAGCTTCGCGAAGTCGAGTATTTCAGCCATGTCATGCACATGGTTTCCGAGGTCGTCGGCAAGCTCAAGAAGGGTTATACGCCGATGGATGTTCTCCGTGCGACATTCCCAGCCGGCACCGTCAGCGGCGCGCCCAAACTGCGTGCGATGGAAATCATCCATGAACTCGAGCCCGTCAAGCGCAATTCGTATTCGGGCACAGTAGGTTATATGGATTTCTGCGGCAATATGGATATGTGCATTACGCTGCGCACGATGCGCATTGAGAACGATGATACTGCTGTCATCCAGTCCGGTGCCGGCATTGTCGCCGATTCCGTGCCGGAGAAAGAATATCAGGAAATCCTGCAGAAGTCGAAAGCCCTGTTTGAAGTTGTGGAGGAGGTCGAAAACGATGTTGTTGCTTTTAGATAATTACGATTCCTTCACCTATAATGTCTACCAGCTGCTCGCAGAGCTCGGTGCTGAAGTCGAGGTCATCCGCAACGATAAGACGACCGTCGCAGAGATTGCAGCCAAAAACTACGAGGGCATCGTGATTTCACCGGGCCCCGGCGTGCCGAAGGATGCGGGCATCAGCGAAGATGTCATCCGTGAGCTTGGCGGCAAAGTGCCGATTCTCGGCATCTGTCTTGGGCATCAGGCCATCGGCGAGGTATTCGGCGGCAAGGTCGTGCGGGCCGGCGAGATCATTCACGGCAAAGTTTCGCCCATTCGCCATAACGGCAAAGGCCTTTACGAGGGACTGCCGCAGGGCATCGAAGTCGGCCGCTATCATTCGCTGATCATTGACCGCGCGAGCCTGCCGGACTGTCTCGAAGTCACGAGTGAACTGGAAAATGGCACCATCATGGGCGTGCGCCATAAGGAAAAGGATATCGAGGGCATCCAGTTCCATCCAGAATCCATTCTGACGCCAACGGGCAAAATCATGATGCAGAATTTCCTGAACCATTTAGCCTGAGACATTCTTCCCGTTCATAAAAATAAAGAAATAAAGGAAATCCTTCTTTCGGGAAGGATTTTTCTATTTTTTTAGAGAATATCATACAGTATCAAAATCAAAGCAGTGCCGCAGATGGTTCTGCGGGCTGCAGGGAATAGAGGAGTGAGATATCATGCAATTCGCAATGGGGAAGAAAAAAGCAATTATGACCGCTCTGTGCAGTATGGCATTTCTTATTGCGCCTTACGGCATGACGCCGGCAGGGGCTGCGCCGGCTGTGACAGCTGGGAAAACCCAAATCACAGCGGCAGCACCCGAAAACGCTGTATCGGCTTCGGATGTGAAAGAGGCAGGTAAGCCGGATACGGCAGCATCTGCAGCAGATGAGGCGGCAGAAGTAAAGACGTCTGAAGGAAAAGAGGCACAGGAAGAAAAAGAAACAAAGACAGAAGAGAAAGATAAGGCCGGCAGCAAGCCAGCTGCTGTTTTGCCGGCGGCGAAAGCTTCTCTTGACGATGCTTTTGACCATCTGTCGGAAGTGAAGAACGGGACTTATGATATGGACCTTGCCACATCGGCTCCGGCGGGCAGTGCCAACATGGCCAGCCATATTACCTTTGTGTCCGAGCCGTATACGCGCGCCAAGGGCAGCATGAATATCACCTTTATCCTGCCGGGGGCGCCGGCTTTTGAGCGTGAGATTTCCTATTATATCCGCGAGACGGAGAAAGCCACTGCTTTTTATTGCAAGCTCGGGCATGGCGAATGGGAAAAATCCATTACGCCGCGCAAGGCAAATGATAAGAAGGTCAACGATTTCTGGTCTGCAGCCTTTACGAATGGCTTTATGGACCTCGCTAAGGATGTGCAGTTTGGCGTCAAAGACGGCAGCTGCCAGACTTATCTGGTGACGGTCGACGGCAAGGCCTTTGGCAAACTGCTGCAGGAGCAGCTGCTGCCCATGAGCAAGGATGAGAATATGAAGAAGACGACGGAGGAAATCTGCCGCAGTCTGCCGGACTTCACTTATACGGTCACGATTGATACCGAAAAGAACCTGCTGACCGATGTTCATGCCAATCTGACCGAGCCCATCCGCAAGGCTGCTTCTATCATCGTCAAACGGCGCGATATGCCGCGTTCGGAACGCGATAAGATGCTGAAGGAAATCCGTGAGAGCACGGTTGACCTGCATCTGCAGGGCAGGGACTTCAATGCCCTGGAGGATGTGCAAGTTCCAGCCGAGATTCTGGCCAATGCCAAGGCAACTGAACTGCCGCTGGCGGGCTGATGCGAAAAATAAAATACTTTGCGGGGGAACCTTGTGTTGAGAAGGCAAAAGCCTGACCCTTAGAACCTGTTGTGTTAATACCAGCGTAGGGAGCAAATTGAGATGCTTAAGAAGGCCCGCCAACAGGCGGGCTTTTTGTCATGATGATGAAAAATATAAAGATTGTTTTCAGGAGGCGTTTGGATTGAAGCAGAGAGAAGAAATAGACGAAAAGAAAATGAAAGAGACAATGGAATCGATTCGGGGAAAAATCAGGGAGACCGTACAGCGTACCAAGGAAGACTGTCCGCTCGTGCCGTCTGTCACGAACACGGTGACCATCAATCTCGTAGCCAATGCCCAGCTCGCGGCCGGAGGTTCGGCCGCCATGGTCTATCTGCCGGATGAAGGGGAGGGCATGGCAGCAGCTGGCTCTGCGTTTTACATCAATATGGGCACGTTGATGCCATTTTATGCCGAAACACTGCCGCGCACGGCAAGAGCTCTGCGCGCGCATAAGAAGCCGTGGGTTCTCGACCCTGTGGGCATTGGCATCGGCAGCCTCAGAGAGGGCCTTTTGCAGTGTTTCCGCGCCCTGCCGCCTGCCATTGTGCGCGGCAATGCCTCGGAAATCATCGCTCTCGCAAATCTTTGGGGCCTCGGAGAGAACCTGCAGAAAGCCGGCGTGCGCGGCGTCGATGCGACGGACAGCGTCAAATCGGCGCGGCCGGCGGCGGAAGCACTGGCATCGTTCATTCATGGGGCAGTGGCGGTTTCCGGTGAGCAGGACCTTGTGACGGACGGGCAGACGACTGTCATGAGTGAAGGCGGCTCGGAGTTCTTCACGAAAATCACGGGAGCGGGCTGCTCCTTAGGCGGTGTTGCCGCTGTTTATGCAGCCGAAGCATCGCCGTTCATCGCGGCGCTGACAGCTGTGCAGGCATATAATCTCGCAGGCCGCAGGGCAGAAGAGCAGGCAGCCGGCCCAGGCACTTTTGAAAAATACTTCCTCGATGCGCTTTATCAGGCGAAACCCGAGGAGATTGCGGGAAATCCGTTTCATATGGTTTGAGACGGGAAGACTATTATAATAGGAAAGAAGGATCTTCATGAATACATTGATTGCCGTGGCCATTGCGCCCTGCGGCACAGGCGAAGAAATGTCTGCTTATGTCGGCGAAGTCGTGCGCGTCATCCGCGAGTCGGGACTTTCGAACCGCACGAATTCGATGTTTACGGAAATCGAGGGCGAATGGGACGAGGTCATGGACGTCGTCAAACGCGCGACGATGGTCCTCGCGGATAAGGGCATCCGCACGGAAGTCGTGCTCAAGGCCGATATCCGGCCGGGCTATACCGACATGATGCATGGCAAGCTCGAGCGTCTGGAAAAGAAAATTAAAGAAGAAAATAAAGAGGATGAAGCAAAATGAATATGCGTGAAAAACTCGATATCTCGGCCTATTTTGTCGTGGGGCCTGAGAATACACTGGGACGTCCTGTCAAGGATGTCATACGGGCGGCGGTGGAAAATGGCTTTACCTGCCTGCAGATCCGTTCAAAAGTAGCTTCGGCCCGGGAGCTTATCGCTCTTTGCGGCGAAGCTGCCGCGGTCTTGAAGGACTTGGGCAGGGAGAAGGAAGTGGTCCTCCTCGTCGATGACCGCCTTGACGTCGTGCTCGCCGCACGCGACGCAGGCATCAAGGTTGACGGCATTCACGTCGGCCAGAGTGACATCCCTGTTTCAGTCTGCCGCAAACTGCTTGGCCCGGACTCTGTTGTCGGACTTTCAGCGCGCACGCATGAACTTCTCGATTATGTCCGTCATGCCGATACGAAAGACATTGACTATTTTGGCGCAGGCCCCTTGCATGAGACGCCGACAAAGAAAGACTGCGGCCGCGACCTTGACGGCCATATCATCACGCGCAGCTTCGAAGAACTCACAAAACTGCATGAAATCAGCCCTGTGCCGGTCGTCGTCGGCGGCGGTGTCAAAGCCAAAGACCTGCCGGAGCTCAAGAAAACCGGTGTGGATGGCTTTTTCGTCGTCAGCGCCGTGACAGGTGCAAAGGACCCCGCAGCCGCGGCAAAAGAGCTTGTCTCCGTCTGGCAGAAGTCGCCTCGGGCCTGAGACGTTTTTGCCCCTTCTTTCTTCCGTGTATCTATGGTAAAATAGAGGCAGATACAGGAAGATACGAAGCGATAGAAGAAGGGAGGCGCGTTTATGCGTCTGATTGTCGGCATAACAGGGGCGAGCGGCGTCATCATGGGGTATGCGCTTTTAAAGGCGCTGCATGAGCTGCCCGAAGTGGAGACACATCTTGTCATCACGAAGGGGGCGGCCGTGACTTTTCCTTATGAAACGGACGTCAGTCTCGAGGAAATCAGGGCACTTGCCGATGTTGTGCACGACAACGCGAATCTGGCAGCGTCAATCTCGAGCGGCTCTTATGAGACGGACGGCATGATCATCATTCCCTGCAGCATGAAGACGGTGGCCGGTATTGTCAGTGGTTACACGGACGATCTTTTGCTGAGGGCGGCGGATGTCTGCCTCAAGGAAGGCCGGAAAGTCGTCATCGTGCCGCGCGAGATGCCAATGAGCCGCATCCATCTGCGCAATATCAAGGAAGCAGCCGATTACGGCTGCGTCGTTGTGCCGCCCGTCTTGACTTTTTACAATGGTGCGGACACCGTTGAGAAGCAGATTCAGCATATCATCGGCAAGATTCTGCTACAATTCCATATCCGTTATCGTGATTTTGTCCCCTGGCAGGGGGATGAGGCCTGAGTCTTAGGAGATTCGGGCCTTTTTCTTGTTTGAGGAGGCGGCCAGAAAAAATTTTTTAAAATAAAGTCAAAAAGTCAGAAAAAGTATTTGACTTTTTGACTTTAATGGTTATAATAGGAAATAGAAACGGAAAAGTTTCAGAATACACAACGAAATTAAGAGCGATTATGGAGGATAAGATTATGGGACAAGAAAAATATACAGCGAAGACGCTGGCGGCCCTGCAATCCGCTCAGCAGATCGCAGCAATGAAATACCATCAGGAAATCACGTCGGCCCATGTGCTTTTAGCCTTGGCCAAGGAACCTGAGGGGCTGCTCGCCACGATTTTTGAAGAATGCCAGACGGATATGCCGATGCTCAAGGCAAGACTTGAACAGGAACTCGCGAAAATCCCGAGCGTCAAAGGCACGGACCGTCTCGGCATGGGGATGGATATGGTCCGCGTACTCGGCCGTGCCGAGGAATACGCCAAATCCATGAAAGATGATTATGTTTCGACAGAGCATCTGCTTTTGGCCCTTGTCACGGATGGCAGCTCTGAAGTGCAGGACATCTGCCGTCAGTTCCATCTGACGAAGTCGGCCATTCAGGCATCCATTCGCAAGAACCGCAAGCAGAATGTCACAACGGATAATCCGGAAGAAGGTTATAAATCCCTTGAGAAATTTGGCCGCGATTTGACGGCAGCTGCACGTGCCGGCAAACTCGACCCGGTCATTGGCCGTGATGAGGAAATCCGCCGTACGATTGAGATTCTTTCCCGCCGTACGAAGAACAATCCGGTGCTCATCGGCGAACCTGGTGTCGGCAAGACGGCCATTGTCGAAGGCCTTGCCCGCCGCATCGTGGCTGGCGATGTGCCGGAATCCCTGAAAAATAAGACGTTGTTCTCTCTTGACATGGGTTCCCTGATTGCCGGCGCGAAATACCGCGGCGAATTCGAGGAACGCTTGAAGAGCGTCCTCAACGAGATTGCGAAATCCGATGGCCAGATTCTGCTGTTCATCGATGAACTGCATACGGTCGTCGGTGCCGGTGCTACGGAAGGTGCCATGGATGCCGGCAACCTCCTGAAACCGATGCTGGCCCGCGGCGAGCTGCGCTGCATTGGTGCCACGACGCTCAATGAGTACCGCAAATACATCGAGAAGGATACAGCCCTTGAACGCCGCTTCCAGCCGGTCATGGTCGGTGAGCCGAGTGTCGAGGATACGATTTCCATCCTGCGCGGCCTGAAGGAGCGCTATGAAGTTCATCATGGCGTGCGCATCCGCGATGCCGCACTCGTGGCAGCTGCTACCCTTTCGGACCGCTACATTTCCGACCGCTTCCTGCCGGATAAGGCCATCGACCTCGTCGATGAGGCCGCCGCAAAGCTGCGCACCGAGATTGAATCGATGCCGCAGCCGCTCGATGAAATCCGCCGCAAAATCATGCAGCTCGAGATTGAAGAGCAGGCACTGAAGAAGGAAACGGATGAAGCTTCGCAGGAGAAGCTCAAGAAGATCACGAAGGAAAAAGAGAAACTCCAGAAAGAGGAGAATGAGCTCAAGACACAGTGGGAGACGGAAAAGAACGCCATCCTGCGCGTCCGTGCCATCAAGAAAGAGATTGACGGCGTGAACAGCGAGATGGAAGCGGCCGAACGCGCGTATGACCTCAACCGCATGTCCGAACTCAAATACGGCAAACTGCCGGAGCTGCAGAAGAAACTCAAGGAAGAGGAAGCCATCATCGCGGCGAAATCCAAGGACAGCCGCCTCTTGAAAGAGGAAGTCGGCGAAGAGGATATCGCACAGGTCGTCAGCCGCTGGACGGGCATTCCGGTCACCAAGATGCTGACGGGCGAACGCGAGAAACTGTTGCACCTTGAAGATGTGCTGCATGCGCGTGTCGTCGGACAGGACGAAGCCGTCAAGGCTGTCAGCGAAGCTATCCTGCGTGCCCGTGCCGGCATCAAGGACCCGAACCGTCCGATTGGTTCGTTCATCTTCCTCGGCCCGACGGGCGTCGGCAAGACCGAGCTCGCCAAGACCCTCGCAGAAGCTCTCTTTGATGATGAACGCAGCATGATCCGCATTGATATGTCGGAGTACATGGAGAAACACAGCGTCTCGCGTCTCATCGGTGCGCCTCCGGGCTATGTCGGCTACGATGAAGGCGGTCAGCTCACGGAAGCCGTACGCCGCCGTCCGTACAGCGTCATCCTGCTCGATGAAATCGAGAAGGCCCACCGCGACGTCTTCAACGTCCTCCTGCAGATTCTCGACGATGGCCGCCTGACCGATGGCAAGGGCCGTGTGGTCAACTTCAAGAACACGGTCATCATCATGACGTCGAACCTCGGCTCGCATGAAATCCTTAACAAGAGCTACGAAGAGGCCAAAGGCGCAGTCAAGGAAATCCTCAAGGATTACTTCCGTCCGGAATTCCTGAACCGTGTTGATGACATCATCGTCTTCAAGGCTCTGAAGAAGGAACAGGTCAAGAATATTGCGGCCATCATGCTCAAGAGCCTCAGCGACCGCCTTGAGAAACAGATCAAGATTTCGCTGAAATGGACGGATGAAGCCCTTACGGCACTTGCTGACAAGGGCTTTGACCCGAACTTCGGCGCAAGACCGCTGCGCCGCTTGCTTACGCACACGGTTGAGACCTCGCTTTCGAAGGAAATTATCCGCGGCGATGTACGCGAAGGCGATGTTGTCGAAATCGGCTATAACGGCAGCGAGTTTACCTTCACGACCATGCCGAGGGTTAAAAAAGACGACGAAGAATAATTTTCCCCAATCATAATTTAGACATTGCTTTTACTGCCTGACCCCCTCAGACAGAAAAATCCCCGGGAACCGCAAGGCTCTCGGGGATTTTGTTTTGTGGCGGATATATGCCGTATGGAATTATGGTGCCGGTACAAATTTTGCGAGGATCGTATGGCCGTTCTTGACGAGGCTGCGGCTCAAGGCATCGAGCGGCGCAAAGATTGGCGCGTATTCGAGGCGCAGCTGGAAACGGCGGAACTGGTGGGAATTGCAGCCAAAAATTGGCACGCGGTCGAGCATGTAGGGATTCTCGGATGCGGAGGCAAGGCCGTAATGGACGGTGAACGCTGCGCGGTAGCCGGCTTCCTTCGTCATGCGCAAAAGCTCCTCGTCATAGGAGCCGCACGGATAGGCGATGAAATTGATGGGCTTATTCAGGCGCCATTCGAGCGCTTTCTTGGAATCCGCGAGCTGGTGCATGACCTGGTCATCAGGGAGTTTGTCGAGTTCCGGATGCGACAGCGTGTGGCTCTCGAAATCAATGATGCCGCTCTGCTGCATCTCGTCAACCTGCGCCCAGGTCATGTAGTTCGGATACGTGCCGATGAAATCGGAAATCAGGAAAATCGTACCTTTGAGACCGTATTTCTCAAGGATCGGATAAGCATTCTTGTAATTATCGACATAGCCGTCATCGAAGGTCAGGATGACAGGTTTGGAAGGCAGCGGCGTGCCGTTTTCAAAAGCATCCATCATTTCTTCGGGCGTGATCGTATGATAGCCGTTGTCGACGAGGTATTTCATCTGCTGGTCGAATTCGTCTGTGTGAACAGTCAGGGAATTTTCGTCGCGGTCGTTGATTTGGTGATAGTTGAGTACAGGGACGGTGCCTGCTGCCGCGTGCATGCGGTACGCACAGACGCCAAATACTACTAAGATGAGGAGGAACAGGAGAAGCAGGATTCGTTTGATCCAGGTAATCATCAGGACACATCCTTTTCTTGCACAATAGTGGTTCGGGCTAAGCAGGCTGAAAGGAGCCTGTTTTTACATATACAGCTAAGTATATAACAAGCAGAAAACGAGGTCAAGGAAGGAGATTGAGAAAGAAAGGGTTTTACAAATCCTCAAATCGTCTTATAATGATATAGGTGTGTTATGCTTAGGAAATGGCGGCGATAAGCCGTTCATTCTATAGAATAAAGGAGTATACAGTCGTATGACGAGAAATGATTTGTGCTGGTGTGGCAGCGGCAAGAAGTACAAGAAGTGCCACGAAGATTTTGATGAACGCATCTCGGAGATGAAATTTGACATTTTCCGCGGTCAGGTGCGTCCGCCAAAAAATATCATCAATAATGAAAAGGATATCGCAGGGGTGCGTGCGGCCGGTGTCATCAATGACGGCGCCCTCGACCTCATGACCGAAATGGTCCGTCCCGGCATTGATACGGCAACGCTCGACCAGGCAGCTGCAGATTACATCCGTGAGCGCGGCGGCATTCCGGCCTGCCTCAATTATGAAGGCTTCCCGAAGAATGTCTGCATCTCGATTAACGAGGTCGTCTGCCACGGCATTCCGTCGAAGAAGACCATCCTCAAAGAAGGGGATATCGTCAACATCGATATCACGACGATTCTCAACGGCTATTACGCCGATGCTTCGCGCATGTATATCGTCGGCAAGACGACGCCGGAGGCCGAAAAACTCGTGCGCGTCGCCCGTGAATGCATGGAACTCGGCATCGAGGCCATCCGTCCGTGGCATTTCCTTGGCGATATCGGCGCAGCCTGTGAAGCACATGCACATGAAAACGGCTATTCCGTCGTCACGGACCTCGGCGGCCACGGCGTCGGCAAGGATTTCCACCTTGAGCCGTTTGTGCCGCACGTCGGTGAGAAAGATACGGGCATGCTGCTCGTACCGGGCATGATTCTGACGGTTGAGCCGATGATCAATGAAGGTACGTACAAGGTCGTCGTCGACCGCGGGGACGGCTGGACGGTCCGCACGAAGGACGGCAAGCTCTCAGCTCAGTGGGAGAAGACGGTCCTCATTACGGAGACGGGTACGGAAGTACTCTCTTCCTGATGCAGATGATGATAAAGACAGGAAAAGGATAAATTATGACAACATTTCAGGACCTCGGTATCCGCGATGCCCTTTGTGCTGCCCTGCGCAGTCATGGCATCAAGGAGGCTACGCCGGTACAGGAAAAAGCCATTCCGGCTGTGCGCGCAGGACATGACTGCATCGTTCAGGCGCAGACCGGCACGGGCAAGACACTGGCCTTTCTGCTGCCCATTATGGAGAAAATCAAGCAGCAGGCAGAAGTCACGCAGGCTTTTGTCGTCACGCCGACGCGCGAGCTGGCCATTCAGATCGCAAAAGTCGCACAGACACTCGGTTCTGCTGTCGATGTTTCCTCGCTCGTCATTTTTGGCGGACAGGATATCGAGCGCCAGAAACAGAAGCTTCGCCGCCATCCACAGCTCATCATCGGCACGCCGGGCAGACTCCTCGACCATCTGCGCCGCCAGACCATCGACCTTTCGCAGGTCAACAAGGTTGTACTCGATGAAGCCGATGAGATGATGCGCCTTGGTTTCATTGAAGATGTGGAAACACTTCTTCAGGCGACAGCTGCCGACCGTCAGCTCATGCTGTTTTCGGCCACGATGCCGGCACGCATCAAGGCACTTGCCACGCGCTATATGCAGAAGCCGCAGAATATTGAAGTCAAATCAGAGCATGTGACGCTCGATGCCATTGAGCAGGTCATCATCGATACGACGGAAGAGACGAAGATTGACAAACTCTGCGAGATTATCAATCAGGAGCAGCCGTATCTGGCGATGGTTTTCTGCCATACGAAACAGCGTGCCCACATGGTCACGATGGCTCTTGCGGCACGCGGATATCTCGTCGACGAGCTCCACGGCGACCTTTCCCAGGTCCAGCGCACGCTGGTCCTCAAGCGTTTTCGCAAGGCGGAACTGCAGATCCTCTGCGCGACGGATATCGCAGCGCGCGGCCTCGACATCGAGGGCGTGACGCATGTATTCAACTACGATATCCCGCACGATGCGGAAAGTTACATTCACCGCATTGGCCGCACGGGCCGCGCAGGTGAAAAGGGCAAAGCCATCACCTTTGTCAACGCGCGTCAGTACGATCTTTTACGCCGCATCGAGGGCGGCATCAAGGACCGCATCCGCAAGCAGCGCTCGGAACGCGGACGCCGCCACAAGGAGAAGCAGGAGAAAATTTTAAAGGAAATCCGCGAGAAGCGTGAGGAGAAAAAGGCCAAGCGCAAACCGCTCTCCAAATATGCCAACCGCAAGGGGGCATCGCATAAAGGACGCAACGACCGCAGCCGCCGCCAGAAAACGCATGGCACAAAGACGAATTTTGGTCATCGCGGCAGAAACGGCTTTTCCGGCAGGAAATAAGCGGAATCTATTTTATAGAAGGAAGCTCCCCGTCTTTTGCAAAGGACGGGGAACTTTTTTATTTTTTTGCAAATAATTGTCAAAAATTTGTAAAAACAATAGAATTCAAGCAGGAATTTGCCGGAAAAGGACGAATAGATGTACTGTAATCAAATTTGAAATCCATATTGGCATCGTGAAATCATCATGACTTGCTTGGATTATCGTACTCTATTGTACTAAGGAGGAATTTCCATGATCGGCATTAAGAAAGTTATCGCAATCGTCTGTGGCGGCGGTCCGGCTCCTGGCATCAACAGTGTCATTTCCGGCATCACGAATGAAGCGACGCGCCATGGCTGGGATGTGCTCGGCATTTATGATGGATTTTCGAGACTCGCGCGCGGCGAGAAAAATTACGTCCGCCTTGAGCCGAAAGACATCAGCCATATCCATATGGCGGGCGGCTGCATCCTGAAGATGAGCCGTTTCAACCCGACAAAGAAGGAATCGGACCTGCGCACGGTCGTGGAAACCCTGACGGAGCTCGGCGTCACGCACCTTGTAACCATTGGCGGTGATGATACGGCCTACAGCTCGGCAGCTGTTTCCGAAGAAGCGCGCAAGATGGGCCGTACGATCAACGTCGTGCATGTGCCGAAGACCATCGACAACGACCTGCCGCTGCCTGAGGGCATTCCAACTTTCGGCTTTGAGACGGCCCGTGCCTTTGCAACGACAGAGATTGAGAATCTCATGGAAGATGCGCGCACGACGAACAACCGCTGGTACTTCACGATTGCCATGGGCCGTACGGCAGGCCACTTAGCCCTTGGCATGGGCCGCAGTGCCGGTGCTGCCATCACAATCATCCCAGAAGAATTCCCGCAGGAGAAAATTCCTCTGCAGCAGCTCGTCGATATCCTCACGGGTTCCATCGTCAAACGCTACCTGACGGGCAAGAATTACGGCGTGGCCGTCATCGCCGAAGGTGTCATCGAGAAAATCATTCCAGAAGACTTCAAAAAGCTTGGCGAGGTCGTCACGGATGAACACGGCCATATCCGCTACAGTGAGCTCGACTTTGGCGAAATCCTCAAACAGGCCGTTCTTGCCGAGACCAAGAAAATCGGCATTAAGCTCTCCATCATCGATAAGGAAATCGGCTACGAACTGCGCTGTACGGCGCCGATTCCGTACGATATCGACTACGCGCGTTCGCTCGGCTATGCAGCTGTCCGCTTCCTCATGAGCGGCGACAGCGGAGCCCTCATCTCCATCCAGAACAACGAAGCCGTGCCGATGCGCTTTGAGGACATCAAGGACCCTGCCACGGGCAAGACGCGTGTGCGCAAGGTCAACATCAAGTCCGTACAGTACCGCATCGCCCGCGGTTCGATGATGCGCATGGAAAAAGAGGACCTCGAAGATCCGGGCCTTGCCAATGCCTTCCGCATGACGCCGGAAGAGTTCAAGGCACGCTATGCCTATCTCTTCGATGAACATGCCAAAGCACCGGAAGAGCCAAAGGCCGATGCAGCCAAAGGCGATAAGAAAGCCTGATACAGGAGTTAGGACACTCTCGTGCAGAGAATATAAAAAATAAATAAGAAGAAAAGCCGGACGTAAAATTTTTGCGCCCGGCTTTTTTATGCCCGGCAGCCGTTTTGGCCATAAATTCTGCGAAACAGGAAAAAAATAAAAAATTCCTGTTGACATCTCTCTAATAAGGCTCTATAATAATATCTTGTCAGCCGGAAGTAATACGGCGATGCAAAACATCGCGGGATGGAGCAGTCGGTAGCTCGTCGGGCTCATAACCCGAAGGTCACAGGTTCAAGTCCTGTTCCCGCAACCAATTTGATAATCCGCATATTTATATAGAAGACAGTTCGTCTGTTTATCGCGGGGTGGAGCAGTCGGTAGCTCGTCGGGCTCATAACCCGAAGGTCACAGGTTCAAGTCCTGTCCCCGCAACCAAATGTGAGGTCGCTGATATAGCTCAGTCGGTAGAGCGTATCCTTGGTAAGGATAAGGTCACCAGTTCAATCCTGGTTATCAGCTCCATTCATACAGGGCGGCATAGCTCAGTTGGCTAGAGCATGCGGTTCATACCCGCAGTGTCCGGAGTTCAAATCTCTGTGCCGCCACCAAATCATCAAATAACCCCTGATGCAGGGGTTTTATTTATGTCATAGGGCAGAGCGGCAGGACGTGAAAAAAGATTTTTCTTTTGTCAAGGATTTTTTATTGACAGCGCCCGCTGATTGTGCTAAATTGTATTAGTGACATTATGAAAAAGTCAACTTTCGCAACGTAAGGGGTGTAATAAAGGATGCGCAACAATATCACGTTGGAGTGCACGGAGTGCCACAGCCGCAACTACCGCACGAACAAGAATAAGAAGAACAACCCGGATCGTCTGGAGTTCAATAAGTACTGCAAGTTCTGCAAGAAGCACACGCTGCATAAGGAAACGAAGTAAGGACACGTTGTCAGTACGAACGGGGATGTGAAGTGATTGTGAAGAAGTTCCTGGGCGAAGTAGTCGCAGAGATGAAAAAAGTATCCTGGTCCACTAAGAAGGAGCTCGTCAATTATACCATTGTCGTCGGCATCGCAGTCGCAGTGGTCTGCGCCTTGATCTGGATTTGCGATACGATCTTCGCGAGATTGTTCCACATCATTTTAAGGTAAGCTGGGTGAGATAAGCATGGCAGATAAAGACGAGATGGACCTCAAGAAGGATAATCCTGGCAGAGCCTGGTATGTAATCCATACGTATTCGGGCTATGAGAACAAGGTAAAGGCTAATCTTGAACGCCTGATCCACACGGCCAACATGGGCGACATGATCTTCAATGTGGTTGTACCGGTTGAGGATGAGGTCGAGATCAAAGACGGCAAGAAGAAAGTCGTTCCGAGAAAGGTCTTCCCTGGATATGTGCTCGTCGACATGATTGTCGATGAACATTCCTGGTACGTTGTGCGCAACACCACCGGTGTTACCGGTTTCGTCGGCTCTGAGAAGCATCCGATACCGCTTACCGATGCTGAGGCAAAACGTATTCTGAAATCCATGGGCGAAGAAGAACAGCATAAACCCGAGCTCGATGTCGCAGTCGGGGATGTCGTTCGCATCAATTCCGGTGTCTTCGAAAACTACACGGGCACGGTTTCCGAAATCGATGAGGAAAAAGCGCGCCTGAAGGTCATCGTCGAAGAGACGCCGATTGATCTTGGTTTCGATCAGGTCGAAAAGCTTTGAGCGGAACCACCAAGTATCATTTTTAGGAGGTGAAAATAACAATGGCTAAGAAAGTTTCTAAAATCGTAAAGCTTCAGGTTATGGCTGGCAAAGCTAATCCGGCTCCTCCGGTAGGTCCTGCACTGGGCCAGGCTGGTGTCAACATCATGGGCTTTTGTAAGGAATTCAACGAGAGAACCAAAGCACAGGCTGGTCTGACGATTCCAGTTGTCATCACGGTTTTTGAGGATAGATCCTTCACGTTCATCACGAAGACTCCGCCGGCTGCTGTCCTTCTGAAGAAGGCTGCTGGTCTTGAGAAAGCTTCGGGTGAGCCGAACAAGAACAAAGTCGCAAAGCTGCCGCGTGCCAAGGCACAGGAAATCGCTGAGAGCAAGATGAAAGATCTGAACGCTGGCGATATCGAGGCTGCTACCCGCATGATCGAGGGTACGGCTCGCAGCATGGGTATCGAGATCGTCGACTAATCCCGACTGTCTCAATCCTTCCTCCCGTGGGAGGCAATACCGTTACAACCACAAAAAGGAGAAACAACAAAATGGCTAAAGCTGGTAAGAAATATCAGGAAGCTGCCAAACTCGTAGAGGCTGGCAAGCTTTACACGGCCGCTGAAGCAATGGAACTCGTCAAGAAGACGGCTACGAAGAAGTTCGATGAGACGATCGAACTGCACGTCCGTCTCGGCGTTGATCCGAAGTATGCTGATCAGCAGGTCCGCGGCGCTATGGTCCTGCCGCATGGCACGGGCAAATCCAAGCGCGTCCTCGTCTTTGCAAAAGGCGAGAAAGTCAAGGAGGCAGAAGCTGCAGGTGCAGACTTCGTTGGCTCCGATGAAATCGTCCAGAAGATCCAGGGTGGCTGGCTCGACTTCGATGTCGCTGTCGCTACGCCGGATATGATGGGTACGGTTGGTCGTCTCGGTAAGATCCTCGGCCCTCGTGGCCTCATGCCGAACCCGAAACTCGGTACGGTAACGATGGATCTCACGAAGGCAATCAGCGAGATTAAAGCAGGTAAAGTCGAATACCGCACCGATAAAGCCGGCAATGTTCATTGCCCGATCGGCAAGGCATCGTTCGACGCTGAGAAGCTTCAGCAGAACTTCCAGGCCCTGATTGATACACTGATCCGCGTAAAACCGGCTGCTGCAAAGGGACAGTACATCCGCTCCGTTACGGTAAGCGCAACGATGGGCCCTGGCATCCCAGTCCAGTTCTAATTTAAGGGTCAGACGAGACTCCGGTCTCCAATCGCATATCGAAGGCTGTAGACAGCAGGTTTGATATTTCATCATCTAACGACGAATTATGTCGCCTGCCGAGGCCGGAGTCACCTAACTTTGAAAATTGTGACCTCCGGCGGACAGCCGGAGGTTTTTTGAATCTGTTTTAAAATCTAAAATGACAGGAGGTGTAATAGAATGGGTGTTACTTCCGCAAAACAGGCTGTCGTAGCTCAGCTCAAGGAGCAGCTCGAGTCCGCTAAGGGCGTCGTTCTTACGAGCTACAAAGGCCTTACGGTTGCACAGGATACGGAACTCCGCCGTGAGCTCCGCGAAGCCGGTGTTTCCTATCACGTTGTAAAGAACACGATGCTCCGCATCGCCGCCAAAGAGGCTGGTATCGAGGGCATCGAAGAGCACCTCGAAGGCACGACGGCTTTCGCATTCTCCAAGGAGGATGCCGTTGCTCCGGCAAAAGTTATCTGCGGCTTCATCAAGAAGAACAAGCTTGAGGATGCTGAGGTACTGACGGTTAAAGTCGGTATGGTTGAAGGCAAAGTCATCGGCGTTGACGAAGTCAAGGCTCTGGCAGCTCTGCCGTCCCGCGAGGAACTCATTGCCAAACTGCTTGGCAGCATGAACGCGCCGATCTCGAATACGGTCAACGTTCTGCAGGGCGTTATCCGCAATGCGGTTTATGTGCTTGACGCAATCCGCGCGCAGAAAGAGTCCGCTTAATTCCATTCAGCAGCAAAAAGCTGCCTGAGGTTTTAAGAAATAAAATAAGAAGAATTCAAATCGAAAATAACAAAACATTGGAGGAAAAATCAAATGACTAAAGAAGAAATCATGGAAGCCATTGAAAACATGACTGTCCTCGAGCTGTCCGAGCTCGTAAAGGCTATGGAAGACAAGTTCGGCGTAAGCGCTGCTGCTCCGGTTGCAGTTGCTGCTGCTGGCGCTGGCGCTGGTGCTGCTGCTGAAGAGAAGACGGAATTCACGGTCGTTCTCTCCGCTATCGGCGACAAGAAGATCAACGTTATCAAGGCTGTCCGTGAAGCTACGGGCCTCGGCCTGAAAGAAGCTAAGGCTCTCGTTGATGGCGCTCCGGCTCCGGTCAAAGAGAACATTGCCAAGGCTGACGCTGAAGCTCTCAAGGCTAAGCTCGAAGAGGCTGGCGCTACGGTTGAGCTGAAGTAATTTCAGTTTTGCTGATACAGGAACCGTCCTTAGGGACGGTTCTTTTTTTGATACTTTACTTGACAGGTGTGAAAACCTATGGTATAGTGTTAAACTACAGGAAATTGAATAGGGATAACTATGTGTCAGCGGAAAGGAACGGAAGCAAGGTGCAAAAATATAAGCAAACCTTGTTTTTTTCTTGTTTTATGATTCCGCGTCTATTTGTGTTGTTTCCCTATCTTTCAAAAAACATTCTAGTAAAATCAGGCTAAGGGGTGAAGGATTTAATGTTTAATCCTGTGCCGGTGGGCAAACGAACCAGGTATAGCTATGCCAGAATCAAAGAGGTCATGGAAATGCCGCATCTGCTGGACATCCAGCGGAACAGTTACAAGTGGTTCCTCGATAAAGGACTGCAGGAAATCTTCCGTGATATCTCACCAATTCAGGATTTCTCCGGAAATCTTGTCTTGTCCTTCGAGAGCTTCTCGCTCGGCGAGCCAAAATATGACCTCGACGAGTGCAAAGAGCGCGATGTGACGCTGGCAGCACCTCTTCGGGTAAATGTCCGCCTTATCAATCGCGAGACAGGTGAAATCAAGGAGCAGGAAGTATTCATGGGCGATTTTCCGCTCATGACGGATACGGGTACGTTCATCATCAATGGTGCAGAACGTGTCATTGTCAGCCAGCTCGTTCGTTCTCCAGGTGCCTATTACGGCGAGGAGATCGACCCGACGGGCAAGCATCTCTACAATGCAACGGTCATTCCAAACCGCGGTGCCTGGATCGAGCTCGAGACGGATGCCAATGACGTCATTTCCGTCCGCATCGACCGCACGCGCAAGATGCCGGTGACGTATTTCATCCGTGCACTCGGTTTTGATACTGATGAGAAAATCCTTGAACTCTTTGGTGACGACCCGCGCATGCTCAATACGATTGAGCGCGATGGCGAAGAAGTCAAGTCGCAGGGCAAGGCCGTTATCGAGATTTACAAGCGCCTGCGTCCGGGCGAGCCGGCCAATGAGGACAATGCTACGCAGCTCCTCAATTCGCTGTTCTTTGACCCGAAACGCTACGACCTCGCTACGGTCGGCCGCTATAAACTCACGAAGAAACTCGGCTGGAAGCGCCGCATCCTCGGCAAGGTTCTCGCTGAGCCAATTGTCGACCACAAAACGGGCGAGATTGTCATTCCGCAGGGCGAAACCGTTACGGAAGACATGCTCGATGCCGTGGACGTTGAGCGCGAGAAGCAGCTCTTTGGCGAAGGCAAGCTCATTACGCTGTACCTCTTAAAGAAAGACGGCACGAAAGTCCGCCTGCTCTGCTCGCCAACGCTTGATATCCATGACCGCACGATCACGAAAAACGATATCATGGCGTCCATCAGCTATCTTTTGAACCTCATGGATGGCTTCGGTTCGACGGATGATATCGACCACCTCGGCAACCGCCGTGTACGCGCCGTCGGCGAACTCCTGCAGAATCAGTTCCGCATCGGCCTTTCGCGCATGGAGCGCGTGGTCCGCGAGCGCATGACGATTCAGGATGTCGATGTCATTACGCCGCAGGCACTCATCAACATTCGTCCGGTCGTCGCAGCGGTTAAGGAATTCTTCGGTTCCTCCCAGCTCTCGCAGTTCATGGACCAGCACAACCCGCTGTCTGAACTTACGCATAAACGCCGTCTGTCGGCCCTTGGCCCTGGCGGTCTTTCCCGTGAGCGCGCAGGCTTCGAAGTCCGCGATGTTCACAACTCCCATTACGGCCGCATGTGCCCGGTTGAGTCCCCAGAAGGCCCGAACATCGGTCTTATCGGTTCGCTCGCCACGTACGCGCGCGTCAACCAGTTCGGTTTTATGGAAACGCCGTACCGCCGCGTCGATAAAGAAAATCACCGCGTGACGGATGAAGTCCGTTATCTGACGGCTGATGAAGAGGATGAGCTCGTCATCGCCCAGGCCAATGAGCCGCTCGATGACAACGAATGGTTTGTCAATGAGCGCGTCACGGCACGTTATAATGAAGAAACGGGTCTGCATGCACGCGAAACGGTTGACTACATGGACGTCAGCCCGCGTCAGGTCTTCTCGATTGCCACGACGATGATCCCATTCCTCGAAAACGATGATGCGAACCGTGCTCTGATGGGTGCAAACATGCAGCGTCAGGCTGTTCCTTTGCTGCGCACGCAGGCTCCGCTCGTCGGTACGGGCATGGAGTACAAGGCAGCCTGCGACTCCGGCGTCATGGTTCTCGCCAAGCATGCCGGTGTTGTCGAGGAAGTCACGGCAGATTACATCAATGTCCGCACGAAAGATGGCGAACTTGACCACTATAAACTGCAGAAATTCCTGCGTTCCAACCAGGGCACCTGCATCAATCAGGTCCCGATTGTCTATAAAGGCGACGAAGTAGAGGAGAAGCAGCCGATTGCTGACGGTCCTGCTACAGACCACGGCGAGCTCGCTCTCGGCTACAATATCATCGTTGCCTACATGCCTTGGGAAGGCTACAACTACGAGGATGCTGTCCTCCTGTCCGAGAACCTTGTCAAGCGTGATATCTACACGTCCATCCATATCGAGGAATACGAATGCGATGCCCGTGATACGAAGCTCGGACCTGAGGAAATCACGCGCGACATTCCGAATGTTGCCGAAGATGCCCTGAAGGACCTCGATGAAGAAGGCATCATCTCGATTGGTGCCGATGTACGTCCTGGCGATATCCTCGTCGGCAAGGTCACGCCGAAAGGCGAGACGGAGCTGACGGCCGAGGAGCGCCTGCTGCGCGCTATCTTTGGCGAGAAGGCCCGCGAAGTCCGCGACACGTCGCTGCGCGTGCCGCATGGCGAGCAGGGCAAGATTGTCGACGTCAAGATCTTCAGCCGCGAGAACAACGATGAGCTGCCGCCGGGCGTCAACCGCCTCGTGCGCGTCTACATCGCTCAGAAGCGTAAGATTTCCGTCGGTGATAAGATGGCAGGCCGTCACGGCAACAAGGGTGTCGTTTCGCGCATTATGCGCCAGGAAGACATGCCGTTCCTGCCGGATGGCACGCCGGTCGATATTGTTCTGAATCCTCTGGGTGTCCCGTCCCGTATGAATATCGGACAGATCCTCGAGGCGCACCTCGGCCGTGCCGTCCTTGAAATCGGCAAACAGATTAAGGAGCACAATCCGACGATTGAGCAGCGCCTGCGTGACCTCGGCTACGATGTCGACCGCCTCGGCATGCCGAAACCGGATGTTGCAGGTCTCCATATCGCTACGCCGGTCTTCGATGGCGCGAGCGACGAAGAAGTATTCGGCACGATCAAGGCTGCCGGCCTGCCGCTCGACGGCAAGACGGTTCTTTACGACGGCCGCACGGGTGAACCGTTCGAGAACCGCGTCATGGTCGGCTGCACGTACTTCCTTAAACTGCATCACCTCGTCGATGATAAAATTCATGCCCGTTCCACGGGCCCGTACTCCCTCGTCACGCAGCAGCCGCTCGGTGGTAAAGCACAGTTCGGCGGCCAGCGCTTCGGCGAAATGGAGGTTTGGGCTCTCGAGGCTTACGGTGCTGCCTACACGCTGCAGGAAATCCTCACGGTCAAGTCCGATGATGTCGTCGGCCGTGTCAAGGCATACGAAGCAATCGTCAAAGGTGAGAATATCCCTGAACCGGGTGTTCCGGAATCCTTCAAGGTCCTCATCAAAGAGCTCCAGTCCATTGGTCTTGATATCAAGGTCCTCAATGAGGATGCCAAGGAAATCACGATCCAGGATGACGATGACGATGATGAGAACATCAACGAAAAGGCAAAGAATCTCGACCTCGATGTAGCAGGTGTTGACCCGTCGAAGGGCGAGGATGCCGCTGCCAAGGCCGATGCCGCTGACCATTACGACGAAGGTGCACCGTCCGACGACGAGAAGCCGGATGACATCATTGCCGATATCGGCAGCCTCGGTTCGATCGTGGATCCGTCCGAAGATGGAAATGATGAGAAATAAGAAGGGAGTGTCATCTCTTTGCTGGATGTAAATAATTTTGATTCGATGCGCATCGGGCTTGCTTCCCCGGAGAAAATCCGGGAGTGGTCCTACGGCGAAGTCAAGAAGCCGGAGACCATCAACTACCGCACGCTCAAGCCAGAGCGTGACGGCCTGTTCTGCGAGCGCATTTTCGGACCGACGCGTGACTGGGAATGTCATTGCGGCAAGTACAAGCGCATCCGTTATAAGGGCATCATCTGCGACCGCTGCGGCGTCGAGGTGACGAGGGCGAAAGTCCGCCGTGAGCGCATGGGCCATATCGAGCTCGCAGCGCCGGTCTCCCATATCTGGTATTTCAAAGGCATTCCGAGCCGCATGGGCCTGATCCTCGATATCTCGCCGCGTGCCCTCGAGAAGGTTCTCTATTTTGCTTATTACATTGTCCTTGACCCGGGCGAGACGGATCTCACGAAGAAGAGCCTGCTCTCCGAGAAGGACTATCATGACGCACTCGAGAAATACGGCAACACGTTCCGCGTTGGCATGGGTGCTGAGGCCATTAAAGAGCTCCTCGAAGAGCTCGACCTCGACCGCATGAGCGAAGTTCTGCGCAAGGAAGTCCGCACGGCTTCCGGCCAGAAAAAGGTCCGTGCCATCCGCCGTCTCGAAGTCGTCGAGGCTTTCCGCAAATCCGGCAACAAGCCGTCGTGGATGATTCTCGATGTCGTGCCGGTCATCCCGCCAGACCTGCGCCCAATGGTACAGCTCGACGGCGGCCGTTTTGCGACGTCCGACCTCAACGACCTCTATCGCCGCGTCATCAACCGCAACAACCGCCTCAAGCGCCTTTTGGACCTCGGTGCGCCGGACATCATCGTGCGCAACGAGAAACGCATGCTGCAGGAAGCTGTCGATGCCCTGATTGATAACGGCCGCCGCGGCCGTCCGGTCACGGGCCCGGGCAACCGTCCGCTGAAATCCCTTTCCGACATGCTGAAGGGCAAACAGGGCCGTTTCCGTCAGAACCTGCTCGGCAAGCGCGTTGACTATTCCGGCCGTTCCGTTATCGTTGTCGGTCCGGAACTCAAGCTGCATCAGTGCGGCCTGCCGAAAGTCATGGCTCTCGAGCTCTTCAAGCCGTTTGTCATGAAGAAGCTCGTTGCTTCGGGTGCTGCCCACAATATCAAGAGCGCGAAGCGCATGGTAGAACGCGCACGCCCAGAAGTCTGGGATGTCCTCGAAGACGTCATCAAGGAGCATCCGGTTCTCTTGAACCGTGCCCCGACGCTGCACCGCCTCGGCATTCAGGCTTTCGAGCCGGTCCTCACTGAGGGCCATGCCCTGAAGCTTCATCCGCTGGCCTGCACGGCTTACAACGCCGACTTCGATGGTGACCAGATGGCTATCCATCTGCCGCTGTCGGCTGAGGCACAGGCTGAGGCCCGCATCCTCATGCTCGCAGCCAACCACATCCTCGCACCGAAAGACGGCAAACCAATCATCGTACCGACACAGGATATGGTGCTCGGTTCCTACTACCTGACGATTCTCAGGCCGGGTGCTAAGGGCGAGGGCATGGTCGTCACGGGCATTGCTGAGGCACTGCTCGCTTATCAGCAGCATGACCTCGAACTGCAGGCATCCCTGCAGTGCCGCATGAAGACGCCGGACGGCGAAACTTCGCTCGTCAAGACGAGCCTCGGCCGCATGATCTTCAACGAGATCCTGCCGCCGGAACTCCGTTACTTCCATAAGGAGGACGATGGCTCGTGGGGCCTCGGCATCCTCATGAAGAAAAAGCAGCTCGGTGCACTCGTTGCCAACTGCTACAACCACTTTGGCGCTACGAAGACGGCAGAAGTCATCGATAACGTCAAGAACCTCGGTTACCATTACGCCTGCATCGCCGGCATGTCCATCGCTATTTCCGATGTCATCGTGCCGCCGCAGAAGGAAACCATCATCAACGATACGCAGAAAGTCGTCAATAAGGTCGAGCGTCAGTATGACCGCGGTCTTATCACGGAAGACGAGCGTTATCATAAGGTCGTTGCTCTGTGGTCGAAAGCCACGGACGATGTCGCTGATGCCATGATGGACAACATGGACGCCTTCAACCCAATCTTCATGATGGCTGACTCCGGTGCCCGCGGTAATAAACAGCAGATGCGTCAGCTCGCCGGCATGCGCGGCCTTATGGCTGACCCGTCCGGTAAGATCATCGACCTGCCAATCACGGCCAACTTCCGTGAAGGCCTCTCGGTATCCGATTACTTCATTTCTTCGCATGGCGCCCGCAAAGGTCTTGCTGATACGGCACTGCGTACGGCTGACTCGGGTTACCTCACACGCCGTCTCGTCGACGTCGCTCAGGATGTCATTGTCCGCGAAGAGGACTGCGATGTCTCGACGCTGAACCTCGTTCAGGACCGCGCACGTCTCGTTCCTTCGACGTTCGATGCTCTTGAGCTCCTCAACGACAGCCTCATGGGCCGTCTGCTCGGCGCTGATGTCATGGATCCGGAGACGAAGGAAGTTCTGTTCCCGAAAGACACGATTCTCGATGAGGAGAAACTCACGACAATCGGTGAGAAGAACGTTCATGAAATCATGGTACGCGGCTCTTCGCTGGCTTCGGAGGCATCGCTTTCCAACGCGATGATTACGGAAGTCATCACTCTCGGCGAGCCGGACGACAAAGAGCGTGAAAAGACGCGCCAGGCTATCTTCCAGGAGATGAACGGCAAGGAAATCACGCATGATGTTGTCAATCCGGATGGCACGGTTGTCCTCGAAGCTGGCACGAAGCTTACGCAGGATGACATCCAGAAGGCCCTTGACAGCGATGCCAAGGAAATCCACATCCGCAACAACAACGTCCGCGGCATTGAAGTCGAAGCCATCAAGGAAGGCGACGGCATCATCGAATCGCTCGCAGAGCGTATCGTCGGCCGTTTCCTCGCTGAAGACATCGATGATCCGGAGACGGGCGAGCGCATTGCTTCCATCAACGATATGGTGGATGAAGACCTCGCAAAACGCATCGAGAAGGTACGCGACCGCGTATCCATCCGCAGCGTCCTGACCTGCAAATCGCAGTTCGGTGTCTGCGTCAAGTGCTATGGCCGTGACCTTGCCAACCAGGCTGAGGTTGAAATCGGCGAGGCTGTCGGTACGATTGCCGCACAGTCCATCGGCGAGCCGGGCACGCAGCTCACCATGCGTACGTTCCACTCCGGCGGTGTTGCCGGTGACGATATCACCCAGGGTCTTCCGCGTGTCGAGGAACTTTTCGAAGCGCGCAAACCGAAGCATCATGCCATCATCGCTGAGATCGAAGGCGATGCTGAAGTCGAAGATACGGGCAAGGGCATGCGCAAAGTCACAATCCGTCCGTCGGAAGGCCAGGCTCGTGAATACGCCATCCCGTACGGTGCACGTATGCACGTCAAGCAGGGCATGCACCTCATGCCGGGCGACCGCCTGACCGAGGGCTCTGTCAACCCGCATGATATCCTGCGCGTCTGCGGTCTGCAGGCTACGCAGCGTTACCTCGTGTACGAAGTACAGAAGGTATACAAATCCCAGGGTGTTGAAATCAACGATAAACATATCGAAGTCATGGTTCGCCAGATGCTTCACAAGGTGAAGATCGAGGAATCCGGCAGCACGGATTTCCTGCCGGGCGAGTACATCGACATCAACGCTTTCGAAGGTGCCAATACCAAGGCAATCGAGGAAGGCGGCGAGCCGGCTGTGGCTAAGCCAATCCTGCTCGGTATCACGAAGGCTTCCCTCGCTACGGATTCCTTCCTGTCGGCTGCATCGTTCCAGGAAACGACTCGTGTCCTGACGGATGCTGCCATCAAGGGCAAGGTAGATCCGCTCATCGGCCTCAAAGAGAATGTCATCATCGGCAAACTCATTCCGGCTGGTACGGGCATGAGCCGTTACCGCAACCTCAAGGTCATCGATAACGACCCGAAACCGGCGGAGGAAGCTCCGGCTGCTGAAGACAGCACGGAAGAGACTCCGGCAGATACGGCAAATGCCTGAGCTGCATCTCTGATAAATGCATAAAAAGAAAACCTTCCCCGCCTGCGGGGAGGGTTTTTGCATTATAGGCAAAACTATGCAAAACCATAGCTTCATATAGTTTGGAGGATATAAATATGGCAGAAACTTGTAATCACGACTGTGGTTCCTGCGGCACGACCTGCGGGCAGGACACGCGCAAGAAGGATTTCCACGAAGCGCCGAATGAACTCAGCACCATCCGTCACGTCATCGCCGTCGTCAGCGGCAAAGGCGGTGTGGGTAAATCCCTCGTCACTGGCCTCATGGCCGTGGCTATGAGCCGCAAGGGCAAGCATACGGGCATCCTCGATGCCGATATCACGGGCCCGTCCATCCCGAAGATGTTCGGCACGAAGGGCGAGGTGCGCGGCAGTCAGGCCGGTGCTTATCCGGTGCGCACGGCCGGCGGCATCGACGTTGTCAGCATGAATCTGCTGCTCGAGAATTCGACGGACCCTGTCGTCTGGCGCGGTCCAATCATCAGCGGCGTCGTCAAGCAGTTCTGGCACGATTTCATCTGGGAAGACATCGACTACATGTTTGTCGACATGCCGCCGGGAACGGGCGATGTGCCTTTGACGGTCATGCAGTCCATCAAGCTCGATGGCATCATCATCGTCACAAGCCCGCAGGAACTCGTTTCCATGATTGTAGAGAAGGCTGTCAAGATGGCTGAGGGCATGAAAGTGCCTATTCTCGGTCTCGTCGAGAACATGAGCTACTTTGAATGCCCGGACTGCGGCAAGCGCCACGAGATTTTCGGCAAGAGCCATATCGAGGAAATCGCGAAATCCTACGGTCTCGATGTGCTCGCCCGCATCCCGATTGAGCCGCAGCTTGCAGCCGAATGCGATGCCGGTCAGATTGAGTCGGTCAAGGATACGCATATGCAGGATGCTGTTCAGAAGCTGCTCGACCGTGAATCTGCCGCGGATAAATGATGTGCGCGCCATTCCTTTGGTGAACAGTGGAAAAGACCATGGAAGGCCCGCGAAAATGTCGAGTAATCCTGAAAACCTGCTTCACGGCTGATGTCAGTGACGGTCTTTTTCGTACGCAGCAGGTCGCGGGCATAGAGCAGGCGCTTGCTGCGTATGTAGGCGTGCAGGCTGTAGCCTGTATCGGCTTTGAACTTCTTCATGAGATAATAGCGGCTGAGGAAAACCTTGCCCGCGAGTGTCTCGATGGAGAGGTCTTCTGACAGGTGTTCATTGATGTACGTGAGGACCTGCTGGATTTTCTCATCATAAGAAACACTGCCGAGCGTCTCAAGCTCATGGTCTTCGATGCTGCGGTTCAGCAGAATCAAAAATTCAATAAAGAGAATCTCTGTGTACAGCCCATTGGCGAAACCTTCGCCATGGGCTGTTTTTTCGAGCTTGTCCATGTGAAACAGCAGGTCATGGCTGCGGTTCGGCAGCTGATGCATGACGCTGCCTTCTGCTTTGGCCGTGCGAAAGCATTGGGCGAGGTCTGCCTGCTTACACCAGCGCTGCAAAAATTCCGGCGCGACGTAAATGACGATGCGCTCGTAAGGGGCTTTGTCATCAAGGAAGACGGGCCGGTGAATCTCGCCGGCCGAAACGAAGATGATGTCGTTTGGCTGCAGATGGTAGAGTTTGCCTTCAATGATGTAATCGACATGGCCGCCGAGGAACAGGATGACCTTGTGGAAATCGTGGTAATGGAACGGTATGGGGCGCAGCTGCCTGTCGCGCAGATGAAAGACGCGGAAATTGCTGATGAGGTAGCCTTTTTTCGGATAATTCTTCATGATTTTCCCTCCTTGCTCTATCATAGAACACTTTTTGCAATATATAAAGCATATTTTGTGATTTTATTGCAAATATATGCCTGCTATAATAGAGTCATCGTCAGAGAGAAAGAGAAAAGAAAGGGTGACCGGCATGATGATCGTTCGGATCTATAAGGCAGAGAATAAAGAATATATGGTAATGGATGGTACGACGGGCTTCATGCCGGGTGCAGGAGCTATCCGCCTGCTCACGCACCGCCGCTATGGTGTTGGTGCCGACCGCGTGCTCGTCTTCACGGGCAGCGAGGAAATCCCGTCCTTCAAGGCTTTTACGCCGGAAGGCGAGGAAGAAGAGATGCAGGCAGCCGACTATGCTGTGCTGGCAAAGGTCAAAGAGGATTTTGAAGTCCATTTAACCAATCACTTTGTCGGCAGAATGCGCCTTGCGGATGCACAGGAGCAAAGAGCTGCTGCCGCCTGCTGAAACGTATGACGATACAGAGAGAGAAAACCTGCCAGTGGGCAGGTTCTTTTTTTATATATTCTTTGACTTTTTGTTGTTTATGGTGTATATTATTATCTGTACGTTAGCACTCGAAGATGATGAGTGCTAACATCAGAACGATAACAATACATTTCATATAAGAAAGGCAGATTCACATGGCAAAAGAGAAACATGAATTCCAAGCGGAGACGAAGCAGCTCCTCGACCTCATGATCCATTCGATTTATACGAACCATGAGATTTTCCTGCGCGAGCTCATCTCCAACGCTTCGGATGCAATCGACAAGGCTCATTTTGAGAGCCTGACGAACCGCGCTATCCTCGAAGGGGACGAGTCCTTTGAGATTTTCCTGACGCCGGACAAGGAGAACCACACGCTGACGATTGCCGATAACGGCATTGGCATGACGCGCGATGAACTCATCGAGAACATCGGCACCATCGCTAAATCCGGCACGAAGGCCTTCCTCGAACAGCTCAAGAAGGCCAAAGAGGAGAACAAAGACCTCACGGACAAGGAAATGATCGGTCAGTTCGGTGTCGGCTTCTATTCGGCGTTCATGGTCGCGGAGAAAGTCACGATTGTGACGCGCAAGGCCGGCGAGAAACAGGCCTGGAAGTGGGAGTCGAATGCTGATGGCTCTTACACGATTGAAGAGGCTGAGCGCGATAAACGCGGTACGGCCATCACGCTGACGCTCAAGAAGGAGTTCTATGGCAAGGATGCTGAGCAGGACTTCACGGACAATTATGAGCTTGAACGCCTCGTCAAGAAGTACAGCGACTACGTCCGCTACCCAATCAAGATGGACTTTGAGTTTGAGGAAACGCCGAAGGACAAGGACGGCAAGGAAATCGAGGGTGCTGACAAGATCAAGAAAGTCGAGACGCGCACGCTCAACTCCATGCAGCCGCTCTGGACGAAGAACAAGTCGGACATCAAGAAGGAAGAGTACAACGAGTTCTTCAAGCATCAGTTCCATGAGTGGGAGGACCCGATGGAAGTCTTCCATACGAAGGCCGAAGGTACGGTCGAGTACACGGCGCTCTTGGCCATCCCGGCCCATGCCCCGTACAACCTCTATCAGACGGACTACGAGCCGGGCCTGCAGCTCTATAGCCGCCATGTCTTCATCATGGATAAGTGCAAGGATTTGCTGCCGGACTATCTGCGCTTCATGAAGGGCCTTGTCGATTCGCCGGACCTCTCGCTCAACATCTCGCGTGAACTTCTGCAGCAGAGCCGTGAACTTAAGCTGATTGGCCGCGCCCTTGAGAAGAACATCCTGAAGACACTCGCGCGCAAGCTCAAGAATGACCGCGAATGGTACGAGAAGTTCTGGAATGAGTACGGCAAATCCCTGAAAATCGGTGTCTATAACAGCATCTACAGCGGTTCGTCGGATACGGTGGACAAGCTCAAGGACCTGCTGCTTTTCATGAGCTCGAAGGAAGACAAGCTCGTCACGCTCAAGGAATATGTCGAGCGCATGCCGGAGAGCCAGAAGAAGATTTACTATGCAACGGCCAAGGATAAAGAGACCATCGAGCACCTGCCGCAGATGGAGACGCTGCGCGATAAGGGCATTGAGGTCCTGTATCTCCTCGACCCTGTGGATGAGTTCGCCATCGAGACGATTCATCAGTATGAGGAGAAGCCGTTCCATTCCATCAGCCGCGGCGACCTTGGCCTCGACGATGCCGAGAGTCAGGAAGTCAAGAAGGAAACGGAGGAAATCCAGAAGGACAACAGTGACCTCATGAAGGATATCAAGGCAGCCCTGGGCGATAAAGTCGAGGATGTCAAGGTTTCCTCGCGACTCAAATCGAGTGCTGTCTGCCTCGTGGCCGACGAAGCCGGCCCGTCGCTCTCGATGGAGCAGACCTTCTCGCAGATGAAGAATCCGCTGTTCAAGGCAAAACGCATCCTCGAGATCAACCCGCATCACGAGCTCTTCAGCCGCCTCAAGGAACTGCATGAAGCCGGCAAGGACAGTCAGGAGTTCAAGGATTACTGCGACCTTCTTTACACGCAGGCCCTGCTGATTGAGGGCATCCTGCCGGAAAATCCGGTCGACTTTGCCAATAAAGTCGCCAAACTCATGGCGAAATAAGAAAGTTTGCTAAATGAACAGAGGTATAGAGAATACGTTTACTCTATACCTCTGTTTTTTGTATTTCCTATGAGATTTGTCACTACAATTTCGAAAACATAAAAAAAAGAAAAAATCCTAAAAATGGTCTTGCTTTTTATTATTCAATAGCGTATAATACAGAATGTAAGCAAAAGAAAACGTTTGCTACTACCTAAGTAAATGACAACAAGGCATAACCGAGAACTTATCATTACCATTTTCTTCCAACTGCCGTCGTTGTCTTTTAAGGCAGATAAAACGAAAACGTTTACACTTTGAAAGGGGAAATCGAAAATGAAAGAGAATCTCGTCATCACGATCAGCCGTCAGTATGGTGCGGGTGGCCGTGAGCTCGCGGGCATTCTGGCCAAGAAGCTGAATGTCAAGCTCTACGACCGTCAGCTCGTCCATCTGGCCGCAGCCAAGCTCGGCATCCACGACCTCAGTGAGGATGAACTCCTCGAGATGGAGAACACGGTAAAGCCGCTGTCCCTGAGCTTCATCCCGTTCCATTCGTTCGGTACGCACATGGGTGAATCGAGTCAGGGCATGTTCATGAGCGAGTCGGCTGTCATCCGCAAAATCGCAGAAGATGGTTCGTGCATCTTCCTCGGCCGCTGCGCAGACTATGCTCTCCGCAACAATGACAACCACTTCGATATCTTCGTCTGCGCTGACGACGAATACCGCGAGCAGCGCGGCAAGACGGTTTACGAAGGCAAGAGCCTCAAAGAGCTCAATCAGGAGAACGCAAAGCGTGCCCGTTACTACAACTACTACACGGGCCAGACTTGGGGTGACGGCGCGAACTACGACCTCGTCGTCAACACGAGCAAGGGCGCTTCGCTCGATGCAATCGCCGATGGCATCATCGCCTACATCAACACCGTCAAGGCTTGATAACGAATAGGGGATAAATTTTTTGGGGAGGCATTCATAATGAATAGCAAATTACTGCAGCGCATCTGCTACGCGTGCGGCACGTTTGGTCATGACGTCTTCTACGCCATGATCGGTACTTATTTCATGATCTTCGTCACGAGTAACCTGTTCCATTCGGACAGCCCGAGTCATGATGCTTACATGATCGGTATCGTTACGACGATCATCCTCGTACTCCGTATCTTGGAACTCTTCGTCGATCCGTTCATCGGCAACCTCATCGATAAGACGAAAACCCGTTGGGGCCGTTTTAAACCGTGGGTTATCGTCGGTGCCTTCGTTGCAGCCATCACGCTCGCCCTCCTGTTCACGGACTTCGGCGGCCTGACGGTTACGAACCCGACGCTGTACCTCATCCTGTTCGCCATCGTTTACTTCATCATGGATATCTTCTACAGCGCTAAGGATGTCGCTATCTGGTCCATGATCCCGGCTCTTTCCTTTGATTCCCATGAACGTGATATCACGGCTACGATTGCCCGTATCGGTTCCGTTTTCGGTGCCAACCTCGTCACGGTCATCGTTATGCCGATTGTCCTTTACTTCTCGCTGAATCAGAACGGCGGTGCCGGTGACCCGACAGGCTGGTTCGCATTTGCCTGCATCGGCGGCGGTATCGCAACGCTCGGTGCTATCATCCTCGGTCTTGGCACGCATGAGCAGGAAAGTGCTCTTCGTGAAAACAAGACGGAAACTTCCGCAAAAGACGTATTCAAAGTCCTGACTCAGAACGACCAGCTCATGTGGACGGCTATTGCTTACCTCGTTTATGGTATCGGCATCAACGTCGTCAATAACTTCAACCTCTATTACTTCATCTACGTCATCGGCGATGCTACGAAATTCTCCATCCTCGGTGTCATCAACACGGTCATCGGCCTGATCGCCGTTGCCCTGTTCCCGGCTCTCACGTCGAAATTCAGCCGCCGCAAACTCTTCTTCGCTTCTGTCGGCATCATGCTCGTAGCGCTCATTATTTACGCTATGTCCGGCACGAACGTCACGATGGCTCTGATTGGTGCAGGCCTCTTCGCTCTGCCGCAGCCGCTTGTCTTCCTCGTTGTCCTCATGACGATCACCGACTCCGTCGAGTATGGCCAGCTCAAGATTGGTCACCGCGATGAAGCTGTCTGCCTCTGCGTACGTCCTCTCGTTGATAAATTCGCAGGTGCTGTTTCGAGCGGCATCATCGGCCTCGTTGCCGTTTGGGTTGGCATGACGGGCGGTGCTTCCGCTGCCGACATCACGCCGGATGCCCTGTTCCACTTCCAGCTCGTCATGTTCGCCGGCCCGATCATCCTCTTGATCCTCTCGACGTTCATCTATCGTGCAAAAGTTACGCTGACTGAAGCAGAACATGCACGCATCGTCCGCGAGCTTGAAGAGAAATGGGAACAGCTCAGCAAGTAATCATACAAAATCTACAAAATCCCATATACGGCCAAATATGAGTCCATCATTCATTTGACCAGTAAGAGGCCGTTGTACCTGAAATGATACAGCGGCCTTTTTTTATGCCCTTTACGAGGAAAAACCTCAAGAAGAGTCGAATACAATATAATATAGAATAGAAGCAGTATAAGGATATAGGGAGGAATTTTGATGTTCACCGTCGATCGTTTAGCAGATCCATCGTTCTTTGCCGAGAACCGCCTGCCGGCTCACAGCGACCATATCGCCTATGCCGATGCTCTCGAGCTCGCCAACGGCGTTTCGTCGCTGCGCCGCAGCCTCAATGGACTCTGGTATTTCCATTATGCGCGCAATCTTGCGGCCCGTCCGCAGGGCTTCGAGCAGCCGGATTATGATGTGAGCGGTTGGGAGACCATCCGCGTGCCGGCGCATTGGCAGATGGAGGGACACGGCGTGCCGCAGTACACGAATCAGGTTTATCCGTGGGACGGCCATGAAGTCGTTCATCCGGGCGAGGTACCCAAGCGCGATAATCCAGTCGGTTCGTATGTCAAGGATTTCATTCTGCCGGATGGCTGGGAAAATGCATTCCTTTCCCTGCAGGGCGTGGAGACGGCTGTGGCTGTTTACCTCAATGGCAAATACGTTGGCTACAGCGAGGATTCGTTTACGCCGTCTGATTTTGACCTCACGCCATACCTCAAAGAGGGTACGAACCGTCTTGCTCTCCAGGTTTTCCGCTTCAGCTCGGGCAGCTGGCTCGAAGATCAGGATTTCTGGCGATTCTCGGGCATTTTCCGCGAAGTGCTGCTCTATACGAAGCCGGCCATCCACATCGAGGATCTGCGCGTCACGGCTGAGCCAATCCGCGACTACAAAGATGGCAGACTGCACCTCGATATGAAGTGGAACAATCCTGCCGCTCACAAAGTCCGCATTGAGCTTTTCGATGCGACGTTCCATGAGGACTGCTACCTTTCGGAACTGCAGGAAGTAGAAGGCCTGACCTCTTCCTTTGAAGCGGAAATCAATGATATCGAGCTCTGGAGTGCAGAACATCCGAATCTCTACCGCGCGATTATCACGGTGGAGGATGAAGAGGGGCATCTGCAGGAGGTCATTCAGCAGAACATTGGCTTCCGCAAATTCTGCATGGAAGACGGCCTGATGAAGCTCAATGGCAAGCGCATTGTCTTCAAGGGCACGAACCGCCACGAATTCGACTGCTACCGTGGCCGCGCCATTGACCCTGCCGAGATCGAGAAGGATATCATTGTCATGAAGCAGCACAATATCAACGCGCTGCGCTGCTCGCATTATCCGAATTCGAGCTTTATCTATGACCTCTGCGACCGCTATGGCCTCTATGTCATCGATGAGACGAACCTCGAAACCCATGGTACGTGGATGCGCAATGGCAAACGCGATATTATCGATGAGACGCTGCCGAATGACCACGAGGAATGGCAGGATATCATCCTTGACCGCGCAAAATCCATGTTTGAGCGCGACAAGAATCACACGGCCATCCTCATCTGGTCCTGCGGCAATGAATCCTGCGGCGGCAAGGACCTCTATGTGATGAGCGAATACTTCCGTCAGGCCGATCCGACGCGTCTCGTTCACTACGAAAATATTTTCTGGGACCGCCGCTACAATGGCACGAGCGACATGGAAAGCCAGATGTATCCGCCTGTTGCCGATATCAAGAAATTCCTCTCGGAGCACCGCGATAAGCCGTTTATCTGCTGCGAATACACGCACGCCATGGGCAACAGCATTGGCGGCATGCACAAATACACGGACCTCACGGACGAAGAGCCCCTGTATCAGGGCGGTTTTATCTGGGATTTCGTCGACCAGGCTATTTGGCATAAAGACCGCTACGGCAAGGATGCCTATGCGTACGGCGGCGACTTTGGCGACCGTCCGAATGACGGCAATTTCAGCGGCGACGGCATCGTCTTTGCCGACCGCAGCCTGACGACGAAGATGCAGGAAGTCAAGTTCAACTATCAGAATTTCACGCTGGACGTCGAACCTGAGAAAGTGACCATCCACAATAAGAGCCTCTTCACGAATGCCTCGGAGTATGAGCTCTATCTGACGGTCGAACTCGATGGCGAGAAAGTCTGGGAGGATCACCGCTATACGCCGGATATCGAGCCGGGCAAAGAGGGCGAAATCGAGCTCGACATTCTGCCGCTGACGGGTGCCGGCGAGGAGACGGTCACGGCATCGCTGCGCCTGAAAGAGGATACGCTTTGGGCAAAGCAGGGCTTTGAAGTGGCCTTTGGACAGGGAACGTGGCAGATTGACGAAGTTGAAGTGCCAGGGACGCAGGAAGTCGTTGAGGCAGCGGAACTTCGCAATGATACGCATGCCTTCCATTATAAGCCGAATATGCCGCTTGAGACGCGTCCGGAAAAACCGCTGCACATCGTCCATGGCGATATCAACCTCGGCGTGCGCGGTGTGGGCTTTGAACTCATGTTCTCGAGTGCCTTTGGCAATCTGACTTCCTATAAATACAACGGCGTCGAGCTCCTTGAAGAAGCCCCGAAGCCCTCGTTCTGGCGTGCACCAGTCGATAACGACTACGGCAGCCGCCGCGACTTCGCCGTTGCCCAGTGGAAACTTGCGAGCCTTTACCGCCGCTGCATCAAGAAGGAAATGCAGGATGAAGATGGCAATTGGCAGGAATTTGACTGGTTCGGACAGCTCGGGCAGAGGGAATACGATGCTTCCTTTGTCAAACTTCGCTTCACGTATGAACTGGCAACGCAGCCTGCTTCTCTCTGCAGCATGACGTATACGGTCACGCGCGATGGCTCCGTCAAAGTCGAGCTCGACTACGACAAGGTGGAAAGCCTGCCGGAAATTCCGGATTTTGCAATGCTCTTTACGCTCTCTGCTGATTACGATCAGGTCCGTTTCTACGGCTTTGGTCCGCTTGACAATTATGCCGACCGTCAGCGCGGTGCAAAACTCGGCATCTACGAGACAACGACGAAAGACGAAATCGAGCCGTATCTGCTGCCTCAGGAGACGGGCAATCACTGCGGTGTGCGCTGGATCGAGGCCGTCGACAAGCGCGGCCGCGGCCTGCGCCTTTCGATGGACGAAGCCCCATTTGAGGCCTCGGCTCTGCCGTATTCGGCACATGAGCTCGAAAATGCCCGCCATGCCTATGACCTGCCGGAAATCCATCATACGTATCTGCGCGCTTCGCTTGCTCAGTGCGGCGTCGGCGGTGACAATACGTGGGGTGCACCGGTGCTGCCGGAGTACACGGTCAAGAATGAGACGAAGCATTTCTCCTTCTATATTAAAGCTATCTAATATAATAGAAAGGAACATACATGATTCAGTTTGATGAAAAGACAGGCGTTTTTCACCTGAGCAATGGCAGCATCAGCTATGTGCTGCAGGTCGTGCGCGGACGCTATCTGATGCATCGCTATTTTGGCAGAAAACTGCGCGCCTTCCGCGACAGCCGGCCGTTTCAGGAAATTGACCGCGGATTTTCGCCGCAGCCGGCCGCTTATGAAAATGAGCGCACGTTCTCGCTGGACGTTCTGCCGCAGGAATATCCCGCTTACGGGCATACGGATTTTCGCATTCCGGCTTACGAGGTGCGCCTTGCCAACGGCACGACAACAACCGAATTGTTTTATCAGGGCTATGAAACAGCGAAAGGCAAACCGGCTCTGCAGGGACTGCCGGCTTCCTATGCGGCAGAAGACGAAGCGGAAACGCTGACAATTCATTTGGAAGATACAAAAGGCAGGCTCGCTGTCGATCTGCTCTACACGATTTTTGCCGATGCCGATGTCATTGCACGCAGCGCCGTTATCAAAAACAGCGGCAAAGAAGCGCTTGAACTGCTGAACGCAGCGAGCTTCGCACTGGATTTGCCGGATCACGACTACGACCGGCTGAATCTCTGGGGCGGCCATGCCGCCGAGCGCCAGATGGAGCGCGTCCCCCTCATGCACGGCATCGAGGAGACGGCAAGCCGCCGCGGTGCAAGCTCGCATCAGGCCTCGCCGTTTCTCGCGCTGCTGCGCAAAAATGCCGGTGAAGCAAGCGGCGAAGTCCTTGGCTTCAGCCTCATCTGGAGCGGTGAATTCTCGCTGAAGACCGAAGTCGAGCAGTTCGGCTCGACGCGTGTCGTCGGCGGCATCAACCCGTTTGAATTCCGCTGGCACTTAGAGCCTGAGGAATCTTTCCAGACACCGGAGGCACTGCTTGTCTACAGCGACAAGGGCCTGAACGGCATGAGCCAGTCGTTCCACGAGGTCGTGCGCCATCACATCGTGCGCGGCAAATTCCGCGATGCTGTGCGCCCAATCCTTGTCAATAACTGGGAAGCGACGTACTTCGACTTTGATGATGCGAAGATGGACAATCTCGCAGAATGCGCGAAAGACCTCGGCCTCGAGCTCATGGTGCTCGATGACGGCTGGTTCGGCAAACGCGAAGATGACAATACATCCCTTGGCGACTGGGCTGTCAACACGGAGAAGCTCAAAGGAGGGCTCACGGGCGTTGCCGAGAGTGCCCATAAGCGCGGTTTGAAATTCGGCCTGTGGTTTGAGCCCGAGATGGTTTCCGTGGATTCCGACCTCTACCGCGCGCATCCCGACTGGGCCCTGAAGGCTCCGGACTATCCGTATACGTTCGGCCGCCATCAGCTCGTGCTCGACCTCTCGCGCGCAGATGTCCGCGATTATATTGTAGATTCCGTCTGCAGGATTCTCGACTCTTCGCCGATTGACTACGTCAAGTGGGATTTCAACCGCCATCTGACGGACGCCTTCTCGGCGAAACTGCCGCCGGAGCGTCAGGGCGAGGTGCGCACGCGCTTTGTCCTCGGTCTTTACGATGTACTCGAGCGCATTACACAGACGCATCCCGATGTTCTTTTTGAGAGCTGTTCGGGCGGCGGCGGACGCTTCGATGCCGGCATGCTCTACTACATGCCGCAGACGTGGACGAGCGATGATACGGATGCCATCTGCCGCCTCACGATTCAGAGCGGCACGAGCCTCGTCTTCCCGCCAATCACGATGGGCGCTCATGTTTCCGTCACGCCGAACCATCAGGTCGGCCGCGTGACGCCGATGCAGACGCGCGCCTTTGCCGCCATGATGGGCTGCTATGGCTACGAAATGGACATCACGCGCATGAGCGAGGAAGAGAAAGCCGAAGTCCGCAGCCATGTCGAGCTGTACAAAAAGATTCGCCCGACGATGCAGCTCGGCCGTTTCTACCGTCTGCTGACGCCATTTACGGGCAAGGGCAATGAGACGGCATGGGAATTTGTCAGCCAAGACGGCAGTGAAATCGTACTCGTCTATTTCAAGACGCTGGCGACCCCTGCTGCTGAGCTCCATACGTTGAAGCTGCAGGCCCTCGCGCCGGATGCTCTTTATGAAGTCAGCAAGTATCTGCCGGCAAAAGGCCTGTCGCATGACGGCGCCGGCAGCAAGGCCCTGAGCCTTGAGGGCAAATCCTTCTACGGTGACGAGCTCATGTACAGCGGCATCGAAGTGCCGAAAATCGACACGGATTTTGCCGCTTATATGTGGATTTTCCATAAAAAATAAAAATTAACCATATGTTAACGAAAAGGAATGCCAAAACACAGCGATGTGGGGGCATTCCTTTTTTTTAGTAGCAGGAGAACGGTTTCTTCGTGTATAATAATATAGTATGACTCTGGCAGAGGGGAACTGCCAAATTCAAGATGTTAGGGGAATATATCATGCAAAAAATCAGAAAAGCGGTCATTCCGGCAGCGGGCTACGGCACGCGCTTTTTGCCTGCGACGAAGGCTACACCAAAGGAAATGCTGCCGATCGTCGACAAACCGACCATTCAGTACATCGTCGAGGAGGCCCTGCAGAGCGGCATTGAGGAAATCCTCATCGTCAGCGGCCATGGCAAGCGCGCCATCGAGGACCACTTTGATTCGGCGCCGACGCTTGAGGCCGAGCTCAAGAAAAAGGGTAAACTCGACCTTTTGAAGATGGTGCAGGATACCGCAAATATCCGCATTCACTACATTCGCCAGCGCTACATGCGCGGCCTCGGCGATGCCATTCTCTGCGCGAAGGCTTTTATGGGGGATGAGCCCTTCGCTGTACTTTTAGGTGATGATGTCGTCTACAATCCCGAGAAACCGGCCTTAAAGCAGCTCATCGATGTGTATAACGCGACGGGCGGCTCGGTCCTCGGCTGCCAAATCGTACCGGATGAAAAAGTATCGTCCTATGGCATTGTTGCCGGCGAGAAGACGGACAATCCGCGTCTCATGCGCGTGCGCGACATGATTGAAAAACCTTCATTGGAAGAAGCGCCGAGCCGCATGGCTGTACTCGGCCGCTACATCATTCGTCCGGAAATCTTCGGCATTCTTGAGCATACGGCCCCTGGCAAGGGCGGCGAGATCCAGCTCACGGATGCTCTCAAAGAACTGGCACGCCAGCAGGCCGTCTATGCCTACGACTTTGAAGGCAAGCGCTACGACCTCGGCGATAAACTCGGCTTCCTCAAGGCGACTGTGGAATTTGCCCTGCGCCGCAAAGACCTTGGCGGCCCGTTCAAGAAATATCTCAAGGATCTCGTCGCCGGAATCTGAGGTGTGAAGTTTGCAGAAGAAATATAAGGCAAATCTGGCACTGGGCATCAGCGCAGCGGGCTTTCTCGGCACGTTTGCGGCCAGCGGTTCAGGTTTTGCCATGGGACTTTTTCATCATGGCTTCCTCGCCGCCACGATTGGCGGCCTCGCGGACTGGTTTGCTGTCACGGCATTTTTCCGTAAGCCCTTGGGCATTTCCTACCGCACGGATGTCCTGCGCCGCAACCGCGGCCGCATCATGGATGCCATCGTGACGTTTGCGAGTGAGGACCTGCTGAGCACGAAAAATATCATGCGCGTCATCCGCGAGCAGGATACGGCGGGGCTGCTCGTCGATTATCTGGAGCATCGCGGCGGCCGCGAAGGTGTCGTCTCCGTGGTGGATGCTGTCGTTTTAAAAATCGTCAATGACCTTGACAGCGCGAGCGTCGCCAAGGAACTCGCTCCTGCCGTGCGCGAGGGACTCAAGGGGCTGGCCCTTGAGAACATCCTTTTGGAACTCGTGCGCCTGTTGGGCGAAGAGCGCCATACAAGGCGCATCCTGCACAGTGTCCTGAGCATCGGGGAGCAGGTGCTTTCTTCGCCTGCCATGCAGCAGGTTCTTCTTGATAATATCAAGACCCTGCGCAAAGAATACGAGGGAGAGTCTGCAGGCAGGGCCTTTGTGCTCTCAGCACTTGGCCTTGATGATAAAGAAATCCTGCGCATCTTCAATGAAAAAGCCCAAAAAGGCCTTGCTGACCTTTTGAGCGAGCAGACAGAGAGCTATGCCCATCTCAAAGCTGGCTTTGAGAGCATGATTTTGTCCTTCAGCCGTGATGAATCCCTGCGCCATGTACTGGCAGAATGGAAGGAAAGATGGCTCGAGCAGGTTGATATCGAAGGCCTGATTGCCAAATGGCTCGAGACAAACCTCAAGGGGGAAAATCCCTTCTGGCTGCCGCATCTGCACGACTTTGTTGAAAAACGCATCGATACATTTGTTGCGTCGAAGCCGTGGCAGCGCCGTTTCGATACCTTCATGAAAGATTTTCTTGAGAGCGAACTCGAGAAGCACCATGAGCTCATTCCGGGACTCATTCGCGAGCGTCTGGCAGAATTCAGCGATGATGCCCTTGTGGCCTTTGTCGAAGAAAAAGTCCAGGACGACCTGCAGATGATTCGCATCAATGGTTCGATTGTCGGTTCGCTCGTCGGCATGGGACTGTATATTCTCGTCTGGGCAGCAGAAAGGGTGTGGGGCGTATGACGAAAACATGGAATAAGGCAGACCGCGTGCTCTTCCTTGCTTTTATCGTATTCCTCATCGCCCTGTTCCTGCATCTGCAGATGAGGCAGTCCGTGGTCGTTTCGGGCTTTCTGTTCTGCGCGGAGGCCGCTCTCGTCGGCGGCATCGCGGACTGGTTCGCCGTCACGGCCCTTTTCCGGAAGCCTCTGGGGTTCCCGTATCACACGGCCATCCTGCCGCGCCGCCGTCAGTCCTTCATCAAGGCCTCGGTGACGATGGTCCAGAAGGAATTTTTCTCGCGGCGCAAGGTCTTCCGCCATCTTGAGCGCCTGCACCTCATGCCGATGCTCATGCAGTGGCTCGGGGAAAAGGATACGAGGGAGACGGTCTCGCGCCAGCTCTATCACTATGCACGCGGTTTCCTGCTGCGCAGGGACAGCGAGAAAAAGGCCATGGAGATTGCGCAGGAACTCCGCCATCATCTGCAGACGATGGAGCCTGAAGATATTTTTGCCAGTGTCGGCAGCTGGCTGCAGAGAAGCGGCCGCGATAAGGACTTTCTTGCCAAGCTCGCAGCGTACCTCGGCACGCGGGCGGCCGCGCCTGAGACGGCCAAGGCCATTGAGGGGATGCTCGAGGCCTACGAAAAGGAAAAGGCCAAGAGCACACTGGCACTGTTTCTCACGGGACTGGCCGAGGCCATGGACCTCGTGAACCTTGAGGATGCGGCAAAAGCCATGCAGAAGCAGCTCGTCGCCATGCTCAGGGAACTCGGCACGCGCGACTCCGAGCTGCAGCAGGATATGCTCGCGCTCTTTTATGAAAAGGCCGCCGTCCTCAATGCAGAGCCGGAATTTCATCAGCTCGTACACGAACTGCGTGACAGCCTCGTCGCGGAGCTGCCGATTGAAGAAGCCGTCGCCAGGGCTGCTGCTCATATGCGCGCGCATTTTGATGCCGATGCCGCGCGTCAGGTCGATGCCGTTGAAGAGCATCTGCCCGTACTGCGCAGCCGCCTTGCGGACATCATTGAGGAAGAATACGACCGCGGCCTGCATCTCCTGCAGACCGACGACGAGCTTCGCCATACGGTCGGCCACTTTCTCTATGACCTCATCGCGCGTTCGGCCCTGCACGCCCAGACGCTTGTTGGCGTCGTCGTCGAAAATGTCCTTTCGCGCCTGACCGACGAACAGCTCAATCACCTCGTTTACGACAAGGTTGAGCCGGATTTGCTCTGGATCCGCATGAACGGCTCCATTGTCGGTGCCGGCATTGGCTTTGTGCTCTTCTGCATTTTGCAGCTCGCACATTGAGTGTAGTATAATCAAAAAAAGAATGGCTTGACGCTTTTGAGCGCCGGGCCATTCTTTTTTGCTGTTTAGGCAATTTATTTTTCTTTTTCGAGGAAGTTAAGGAAGTATTGAAAGGCTGAGGGAATGCTGTACGTATCAGCCAGCTCTGCGGGACTGGCCCAGACGAATTCAGTTTTTGCCTCGGCAATTTGAGAAGCCGCTTCTGCAAGCGTGATTTTGTAGCCGTGCATCTGCCATTCGACATGAGAGAAGATGTGTTTGGCTGCAGGCAGCTTCTGTACCGCAGCAATATCGTCTTTTGTCAGGCCTTGCTCGGCAAGGGCTTCATAGAGCTGTGCCTTTGTCAGATGCCCCGCGAGATTCGGCAGCTCCCAGAGACCGGCGAGCAGGCCTTTTTCCGGGCGTTTGTGAAGTGCGAGATTTTTTCCCTGATAGATGAGCAGCACCGTGAGCTTTTCGACGCGGCGCTTTTTCTTTGCACTCTTAACAGGGAATTTTTGTTCCTGTCCGAGGTCGTGGGCAAGGCAGAGGCGTGCAAGGGGGCAGGCGGCGCAGTGCGGCGCGCCGTTTGGCAGGCAGACGATCGCGCCGAGGTCCATAAAGGCCTGATTCAGGGCACCGGCTTCCGAGCCTGCCGGGTAAATGGGAGTCAGGGCGTCTTCGACGGCGCGTTTCACCGCGGGCAGGGCGATATCTTCGCCGCAGGCAAGCACGCGCATGACGACGCGCAGAATGTTGCCGTCGACAGCGGGCAGGGGCAGTCCAAAGGCAATTGAGCCAATGGCACTGGCCGTATAGCGGCCGATGCCGGGGAGTTTTAAGAGCTGTTCAAAGTCGGCAGGCAGATTTCCTTCATAGGAATTTACGAGCTCACAGGCGGCCTTTTTGAGATTGCGCGCGCGGCTGTAATAGCCAAGGCCCTGCCAGAGCTTCATTAAAGCATCTTCGTTGCACGCAGCCAGGTCTGCAATCGTCGGCAGCTTTGCCAAAAAGCGGTGATAATAGGGGATGACGGCACTAGCCCTTGTCTGCTGCAGCATGATTTCCGACAGCCAGACATGATACGGCGTCACATCCTCGCGCCACGGCAGCGCGCGCTCCGTTTCCTGTGCGTGATACCAGCGGAGCAGGGGCTCCGTGATTTCGTTCAGTATGGCCGTATTTGGCAGCGTGCAGTCCGTTTTCTTCATATAAATAAATGATCCTTTCCATTGATTTTTTCGATAACTGCCGCTGTTTGGGAACATATCCCGTCTGCGGCAATTTGGCAGTATCTTCATTATAGCATAGGTTGTATATGGATACAGTATATCGCAGTGGACAAAAAAACTTCTGTGCTGCATTCCTGCTGCAAAGACCCCGACAGACTCCCTTGGGAATGGACATGAATTTTACTTGAACAATAAAAAACCGATTCGATAATGCATTTTGTCTATTGTAAACGGAAGGTTGCGGTTATTCTTTATAAAAAAATCCAAAAAAAGTTACAAAAACGTGTTGACAAAATGTGCACGTAGAGTAATAATGTATACATGTTTACAGCGTTACATGTTGAATGTGCAAGGGAGCCATGATATAATAATTGTGGTATAAGCACTTCTGGGAGGAGATGAAACCATGGAACACGTTTTATCGGTCTTTGTCGAAAACCAGACTGGTGTTCTTGTCCGCGTTGTAAGCATGTTTTCCAGACGCGAGTTCAACATCGACAGTTTGTCGGTGGGCGTTACGGAAACACCGGATTTTTCGCGCATCACGATTGTTGTGCACGGTGATGAAAATCTCATCGAGCAGATGATTAAGCAGCTCGAGAAGATGCCGGTGGTCCGCGCTGTACAGCGGCTGGATGCCAAAAACGCTGTGTGCCGCGGGATGACACTAATAAAGGTCAAGGCGGATGACAACAACCGCCTCGATATCCTGAAGATGGCAGAGCTTTTCAGGGCTCATGTCGTTGACGTCGAATCGACGACACTCGTCTTCGAGATTACGGGCAGCGATGACAAGGTCACGGCTTTCCTCAGACTCGTAAAGCCTTACGGGATTGCCGAAGTCATACGCACCGGCCTGATAGCATTGGAACGCGGTGAGCATACCATCTATGAACATTGTGAGGAGAGAGAGTATTATGGCAAAAACTTACTATGAGCAGGATGCAAACTGGGATGTACTGAATGGCAAAACGATCGCCATCATCGGTTATGGCAGCCAGGGCCATGCCCATGCACTGAACCTGAAGGACAGCGGTGCAAACGTCATCGTTGGTCTGTATGAAGGCTCCAAATCCAAGAAAGTTGCTGAGGAACACGGCCTGAAGGTTTACACGGTCGCTGAGGCTGTTAAACAGGCTGATATCACGATGTTCCTGATTCCGGATGAGAAGCAGGCTGATGTCTACAAGAAAGAAATTGCCCCGAACCTCAAACCGGGCAGTGCTCTCGCCTTTGCACATGGCTTCAACATCCATTACCAGCAGATCGTTCCGCCGGCTGATGTCGATGTCTTCATGGTTGCTCCGAAAGGCCCGGGCCATCTCGTTCGCCGCACGTTCACGGAAGGTTCCGGCGTTCCGGCAGTATTTGCTATCTATCAGGATGCTACGGGCAAATGCCGCGACATCACGCTGGCATACACGAAGGGCCTCGGCGCTCTGCGTTCCGGCGCTCTTGAGACGACGTTCCGTGATGAGACGGAAGAAGATCTGTTCGGCGAGCAGGCTGTCCTCTGCGGCGGCGTTTGCCAACTGATGCAGACGGGCTTCGAAGTCCTCGTTGAGGCAGGTTATCCGCCAGAGATGGCATACTTCGAGTGCTTCCATGAGATGAAGCTCATCATTGACCTCTGCTACGAAGGCGGCTTCACGAAGATGCGTCAGTCCTGCTCCGATACGGCTGAGTATGGCGATTACATGGTTGGCCCGCGCATCATCACGGAAGACACGAAGAAAGAAATGAAGAAAGTCCTCAAAGAGATCCAGGACGGCACGTTTGCCCGCAACTGGCTGCTTGAGAACAAGGCTGCTGGCCGCGTAAACTTCCTCATGGAGCGCCGTCTCCATGCAGAGCATCCGATCGAGAAGGTCGGCAAGGAACTGCGCGCTATGATGCCGTGGCTCAAAGACGGTGCAGATCTCTCCAAAGACTGATTTTATACCGTTCAATTGAACAGGAAATAAACGCTTCCCCGGCGAATTATACGTCGGGGAAGTTTTTTCCAATAACTGAGTATGCTGAAGAAGCATACATATAAATATTAGGAGGGCATACTATGGGTATGACTATGAGCGAGAAAATCCTCGCGAAACACGCCGGCCTCGATTCCGTGAAAGCCGGACAGCTCGTGACCTGCAATCTCGATATGGTACTCGCCAACGATATCACGGCGCCGCCGTCCATCAAGAAATTTGAGGAAATCGGCCGCCCCGTCTTTGACCGCACGAAAATTGCACTCGTACCGGACCATTTCCAGCCGGCCAAGGACATCAAGTCGGCAGAACTGGCCAAGGCCGTACGCGACTTTGCACATAAATACGACATTGTCAATTACTTCGAGCAGGGCCGCGTTGGCATCGAGCACGTCATTCTGCCGGAGAAGGGCATTGTCGCTCCGGGCATGCTGACGATTGGCGCGGACTCCCATACGTGCACGTATGGTGCAGTCAACGGATTTGCCACGGGCGTAGGCTCGACGGACCTCGGTGCTGCCATGGCCACGGGCAAGGCCTGGTTCAAAGTACCGGAGGCCATCAAGGTCTATCTGACGGGCGAGAAGCCAGCCGATATCAACGGCAAAGATGTCATCCTGACGCTCATCGGCATGATCGGCGTCGACGGTGCTCTCTATAAATCCCTCGAATTTGCCGGCTCGGGCGTCAAGGCCCTGACGATGACGGACCGTCTGACCATCTCGAACATGGCCATTGAAGCGGGCGGCAAGGCTGGTATTTTCCCGTTCGACGAAATCACGAAGGCTTATGTCGACGGCCGCGTCAAGAAGCCGTATGAGCCGGTCGCTGCCGACGATGACGCCGAGTACTGCCGCACGGTCGAAATCAACCTCTCCGAGCTCAAGCCGGTCGTCGCTTTCCCGCATCTGCCGGGCAACACGAAGCGCGTCGAAGATATCAAAGAGCCGATTGCCATCGACCAGGTCATCATCGGTTCGTGCACGAACGGCCGTCTTGAAGACATGGAGATTGCAGCCAATATCCTCGATGGCCATAAAGTCGCTGACCGCGTGCGCTGCATCGTCATCCCGGGCAGCCCTGCCATTTACAAAGAATCGATGAAACGCGGCTATATCGATGTATTCATCGATGCCGGCTGTGCTGTCTCGACGCCGACCTGCGGCCCGTGCCTCGGCGGCTACATGGGCATCCTCGCCGCTGGTGAAAAATGCGTTTCGACGACGAACCGCAACTTCCGCGGCCGCATGGGCCATGTCGACAGTGAAGTTTACCTCGCCGGCCCGCATGTCGCTGCCGCGAGTGCAATCCTTGGACGCATCGCTACACCGGAGGAGGTAAAGTAACATGAAACACGAAGGTAAAGTATGGCGCTACGGCGATAACATCGACACGGATGTCATTATTCCGGCACGCTACCTCAATACATTTGACCCGAAAGAACTTGCTACGCACTGCATGGTCGATATCGACGAGAGTTTTGCCAAAAACGTCAAAGAAGGCGACATCATGGTCGGCGGCCGCAACTTCGGCTGCGGCTCCTCGCGCGAACATGCACCGGTGGCCATCAAAGCTTCGGGCATCCCTGTAGTCATTGCCGCGAGCTTCGCGCGCATTTTCTACCGCAACGGCATCAACATCGGCCTGCCGCTGCTCGAAATCGGCGATGAAGTCGAGAAAATCAAGGCCGGCGACAAACTGCGCGTGGATACGGCAACGGGTGTCATCGAAGATTTGACGACGGGCGATGTGTTCCACGCACATCCGCTGCCGGGCTTCGTTCAGGATATCGCCAAAGCCGGCGGCCTGATTAACTACATCAAGAGCCAGCAGGCTTAAAGACTGCGCCGGGAATGCTCTGTTTCCTTCTATATATAATAGAAGGAAAGGGCATTCCTTTCGCGTATCGTATTGGCAGAAAGATAACGGCAAACAAAAAGGCAAAAAAAAGAAGGTAGCAATATGGCATATAAAATTACAGTCATCCCGGGCGATGGCATCGGTAAAGAAATCACGGATTCAGCAGTAGAGGTCCTCAAGAAAGCCGATGAAAAGTTCGGCCTTGGCCTTTCCTATACGTACAAAGACGCCGGCGGCACGGCCTATGACAAATTCGGCACGCCGCTGCCGGAAGACACGATTGAAGCCTGCAAAGCTTCGGACGGCGTCCTGTTCGGTGCGGTCGGCGGCGACAAATGGGACAATGTCGACCCAGCCCTGCGCCCAGAAAAGGCCATTCTCGGCCTGCGCAAGAACCTCGGCCTTTACGCCAACCTGCGTCCAGTAAAAGTCGCGGATGCCCTCGTCGAGTATTCCCCGCTCAAGCCGGAACTCGTCAAAGGCGTTGACCTCGTCATCGTGCGTGAGCTCATCGGCGGCATCTACTTCGGTGATAAATGCGAATCCGAGCAGCACAACGGTGCTGAGCGTGCCTGGGACCTCGAGAACTACTCCGTTCCAGAAGTCGAGCGCATTTCGAAGCTCGCTTTCGAGACGGCCCGTCTGCGCCGCGGCAAAGTGACGTCCGTCGACAAGGCCAACGTCCTTGCTACGTCGCGTCTCTGGCGCCGTACGGTCGCAAAAGTCGCCGAAAACTACAAAGACGTCGAGCTCAACAACCTCTACGTCGACAACTGCTCCATGCAGCTCGCCATTCATCCGACGCAGTTCGATGTCATCGTGACGGGCAATCTGTTTGGCGATATCCTTTCCGACGAAGCTGCCGTCATCGGCGGTTCCATCGGCATGATGCCGTCGGCTTCCATCGGCACGAGCACGAGCCTTTATGAGCCGATTCACGGCAGTGCCCCGGACATCGCGGGCAAAGGCATCGCCAACCCGATGGGCACGATTCTTTCCGCTGCGATGCTGCTGCGTTACTCCCTGCATGAGGAAGAAGCAGCCAAGGCCATCGAAGCAGCTGTCGATAAGGCGCTTGCCGACGGCTACCGCACGCCGGACCTTTGGAAGGAAGGTTTCAAGAAGGCCAATACCGAAGAAATCACGAAAGTCATCTGCGAACGCCTTTGACTTTTGTCTGCCGCATCATGATTTTTGCAGTGACAGAGGGGGAATTCGATGAAAGGAGCAAAGGCCGTGGCGCTCTGCCTCAAAGAACAGGGCGTGGATACGGTTTTCGGTTATCCGGGCGGCATGATCCTGCCGCTTTACGATGCTTTTTATGAGAACCCCGATATTCGGGAAATTCTCGTGACCCATGAACAAAATGCCGCACATGCCGCTGACGGCTATGCACGCGTTTCGGGCAAAGTCGGTGTCTGCATCGCGACATCAGGACCGGGCGCGACCAATCTCGTCACGGGTCTCGCCACGGCTTTCATGGATTCGATTCCGGTCGTGGCCATCACGGGGCAGGTCGATACGTCCATGATGGGTCGGGATTCTTTTCAGGAAACAGATATCCTCGACGTGACCATGCCGATCACAAAACACAATTTCAAGGTCAAGGACCCGAAGAAACTCGTGCCGACCGTGCGCAAGGCCTTTGCGCTTGCGCGCCACGGCAGACCCGGCCCTGTGCTCATCGATGTGCCGCGCGATATTTTCCTCGCGGATGTCGACTACGAGCCGGAGCCTCTGCCAGAAGAAAAGCACGGCCAGCCCGACGCCGACTTTCTGATTTGTGCAGCGGAAGCAGCCGACGAAATCGTCAAGGCGAAAAAACCAGTCGTCATTGTCGGCGGCGGTGTTATCTCGGCCGGCGCGACGAAAGAAGTCATCGCCTTCATCGAGAAATATCATCTGCCGGTCGTCCATACGCTCATGGGCCTTGGCGCCATCCCGCGCTCCCATCCGCAGTCCCTGGGCTTTGCCGGCATGCACGGCGAGAAAGCCGCAAATCACGCGATTGGTGCGGCTGACCTCGTCATCGCCATCGGCAGCCGTTTCGCCGACCGCCAGACGGGCAATCTCGACAAGTACACGCAGAACACGAAGTTCATCCACATCGACATCGACCCTGCCGAAATCGATAAGAACGTCGCCAACTGCCTTGGCCTTGCCGGCAATATGAAAGTCATTTTGTCCCTCCTGATGAAGCACGATGCAAGCTCGGGCCTGACGGACTGGTGGACGCAGATTGACAAATGGCGTGAGGCCTATGCCTATGATTATCACCAGAACCGACTGACCGTGCCTTGGGCGATGCATCAGGTCAGGCTGCAGACGCAGGGCAAAAAATACGCCTATGCGACTGACGTCGGCCAGCACCAGATGTGGGCGGCCCTGCATCTCGCCATTGAGGAGCCGCGCACGTGGCTGACCTCGGGCGGCCTCGGCACGATGGGCTTCGGCCTGCCCGCGGCCATGGGCGCGCAGCTCTACTACGGCAAAGACCGCCGCCTCATCCACGTGGCCGGCGACGGCGGCATCAAGATGACGGGCAACGAGTTCTACACGATTGCAAGGCTCAAGCTGCCCATCATCTCGCTCATTGTCAACAACCGGAGCCTCGGCATGATTCGCCAGCTCCAGAAAGTCATGTACAAAGAGCGTTACATCGCCTGCGAGCTCGACTACCCGATGGATTATGTCAAGTACGCCGAGAGCTTCGGCATCAAAGCCGAGTCCGTCTCGACACAGGATGAATTTGCCGAGGCCTTCAAGAACGCCCTCGACGACAAAGACCATCCGCGCGTCATCATCCTCAACGTCTGGCGCAGCTTCGTCGAACCCATGACCAAGGGCGGGGCCCGCATTGATGAGTTTGTTGAGTTTAAGTAAAATGGCATAAAGAAAAGGATTGTGCATTGTGGCTGCTGCCATACTGCACAATCCCTTTTTTATAGAGAGATACTTACTATAGTATTACATTGTAATGATAAAATCATCGTGATATAATATAAATAAAGGAGATGATTTTATGGCCACAGCACTGTTACAGGTCCGTATAGACGAAGCAACAAAAAAGCGTGTAGATAAGAAATTAAAACGCATGGGGATGACTGCCAGTGGTGCAGTGAACCTTCTTTTTCATCAGATTGATATTCAAGACCGTATTCCGTTTGAGATTGTCGGAGATAAAAGAGAATCGCTGAAAGACAGCATCGAGAATATAGAAGCTGGCGTTGGACTAAGCAAAAAATATAAAGATACACAGGAACTTTATAAGGATTTAGGGATATGAAACTGACTATCCGATTTTACCGCCAATTTAAACGCGATATAAAGCTAGCCAAGAAACGTCATCTGGATATGGAGCTCTTGAAAACGGTTATCGATACTTTGAGCGAAGGAAAGAAGCTGGATGAAAGCTACAGGGATCATCCACTGCGTGGCAAGTATGTAGGATACCGAGAATGTCATATTCTTCCCGACTGGCTACTAATATACAAAGTAGTAGAAAAAGAACTTATTTTGGTTCTTGCCAGAACAGGAACACATCAGGATCTTTTTGATGAGTAGTATAACTGCCGCCTTCGGGCGGCTTTTTTGTATGGAAATAAAAAAGCCATCAAGTCGGCTTTTTCTTAGACAAGTTAATGATCGCATCGATGATGGCTTTTGATTTTTCGTCCAGATGGGGGTTGTTGATGAGCTGTGCAGGCGTTTGTTGGTGATGTGTTCCGCGAGTTTGATGGTATTTATTTGCTTGGTCATTGAATTTGTGCAATTGCTTTTACACAAAGAATTTTACACTTTCATTAATAATATAGAGAAATTAGCAGGATTTCCGGACGCAGCATAGAATTTTTAAATAGGTTATTAGTTTTGGGGGACCTAGATAAGAGAAAAGAAAGAGACATTACCAGCGCAGTGGAGATTATTGTTTAGCTCAATGAGGATGATATATTTAAAACATTTGTTCTTAAGAGAGCATGAAGAAAATGTTTTCATGACATTGGATATATATGCAATATCGAACGCCGTCTGATAGGGAAGGGAGAATCGTGTTGTGAATAGAATACCCTGGGATATGCAAGAAGCAGCTGTCCTATTAGACGGTCTGATAAAAGTCAGGGAAGGCAAAATAAAGCGTGCCGATGCTATTACAGATATTTCTAAGCAACTCCGAAATCGGGCAAAGAAGAAGTATGGTACTATTGACGATAAATTTCGGAATGAAAATGGTATAACTTTACAAATGGCACGCCTTGAATATGGGTTTACAAATGGACAATCAGGAATGGGACCTACATCTAAATGGCAAAATGCTATTATCAAGGTCTTTAAAGATGATAATAAAGCTTATAAAAAACTATTGGATGGAGTAAGTAATATAACTAACATGGAAAAAAATCAAAATATGAATTTTTTTGATTGGCTTGACAAATATAAAAATGTTGATGAAAAAATAAAAAGAAAAAATATCTGGATAGATATTAATGCTATTTTGAAACGGAATAGTAAGTTATCTACTAACATTTGGTCTGTTGATGATATTTTTTTTATTGATAAACTTATAAATCAGATAGAAAATAAAAAAATTATTCATTCTGAAACATTACAGGTACAAGCGCTTCAATGTTTGCAATTAATCCGAGAATACCATACTGAAGAAAATGAAATACAGGATACATTTTCAAAAGAAAAATTCCAACATAATATGAATGATAATGAAGATGTTAACATAGATGTTATTGACAAATTTAAGGAAGTATTAGGTGAATATTTTATCAAAGGCTTCAGAGTCCATTCGCTAATTGACATAAAAAAATTCCGAAAATATTACCAGGGAAAATTCAAAGTAGCAATCAATGATTCTAATGAGCAGATAGAAAAGGATATAGACAAGTGCGGATTTGAATATAGAGGAAAAATATATATACCAGATAAAGTCTTAAGTGAAGAGTTACGAAAACAACTCTTTACTTATATAGAAAATAGTTTTAAAAATGGTGCAAAAATAATTTACTTTAAGGCTTTATTTGAACAATTTTATGAGAAATTTCTTGACTCATATATCAATGATGCTGATATGTTAAGGGAATATATTACCTTTTATAACGATAGTAAATATATAATAGAAAATAACTACTTTTATAAAAGTGATTCCCAGATGGGAAATACTTCTATGGATCTTATCGAAGTAGAAGAAATACGTTCTTGTTTGAAGAATCATGTTCTACCAATGAAAATTAAAGAGATCCATAAAGAGCTTCCACATATTACGGAAAAACAAATCAGAAATATTTTAGGACGATATCATGAATTTGCTAGAAATAAAAAATGTGAATATTTCCATGCAGATTGTTTTGATGTCTCAGAGGAAGATTTGGAAAATATCACTGTACTGATATATTCTGAAATAAAAAAACATGAATTTATTACTGGAAATGAGTTATATGATATGATCAGCAATAAATATCCATATATTTATGAACAAAATTCTGTGTATTCTCCTCTTGGATGGCGAAATGCGTTGTGGTATAAACTTGGTGATAAATTCTCTTTTAATAGTAATATCATCAGCGACAAATATAAAGATCTCGCCATGAAAGATGTTTTTTTATATTATGCGCAAAAAAGAAAGAATTTTACTTTACAAGATATTCAACAATTTGCTGATAGTATTGGATCTACGACAATTTATTTTGAAAGCCTATATCAGAAAAGTGCAAGGATAAGTGAAGATAGATTTGTTCAAAAAGATGATCTTATTTTCAATGTGAGTGAAACAGACAAGGTACTCAGTAAATTTTGTACAGGTGATTATATTCCGATTGCTGAAATTAGCAATTATGGAATTCTACCAGATGCATCTTACCCGTGGAATACATATTTATTAGAAACCTACATAGCTTTTTATAGTAAGAAGTATTATTTATTACATACAGGCTATAACCAGTATATGGTTCTTGGTTCTATGGTTGATAAATCAAGTGATATAAAAGATTTTTCGATGCTCATTACAAGAGTAATTGCTGATGCCAAGGTTCCTTTGGAAAAAGAGGCAGCTCTTTCTTATCTTTGTGATAAAGGATATATTGGCCGCCGATCATACCGTGGTATTGAGAAAATCTTGATTAATGCTCGCACTATACGAAATAGAAAGGAAAAGTAAAATATGTACTCATACGAATGGGATCCTGAAACAGGAGGAATCCTATTAAATAGTTCACCGCTTAGTTTTAGTAAAGAACCAAGACCTGTTTATTATAAAGAACTTGATATACTTGGTTTTGATAAATACTGGAACTACAAAAAGGATGATTCTTATCCGTATATGTGGGCTGAGTCGAATACGTATATATATCGTGGACGAAAAGTTGCTAAAACGAAGGGCGGCTCTTTTTATACTGCGCCAGAATTAATTTTGCTTGAAGATCCAGAGCCTGACGGAAATCCATTACAATTTGTGGATGTCCCTACTATGGTGGAAAAAAACCGTGAAATAATTGAGACGCTTTCACAGAACACAATAAAAAAGATTTATAATACTTATATAGAATATAGCAATAAAATAGATGTATTCTATGTTGCTTTTAGTGGTGGAAAAGATAGTATTGTAGTTCTTGATCTTGTGCAACGAGCATTGCCACATAACCAATTTAAGGTTCTATTTGGAGATACAGGAATGGAATTTCCTGATACTTACGAGGAACTAAAAAAAATAAAAGAAGAATGCAAAAAAAAGAATATAGAGTTCATAAAAGCAGCATCAACTATGAATGTAGACCGAAGCTGGCATACATTTGGTCCGCCAGCAGTAACTATACGTTGGTGCTGTAGCGTACATAAATCAACACCGCAAATTCTTAAGCTTAGAGAGTATACAGGTATTCCAAATTTTAAAGGTATGGCATTTACAGGAGTACGCGGTGATGAAAGTATCTCAAGAAGTGAATATGATGAGATTAGCTATGGAAAGAAAATAAGAGGTCAGTATAGTTTCCATCCTATTCTTGAATGGAATTCTGCAGAATTGTTTATATATATATACCAAGAAAATCTTATCGTTAATGAAGCGTATAAAAAAGGAAATTCTAGAGTAGGATGCCTTGTTTGCCCTATGTCTTCTGGAAAGCACGAATATATGAAGGCACAGTGTTATAAAGATGATGTGGATTGTTTATTAAAAAAAATAAAAGAAACGAGTGGAAAAACATCTTTTACATCACAAGAGATGGATAAGTTTATTGATAATGGTTTATGGAAATCAAGAAAAACTGGAAGAGAATTGAATCTAGGATGCGATAAACACATTATAGATGTAAAAAATGGAAAAACAATTATTTCGGTAAAACAACTTAGTAATGAATGGAAAGAATGGGCCAAGACAATAGGAGAGTTTATTCAACTTTCCGAACAAGATTATTCAATTAACTTCAGTAAGAAAAATTATAAAATACACCTTGAAGATAATGATGATAACACAGTTATTACTTTTCCTGATTGCGGAACGAGTAAAGATGATATAAAGTTTATTTCCTTATTTAGAAGTGTCATTATAAAAACTATATATTGTGTAGATTGTGATGTATGTGTTGCTAATTGTCCCTATGATTATATAAGTATGAAAAACGGACTCGTAATTGATGATAGGTGTGTTCATTGTCATCAGTGCCATGATATTTACGAACATTGTCTGAGATATAACTCTATAAGAAATAAAATTGGGGGAGAAAAAATGGTAAAAGGGCTAGATAGATACTTTAGTTTTGGCATCAGAAAGGAATGGATAGATTTTTATTTTCAAGATAAAGGATCTGATGAATTTTGGAACTCTGATGGTCACGGACATGTTGCAAATAAGAAAAAAGATGCCTTCTTGAATTTTATTAAAGATGCTGGTCTTGTTAGCTATAATCGTTTAGATGGTGATAATAAATATACAAAAAATAAACCTAATAAATTTGCGAAAGTACTATTTTCTATTGGAAGCGATTCGGAAATAACTTGGGGGCTTATGCTCAGTAATCTGGCTTATACACCAGAATTTAAGTGGTTTATAAAAAATATACCTTTCCATGAGAGTGTTACTCCAGAACGACTTAAGTATATGCTGGAAGATGTTATGAGTAATGACACAAAAGGATTAGGCAAAAGAAATATATCAGATGCCTTCAAAATATTACTTATAAAAACGCCTTTTGGAGAAGCTATTGGACTCGGAAAGTGTGACTACAAAAAAAAGGTAAATTCTTCTGGAAATGAAACTATAACATTGAATAATTTTTATCGTGATAAATGGTATAATCCGGACATAAAGGTTATACTATATTCACTTTATAAATTTGCAGAGTCGTGCGGTGATTATTATCAGTTTTCACTTTCGAGATTAATGGACTTTAGCATAGATGGTGACGGTATTAGCCCTGCCGAAATTTTCGGATTAGAAAAAGATACGATGAAAAAAATATTAATGGGACTGAGTATAAATTATCCTGATTTTATAATGACGCAATTTACTTTAGATCTAGATTCAATAACATTAAATGCGCAAAAGACATCTATGGATGTTTTGGAATTATTTTAAGGGGAGTTTTACATATGGATACGTATCGCCATTATTTTGATATTGACCCAGATTATTTTCCAGCTGTAAATGAAAAGGTAATAAATGATAATCCGGACATGTGGGAAAAATTCTTTCCACATGAATCATTTGTTAGATTATTGAAAACCACAGTAAGTGTTTTAGATAGAAGACAGAAGTTATCCATCTGGGTTGAAGGTGCTTACGGTACTGGTAAATCTCATGCTGTCCTGACATTAAAGAAACTTTTGGATGTAAATGAACAAAAAATGCAGGATTATTTTCAAAAATATAATCTAGATAATGATCTTCTTAATAATTTTAAACGCATAAAAAATGATGGACAAATTTTGACAGTTCATCGTTATGGTTCTTCTGATATACATGGTGATAATGATCTTGTTTTTGCCGTTCAAGAGAGCATAGAAGAGGCCTTCAGAAAATCTGGTATAGAAAATAAAGGTCGTGAATCATTAAAGGAAGCTATTATTCGCTATCTATCTGATTCTGAGAATAAACAAAGTCTTGAGATCTTTATAAAAGGTAGTTATTCAACTCTTTTTGGCGGGGATGATGTAGATACTATCATAGAAAAATTGAAAACGTATCATGGTGCAGCTTTGCATACTCTCATGGAAAAGATATTTAAGCTATCTCACGAGAAACAGATACGGGCATTTTCTATGACCGTAGATGACCTTATTAATTGGATTATAGAAACGATACATGTAAATAACTTAAAATCAATCGTATTTATGTGGGATGAATTCACTGAGTACTTTTATAATAATACCAGAAATCTTACTGGCTTTCAAAAACTTCTAGAGTTGAGTGAAACGGAGCCATTTTATTTTATTCTTGTGACACATATTAGTTCTAGTCTCTTCCATGAGGGAGATAAGGATTATAAAAAATTAAACGATCGTTTTGTAAATCCGCATAGTCAGATATCCTTACCTGAGAACATTGCTTTTCAATTAATGGGAAGTGCAATGGAGAAAAATTCCGACTCCGTAGTTAGGAATGAATGGAATGATATTGTAGAGGAACTTGCTAATCGTACAAATGAATCTAGAAAAACCGTGGGCAAGGAAGCCGGAATTAAAGAGCAGGAGATGCTGGACATACTGCCTATTCATCCTTATACCGCATTATTGCTAAAAAATATTTCATCTACATTTGATTCCAATCAGAGAAGTATGTTTGATTTTATAAAAAATGATCGTGGTGATGACATTAAGGGATTTCAATGGTTTATCGATAATTACGGACCTTATGGTGGCCCAGATAATACAGATAATCCTCTTCTTACTGTTGATATGCTGTGGGACTTCTTTTATGAAAAAGGTAAAGAGAGCCTTGCACGTGATGTTAGAACGACTCTTGATTATTATAGTCGTGTTCAAAGGCGTGGCCTTGATACAGATGAGAAACGAGTGTTGAAGACAATATTATTATTGCAAGCAATCTCGCAGCATGTGGCAGATTCGGTAGAGATGTTTATCCCGAATGAAAAAAATTTGGATCTTGCTTTTGAAGGATCCGACATCGAGAACGATGTATTACGTATTGCAAAAAAACTAGATAGGGATAAGATCATTTTTCAAAATAAATTAGGTGTAAATAACTTTCAGTATAATGCTTATATTAACGAAGCTAGTGATGAGGAATTAGAGAAATTCAAAAAAAATATTGATGATAAATCTACATATTCTTTGATTACTGAACACTTAAATGATAATACAACTGTACTAGATGCATTAGCATTTGCTGATGGCGCTTTAAAACTTCGTTATAATTTAAAGTATGTTTCATCGAGGGAATTTGATAGCACTATCAGGAAGTTGCGGAATATTGATGAAGAGGAAGGAAATAAGATTCCTGCAGTTGTCTGTTTCGCAAAAAATGATGAAGAAGCAATTCTTGTGGAGAAAAAAATACAAGAGGCTCTGCATGATGGCAGCTATCATTTAGTATTCATCGATGCCACGACGACTCCATTTGGTCAGGATGGATATGACCAGTATCGAGAAGATATGGCTCAATCGCTGTACCAGACCGGTAAAGATAATGTATTAAGTGAGCAGTACTCTAGAAATGCCAAAGAGGCTTTAAAAAAATGGAAAGAACGAATTTTTAACGGTGATGTTATCGTTTATACGCAAAAAAACACTGCTGGTGAACGAGCTACTTCAAGGGATTTATTTGAAGAGATTCTTAAGAAGATTGACCGGGAGAAATTTCCTAGATGTCTTGAAGGTGAGTACAATGTACTGCCTACGATGTACAAGTCAACAAATTTAAAGCAGGCTGTACAATGTGGTGTTGAGAGAAAAACGAAGGGAGCATTTACTTCTGGTAATCCTAAGACTAAATTGGAGACTGCCTTAAAAGAAGCATGGGATGATCCCGTATATTGGAAAACGCATCCTAATATTTTGATTTCTAAAATAAAGACTGCTGTTGATCAGGGAATTCAAGATGAATTTAGGAATTCAGGTAGAATTTCAATCAGAACTATTTGGGACATATTGGAAGCTTCTCCTTATGGATTTATGCCATGCAATCTTTCCGCGTTTATTCTGGGGTTTGTCCTTAAGGAATATACAAATGGAGAATATTCATGGAGTGACGGACTAACTAATGATGAGCTTACACTAGATAAATTGAAAGAAATGGTAGACGAAGTAATTCATCTCCAAATCACATCAAATCCTAAATATAAGGATAAGTATATTGTTACCTTAACTCCGGAAGAAAGAGCCTTTAACGAAAATAGTGCTATGGTATTCGGTGTTTCTAAGAATTTATGTACATCATCTGAGCAGACCAGAGGTGTTGTTCGTAATAAGATGAAGGAATTTCCCTTCCCACTTTGGACCTTAAAAGAGATTACTTCAGAAATAGGGCTTGAGACAAAATCCAATGTATTGGATGAAATGATTGATTGTTATTGTGGAATTGCTAATAGTGGAAATGTTGGCAGTTTGAAAACAGAAAATGATATTGTTAATCAAATAGGAAAGTTATACTTGGATAATCCTAGTGCGACAAATGATTTGAAAACACTTTTTTCAGAGGATAACTGTATCGAAGGAATGAAACATTATCTTAGTAGGTTTGAAGGAGGAATATTGCCAAGGCTTTCTGATGAGATTGAAGATAAGGGGCAGTATATTAATGCTGTAAGAGAGAAATTTGATGCTGATGCTGCAAACTGGGTTTGGAATAAAGATACAGCTAATCAAAAGATTCGTGAAACAATTATAGAATATCAAATTATCGCAGAGAGCAATAAGATATTGCCTAAGGCAACATCATTTACAGAAACAATCAAGGAATGGTGCGATAAATGCAATCGCCTGCATATGTCTTATACAGCAGCTAAAGATAAATATGGCAGCATTTCGGATTTCATGAAGATGCTTTATGAGATAGAGAGAACAGGAAGCCTTTCTGGGGAAGAAAAAAAGAAAAAATTCCTTTCTCTTTTGCAAGTAAATGGTTCCGGATTTAAACAATATTATGAACATCAAGAGGACCTTTTTGAAGTAGTATGTGAATTTTATCTTGATGGATTTGATGATGATGAAATAAAAGAAATTTATAAAAAGATACCAGCGGCAGGTACTTTTGTGATGGATAAGGCTGCTTATTTAGGTCTGGTAGATAATACTTCAAAAAAATATCGTAATTCTTTAGGATATGAACAACTTAAGAATTTCTGGCAGGATAAGATACAGTCATCTCTTACTCCGCAGGAATGGTCTAATAGGCATAAAATGCCTATTTTATGCCTCGTCCCGGATAATGAAGTGACACAGGCAAAACAAGCTTTTGACGTTCTTAATAAAGCTCATCCAGATGAGGCTTCTGTAACAAAGGCTAAAGAATATCTAGAAAAGGCCACCTTTTATTCGAAGATGGATGATAATGACATGCTTGATAAGATATTTGCCAGATCTATAATCAAAGATTATTCCGTAATTTTGACAGATATAAATGATGTCAAAGAATATCTTAGCAGAACTTTAAGTGATGATCCCTACGATTGGTTTGGTTTACCTAGCGTTGAAAAAAAGATAAAGCAAATGGCGGAAGCAAAGTATAATCAAAGTGGAGTGAATAAGGCATTAGAAAAAATTGATAAGATGGATGCAGATGACGTACGTCGTTACTTAAAAGAGCTGATTCAGGATAATATGACAGTGGGAATAGAGATTATCAAGGATAACTGAGGTGACAGTTATGAACATCACTGAATGTAAAGGAAGAATTAAGAAGTTTTTAGAAAAGAATGATGTAGAATCACCGTTGATAGTAGATGTTCAAAATCAGAATGATCTCAAGGAACTAATCCGAGAGTTTTGCGTTAAGTCTGGGAGTCATGTATCTGCAGCACATTACTGTAAAGAGGATGAGTATCCGCGTATCGAAAATATCATTAATGATATCCAGAATAGAGAATGTGACTATTTTTTTCTTACAGGATTGACTTCATTCTTAAGACTTGTTGGAGAGCACGAACTGACAGATGTATTACGCGCAATTGTTAGCTTAACTACAACTAGTCATGTGGTTATTATTAGCTATCAGTGTAAGCGGTTCTTGAATTTTGGTGATCCTCGTATTAGTCGAAGAATATTAATATTAGATGGAGATATAGCAAAGATTCCCCATATATATTTTGTTTCACCTAAATTGCCAATTCCTCAAGAAGTAATGTCAAAGAAAGGGATTGAAAAATTAGCAGATGTAATTGAATATGAAGAAAATGACGATATTTATCTAGTAACAAGAATTGAAAAAAATACATTTCAGAATGCCCTTTATAATATTACCGAGATTCAAAGTGCATATGATATCCTCTGTCTTAAAGATATAAAAACACGAGAATTAAATAAGGAAATGGGAACAGAGAAGCAATGGCAGTATGCACTTTCGTTATTTGATTCTAGCTGGGATGATCTTATTGATGCTGAGTTTGGTGATCATAGAAAGCTCGATATCTATATTGCTGGACTATCTTGTAAGTCAGACGAGTATCGTTGGCTGTATTATATAGGAATAAAATTATACGGAGCAAAGGGGAATTGGTGTTTAAATGATGCAGCAATCCATTCTAACAGTTTGGAGGAGATGAAACGAAACATCTACATCGGAATTCTTTCGAGATCGCATAAGGAGAATGATTTTTGGGAATGCTATACAAGCAGAAAAGAAATCATCTGCCAAATGGAAGATCACTCGGCTGAAATTGTATCTTTTCGTAATCTCGCTCGTGCAAAAGGACAAGATGAGATCTATTACCTCACGGATGTTACGCAATGTGAAAAAGAAGAGATATTTTACGTTCTTGATCGATATGGAGCTCAGATAGGTCGTGCTAAGCTGGTTGATATCTTGGCGAAGATATATCCAGACCTTTGTTCATATTTAAGACCATATGAGTATAAAGACAAATTGTTAACTGAGTACTTTGATGAATATAATTATCAAAAAGTGATCAATAAGCTTTTTCCTGAATTCTATGAGAAGGTACTTGATCAAGCGGAAAAACGTGACTATAATGCTCTTCTTCCCCCCAGGTCCTCGAAAATTGAAGAAATATCAAAGGAAAATGCGTTACTCTATTTCGTAGATGCTATGGGAGTAGAATATCTAAGTTACATAAAGTCTCTATGTAATAATCTGAAGCTGCATGTAGACATTACTGTCTGTCGTTGCGAGCTTCCGTCGATAACAAGTGTCAATAAGGAATTTTTGAATGGTTGGTCGCCAGAACAAATTATATCTATTAAAGATATTGATGATATCAAACATCATGGGAAGGATGACTTCGATTATTACAGAAAATCCAAATTGCCAATTCATCTTATAAAGGAACTTGAAATAATCAAAGGTATTTTAAAAAATATTCAGGAAAAGCTTCGGAATGGGCGGGATGAGGCAGTAATCATCTCTGACCATGGAGCCAGTCGTCTGGTTGTTCTCTATGACCATGAAAATATTTGGGAAATGGGGAATAATGGTGAACATTCAGGAAGATGCTGCAAGAAGAACGTTGTTGATAAGCAGCCAGCGTATGCAGTAGATGCTGGGGATTTCTGGTCATTAGCCAATTATGATCGTTTTAAACATGGAAGGAAAGCAAATGTCGAGGCTCATGGGGGCGCAACATTAGAAGAGGTCTGCGTGCCAATCATAAGAATTAGATCCACAGATAAAATAATTGAAGCCTATATTATGTCTGCTGAATCGGATTCTTTAGGAGATATTCATGAGGTTCCAGAGATAAGAGTAAGCTACCGTAAGAAAGCTGAAATTAAACTGTATTTGACAGTGGAATGTCGTGATGTTTCTATTGTGATAAATGAAAAAAATTATAAGGCTATTCCGCTTGGTAATGGCTATTATAGTGTAAAAATGCCAGATTTGAAGAAAAAAGGACAATACTATGTAGATATCTTTTCCGGCGACAATAAAATAGCAAATCATTTACCACTCCTTATTAAGCGGGAGGGTCAACAAGAAAATGATTTGCTGTAGGAGGATCTAATATGGAAGATAAACTACGTGAATGTTTTGAAGATATGGTGGTTTATAAGGATCTAAAGAAAAGTAATTTCTTTTCCTCTCTTGGATTACCTTCTTTTTTACGAGATTGGGTTTTGAAAAAATTTGAAGATGATGATGGAAATTATGATATTGAAGAAGTAACCAATTTCATAAAAACTTATCTGCCAAAAAAAGAAGAGTGGCTTAGTATAAAGAATCGTATTGCATATGAGAATGAACGTGTAAAAATTCTTACAAAGATAAGCGTGGATATCGATATAAAGACAGGAGAAATATCATTTTCACTTCCTAATTTTGGTGTGACAAATAAAGAAACTATCATAGAGCCATCCGTTTGGGAGCAGTATAAAAATGAATTAACTAGAGGACAAGAAACTTGGGGGGTAATCGAACTAGGATATCGTTTCCCAGATGATACTGTAAGACCTAAGATAACGGGTAAAATTAAGATGACTGGCTTTACTAATTTTTATCCGTATATAGCCGAATTAGATTACTATAAAGATGTTCGTGAAGAATTTTCTATTGGAGAATGGATTGATATTCTTCTAGGTGCAATCGATTATAATGCTGAGGGATATAAGGACGAGAATGAGAAATTAGCAATGCTGACTCGTCTGTTGCCTTTTTTAGAGAAGCGACTAAATCTTCTTGAGCTTGCACCAAAGGGAACAGGAAAATCGTACGTTTTTGGAAATTTGAGCAAGTATGGAACTTTGACCGATGGCGGTAAAATTACTCGTGCCAAAATGTTTTATGATACGAGCAGACATAAACCGGGCTTTATTGTAGGGACTGATTACGTTGCTATCGATGAGGTCAAACTGGTAACATTTAACGATGTCAATGAAATGCGTTCCATTATGCAAGGATATATGGAGCGTGGACGTTTCAATATAGGGGGATATGAAGGCGAATCGTCTGCTGGTGTCGTACTTTTAGGCAATATCGATATAAACAACATGGACGAATATAAAAGTATGTTTAATGAACTTCCTTCTCTGTTCCAAGAGAGTGCACTTGTAGACAGAATTCATGGCTTTATTAAAGGTTGGGACATTCCTAAAATGAGCGATGATCTAAAAGTTTCAGGATGGGCTTTAAATACTGAATACTTTTGTACTATTATGCATATGCTGCGTGATGATGTAAGCTATCGCGCTATTGTTGATGAGATAGTTAAGGTTTCAGACAATGCATATGTGAGACATACCGAAGCCGTTAAACGTATTGCGACTGCATATTTAAAGTTACTTTTCCCGAATGTAAGGTCTGCTGATGATGTGGATGTACACCAATTCAATCGCTACTGTTTAAGACCTGCAATTCGTATGCGAAAGAATATATGGCGGCAATTATCTATTCTTGATTCGGAATATAAGAATGATGATAAATTAATGCCAGATTTTACAGTAAGAGGTTAATTTATGAAATACGAATGTATTGCTTGTGGGAAAAAAGGGCTTGATAAAGATACCATTGGCATCAATAAAAAGTTACTAGGTAGGGATATAACAAATTATTATTGCATGGACTGTCTAGCAGACTATCTGGGATGCACAGTTGATGATTTACTTGATAAAATAGAAGAATTTAAAGACGAGGGATGTACTCTTTTTGATTAGGAGATGGTTGTTTCATGATTTATGCAGATAATGCTGCTACTACTAGATTAAGCGAGAACGCTTTTGCTGCCATGAAGCCCTATCTCCTTGAACAATATGGAAATGCATCTCAACCATATTCTTTTTCTCGACCAATCAAAAAGGCGTTGAAGCATGCCCGTGAAACTATCGCGGAGTGTATAGGCGCTTTGCCAGAAGAAATATTTTTTACTTCTGGCGGTACAGAGAGTGATAACTGGGTAATCAAATCTTCCTTATTTCTCCCATCAACAAAAAATCAAATCATTACTTCTCAAATAGAACATCATGCGATTTTAAATTCGTGTGACACAGTTCAAAAACTCGGTATAGATGTAAAATATCTGCCAGTTGATCATCAAGGCGTGATAAATCCTGCTGTTTTGAGAGATAGCATATCTGAAAATACGGGCATAGTGTCAATCATGTATGCAAACAATGAAATTGGTACAATTGAACTAATAAGAGAATTATCTAAAATTGCTCACGAGAACGGTGCGCTTTTTCATACGGATGCTGTTCAGGCTGTCGGACATGTTCCCATTGATGTCAGGAAATTAGATATTGATCTTCTGTCGGCTTCCTCACATAAGTTCAATGGCCCGAAGGGGATAGGATTTTTGTACATGAAGAAGGGCGTTCGTATTCATCAATATGCGGATGGTGGCTCACAGGAAAACGGAAACCGAGCTGGAACCGAAAATGTAGCATCGATTGTTGGTATGGCAGAAGCTCTCAAGGAAAATACCTCGAGGATGGATGAGCAAAAAAAGAGACTCCTTAATTTGGAAGATACCTTGATTCAAACACTTCTGTCAGAGAATCTAGACTTTATTCGTAATGGTGCGGAAGATCACTTACCAGGGAATGTAAATATTTCTTTTCGCAATGCAGATGGGGAAATGCTTTTGCACCGTCTTGACCTGATGGGAATTTGCATCTCTACAGGATCGGCATGTGATTCAGTTAATACGCAGATTTCGCATGTACTGCAGGCAATCAATGCCCCTGAAGAATACGCAAAAGGAACTATTAGAATAACATTTGGTGTAGACAATACTCCTTTTGATGCGGTAAAGATAGCAAAGTCTATAGGGAAGATTTTGTCTTAACGTAACCAGAAGAGCTACATACTTGTGTCATAATTTGTAATGTGAAAAAGGTTTTTGTGTCGTGTGATATACTATTGTATAATATATAGGTAGAAAAGAATACGGCGCAGAGGCTTTTTTTGCGGCCGTTTAGACATAGGGGGAATTTGTATGAATATTATTGTGACCGGCGGTGCCGGGTTTATTGGTTCGAATTTTATTTACTATATGCTCAAGAAGCATCCGTCCGACCGCATTATCTGCGTGGACAAGCTGACGTATGCGGGTAATCTCGAGACGCTTGAGGGCGCGATGGAGAAGAAGAACTTTAAGTTCATCCGTGCGGATATCGCGGACCGCAAGGCGATTTACCGCATTTTTGAGCAGGAGAAGCCGGATGTCGTCGTGAATTTCGCAGCGGAGTCGCATGTCGACCGCTCCATTGAGAATCCGGAGATTTTCCTGCAGACGAATATCATCGGCACGAGCGTGCTGCTTGATGCCTGCCGCAAGTACGGCATCGATCGCTATCATCAGGTTTCGACGGATGAAGTCTACGGCGACCTGCCGCTTGACCGTCCGGACCTGTTCTTTACGGAAGAGACGAACCTCAAGACGTCGAGCCCGTATTCGGCTTCGAAGGCCGGCGCTGACCTGCTCGTCATGGCTTACCACCGCACGTACAAGCTGCCGACGACGATTTCGCGCTGCTCGAACAACTACGGTCCGTACCATTTCCCGGAGAAGCTCATCCCATTGATGATTATCAACGCGCTGTCCGACAAGAAGCTGCCGGTCTACGGCGACGGCAAGAATGTCCGCGACTGGCTTTATGTCGAGGATCACTGCCGTGCCATCGACCTCATCCTGCAGAAGGGCCGTGTCGGCGAGGTTTACAACATCGGCGGCCACAATGAACGCGCCAATATCGATGTCGTCAAGACCATCCTCAAGGAACTCGGCAAGAGCGAGGACCTGATTGAGCACGTCACGGACCGCAAGGGCCACGACCGTCGCTACGCCATCGACCCGACGAAGATTCACAACGAACTCGGCTGGGAGCCGGAGACGAAGTTCGAAGACGGCATCAAGAAGACTATTAAATGGTACCTCGAGCACCGCGACTGGTGGATGGGCATCATCAGCGGCGATTATCAGAGCTACTATGAGCGCATGTACGACAAGCGCGCCATCCTGGAATACGCAAAAATCTGATTCGCTCAGGGAAATCTGGGCATAAAAAAGAGGCCGTCGCTGGCCTCTTTCTTGTCTCATAGATTTTTGTGCATGACGTATTTGTCCGTAGCCGTGTCGAGCATTTCCTGCCATGAGGAAAATTTCGTGGCTTTTTTGACCCAGGCATCCATTTTTTCTTCGGGCAGGGCCTCAAAATCCTTCTGGCAAGTGATGCCCAAATGGCCGCCCTGCAGGAATTTCTCGAAGGTGCGGAAGCGCGTGTATTTGCGCATGAACGAGGTGTCGAAGACGTCGTCAAAGTCGACGAGCTCCGGCATCGTCTGATGGGGAAGCTGGTAAAAACCGGTGATTTTGATAGCCATGGAAATTCCTCCTGCTTTATTTTTCAAAGTGTCTGGTCGTTTTTCTCTATTTTAGCAGAAAGTCGGGCATAGAAAAAGTCGGCAGGCGAAAAAAAGTGTTGACAAATGCATGGGGCTCCTTTATAATAATATCTGTCGTTAGCGATTCGCTAAAGACGGGGGCATAGCTCAGCTGGGAGAGCGCTTGCATGGCATGCAAGAGGTCAGGAGTTCGATCCTCCTTGTCTCCACCATATCGAATGCACAGAGTCAGAAGGTACACTTCTGGCTCTTTTTTGTATATCGGGTATTTGGTATTTCCAAGGGAGGGATTGTGTTGCGCTTTATTCATACGGCTGACTGGCATCTCGGGCGCTATTTTCATGGGCTGCATTTGACGGCGGACCAGCGTGCCATCATCATGGAGCAGCTTCTGCCGCTCGTAAAAGACGAAAAGGCCGAGGCGGTCATCATTGCGGGGGATATTTACGACCGCGGCGTGCCGCCTGTCGAGGCTGTCGATCTCTTTGATGAATTCCTTCGCAAAATGGCTGAGGCCAAAGTCAAGGTTTTCTACATTGCGGGCAATCATGACAGCGAGGCGCGGCTGAATTTTGGCGGCCGGCTCATGGAGCAGGCGGGGATTTTCGTGCGCGGCCGTCTCGATGACAAGATGGCCCCTATTATAATAGAAGACAAATTCGGCCCTGTGGCCGTGGAGCTCTACCCTTATATGGAACCTGCCGGTGTCAGGGCGGTGTTCGGCGTGGAAGAGACGCTTGATTTTGAAAAGGCGCATGAAATCGTGCTGCAGAAGAGCCGCGAAAAACTGCCCAAGGGGGTACGTAGCATCGCTGTCGCCCATGCCTTTCTCGCGGGCGGCGTGAGCTCGGACTCGGAACGGCCGCTTGCCGTCGGGGGCTCCTCGAATGTCAGCCCTGCGATTTTTAAGGATTTTTGCTACACGGCACTTGGCCATCTGCACAATCCGCAGCGCGCGGGGGCCGACAACATTCGCTACAGCGGGTCCCTCATGAAGTATTCTTTTGATGAGGCGGAGCAGAAAAAGGGCGTGCTCCTCGTCGACCTCGATGAAAAGGGGCAGACGCAGGAAACATTCGTGCCGCTGGTGCCGCCCCACGATGTGCGCCGCGTGCAGGCGTCCTTTGCCGAAATCGAGCACGACCGCGCGAAATTCCCGCAGTCGGACGATTATGTCGAGGTCGAGCTCACGGATACGGGCATTATCCTCGATGTGTTCAACAAGCTCAAGGCCATTTATCCAAATCTCATGCATGTGCTCTATCCGAATCTGCAGCATGAGGGCACGATGCGCGAGCAGAACGGGCAGGCTGTGCTGAAACTCACGGAAGAGACGCTTTTTGCTCAGTATTACGAGGATATGACGCAGGAAAAGCTCGATGAGGGGCAGAAAGAATTCATTCACGGCTGTCTGCAGGAAATTTATCAGGAAGAGAGGGATGCGAAGTGAAGCCGGAAATCCTTACCATTTGCGCCTTTGGGCCGTATAAGAAGAAAATCAGCCTCGACTTTTCCGTGCTCGACTCGCAGCCGTTTTTCCTGATTCACGGTGCGACGGGCGCGGGCAAGACGAGTATTTTTGACGCCATCTGCTACGCGCTTTACGGCGAGGCCGCGACGGAGGCGCGCACGCCTAGGATGCTCCGGAACCGCGAGGCCGGTCCTGCGGACGATACGTATGTCGATATGATCTTCCGCGTGCGCGAGGAAAAATGGCACATCAGGAGAAGTCCTGAGTACCAGCGCAAGGCCAAGCGCGGCGAAGGACTCGTGCGCCAGAAGCCCGAGGTCCTCTTAGAAAGGCTCGAAGACGGCAAAGTCACCGAAAGCTGGACGAAGGATGGCGAAGTTCATGCGCGCATTGTGCGGCTTTTGGGCTTTGAATGCAAGCAGTTCCGTCAGGTCGTGCTGCTGCCGCAGGGGGAGTTCCGCCGTTTTCTCATGGCCGATACGAGCGCGCGCAAGGAAATCATGAAGGTCCTCTTTAATACGGAAATTTACCAGAAGCTTGAGGAAAAGCTCAAGGCGAAGGCCGCAGAAATAGGCAAAGCGTATGACGTCATTGCAGAAAAGCAGAAAATCTACCTTGCCGAGGCCGGCGCTAAGGATGAGACGGAATTTCAGGCCCTGCTTGCCGTGCAGGAGAAGCAGGCTGAGGGGCTGGCAGAAAAAACCAAGGCCCTGCAGTTTATCAAGGAAGACTGCGAGAAAAAGAGGGACGCTGCGCGCGAGGTCATGACGAAGTTCCAGCAGGCGGAAACGGCGGCTGCCGAGGTGCAGAAGTGGGAAAAAACGGTGCCTGAGGATGAAGTGCTGCGGGGAACACTCGACAAGGCCGACAGGGCGGCAGGCCTCTTGGACTTTGCGGGGCAGCTTCGTAATGTCGAGCAGGATGTAAGAAAACGCGGGCATGAGCTTGAAAATCTCAAACAGCAGGGGCAAAAACTTGCCGCAGAGCATGCGGCGGCTGAGAAACTCTTTGAAAAGGTGCAGGCTGGCAAAGAGGCACATGCAGCGGAAAAGGAAGCCCTTGTCGTCCTGCGGGGACTGCTGACTGTTGCACGGGAGCTGGAAACGGCGCAGAAAGACGCCGCGATGAAGCAGGCAAGGAGCGAAGCCCTGCAGAAGGAGTCGCTGGCAGGCAAGGAGAAGCTGGCAGAAGTGGAAAAACTGTTGCAGGCAGGACAGAAACAGGCCGAAACACTCCGCACGCAGGCTTTGACGCTGGCGTCCCTGCAGCTTGCGCATAAAAATCTCTTGGACGAGCAGGAAAAGTTTGCCGTTTTGGCACGTAACGAGCGTACTTTTAAGGAAGCGAAGGCAGCTCACGAACAGGCGGAAAAGGCCGCGCAGGAAGTCGGGGAAAAATGGCAGACGGCCCGCGCTGAGCTCGACCATCTGCGCGAACTTGCGAAAGAGGCCCGCGCCGTGCTGCTTGCCGAAAATCTAAAAGAGGGCGAGCCCTGTCCCGTCTGCGGCTCCACGCATCATCCAAGGCTCGCGCAGGCCGTGACGGAAGTCGTCACGGATGCCATGCTCGAGGAAAAGGAAAAGTCAGTCGGCAAGCTTGAAAAGTCGTATCAGTCGGCTGCGGCTAAGGTGCAGGAAAAGGCAGCCCTGCTTGCCGCCGCAAAGGCCAAGGCGGAAGAAGTCAAAAAACAGCTCGGCGACAAAAGTCAGCAGGAACTCGGCGAAGAACTCCGGAAGAATGGGCAGGAGCTGCAGGCAGCAGAGCAGGCCGGCAGCGAACATGCGGCCCTGATGAAGAAAATCGCGGAGCTGCAGGAAAAGCAGTCCGACTTGCAGGCTGAGGCAGAGCAAACGGAAAAAGCGGCTGCCGCAGGTGCGGCCGAGGCCGCGGCGGCCAGAGCGCTGGTCGAAGATAAAAAGGCGCAGCTTGCAGGCAGGGAACTTCCTGCCGAACCCAAGGAACTGGAACGCCAGTGGCAGCAGCGCGAAACGGCATGGCAGGACGAGGAAAAAAAGGCCGTCGGGGCAGAAAAAAACTACCATGAACTCGATACGCGCTATCATGCGGCGCAGTCGGCGTGGCTGACGAAGCGCGAGGAACTTTTGCGCAGTCAGGAGCAGGCAAAGACTCTGCAGGATAATTTTGCCAAACGGCTGACTCAGGCGGGCTTTGACGGGCAACCGGCGTACGCAGAGGCCCTGCAGGGCAGCTGGCGGGAAGAAAAGTACCGCGAGCAGGTGCGGCAGGAACTTCTCGCACACGAACAGGCCCTGCATACGGCGAGGACGAACCTTGCCAAAAGTCAGGCCGCCATCGAGAATTTGGAAAAGCCGGACCTCGCGGCGGCAGAATCTGCGGCAAATGCGGCCCAGCAGGCATGGCAGGGGGCCCTGCGCGAGTCGTCGGCAGCCGAAACGGTGCTGGCTTCGTGGCAGAAACGGGCCGTGGCCCTGCAGAAACTTCGCGAGAAGAGCGGGGAGCTCACGGACGCCTATGCGCGCATCACGAGTCTTTCGGAGCTTGCGAGCGGCAAGACGGGCAGCAAAGTGTCATTCCAGACGTATGTGCTGCATTCGCTTCTTGGCGATGTCATGGAAATGGCGAATCAGAGACTCCTGATTATGAGCCGCGGCCAGTATGAGCTGCATGCTGGCGAACGCCTGCGCGCGAATCAGCAGGGCGGGCTCGACATGGAGATTTTTGACAATTATTCGGGGTATCCGCGCCCTTTGGCGACGCTTTCGGGCGGCGAGTCGTTTTTGGCATCCCTGGCACTCGCGCTTGGCCTTGCCGATGTCGTGCAGGCCTGTGCGGGCGGCGTGCGTCTCGATACGATGTTCATCGATGAAGGCTTTGGCACGCTCGACAGCGAGACACTCGATGTGGCTCTCAAGGCCCTGTTCGAACTGCAGAAGAGCGGCCGCCTCATCGGCATCATCTCGCATGTCGAGGAGCTCCGGAGCCGCATTCCGGCAAGGCTCGAAGTCACGAAGACAAAGAGCGGCGGCAGTACGGCCCATTTTGAGCTCGGCACGGCGGAGAGCTGAGGCAGCCTGTATTATAATAGAAGGAAGTTGAGGAAGAGATAAATGACAGCAGAACTCGATTTCATCATCGGCAGGGCCGGCACGGGCAAGACGCACGCGTGCCTTGAGGCCATGCGCGCACACCTTGCCGAAAATCCCATGGGACCGGCGCTCATCCTGCTCCTGCCCGAGCACATGACGTTCAAGGTCGAGCGCGAACTCGCCGCGAGCATCCCGCAGGGCAGGGGCTTTTTGCGCGGCTATGTCTTCGGTTTTCGCCGTTTTGCGCGCCATGTGCTCTTAGAGACCGGCCATATGAAGGTGCCGCGCATCAGCGAAGTCGGACGAAGGCTGCTGCTGCGCAAGATTTTGACGAAGCACCAGAAGGAGAAGGATTTGCAGGTTTTTGCGCGCGCTGTGCGCCAGCGCGGCTTCACGGAGAGTTTGTCGGACGCGATCAAGGAGTTTAAGAGCTACCGTCTGACGACGGACGTGCTGCGCGAAGCGGCAGAGGAACTTTCCGCGGGCACAGGCAATGAGCGCCTTGCGGGCAAACTGCAGGAAATGGCGCTTCTGACCGATGAATTCGGCGCGGAGATGCAGGGCAAGGCCAACGATGCCGAGGATATGATGCAGAAACTCGCCGAGTCCCTGCCCGAAGCCGCCATTATGAAGGGGGCCGAAGTCTGGCTTGACGGCTTCATTTTCTTCAATCCGCAGGAAATGGCCGTGCTGAAAGCCCTGCTGCAGTCGGCGGCTAAAGTCCATATCACGCTGCCGATGACGGGATTTCTGCGGCCGGATGGCAAGATTTCGCTCGACTCGCCGGAAAATCTGCAGGAGACCGCGCTTTTTAACCGTCCGTACCGCACCATGCAGGCCATTCGTCAGATGATGCGCGGGGAACTCGGCTGCACGCGGCCCATTCCGATTCATCTGCTTTCCGGCCAGCACCGTTTTGCGGAAGATACCATCATGCCCGCGCTCGAGCAGGAGCTTTTCCGCTACGGCGGCACTGCACATGAGGGCAGCGGCGGCGTGCAGCTCGTCGAGGCCGCGAATCGGCGCCTTGAAGTCGAGAACGCCGCGGCTGATATTCTGCGGCTCGTGCGCGATGAGGGCTGGTATTACCGCGAAATCGGCATCCTCGTGCGCGATGCCGAGAGTTACGACGACCTCGTCAGGCTCGTCTTTGCCGACTATGGCATTCCGTTTTTCGAAGATGCCAAGAGACCGAGCATTCATCACCCCTTGGCAGAGCTCATGCGTTCGGCCATCGAGGTTGCCGCGAAGGATTGGCGCTATGAGACGGTCTTCCGCTGCCTGCGCACGGGCTTTTTCCCGCCGGTCCGCGAGGATGTCGATAAACTCGAGAACTACGTGCTCGAATTCGGCATTCGCGGACGCAAACGCTGGCAGCAGGAAGAGCCGTGGGATTGGCACCGCCGTTATTCACTCGATGAGGATGGCGAGACGGTCGATGAAGACACGGCCTCGACGCTCGCGCTCATCGACGGCCTGCGCCGTCAGTCGGTCGCGGCCTTGACTTCGCTTGAAAAAAATCTGCAGCAGGCGAAAGATGTCCGCGGCTTTACGACGGCCCTCTACAATTTTCTCGTGGAGCTCGAGGTGCCGGCCAAGCTGCAGGAATGGGCCGAACTGGCCGAAAAAGAAGGCCGTCTTGCCGATGCGGCGGAGCACCGGCAGCTCTGGGATGACAGCATGGCCCTCTTTGACCAGCTCGTCGAGGTCAGCGGCGATGAAGAGATGAGCCTTGCCGACTTTGAGGCGATTTTGAGCGACGGCCTCGATGCCCTGCAGATTTCGCTGATCCCGCCGGGACTCGACTATGTGACGCTCGCGCCGTTTGACCAGAACAGCCTCGACAATCTGCGCGCTATCTATATTTTAGGCGCGGATGCCGACACGATGCCGCGCCGCGTGCGCGAACAGGGGATTTTTTCCGATGCCGACCGCCTGCACATTGCGGAGACCTTAGCAGCCTGCCAAAAAGAGGGCGGCGAGGCCCATACAATTTCGCGCGGCGGCCATGAGCGAAGTTTTGGCGAAAAATTCCTGCTCTACCGCGGCTTTAACGAGGCCCATGAGTACCTATGGCTTTCGTACGCTCTGGCCGATGCCGAGGGCAACGGCCTGCAGCCTTCGCCGCTGTTCAAGAAAATCCGCGCGCTCTATCCTGAGGTGCCGTTCCTTTCGATTCCTTTGGAGACGGTGCAGCGCGATGACGACCTTTTGCTTGCGGCCCCGCGGCCGGCCCTTTCGGGTCTTGCCAATGCCCTGCGCGCGGAGCGCGAACAGGGGACGATGCAGCCCTGCTGGCGCGATGTCTACAACTGGGCGCGCGGTCAGGAAAAATGGCAGCGTCCCCTGCGCATGGCTCTGGCCGGTATTTTTGCGAAGGCCGGCGAAGGGAAACTGCCGAAGGAAATCGCCGAACAGATTTTCACGAAGGGCACGATTCTGCGCGGCAGCGTGACGCAGTTCGAGAAATTCCGCCAGTGTCCGTTTGCGCATTTTGCGGCCTATGGGCTGAAGCTGCAGGAACGCCGCGAGTATCAGTTCCGTTCGATGGACCTCGGACAGCTCCTGCATGCCGTGCTCAAGGAATACGGCGGCATCGTTAAAAAGGATTATGCGAACCGCTGGCAGGATGTGCCGGAGGAAAAACGCACTGCCCTCTGCGAAGAACTCGTCAATACGCTTGCCCCGCGCCTGCAGAGTGAAATCCTTCTGAGCCGCGACAATTACCGCCATTTGAAGAAACGCATCGAAAGGACCGCAGAACAGGCCGTCAATCATCTTTCGGCGTGGGCCGCTGTGTCGGAATTTCAGCCAGCGTTTTTTGAAGAAGCGTTTGGACATCCCGATGATGCGGTGCATTTAAAGCCGCTGCAGCTTGAAGATGGCTATGCGCTGTCTTTTAAGGGGCAGATTGACCGCCTTGACCTGCACGAGCATGCCCCGTATTATCTGATTCTCGACTACAAGACGGGTCATGTCGCCATCAATCTCTTTGAAGTTTACTACGGCCTGCGGCTGCAGCTGCTCGTCTATATGCTCGTAGGCAGGGAGCTGCTGCGTGAAAAAGGGGAAAAACGCCTGCCGGCGGGCATCCTCTATGCATTTTTGCAGAATCCTCTGCTGCAGACGCGCAAAAAATACACGCAGGCGGAGCTTGAAAAGCGCGTCAATGCGGAACTGCGCATGCCGGGCTGGGTGCTTGCCGACCTCGACGTGGCCAAGGCCATCGATGCGAGCTTCTCGCACATCAAACCAGGGCTCAGTCAGGTCCGCGACGAGAAGAAAAAGGCGGTGCTCGGCCCCGACGGCGAGCCCGTCATGGACTTTGACGCCAACAGCCGCAAACGCGGCTACATCAGGAGCCCTGAAGAATTCGAGCTCATGCTTGCCTATGTCGATTACATCCTGAAGGATACGGGCAGGGCGATTCTCTCGGGCGATATCAGCGCGAGCCCTTACCGCCTCAAGGACAATAAAAAGCAAAATGCCTGCACCTACTGCGAGTACCGCGATGTCTGCGGCTTTGACCCTAGCCTCGATGGCTATGACTACCGCGATATCGGGCCCGAGGACGACAGCGTGCTCGAAGAGAAGATGGCGAAGTGCACGGGGAAGGAGGATTTACTGGATGAAATACACAAAGGACCAGCAGAAAGCAATTGAGACAAGGCATAAGAACATCCTCGTAGCAGCAGCTGCGGGCTCGGGCAAGACGCGCGTGCTCGTCGACCGCATCATCGCGCAGCTTCTCGCGCGCGAATGCAGCGTCGATGAAATGCTCGTCGTGACCTTTACGAACGCCGCGGCCGCCGAAATGCGCGAACGCATCGACAAAGCCCTGCAGCAGAAGCTCGTCGAGGCCGAGGACAGGGAGACCATTGACTGGCTCGAACGCCAGCTCGTTCTCTTGTCCGGAGCTTCCATCTGCACATTTCATGCGTTCTGTCAGCGCGTCATCCGGCAGAATATCGAAGCCCTTGACGTCGACCCGCAGTTCCGTCTGGCGAGCGACCAGGAAATGGTGCTTCTGCGCCGCGATGTACTTGAAGAACTTCTCGAAGACTCGTATAAAATGCCGGAAGATGAGGAAGAGAAAAAAGAATGGCAGGATTTTCTCGAGTTTGCCGACGATTACGGCGACGACCACGGCGACGAGGGCGTCTATGATGCTGTGCTGAAGCTCTACAATTTCTGCCAGAGTCAGCCTTTCCCCGAGGACTGGCTGCGCGCACAGCAGGAGCGTTTTGCTTATATTAAGGAAGGAAACGGCTTCTGGCAGACGCCGTGGACGGATACCATCGTCGAAGCCCTCGGTCAGGAAATCGAGCGCAGCATCCGCCGGTATGAAGAGACCTGCGCCCTTGTCCGCATCAATCCCGATGAATCCGAGGCTGGGGCTGAGGCGAAAAAGTCGCAGGCCCTGATGGCCGCCTGGCAGCCTTATGTCGAATACCTGCAGTCGTGCATCGAAAAAATGGAGGATGTGCAGGCCGCTTACCGCACGGCCGTGCTCGAAAAAAAGGCGGGCGGCTGGGATGCGCTTGCGGCTGTCGCGAAAAAATGGCGTCAGCCCGTGCTGCGCGGCAAAATCTACAATGATCTGCGCGACAATTTCCCGGAAGTCAGGCAGGCCTTTGAAAAGAGCCGCGATGAGGCCAAGAAAATCTTCACGGACGCGCGCGATAAATACCTCGCGGAGTCCGAGAAAGAAGTCATGGCAGGTCTTTTGGCATGCGGCGCGACCGTGCGGCGTTATACGAATCTGACCCTGCGCTTCATCAAGGCCCTGCAGGCCGCGAAAAAAGAGCGCAATATTCTCGATTTCAACGACCTCGAGCATTTTGCTCTGGCTGTGCTCTGCGCCGACCCCAAGAAACTGGCCGCAGCGAAGGAAGAAGATTTTCAGGGCGAATCGGGCGAAGCCCTGCGCACGGAGGCCGCGCGTGACCTGCGTGAAAAATATGCGGTCATCATGGTCGACGAATATCAGGACACGAATGGCGTGCAGGAGGCGATACTAAATCTCGTTGCGCGCGAGGACAACCGTTTTACCGTTGGCGATGTCAAACAGAGCATCTACCGCTTTCGCCTCGCGGACCCATATCTCTTTCAGCAGAAGTACGATACGTATCCCGAAAATCCGGGAGAGGGCGACAAAAATCAGCTGATTACGATGAAGCAGAATTTCCGCAGCCGCGCCGAGGTGCTCGCGCCGATTAACTTCATCTTCGACCAGGTCATGCACCGCGCTCCGATGGAAATCGAGTACGACGAGAAGAGCCGGCTCTATCCGGGGGCCGACTATCCGGAACACGCGCAGAGCCTCAAGGGACCGATGGAAATCGATATTATACTGCGCGGCGGCGAAGATGAAATTTCGTCGGCCAGCAGTCAACAGAATCAACAGAACCAGCAGGATCAGGAGGATGAGGCCGAGGAACTGGAGGGTTTTGAACTTGAGGCGCAGCATATTGCGGACCGCATTGCAGAGCTGATGGAGTCGGGATATAAAGTCTTCGATAAGGACGCGGGCGGCTACCGGCCTTTGGCTTACCGCGATATCGCGATTCTCTTGCGCGCGGTCAAGGGCAAGGCGAATACCCTGCTCGAAAGCCTGCGCAAAAACAGCGTGCCTGCTTACGCCGATGTCGATGGCGGCTATTTTGAGGCCAATGAAGTCCGGCTCGTGCTGGCCCTTTTGAAAGTCATCGACAATGCGCGGCAGGAGATTCCGCTCGCGGCCGTGCTTGTCTCGCCGATTGGCGGCTTTACGATGGAGGAACTCGCGCGCCTGCGCATGTCCGTGCCCGACGAAGACCTTTACGGCGCTCTTTTGCGCAGCCATTCGCCGGAGACGCCGCTGCCGGAAGATTTAGCCGACAGAGCCGCTGATTTTTCGGCCGCACTCAACAGCTGGCGCAGTTACGCCGTGAGCCACAGCGTGCCGGAGCTCATCTGGAAACTCTACCGTGAGACGGGATATTACGATTATGTCGGCGGCCTCAGGGGCGGGCTTCTGCGTCAGGCCAACCTGCGCATGCTTGCCGACCGCGCGGCCGAGTACGAGAAGACGAATTACCGCGGCCTATTCCGCTTCCTGCGTTTTCTTGAGGATCTCAAGAAACGCGACACGGACCTTTCCGTTGCGCGTACACTCGGTGCCAGCGAGGATGTTGTGCGCATCATGAGCATCCATAAGAGCAAGGGGCTGGAATTCCCCGTGGTCATCGTCGCCGATATCGCGAAGGGATTCAATGTGCGCGACGCACAGGGCGTTTTCCTGCTGCACAAGGAACTCGGCATTGGGCCGCGCCTTGTCGAGCGTTCGGCCGCCGGCCGTCAGATGTATACGACGATGCCGTATCAGGCCATTGCCGCGCGCATCACGGCGGAGACAAAGGCCGAGGAAATGCGCGTGCTCTACGTCGCTATGACGCGTGCCCGCGAAAAACTCATCCTGACGGGCACAATCCCTGCCGCGCACTGGGAGAAAATGGCCGCGCGCTATTGCCGCGGCCTTGACGAACAGGACCTTGCGCTGCCCGATGAGGAAATCCGTCAGGCAGGCAGCTATCTCGACTGGATTGCGCCGGCCGTTGCGCGTCATACGGATGGCAAAATCATCCGGCAGGCCGCAGACCGCGACTTCGGCACGATGCTTGACAATGTGGAGCCCGATGCTCATTTTGCTGTACAGCTCCTGCAGGGAAATCGCATTCAGCCGCATGAACAGGAAGAAAATCTCGACGACCCCATCCTCATCGCCGTGCGCGGCCATCAGCCGCTGCCGGCTTCTGCTGAAAAAGAACTCGTCGAAAAGCGGCTGAACTGGCATTATGAAGGCGAGGAACTCACGGGCATTACGGCTAAGATGACCGTTTCCGAAATCAAACAGCGCTTTGCCGAGGAAATCCGCGAAGAAGAACCGGCTTCCGTGCCTCTTGTCAAGACGGAAGAAAATCTCGTCTGGCGCCGGCCGCAGTTTTTGCAGCAGAAGGGCCGTCTGTCACCGTCCGAGCGCGGTACACTCATGCACAGCATCATGCAGAACCTCAACCTGCACGGCGATTTGTCGCCCGATGGCCTCAGGGCGCAGGTATCTTATATGGAAGCAAAAGGCCTGATTGCCGCAGGTCATGAAAGTGCCGTAAACTACCGCAGCATCGAAAGATTCTGTGCATCTCCGCTGGGAAAACGCCTGCGCGGGGCGAAAAGCATCTGGCGCGAACTGCCTTTCAGCCGCATGATCCCGGTCGGCGAAGTCAGCAGGGCCTATGCGGAAAGTCACGAAGAAATCTTCATCCAGGGCGTCATTGACGTGCTGTTTGAAGAACACGACGGCAGCCTCGTCCTGCTCGACTACAAGACCGACCGCGACACGACGCCAGACAAAGTCCGCCGCCACTATGCCAAGCAGATTGAGCTCTACCGCGAAGCCGTCGAGAGCGTCCTCAAGAGAAAAGTCAAAGAAAGCATCCTCTTTATGCTGCAGGATGGCACCATTGTCACGATTGGCCCCGAATGCTGAAAATCAGGATGGGCCATCTATTGACGAATTGACTTTTCTGTATTATAATATCCTTTACAAAAGGTTGCAGAACCCTGCAATCGCCTTTTACAATTTACCTTAGGGGGATGTAAAGGTTTCGACGGGGTATTGAAGCCACGAAGTTCGCAGGCCAATGGTCATGAAAGCCTAAAGCTTGACCGCTAAATTCAACTGACGAAGCTGAATACGCTTACGCTGCCTGAGCCTAGCTCAGATAGCCCCTCTGGAAGTACGAACCGTCAGCCAACCCGGAGGCTTTAAATAAAGACGGCAGTTTCCTGTTTTGTAAAAACAGGTGGTGGAGAACTCTGAATCCCAGAGTTTCGCTCCTATGATGCCCGCATTCTCGGGCTACTGCGATAATGCTTTGTGATGTGGATGTATTTCGGACAGGAGTTCGATTCTCCTCATCTCCACCATGATGTGGACTGTCGCCGGCCGGTGCTCGGAGCACGGCTGGGGACAGATGATATAAAAAGTCGGAGTTTTTATGACTTCGACTTTTTTTCTTGCCATTTTATCCCCCTGGGAGGCTTACATAAAAGAACATCTTCCCTTACAATATAGAATATGAATTCTATTTATGGGAGGTTCTTATGCACATTCCAGAAAACTACCTGAGCCCCTCAACCTGTGCAGTGATGGGCGCGGTCATGGTCCCTGTCTGGCTCATGGCCGTTTCGAAGGTGCGCCGTCATGTGCCGCAGGATAAACTGCCGCTTTTAGGCATTGCGGCAGCCCTGTCGTTCCTCAGCATGATGTTCAACATCCCGCTGCCGGGCGGCACGACGGGGCATGCGGTAGGCGGCACGCTGATTGCTATCTTGTTCGGGCCTTATGCGGCGTGTCTTTCCGTCAGCATCGCTCTGCTCATTCAGGCCCTGTTTTTCGGCGACGGCGGCATTCTCGCCTTTGGGGCGAACTGTTTCAATATGGCCTTGGTCCTGCCGTTTACGGGCTACGGTGTCTACCGTTTCCTGCGCGGACATTTAAAATCGCGTTCCGGCGAGTATATCGCGGCGGGGGCCGGCGCTTATGCAGGCATCAATGCTGCGGCTTTTGTGGCTGCCGTGGAATTTGGCATTCAGCCGCTGCTGTTCACGGATGCTGCCGGACAGGCTCTTTACTGCCCGTATCCGTTCTGGATTTCCATTCCGGCCATGATGATCGGCCATCTGACGCTCTTCGGCCTTGCGGAAGTCGTCTTCACGACGGCGGTGCTCGCGTATCTGCGTAAGACCTCGCCGGACCTCTTTGGCTCTGTGCGCATGAAGACGAACCGCGCACTTTACGGCCTGATTGCCGCACTTATCGTCTGCACGCCGCTCGGCCTGCTCGCTGCGGGTACGGCCTGGGGAGAATGGGACCCGGAGGAGCTTGCGGGACAGGATTTCCTCGGCAGTGTCCTTGGCTATACGCCGGCCGGCATGGAGCAGGGCTTCTCATTTGACGCGCTGTTCCCAGACTACGCGGTTGCGGGACTGCCCGATGCGTTTGGCTACATTTTGTCGGCTCTCATCGGCACCGCCCTGCTCGTCATCATCTTCAAGATGGCGGCGCCGCTCTTTGCCTCGCATACGGATTACGGCGACTCGCTTTCGAACCGTTGAGGCCGTAATTATGAGGCTGTAATTCCTATATATAATAGAAAGATTTTGTTGATTTTTGAGGTGTTTCTTCATGAAGGATTTGCCGGCTTGGGCAAAACGGGAAGAATCATATAGACCTGACAAGGACCGGGATGCATTCATTTCCCGGTCTCTTTTGCGTATCATGGGAATGCTGAAAGTGCTGCGCGCACAGGCCGGCAGGCGCCATCACGGTCAGGCCGGACTTTATTTCGTGCTGCTCGTGCTTTTCCTGCTCGCCGTGGTTACGGCAAGGACTTCGGCCTTCCTCTGGACGGCTTTGGGCGGCGAACTCCTGCTGCTGGCCTTTTTGCCGGCAAAACTTTTGCGGCAGGATATCATGGGGGCTCTGGCGGCCGCTGTTTTCTGTCTGCTGCTCATCCTGCCGGCCCTGCTCTTTTGGGGGAGCGGACCTGTCCTGCTGCTGCCGTTTAAGACATTTCTCTGCGTGACGGCGTTGAATCTTCTGCAGCAGCATTTTTCATGGCACGAGCTCACGGCGGCCCTGCGGCGCTTTCATCTGCCGCCCGAAGTCATCTTCATTCTCGATACGACCCTGCGCTACCTCGTGCTGCTTGGCGATCAGGCCTCGCTGCTTTTGACAGCGCTGAAGCTCCGGTCCGTCGGACACAACCGCAAAAAGCACAAGGCCATGGCCGGCATCATGGGCATCGTCATGCAGCGTTCGCAGAGACTGTCCATCGAGATGGCTGAGGCCATGCGCTGCCGCTGTTTTACGGGCGAATACCCGCTGCTGCAGGCAAAAAAGAGCAGCAGTTCCATCGGTTCCCTGCTGCCGCCTGTCATCCTGCTTCTTGTTTACGGCTTTCTTTATCTGCGTTTGGAGGGCTTTTTGTGATTGCGTTAGAAGATGTCTGCTGTGCGTTTGACCATGAACCGGTCCTGCGCCATATCAGCTTTACGATAAAAAAAGGCGAGACCGTGCTTTTAACGGGACCGAATGGCTCGGGCAAGACCACGCTGCTGCGGCTCTTAAACGGCCTCGTCTTCCCGGAAATCGGCATGTATACGTTTGAAGGGACGCGCATTACGCCGGCGAAGATGCGCGAGCACCGCTACTCAAAGTACTTTCATCAGCGCATCGGCTATGTCTGGCAGAATCCCGATGCCCAGCTCTTCTGCGCAAGTGTCGAAGAAGAATTGGCCTTCGGTCCCCTGCAGATGGGGCTGCCGGAAGAGGAGGTGCGTCAGCGCGTCGAAGATGCTTTGGCGTATTTTTCGCTGACGAAACTTCGCGATAAAGCCCCGTATTATCTTTCGGGCGGCGAGAAGAAACGCACGGCCCTCGCGTCAATTTTCACGATGAACCCATCCGTCTGGACGCTCGATGAGCCAGAAAATTTTCTTGATGCCGAGAGTCAGCAGTGGCTTGCCGAGTTTCTGCAGTCCCTGAAGGAAGCGGGCAAGACCATCATCGTGACCTCGCATCATCCGGATATCACGGGCCGCCTTGCCGACCGCGAACTTCGCCTGACCTCCGACCACAATCTCGCGGCTGACTGACAAAAGACAGCGGGATGGCCGTAAAATTTACGGCTTACGGCTGTGACGAGTTGTTTGTCATCGCATAATAACAGCGTATCACATACAAGCGGCATTTTTTATCGCTATGATACTTGGAATACAGGGAGGATGTAGTTTTTTATGAGTAAAGAGCGGATTTCTTTTGCGTCGGATTACCTCGAAGGGGCACATCCGTCTATATTGAAGAGACTTTTTGATACGAATATGATGCAGACGGCAGGCTACGGCTTTGATGAATTTTCCGAGTCGGCCCGCGCAAAAATTCGTCAGGCCTGCGAAGCTCCTGAGGCTGACATTTTCTTCCTCGTCGGCGGCACGCAGACGAATGCGACGGTCATCGATGCCATCCTGCGTTTGACGGAAGGCGTTATCGCGGCTGATACGGGCCATGTCAGCCTGCACGAAGCAGGGGCCATTGAATTTGGCGGCCATAAGGTCCTGCCGATTCCTCATCAAAATGGCAAACTCACGTCTGCAGGCATCGATGCTTATGTCAAGGGCTTTTACGCTGACGGCAACCATGACCACATGGTCGCGCCGGGCATGGTCTACCTCTCGCAGCCGACGGAATACGGCACGCTTTACTCCCTCAAAGAGCTCACGGCCATCAGCAAAGTCTGCCGTGAGCATCATCTGCCTTTGTACCTTGACGGTGCACGCCTTGCCTATGCACTGGCCTGCAGAGAAAATGACGTGACTTTGGCGGATATTGCGAGACTCTGCGATGCCTTCTACATCGGCGGTACGAAATGCGGCGCTCTCTTCGGCGAGGCCGTCGTCTTCCCGAAGCACGGCTTCGTGCCGCATTTCTTTACGATTACAAAACAGCACGGCGCACTCCTCGCCAAAGGCCGCATCGCCGGCATTCAGTTTGACACGATGTTTACGGATGGCCTTTACGAAAAAATCGGCCGGACAGCCATCGAAGCCGCCGACAAAATCCGCGGTGTCCTGCGCGAAAAGGGCTATCAATTTGCCATGGAGAACCCGACGAACCAGATTTTCATCGTGCTGACAAAAGAAAAATGCGCGGAGCTTGCTAAGGAAGTCGAGCTTGGCTTCTGGGAGAACGTCGATGAAGGGCATTGCGTTATGAGGATTGCGACGAGCTGGGCGACGACCGAAGAGCACGTAGATAAATTATTGGAGATGCTTTGAGTTCGGTGCAATGAGGCGTCCATGCTATACCTATCCAACGTTCCGCGCAGCAGGCTGAAGCTTCACTTATGGATAGGTATAGCACGGACTTAGATTCTGCAGCAAAAGCGTATCACTCGATAAGCGAGATCATGCGGAAGATGTGCTATCGATGAAGTGACTACGGTAAAAGCGATACTTTGCTGCCGCCGTTAAGGAGAAGAAGTTAGAGCATGGGAGGAAAGGGGTAAGCAGAAGCGGAGCGTTTGACTGCCTGCGTGAAGAACGGATTTTTTGACAGCCAGAACCCTTGCGAAAGAGCGTCGTTCAAACGAAGTGCGTTTAGCTCTTTCGTAAGGATGCATTAGAAGTCAAAAAATCCGTTTAGCAGGCAGTCACCGCGGAGTGCTGCTTGCCCCTTTCCGGCGTAACGAGGCGGCGAGGATGGATGCCTGACGTTCCGCGCAGCAGGCTGAAGCTCCACTTACAGACATCCATCCTCGCCTTAAATTATGTGTACATAGGAGAATCCCCCTTGACTCTATAATCATTGTAGTGTTTACTATAAGGTCAGGAGGGATTTTTTTGACTAGGAATTTAACGACAGGCAGTGTCTTCAAGAACATCATCTTTTTCTCGCTGCCGTATTTTCTTTCGTATTTTCTGCAGACGCTCTACGGCATGGCCGATCTCTTTATCATCGGGCAGTTCGAGGGAGCGGCGAGCATCACGGCGGTTTCGATTGGCAGTCAGGTCATGCACATGCTGACGGTCATGATTGTCGGACTGGCCATGGGCACGACGGTCACAATTGCGCAGTCCGTGGGTGCGGAGGACAAGGAGTGCATCAAAAAGGCCGTCGGCACGACGACGGTCCTGTTTTTTGGTGTTTCCCTCGTGCTGGCCGTGCTCTTTATCCTGCTGCGCAGCCGCATTGTCGCCGTCATGGCGACGCCAGCGGAGGCGGTCACGGGGACAGAAGTATATCTTTTGATTTGCTTCTTAGGCATTCCGCTGATCACGGCCTACAACATCATCGCCTCGATTTTTCGTGGCCTCGGCGATGCGAAGAGTCCGATGTATTTTGTCGCCGTGGCCTGCATAGCCAATATCGTGCTCGATTATATCTTCATGGGCGCGCTCGCCATGGGGCCTGCCGGTGCGGCACTCGGCACGGTGCTTTCGCAGGCCCTGAGCGTCGTGCTGGCGCTGCTGTTTATCCAAAGCGGCAGGGCGGGCATTCGCGTGACGCGGGCGGATTTTCGGCCGGACTTCGCTGTTTTGCGGCGCATTCTGCGCATCGGCGTGCCCGTTTCGCTGCAGGACGGCTTTATCCAGATTGCCTTCCTCGTCATCACGGTCATCGCGAATATGCGCGGCCTGACGGATGCGGCGGCCGTCGGCATTGTGGAAAAAATTATCAGCTTCATTTTCCTCGTGCCTTCGTCGATGCTCTCGACGGTCTCGGCACTCGGCGCGCAGAATATCGGCGCAAAAAAATACGGCCGTGCGCAGCAGACTCTGTGGTATGCTCTGGGCATGACCGTAAGTTTTGGCATCATCGTCGCCGTGATCACGCAGTATGCGGCATATGATATGGTCGCGCTGTTTACCTACGATACGGCGGTCGTCGCATCTGGCGAGGCCTATCTGCAGGGCTATATCTTTGACTGCATCTTCGCGGGCGTGCATTTCTGCTTCAGCGGTTATTTCTGTGCCTGCGGCCGTTCGGAGATCTCGTTCCTGCACAATGTTGTCTCGATTGTCACGGCGCGCATCCCTTTTGTTTATCTGACTTCCATCTGGTATCCGATGACGCTTTTCCCGATGGGCCTTGCCACGGCAACGGGGTCGCTCGTGTCCGTCATCATCTGCGTCAGCGCGTTCCTGATTCTGCGGCGTCACGGCAATCCGGCCTTTATTGGCGAGGGGAGTGGGATACGTGAATTCTAACGATAGAAAAGGTTTGTTTCGTATCGGCGAGGTGGCCAAATTATTTCATCTCAGTATCAGCAGTCTGCGCCATTATGAGGATATCGATTTGCTGCGGCCGGCGTACATCGACAAGGCGACGGGGTACCGTTATTATGGCCTGCAGCAGTTTGAAATGCTCAATACCATACGCTACCTGCGTGCCCTTGACATGAAACTGCCGGATATCCGTGATTTTCTGCAGCATAAGGATGTCGGCCATATCTGTGAGCTCCTAATGGAACAGCGTCAAACGGTGCAGAAAAAAATTGCCGAGCTCACGCGCATTGAGCGTAAACTCGACAATCGTCTTTGCCAGCTGCAGGCTGCCATGTCAGCAGAATATGATGTCGTTCACATCGAGCGGCAGCCTGCACGGCGTATGGTTTGGCTGCAGCATGATCTTAAACATCCGCAGTCACATGATTTTGAAGAGCCCATCCGGCAAATGGAAGGCCGGCAGCAGGAAGCACTGGCCTTCCTCGGCAAGGTTGGCATCAGCATGAGTGTGGAAAACATGAAGGCGAGAAACTTTTCAGCTTACGACGGCATGTTTTTGCTGCTGGATGCAGAAGACCATTATGAAGGCAAGGCACTGGAGCTGCCGGCTGGTGACTATGCGGTCTTGATTTTTCGCGGCAGCCACAGCGAGGCGGGCGGCCGTTACCAGAGTCTTCTTTCCTATATAAAAGCAAAAAATCTGCAGATTGCAGGTCCCTCAGAGGAAATTACCCTGATTGATCAGGGCTTTACGAGCAATGCCGCAGATTTTGTTACGGAAATCCGCATTCCGGTTCAGGCAGCGGATACGGCGGCAGCGCGCGGATAGAGACGCGCGACGCTGTGTTTGTGCTCGTTGTAATAATAGATGGGATGAGCCGGATATTTTGCATGCAGGACCTCAAAGATGGCCTGCGGCTTCATGTTCGTGAAGAACGGCAGGGAGCCGAAGATGAGGTTTTTGCCGATGACGTGGAAGCCGGCTCTTGGCTTATCGCGCAGGGTGTCGATATTTTCCTGCGGATGGTCGGTGAGATAATGGTCAATACAGCCCATATGCTCCTCGGCGGTGTAGACTTCATCGCCTAAGATGACACCGGCCTTATCGCGTGTGCAGACATCGAGCTCTTGGATATGGAACACTTCCTTGAGCGGACGAAAAACGAGTTTTTCCTGTTCCATGATAATGCATCTCTTTTCTTTTTATTCGCCTCTATTATAGTCTTAAAAAGACAAAAAGACAAGAGTGGACGGATGAACTTGACAAAGCACGGCTGTCTTTGCTATGATAGTTCACGGTTTGTAACGTCTAAAACTCGGGCAGGGTGCCTGAGAGGTGGATTTTTCTGACAGCATCTGCATAATGCTGTCATTTTCGCCACGCAGTTTCTTGCTGCGTGGCTTTTATTTTGCCTGTAAATCGGAGATGTATCGGGGAGTGATTTTTTTGCAATACGCTGTTCTTGTCTTTCTAGGGGGATGCAGTTACGGCATCCTTTCGACCATTGTGAAGCTTGCCTATGCGGCAAGACTGACGGCTGCGGAAGTCTGCGGCAGTCAGGTGTTTTTCGGTATGGTGCTCTTGTGGACTGTTGTGCTTTTGCGCCGCAGTCTCGTCAGGATGAGTCCGCGCCGTATTTTGACTTTGATACTCTGCGGTCTGCCCGTCGGCCTCACGACGATGTTTTACTACACGGCGCTCAAGACGGTTACGGCCTCGTTTGCCGTCATTCTGCTTTTTCAGTTCGTCTGGATCAGCATGGTGCTCGACAGCATCATTACGCGCCGTCTGCCGGGCCGCAGCAAAATCGCGGCCCTTGTCGTGCTGCTGCCGGGATCCGTACTCGCAGCGGGATTTCTCGGCAGCGGTGAACCGTTGGCCTTGACGCAGGGCATCATTTGGGGCCTTTTGTCGGCCGTTAGCTACGCCTTTGTCCTGATCGTCAGCGGTACCGTCGGCTGCGAGGTGCCGCCGTTTCTCAAGAGTGCTTTGATGTCAATCGGTGCGGCTGTGGTCGTTTTCAGCGTGATGCCGCCGGCGTTTCTGCTGTCGTTTGCAGATATCGCGAAAGTTCTGCCCTACGGGCTGCCGCTCGGCCTTTTCGGCATCGCTTTGCCGCCTCTGCTCTTTGCCATCGGCATTCCGCATACGGGGCCGTCGCTCGGCAGCATCCTGACCTCATCGGAGCTGCCGATGGCCCTGATTATGGCTTTTCTCGTGCTCGGCGAGCACATTGCGCCTCTGCAGTGGCTCGGTGTCGTGCTGATTTTCCTCGGCGTCATCATCGGCAATCTTCGGCAATAAAAAAATCCGGCTCCTGTCATGCGGTGAGCCGGATTTTTGCTGTTTTTGTGCGGAACGGTCAGATATCCCAGTGCAGATTGTCGGGGTTCGGCGTGGCCTTGTCGACTTCCGTGAGGATCCACGAAGCGTTGTCGTGCGTGGCCGCGAAGGCCTTTTCGAGGCCGGCTTCGTATTCCTGCGGGATTTCCATGGCGTGCAGGGCCATGTGCATGTAGTCCTTGGCGACGAGCGTCACGCCGCGTTCGGCGGAAAGCTGCGCCTTGAAGCGGTAGCCGTAGTAAAGGTAGCTGTTGTGATGCACGGGGATGTCCTTGAAGGCTTCGATGCGTTCATCGACCTCGGCCTCGGCATCTTTTGTCATGTTCATCTTGTGCATGAGATTCCAGCGGTCGGCCCAGAGTTCGCCGCGCAGAATGTACTTATAGAGAAAATCCGTCGATTCGGCGAGTTCGATGGCCATATCGATGTGGCGCAGGGCATCATCGTCCTTATTGAGCTCTTTTTCGAGGGAGCTTAAGCGCTGCAGCGCAAAGACTTTTTCCTCGACATCCTCGGATTTTTCCTCATCGATATCGGCGTCGACGATGCTGTGGAAGAGCTCAAGGGCCTCATCCGTCTTGTCAATACCTTTCATCGCGAGAAAATGGGCGAGGCGTGCGCGCGCATGCCAGCTGTCCATGCCGCCGATGAAGAGCTTTTCGGGCGGATGGGCAGGGGAGTCCATCACGAGATGTACTAATTTATGAAATTCATCCTGAGTCATGAAAATTCCTCCTGAGTTGTGTATAATATAATATTATATCATTTTTGCTGGGAGATGGGAATTTGCAGGCATTGAAACGTTTTTTGCTGCGGGCCTGGGCGCGCGGCACACATATCGTCGAGCATGAGGCGGGGCTTCTTTTGGTGCTTTACATCCTGAATCTTGCCCCGATTGTCTGGCTCAATATCCACATGTACAAGGCACAGCAGCTCGGGGTACTCTTTACCGATGCCATTTTTTTGTTCGGCGGCATCGAGCTCTATGTCCTGATTTTAGGTTTCGTGCCGATTCGGAAGCTGCGGCGTTTTTTGTTTGCCCTGTCCTTCTTTATCTCGCTGCTGCTTGGCGGCGTGGAGACCTTTTCCATCCTGCAGTACAGTTCCCTGATTGGTGCGGGCATCGTGACGGCCGTGCTGCAGACGAATCCGCGCGAGGCAGGAGAATTCATCCGCATGTATGTGGGCTGGCAGGGCGTAGCGGCGGCAATTCTGCTCATGGTACTGGGAATTTTTGCTTACCGCTATTTAGGCCGCGTGAAAATCCCGTTTTTGTCGCGCCACCGCCTGTCGCGCGCCGTGCCCATCGTACTGCTCGTGTCCGTGCTGGCGGGCGGCGTGCTGCTGCACAGCTACTTTTCCTTCATTATAAATGATTCTCTCGATGTGCCGGCCGTGCGTGTCGGCAGGGCGACAACGACTTCGGTCGAAAACATCCAGGCCTTTGAAAAACTCAAGAATGAGGCCGCGTCCGATGTCGAGATCACGGAAAACGAGAGCGATACGCCGTATGTCGTCTTCATTCTCGGGGAATCGACGAACCGCAGCCGCATGCATCTCTACGGCTATCCGCTCGAAAATACGCCGAATCTCGACGAGCTCAACGAAAAAGGGGAGCTCGCCGTTTACCACGATACCATCAGCCCCGAGGCCGCGACGGTTGCCGTCCTGCGCAAGCTTTTGACGTTTGCGGATGTGGATGCAGAGAAGCCCTGGTATGAGCACAATAACATGATTGACGTCATGAAGGCGGCGGGCTACAAGACGTACTGGCTCTCGAATCAGGAAAGCTCGGGCATCTGGGGCAATGTCGCCCAGCTCTTTGCCGGACGCAGCGATTACAGCCGTTTCACGCGCCTGCGCGAGTCCCATGAAGACAACGGCATTTATGACGAAGCCCTGTTTCCTTTGGTAGATGAAGCCCTGCAGGAGCCGGCTGCCAAGAATTTTTACGTCATTCACCTCATGGGCGGTCACGGTCTCTACTACATGCGCTTCCCCTATATTTTCTCGAAATTCACAGCGGACGATATCCCTGCCCCGCAGGATACGCTCTCGGAGGAAAAACGCACGGAAATTGCGCAGTATGAGAACGCGCTTTACTACAACGACTTTGTCGTCACGAGCCTCATGGGGAAATTTGCCGACAAGGATGCCCTCGTCATCTACATCCCCGACCATGGTGAAGCCGTCTATGACAACGGCATTTTCTCGGGCCATGTCGAGGAGAATCCGACAAAAGAAACACTTGAAATCCCGATGATTTTCTGGGCTTCAAAGGCCTATAAGGAACACCACCCCGAAAAATGGCAGGCCATTCAGGCTGCCGTGAACCGTCCTTACATGACTGACGACTTCATTGACACACTCCTTGACATCCTGGATATTCATACGGCCGAGTACGACCCAGCTAAGAGTGTCATCAATCCATCTTTCCAGCCCCGCATGCACCGCATGGTTCAGGGCAGAGACTATGACACAGAGTTAAAGTGAGCAGGAAACAGAGTGGTTAAATCCGTATCACCTGTGCAAATTTCTCTGTAACTTCTATATCATGCGTAATGACCAGTAGCGTCTGTCCTGTTTTCTGTACGCGCCTGAAAAGTGCGTGCATCAGGTCGGACGCTGTTTTTTTGTCGAGTCCGCACGTCGGCTCATCGAGCAGGATGATGGGGGCTCGGTTGGAAATGGCAAGGGCTGTGAGCAGTCGGCTGCGCTGGCCGCCCGATAAGAAACAGGCATTGGGGCCGAGCTTTGTATCAAGGCCGTCCTTCATGGCCGCAGCGACCTTTGTCAGCTGTGCATCCTGCAGGGCCTGCCGGATATCCTCTTCCTTTGCGTCGGGACAGAAGACGCGAAAATTCTCGCGGATGGATTTGGCAAAGAGCACGCTGCCCTGCGGCATCGCACTGATATGCCGGCAGATGGTTTCTTGGGTCAGTTTGCTGTAGGGCTGTCCCAGCAGGAAGAACATGCCGGCATCCGCCGGCCAGACGGCGAGCAGCAGCTCTGCTAGCGTCGTCTTGCCGGCACCGCTTGCTCCCACAATGGCAGTATGCTGCCCTTTGGCGATGGAAAAAGACAGATGGCGAAGGAGCTCCTGCCCCTGACGGTAGGAAAAGGAAACATCTTTTGCGCAGAGCAGAGTTTTTTCGGCAGCATTGACAGCCGATGCCTTCACTGCAGCCGGAACGGCAGCTCTCTTTGTATTTTTGGGGCCCAGGGAGCCGGCTGCTCTTTGGCTGCGGCAAATCTGGCGCACGGCTTCGGGCAGGGTGCGGAACTCTGCGAGCAGGGTCTGCAGCACAAGAAAATAAACGGCAAAATCGATGCCGGAAAGATGCCTGCCGGCGACAGCGGGAATCAGGCCGGCCATGAGGGTGAGCAGGGTCAGGACATCGAGGATATTCAAGGCCGTATCCGTGCGGTCGTGCTGCAGAGCGGCTTTTTTATCTGCCTGCATTTTGTCTGCAGCAGTCTGATTCAGGATTTTGAGGGCTGGACTTGTGCCGGCAAAGAAGAGTTCAGCGGCGCCGCCAGCGCTGTCCATGAGACCGCTGCGGTAAGCTCCGTCAAGTCTGCGGCTGTCAGGCTGACTTTTCTGCCAGCCGCAGGCGGGCGCGCAGAGACGAATGGCGTAGAGGAGCAGCAAAAGCAGGGAAAGAGGTCCTGTCATCTGCCAGAGCAGACTGACGATGAAGGCCGTGAGCAGAAATAACGTGGCGGGCGGCAAAAGGCCGCGCACGAAAAAGTCGCGCAGTTCGTTGGCCCCGCCCAAAAGGTCATGCAGGAATTCTCCCTGCCGGGCAGGACCCGTGCGCAGGGGCAGCACGGCGGCTGCTTTTTGGTAGAGGCTGACGCGTATGGCTGTCAGGGCATGAAAGGCGAGGCGGTGCGAAAGATAGCGTTCGCCGTAACGAAAAACCGCGCGGAAAATACCGCAGGCGCGCACTGCCGTAATGCCGACGGCGAGAGTATACAACGGAGGCATCAGCGCGGCACTGGCAATGAGCCAGGCAGAAGCGGCCAAAAGCCCAATGCCTGTGGCCGCAGCCAGCAGACTGACGAGCAGGACGGGCAGGAGTGCCGGTATGGAAATCAGGGAAAATAATCGCAGCAGCTTCATTCTCGCTCACTCCTTTCTGCCTGTTTTTGTGAATGACTGTTTTCCTGCTGTTCGACAGGTGCCAGAATAATCGTTTTTGCTGCGAGTTTCTGCAGTTCTCCGTCGTGGCTGACGAGCACGAGCGTGCGCCCTGCGGCAAAAGAAAGCAGAACTTCACGAATTTCCGCACTTGTCCTGCCGTCAAGGGCTGCGGTCGGTTCGTCGAGCAGCACAAACGGCCGGTCCTGATAAATGGCGCGGGCCAGCCCCAGACGCTTGCGCTGTCCCTGGGAAAGATTCTGCCCGCCTTCGCCGAGTTTTGTCGAGAGACCTTGGGGAAGGGACGCTGCCCAGTCAAGCAGGCTGACTTTCTGCAGCGCTGCCTTGATGCGTTCGTTCTGCTCTGCGCTCAGGGAAGATGGGGCTTCTCCGAGCGTCAGGCTGACATTTTCAGCAAGAGAGGCATTGAAAAGATGAGGTTCCTGCGGAACATAGCTGAACTGCTGGGAAATCCCGGCTGCCGGGAGGGATTTCCCATTTTGCTGCCAGCAGAGTTTGCCGGCAGTCGGCAGCAAAAGTCCGGCGCAGAGCTTTAAAAGTGTGGTTTTGCCGCTGCCGCTCGGTCCCTGAATTATGGTTATTTGCTTTGACGGAACACGGAAACTGAGATGCCCGATTACGGGCAGGGGACTGCCCGGATAGATAAAGGTCAGGTTCTCTGCTGTCAGCGCGGCGTCTGGTACATCCTCTATCTTGACGCGGTCAGCAGGGGCAGGCGGAGGGGGTGTCTGCTTCAGGGCAGCAGCCAGTGATTTTTCTGCCGTCATGGCCGTCATGCCGCCGTGAAAGGCCGTGCCGGCCTGACGCAGCGGCTGGTAAAATTCCGGTGTCAGGAGCAGGACGAAAAAAGCGGTCAGGAAGGTCAGATGGCCGTAGAGCAGCCGGAGACCGATGCCGACGGCGATGATGGCAATCGAGAGGGTCGTGATGAGCTCAAGGGCAAAGGCGGAGACAAAGGAGAGCTGCAGGACGCGCAGGGCAGCCGCAGCAAAGTCCTCGCTGAGTGCTTTGACTTTTTTGCCCATGTTCTTTTCCTGCCGGAAGAGCTTGAGCGTCGGCAGTGTTTTTAAAAGTTCGGCAAAGCCGGAAGAGAGTTCTGTGAGTTTCTGCCACTCTTTTTCGCTGGCTTCGCGTGTCACACGGCCAATTAAGTAAAGAAGAAACGGGGCAATCGGCACGGTGATGAGCATCAAAAGACCGGTCAGGGGGTCGGCAAGAGCGGCGATGATGAGCAGCAGAGGCAGGGTGACGATGAGCCCTAAAAGTACGGGCAGGACGCGCGTGAACCAGAGGTCGAGGGCATCGGTCTCCTCTAAGGCCAGAGGCAGAAGATGGTCCTGAAAGTCAGGCTGCGACTGGCTCTCTTTGCTCAGCAGTTTTTGATGGAGCTTTTCGCGTACCATGGTGCGCGCTTGCAGGGAAAGAGATCGTGCCTGCTGGTTCTGCAGCAGAACCATGAGGTATTGGCAGGAGAGTATAAGAAACAGCACCAGAAGGACTGGTGCTGTTTCTTTTAGCTCTTTTCCCTGCAGGAAGACGCCGTCGACGAATTTCGCTGCGGCAAAGGCCGCACCGGCGAGCAGCAGGGCCCGCAGAGTCTCAAGCATCACGAGGAAGATGAGACTTTTTCGATGAAGGCGCATGGTCTGAAGAAAGAAGAGATTTTTCATATGTTTCTGTTCTGTGACTTAGAAATGATCAATAATGTTCCTCGGCATCTTTCGGCGTGACGCGTTTGCGGAAGATGTAATACGTCCAGATCTGATAAATCAGCACAATCGGCACGAAGATGCCGGCTGCCACGGTCATGACGGACAGCGTATACGGACTCGAAGAAGCATTGGCAATCGTCAGGCTGTAAGCCGGATTGAGGCTCGAGACCATGAGACGCGGGAAAAGACCGGCAAAGAACGCAACGGTCGTGGCCACGATGGCGACAGCGCTCAGAAGGAAGCTGGCCCTGCCTTTGCCAAGTTTCATGCTCAGGATGGCGATGACGAAGAAGAGCGCGGCGCCGAAGAGGGCGACGGCTGCAACCGGCTTCGTGAAGAGGTCCGTGTACTGCAGTGTCAGGACCATGCAGAGCACGAAGAAGATGGCGGCGATGACACCGACCTTCAGGCCGATTTCCTGACAGCGAAGAATCAGGCTTTCCTTTGCGAGACGGATGGTCAGGAAGGAAGCACCGTGATAGAGGAAGACAAACAGGAAAGCAAGGCCGCCGATAACGGAATAAGGGGTCAGGAGGTCAAAGAAACCGCCCATGTAAATCATTTTTTCGTTGATGGGCAGGCCAGCGATGAGGTCCGTGACCGCTACGCCCCAGAGAAAAGCCGGCACGATGCTGCCAAAGCAGATGGCACCGTCCCAGAAGCGCTTCCAGCAGGAAGATTCCTGACGGCCGCGCAGGTCAAAGGCAACGCCGCGCAGAATGAGGGCGACGAGCATGAGGAAAAGCGCGAGGTAGAAGGCTGAGAACATCGTGGCGTAGACGTGTGGGAAAGCCGCAAACATAGCGCCGCCGGCTGTGATCATCCAGACTTCGTTGCCGTCCCAGACCGGCGTGATCGTGCGCAGAATCTCACCGCGTTCCTCTTCATCTGAAGTGAGGAACGGCATGAGACCGCCGACGCCATAATCAAAGCCTTCGAGGAAGAAAAAGCCCGTAAAGAGTACGACAATGAGAATGAACCAGAGAATTTGGAGATCCATCATGCATTCCTCCCTTCTTCAAAGGAGATATGAGTTTTCTTGATAAAGCGCATGGCCACCCAGAGTGCGACAATGGCGAGTACGAGATAGATGAGCGTGAAGCCCGTCATCGTCAGCCAGACATCGCCGCCTGTGAGGTTTGGCGAGACAGCGTCACTCGTTTTCTGCAGGCCAAAGACAATCCAGGGCTGACGGCCTGCTTCAGCGACATACCAGCCGACGCTGTTGGCAATATAAGGAATTGGCAGCAGCCAAGGCAACACTTTCAGCAGGGCAGGGCAGGCCATGGGGCGGTTCGTCCAGCCGAGATAAGCCGTGATGAGGCCGAGCAGGATCATGAGACCGCCGAGACCAATCATGATGCGGAAGCTCCAGAACATGCCCGTGACATCCGGACGGTATTCACCGGGACCAAATTTTTCGGAGTAGTCCTTCTGAATCTGATTGATGCCTGGCACAGCACCTGACGGCTGATTGTAGAGCATGAACGAGAAGGCAGCCGGAACTGTGAGTTCCATGTTGTTCTTATGCTGCTCTTCGTTGATGTCGGCGACAATGGCAAATGGAGCAGGGTCTTCCGTTTCCCAGAGAGCTTCAAAGGAAGATACCTTCATCGGATTGACCTGTGCAATATACTGGGCGTGCATATGGCCGCTGCCCATCGTGGCGAAAAGGCCGAGCAGCATGAAAAGAGCGCCAGCCTTGAGCGTCTGCGTGAAAGCGCGGCGCGAAGCTTCATCGTGCAGTACTTTCCAGGCTGAGACGGCCATGACGAGGAAACCTGCCGTAGCAATTGCGGAAAAGAGAGTGTGTGAATATTCACCGAGTACGTAATGATTGGTGACGAGTGAGAAAAAGTCCGTCATTTCGGCGCGGCCATTGCGGATGGCAAAGCCAACCGGATGCTGCATGAAGGAGTTGGCCACGAGAATCCAGAAAGCCGAGAGATTGCTGGCAAAGGCAACGACCCAGATGCAGATACAGTGGGCTTTTTCGGAGAGTTTATTCCAGCCGAAAATCCAAATGCCGAGGAAGGTCGACTCGAGGAAAAAGGCAGTCAGGGCCTCAAGTGCCAGCGGTGCACCGAAAATATCGCCCATGAAGCGGGAATATTCCGACCAGTTCATGCCAAAGTGAAACTCTTGTACGATACCGGTTACGACACCCATCGAAAAGTTGATGATGAACAGCGTGCCGAAGAACCGCACGAGCTTGCGGCTGGTCTCTTTCCAGGCTGGTTTTTTCGTGCGGACATAGCACGTCTCGAGCAGAGCGACGAAAATCGAAAGCCCAAGAGTCACAGGGACAAATAGAAAATGGTAGACGGTAGTGATGGCAAATTGCCATCGTGATAGGATAAGTGCATCCATGAATCTTGCCCTCCTTTTGTATTAATGCAGTGTGATGCTTCTCACTATGACTCCATTATAGCGTAAATTGGCAGTTAAGACAATTAAAAAGTATATTTAGTCTTAAAAGAAAATAATTATCGCAGATATCTGTTTTTCTTGAAGAGGGACTGGAGAGGCTGTCGGACCGCTCTATATATGGTATAATAGAGACAATTATGATAGGAGAGAAAGATTTTGAGTAAACGAAATATCGATCTTGCCCGCTGCCTTGTGCACGATGGAGCAGTCAACTGTCATTTGTGTGAAAAAATCTGTCCGCAGAACGCGATTCAGGAACATGTGATTGATATGAGCCGCTGCGATGGCTGCGGACTCTGTCAGGCAGTCTGCCCGACTGCGGCCATTATGTCAACGGAAGATTACGAACGTGCCTTAGAAAAGGCGGCAGAACTTGAGCCACAGGCGCTCATGTGCCAAAAAGCGGGGGAAGGGAATGTATCCTGCCTGGGCTTCCTGAACCGCCGAATTTTATGGGCATTGGCCTCGAAGCGCAGTCTCTGCCTTGATATCTCGCGGTGTCAGAAGTGCCGGCCTGCTGTTTACGAGTGGCTTCTTGGCGAAGTGGAGGCCTGTAACGAAGCGCTGCACCGCGCGCAGAAAGACGAAATTCGGCTCGTTCATGTCAAGCCGCAAAAAACACAGCCCAAACCTGCCCCAAAAGTGGAACGGCGCAGTTTCTTTCAGGCACTGTTTCATTCGACAGCGAAGGGCCTGCAGGAAATTGCGGACTCCCAGATTGAACGCTTCTATTTCTTTGACGAAATGACGTGGCTGAAGCGTCAGGGGCCTCAGAGGATAGAAGCAAACACACTTTTTTATGGTATGGCAGTCCGACAGGGCTGTACGGCCTGCGGTCTTTGCGCGGTCGTCTGTCCGACAAATGCCCTGACTTTTTCCAGAGAGGAGCGCCGGCTTCATTTTGACCCGCTGCTCTGCAAAAAATGCGGGCTCTGCGCGGCCCACTGTCCGTCTGAAGTTTTGGCTTTACTGCCGCATTTCAACGGACAGCGAGATTTCAGCTGTTAAAATACGGCATCAGCAAAATTTTTATTGGGGGAGATAATTTGATTACCGTAGAGGGAAATGCCAAAATCAATCTGACACTCGATATCCTCGGCAAACGGCCGGATGGTTTTCACGAAGTGGCTATGGTCATGCAGTCGGTCAGTCTTCACGATACGCTGACTTTCGAGAAAATCCCTGAAGGCATTGAACTGACCCTTGATGTGCCGGGGCTTGAAGCGGACGAAAAGAATCTTGCCTGGCGGGCAGCTGCCCTGCTGCTCAGGGAAAAGAATGTCAGGGGCGGCGTGCGTATTGACCTTACGAAACGCATTCCCATTGCAGCGGGCCTCGCGGGCGGCAGTGCCGATGCAGCTGCTGCTCTGCGCGGGGTCAATGCCCTTTATGATTTGGGGCTTACGCTGCCGGAACTCTGTGTCTATGGAGCAAAACTGGGCTCGGATATCCCCTTCTGCCTTATGGGCGGTACCATGCTCGCGACAGGACGGGGCGAAATTCTCAAGGAGCTGCCTGCCGTGCCGTCATTCTGGGTCGTGCTCATCAAGCCGAAAATTTCGGTTTCGACAGCCTGGGCTTATCAGAATTACGATGCACATGGGGCAGAGAAGCATCCGGAAAATGCGGCGGTCTGCGAGAAAATTGCAGCACAGGACCGAAAAGGGATTGCTTCATTATTGTGTAATGTTCTTGAAAGTGTTACTATTAAAAAGTATCCTGTTATCGCGCAGTACAAGGACTGGCTCCTTAAAAAAGGTGCTATGGCCAGCATGATGTCGGGCAGCGGCCCGACCGTCTTCGGACTTTTTGCAGACAAAACGGCAGCAGAGGAGGCCGCCGCTGCTTTGCGCGGGCAGACGGATGCGGATATCTTCGTCTGTCAGACGGCAGGAAAAAACAAGGATCAGAATTGAGGGAATCAGAAATGGATCAGAGATTGACTCCGATTAAGTTAGATAGTTATCAGCCTTTGCGTGAAGTCGTTTGTGAATCTCTGCGGGATGCTATCCGCAAGGGAATCTTGAAGCCCGGTGAACGCATCATGGAAATCAAGCTTGCCGAGGAACTCGGCGTGAGCCGTACGCCGGTGCGTGAGGCCATCCGCAAACTCGAGCTTGAAGGCTATGTTGTCATGATGCCGCGCCGCGGCACGTATGTGGCGGATATGTCCATCCGCGATATCAATGAAATTTTTGAGATTCGCACGGCACTGGAGTCTCTGTCCAACAGTCTCGCGGCAGAACATATCACGGAAGATGAACTTGAACATCTGCAGCGGCTGCTTGTCGTCATCGGCGGTTATATCAAAGAGTATGAAGACGGTCCGGACCGTGAAGCGGCCATGGAAAAAATCGTCGAGACGGATATTGAATTCCATGATTTGCTCTATCATGCGGCACGCAATAACCGCTTGGTTGGAATCATTTCCAATCTGCGCGACCAGCTCACGCGTTTCCGTACACTCTCGATGTCGTATCCGGGCCGTCTGGAAGCTACCCTTGATGAGCACCGTGAAATCGTGGAAGCCATAGCCAACGGCGATGGCCGCGCAGCGCGCAAAGCGGCAGAGCATCATATGGAGAACTCCGAGAAGACACTCTTGAAGGCCATGGATATCGCCACGTCGCAGAAGAGTGCGGCCAAAAAGAAAAAAACGCGCTCTGCAAAGGCTAAGGCGTAATTCAAACGAGAGTCAAAATAGTATCCTATAGTATAGGAATACAATCAAGTATAGATAAGATGGGAGAACGATAAAATGTCAGATTTAGTAACCGTCATCCTCGCTGCTGGCAAGGGCACACGCATGAAATCCAAACTGCCGAAGGTCCTGCATAAGGCTGCAGGCAAGACGATGCTCCAGCATGTCATTGATGCGGCTAAGGCAGCAGGTGCGAAGCGCAATATCGTTGTGACGGGCTTTGGCGGCGATATGGTCCGCGAGGCCATCGGCCCGCAGGCAGAATTTGTCACGCAGACGGAGCAGCTCGGCACAGGCCATGCTGTTCTGCAGACAAAAGAACTCCTGAAAGATGAGACGGGCACGGTCATGGTCCTCTGCGGCGATACGCCGCTTCTGACGGGCAGCCTGCTGAAGAAACTCTACGATGAACACGTTGCAGCACAGGCGAAGGCCACGGTCCTCACGGCCATCATGCCGGATGCCACGGGATACGGCCGCATCATCCGCGCAAAAGACGGTTCTGTAGAAAAAATCGTTGAGCATAAGGATGCCACGGAGGAAGAGCGTCAGGTACGCGAAGTCAATTCCGGCATTTACTGCTTTGCAGCCAAAGACCTTTTTGAGGCACTTTCGCATGTCACGAATGACAATGCCCAGGGCGAGTACTATCTGCCGGATGTTCTCGAAATCCTCAAGAAGAAGGGCGAGAAAATCTGGGCTGTGGCTGCGGATAATTATGAAGATACGCTCGGCATCAACTCGCGCCTGCAGCTTGCCGGTGCTGAAAAAATCCTGCGCCGCCGCAAGAACGAAGAGCTCATGAATGAGGGCGTCACGATTATGGACCCCGATACGACGTACATCGACGAGGATGTCAAGGTCGGCCGTGACACGATTATCTACCCGATGACCTGGCTCGAGCATGGCACGGTCATTGGTGAAGAATGCGAACTCGGCCCGAATGTCCGCTTCCAGGATGTCAAATGCGGCAATCATGTGACGGGGCAGTTTGTCTATGCTCATGAATGCCAGATTGACGACAATGTCAAGCTCGGCCAGTTCGTCCATCTGCGTCCGAACACGCATCTCTTTGAGAATGTCAAGATCGATAACTTCATCGAAGTCAAGAACTCCAACATCGGCAAAGGCTCGAAGCTGCCGCACCTCTCTTATATCGGCGACTGCGATATGGGCGAGAATGTCAACATGGGCTGCGGCACCATCACGGTCAATTACGATGGCAAGATTAAGCACCGTACAAAAATCGGCAACAACGCCTTTGTCGGCTGCAATTCGAATCTCGTCGCACCGGTCACGGTCGAGGACAATGCCTATATTGCAGCTGGCTCCACGATTACCAAGACGGCTCCTGCAGGCAAACTCTCCATCGCCCGCGCACGTCAGACTGTTATCGAAAGCTGGCATGACAAACGCGAGTAATTCGCTGCGAAAAGGGATAGCCAGACTTTTTTTGTCAAATTGCAAGGAAGTATGTCCTTTTTCTTTCCGGCGTGTTATACTAAAAGAAGGAAAGACTGGGTCCAGCCCGTCTTTTTGAGAAAAGATTTAGGTGTAATGATTTGGAGGATTTTAACAAAATGGCTTTAGACACTGGAAACTTATGCATCCTGACCGGTAATGCAAACCCGGATCTCGCAAAGAAGATTGCAGACCATATCGGCGTAAATCTCTGCGATGCATATGTCGGTCATTTCAACAATGGTGAGACGCAGGTCATGATCAGCGAGAGTATCCGCGGCAAGGATATCTTCATCATCCAGCCGACGTCTTATCCGGTTAATGACAACCTCATGGAGCTCCTGATTATGGCCGATGCCTGCAAGCGTGCTTCGGCTCACAGCATTACGGCTGTTGTACCGTATTACGCTTATGCACGTCAGGACCGCAAGACGCGCGGCCGTGAGCCGATTTCCGCAAAGCTCGTCGCGAACCTCATGACGACGGCTGGTGTTACCCGCGTTGTAACGGTTGACCTCCATGCTGGTCAGATTCAGGGCTTCTTTGATATCCCGGTTGACCATCTGGCAGCAGCTCCGGTCATTGCTAATTATTTCCGCACGCAGAAACTCGACGATGTCGTTGTCGTTTCGCCGGACCTCGGCGGTGTTACGCGTGCCCGCGTGCTCGCAGACCATCTGCAGGCTCCGATTGCCATCATCGAGAAGCGCCGCCCGCGTCCGGGCTGCGCTGAGGTCATGAACCTCATCGGCGATGTCGAGGGCAAGACGGCTGTCATCATCGACGATATTGTCGATACGGCAGGTTCCCTCTGCGAAGGTGCACGCGCCCTTGAGAAACGCGGTGCAAAGCGCATCTTTGCTTCGTGCTCGCATGCCATTCTCTCGGACCCGGCTGTTCAGCGCATTAACGAGTCCCCGATTGAAAAACTCGTCATCACGGATACGATTCCGCTGCCGCCGGAAAAACAGTCGGACAAATTCGTCGTCCTGTCGCTTGCAGACGCCCTTGGCGATGTCATCATGCGCATCCAGAGCCATCGTTCCGTCAGCCAGCTTTTTCGCTAAGATACGAGCAGCGTTTGCTGATTGATTTTTGATATTGGATGAAAAAAGAGCCTTTTCCGCAGAAAAGGCTCTTTTTCTTCGTTTCGTTCTTCGTTAGAGGGTGACATTATGAATCAGAATAAAAAAAGCGTAACCGATCTCTTTATCCGTCACTTCAGTTTCTGGCCGCATCTTTCGGATGCAGAAAAGGAACTTCTGAATACGCACACCCATGCCGTTCATTACGAAAAAGGGGCACAGGTTCACCGCGGCCCCTTTGACTGCATCGGCGTCCTCCTGCTCAAGAAAGGGCAGCTGCGCGTCTATACACTGTCGGAAGATGGACGCGATGTGACGCTTTACCGTCTCTTCCCCGATGATATCGGCATTCTTTCAGCTGCCTGTACACTGGATTCCGTGACCTTTGATGTCTACATTGACGCGGAAGAGGATACCGATGTACTGCTGACAGATGCTTCGGCGTTCCGAAAGCTCTCGGATAACAATATTTACGTGCGCTGCTATGCCTATGAACTGGCCTCGAAGCGCCTTTCCGACATGCTCTGGAAGCTGCAGCAGGTGCTCTTTTTGTCGGCGGACCGCCGCTTTGCCATTTTTCTGCTCGAAGAGAGCAGGGAGAGAAAGTCGGATACGGTCCATCTGACTCATGAGCAGATGGCCCGCTATATGGGAACGGCCCGTGAGGTCGTCACCCGCCTGATTAAATACTTCAATCAGGAAGGCTGGACCAGAACGGGCCGGAGCTGCCTGCAGATTGTGGACCGAGAGGCTTTGAAGAAGCTCGCAGGGGCTTACTGAGCTGCGGATACAGCAGATTTTTGTAAGATGTATGTATTTGGAGAGAAATGTGGAGTGTGGAGTTAGGATGTTTCCGTTTTAGGATGTTTCGAAATCAGCCGATGAGTTCTTCGACTTTTTCTTTTGGAATCAGGCCAATGGATTCGTTGACTTTCTGGCCGTTGCGGAAGACAATCAGCGTCGGGATGCTCATGATGCCAAACTGCTGGGCGAGTTCCGGCTGTTCATCGACGTTGATTTTGCCGACCTTGACATCCGTGCGCTCATTGGCGACTTCGTCGACAATCGGGGAGAGCATGCGGCAGGGACCGCACCACGTTGCCCAGAAATCGATGAGGACCGTGCCTTCTGCCTTGAGTACTTCGCTCTCAAAATTATCTTTGGTAATCACTACTGCTGCCATAATAAGAAAAACCTCCCTGGTTCATACGAAAAAAGTATCACGCGTGTTTTATATGGAATCCATGTGCATTTACGACGCATTTCCTTGGATTTGCCTTTAGTATAACAGGGAAAATGAAGAGATTCCGTGACTTGCTCACATTTATATTCTGTTTATCTGCTGTTTAACTGCATATCCTATAATGAAGCACGTCTTAGGGCACGGGAATCGTCAAGCCTGCATGAATTTTCCATGCAGAGCAGCAGGAGCTGTGCTATAATGGGCATACTGTTGAAAAAACAAAAAAGCATAGTTGTGTATTAGGAGGAAGAAAAGTGGATCTTAGTATTGCCGATTTACTCAAGACCATCATCCTTGGTGTGGTTGAGGGACTTACGGAGTGGCTGCCGGTATCGAGTACGGGCCATATGATTCTTGTCGATGAGTTCATCAAACTGGATGTCAGCAAGGCATTCATGGACATGTTTTTGGTGGTCATCCAGCTCGGCGCCATCATGGCTGTTGTCGTTTTGAGCTTTGAAAAGCTCAATCCGTTCTCTTCGTGGAAGACACGCCAGGAGAAACATGATACCATTCAGCTCTGGCTGAAAGTCATCGTGGCCTGCCTGCCGGCGGCCGTCATCGGTCTTCTCTTCAATAAATATATGGAAGAACATTTCATGACGGCTCCTGTCGTGGCGACTACTTTGATTTTCTACGGCATCATGTTCATCATTGTCGAGAATTACAACAAGCACCGCCGTCCGGCTATCACGGATCTGCGCCGCCTCGACTATAAGACCGCTTTCATCATCGGTGTGTTCCAGGTCCTTTCTCTCGTGCCGGGCACGAGCCGTTCCGGTGCGACTATCCTCGGCGGTCTGCTGTTCGGCGCGAGCCGTACGGTGGCAGCGGAATTCACGTTCTTCCTCGCCATCCCCGTCATGTTTGGTGCCAGTGCCCTGAAGATGGTCAAATTCGGCTTCCATTATACAGGAGCGGAAATCATCATCCTCGTCGTGGGCATGGTCACGGCTTTTATCGTTTCCATCCTGTCCATCAAATTCCTCATGCGCTATATCAAGACGAATGACTTCAAGGCCTTCGGCTGGTACCGCATCGCTCTGGGCATTGTCGTCTTCGCTTATCTCTTCCTGATTGGCGACCCGACGGCCAATGATTAAAGCGAAAAGGCTGAATCGTAAATTTCATAAAGAAATCGAGTCTCTTGAGCTTTGCTTGAGAGACTTTTTTGCTGCCTTTTGCTGTATGCCGCAGGATATGGTAAACTGAAAGGTACATATTAAGCATGATAGGATTGGCTAAATTTAGCCGAATCAATAAGAAAGAGGCAAATCACATATGAAAATCATTGCAGGTCTTGGCAACCCCGGTTCCGAGTATGCTAAGACAAAACATAATGTCGGCTTTATGTTCGTCGATGCTCTGGCCGAGGCACTCGGCGTCGCGGAGTCCGACTGGAAGGATAAATTCGATGCCAAGGTCGCCGATACGCGCATCGGCACGGAAAAAGTCGTTTTAGTCAAGCCGCAGACGTATATGAACGACAGCGGCCGTGCCATCGGCCCCATCCTGAACTGGTATAAACTGGCTCCGGAAGATCTCATCGTCGTACACGACGATATGGATATTCCGGCCGGCACCATCCGCATCCGCAAGAAGGGCAGTGCGGGCGGCCACAACGGCATCAAGTCCATTCTCGCGCATGTCGGCGATGAGCATTTCGCGCGCGTGCGCATCGGCATCGGCCGGCCGCTGCCGGGCTGGACCGTCGTCAATCACGTGCTGGCAGGTTTTTCCGATGAGGACCAGCCGAAAATCAAAGAGGCCATTCAGTATCTGATTCCCGCGGTCGAGTGCATCGTACAGGATGATGTCGATATGGCGATGAACAAGTTCAATCCGAAAAAGAAGAAAAAAGCGAAAAAAGCCGTGCAGGAAGCAGCTGTACATGACGATAAAGGGGAGAAGAACGATGAGTCAGCAGACAAATGAGATGATTACGGCAGTTTACGCCGATGAAGACGGTAATATTCTCGATGCACAGGGCATGCGCGGCATGGGCCGCACGGGACGCGAAAATATCCTTTTAAAACCGGAAGATTTGATTCCGCTGCCGGAAAGCGCCGACCTCATGCTGCTGCCGGACCGTTTGGCTGTCGGTCAGAGCCCCGATGGTGAAACCATGCCCATAAGCGGCCTTGCCGTAGCTGCCATACTGCCTGCGGGCTACACGCGGCTTTACATGCCGGCTTATGAGCGCGCCGAAGAGGCACAGCGCCTGCCGCTCTACGGCTATACGGCTGTCGTGGTTTATCATGATGAGCTCTGCTGTGCGGCTGTTTACACGGATGAAAATGACAAGTGGGATCCCGTTCATTATAATACGAAGGAGCTGCCGAAGCTCGTCAAGCGCACGAAGAAGGATCTGCCGGGCAACCGCATCGTCGAGCAGGTCGGCGGCTGCTCCTTAAAATGGCACTGCTGCACGGCGCAGAATCTCTTTTACCGCCGCTGGGAGTGCGGCATTCCGACTTCGCCCGTCTGCAATGCCAACTGTTTCGGCTGTATTTCGCTGCAGCCGGCAGAATGCTGCCCGTCGCCGCAGGAACGCATCAAATTCCGCCCGACGCCTGAGGAAATCGCGGAAGTCGGCATTTACCATCTGTCTGTCGCGCCCGATGGCATCGTCAGCTTTGGTCAGGGCTGCGAAGGCGAGCCGTCACTGGCTGCTGACAATATCGCGGCAGGCATCAAGCTCATCCGTGCCAAGACGAAAAAGGGCCAGATCAACATGAACTCGAATGCGGGCTGGACCGAGGGCATCAGGAAAATCGTCGATGCCGGGCTCGATTCGCTGCGCGTTTCCATCATCAGTGCCCGCGATGAGGGCTATGATGCCTATTACCGCGCAAGCTACCACCTGAAAAATGTCAAGGACTCCATTCGCTATGCTCTTGACCACGGCGTTTATGTCTCGCTGAATCTGCTCTATTTCCCCGGTTTCAATGACCGCGAGGAGGAACTCGCGGCCTGGCAGGATTTCTTCCGCGAACTGCCCGTGCAGATGATTCAGGTGCGCAATCTCAACATCGACCCTGATGCCTTCCTCGACATCATGCCGGAGCCGCAGGGCAAAATCCTTGGCACGCGTCATTTTATGGAAGTCCTGCACCGCGAATTCCCGCAGCTCGTCATCGGCAGCTTCAGTCATTACGTCGAGAAATGAGCCTGCAGATGGATGCGCACATGTTCTGCGTCTTTATGTAACAAATGGTACAACTAAGAGGCGGAGTCCTGTAATATAATCATCTCATAACAGAGAGAACGAAATCTTGATACAGCTCGCCTGGAAGGAGCCATATGATATGAAAAAGATTGATTTAAATAAAAGTGTTGCTGAACTCGTTACGGAATATCCGGAACTTAAGGAAATTCTTGCGGAACTCGGCTTTACGGATATCATGAAGCCGGCGGCCCTGAAGCTCATGGGCAGAATCATGACGCTGCCGCGCGGCGCTGTCGTCAAGGGCATCCCGATGGAAAAAATCCGCGAGACGCTCGCAAAGAAAGGCTTCACGATTGTCGGCGCCGAGGAACAGCAGCGTCAGACTATGCTGCGCGAGTACGTCGGACGCCTCAATAACGGCGAATCCCTCGAATCCGTGCGCGCTGACTTTGTGCGCAATTTCGAGCATGTCGGTGCGGAGGAGATTGCCGAAGCAGAGCAGGACCTCATCAAGGGCGGCGTGCCTTTGAAAGATGTTCAGAAACTCTGCGATGTTCATGCCGCACTTTTCCATGACCGCAATGAGATGGAAAAGGCCGAGCTGCAGGCCATGGCAGAAAAAACGCATAAAGCTGCCGCTGCTTCGCAGTTTCTCGCAGAAGAAGATTTGCCGGAGGGGCATCCCCTGAGTCTCCTGAAGCTTGAGAATAAAGCGCTCATGCAGCATCTCGATGCCATTCAGCATGAGATGACAGGCAGCGAAGATGTGGTCAAAATCACGGGCATGGTGGCAGGCCTCAATGCCGTCCGCTCGCATTACGCCAAAAAAGAAGAACTCCTGATGCCAATTCTCTATGATTACGGTGTCACGGGACCTTCCCAGGTCATGTGGGGCGTGGATGATGAAATCAAGCGCGAGCTCGGCACCATCACGAAAGCACTGAAAGAAGACGCGGAAAACTATCCGTTATATAAGGGACGCATCAATCAGGTCTGCACGCGCACTCGCGAAATGATTTTCAAGGAGGACCGCATCCTGTTTCCGCTGTCCCTGCGCTATTTTACGCAGGAGCAGTGGTATGAAGTGTACCGCGACCTCTTCGAGATGGGCATGGCCTTTGTCGATGTCAACACGATGCCGCGCTGGCCGGAAGGAGAAACGTGGCTCGCAGAGAAGAACGCAGAGGTGGAGCCGTCTGTGCTCGATGGCAAAGTCAAGCTGCCGACAGGCGAGCTGACCGTCCGTCAGCTGCAGGGCATCTTGAAACTTCTCGATGTTGACATCACATTCATCGATAAAGACGACATCCTGCGCTATTTCCTCAATGAGGGCAAAGTCTTCTCGCGTCCGCTCTCCGCTCTTGGACGTGAGGTATACAACTGCCACCCGCCGGAGATCATTCCCGTCGTGCGTCAGATGCTGCTCGACTTCAAGGCGAAGAAACGCACACACATGGAAGTATGGCGCCGCATCATGGGCCGTCCAATCGGTGTGCGCTACGCAGCTGTCTATGACGATGCAGGTGAATACATGGGTACAGTCGAATTCGTACAGGATTACCAGAAGGCTCTGGATAAATTTAAGAACAGATAAAACAAATAGAAAAGAAAAGCCAGTTTCTCAACGGGAGGAACTGGCTTTTCTTGAATTTTTCAGACATTTTAGTTATAATAGAGATACCGAAAAAAAGAACATAAATTTTATGTTGAAGATTTGGGGGCGATTTTGATGATCAGACCGATTCCATTCAATATCCGCGAAAATGCAGAGCGCGGCCGTGAGGCCCTGGAGAAGGCAATTGACTTCATGACAGAGCAGCCTTGCAATCCCTTGGGCCGTGTCAGCGGGGCGTTTTCTTCTTTCCGTGTCGATGTCATTGATACACCGGACCGTTATGAAATTTTTGCCGAGCTGCCGGGGTTCCACAAGGATCAGATTACCGTATCGTACGATGATGCCCGTGAATACCTGACCATCAAGGCCGAGCGCCCGGACCCGGATATGGATGTCAAGTACATCTGCCGCGAACGCCGCGTGGGCACGTTTGAACGTACCTTTGAAATTGACGGCATTGTCAAGGACGAGGTCAGTGTTTCTTTTGAAGACGGTGTCCTGCACATTGTTCTGCCGAAGGAACCATCGGAAGCCAATAAGACCGTTTTTGACATCAAATAAAAGTTTATAGTTTCCCTAAAGTTTCCCCCTCCAGGGAAATCTGACAGGCTGTCGAAAAGGCAGAATGCTTTTTGGCAGGATATGTCACTTTCCCTGGAGGGAAATTTTTTGTGGTTTTGTGATTTAGAACGGGAAGGACGATTTTTTTGTTTGCAAATCCATCGATTGAACAGATTTCTGCAGAAGCACTGCATGAGCTGCAATTGAAAAAACTAAAAAAGGAACTGCGCTGGGCCGGTGAAAAGTGCTCATACTACCGGGAACGCTTTGCAGAGGCAGGGATAAATGCTAGCAACTTGCAGGATCTCTGCGACCTGCAGAATTTTCCACTGCTGGCAAAAGAAGAACTGCAGGGGAAAAGGGCTTTTGACTTTCTGACGATGCCGCTTTCGAGCCTGCTGCGCATCTCTTATATGAAAGACGGTGATGGACTGTCTGCCGATGAAGAATATAATGAAGGGTATAATGAAGAGGAAACAGGCTTTCTGCACTTTGCGACCAATGGGGATATTGCGCATCATGTCGAGCAGATGACGCGCAGTCTTGTGGCCTGCGGCCTGCATAATGCCTCCCTCGCGGCTGTACTCGGCGATGGGGCGGACAGCCGTCTCATGGATTTTCACTATGCGGGCGAATTCCTCGGTGCAGCCGCTGTGATGCTCGGCGCGGATAAGAGAATCTGGCCGGCGATACTTGATTCTGTACCGGCAGAGACACTGGCCGGCACGCCGAAACGCCTGATTGAGCTCGACGACATCCTCCAGCAGAAAGGCAGCGGCCTTTGTGAAATGCCTCTTACCCGCATACTCTGCCTGCATACGGAGGTCCCGTCAGAGAGTCTCGTGGCCACGCTGCAGGAAATGACAGCTGCCAAGGTCTATCACCTGCTTGCTTTGCCGGAGCTCGGGACGGCGGCACCATTCCTGCCCTGTGAGCCGGCGGCGCTGACATTTCATCTGCAGGAAGACTACACGCTGGCAGAGGTCATAGACCCTGTGACACGGAAGCCTGCTGCTGATGGCTGCGGCGAGCTTGTGCTGACGTCTTTGGCTGCAGAAGCTATGCCGCTCATTCGCCTGCGCACGGGCCTTAAGGTTGAGTCTGTGCCGGCTCCATGCAGCTGCGGCCGCACGCAGAAACGTTTCCGTCTGCTGCTGTCCTGATGTTTATGGCATTCATGATTCATTTTTGGCGTATTACGCATGAACATGGAAAAGTCATGGATTTGTATTGCATCTTTAGGACAGATTTGTTAAAATAAATGAAGCTGATTGTTCCATAAGGAAACAATCGTGAAGCTCATCATATGAATAGGAAAAGAATGATTCGCTGGGGGAGCCGCTTGGCTGAGAGAATCTCTGGATTCGACCCTTGGAACCTGTTGGGTTAAGACCTGCGTAGGGAAGTGACAAAGCTATTTTGCCGTCCGGTACGCCGGACGGCTTTTTTATTAGGAGGAATATTATGGCTACACAAATGCAGCTGGCCCGTGAGGGCCGCATCACCGATGCGATGAAGATCGTTGCCGAGGAAGAACATATTCCGGCCGAAACGATACGCGAACGCGTGGCAAATGGCACGATTGCCATCTGTGCGAACATCAACCACAAAAACCTGCGTCCGCGCGGCGTCGGCGAAGGCCTGCGCGTCAAGGTCAACGCCAATATCGGCACGTCGAGCACGTTCCCGGACATTGAGCCGGAGCTCAAAAAACTCGACGAAGCGGTGCGCTGCGGTGCAGATGCCGTTATGGACCTTTCGACGGGCAACAATATCGATGTTTCGCGTCAGCGCATCATCGAACATTCGCCCATCATGGTCGGCACGGTGCCGCTCTATCAGGCTACGGTCCGTTCCATCCGCGAGCACGGCGCTGTCGTCGAGATGACGGATACGGATATTCTTGAGACGATTGAGCAGCAGGCCAAAGATGGTGCCGATTTCATGACGCTGCACTGCGGTGTCACGCGTTCGGCCATTGAGCGCATGCGCCGTCAGGGCCGTGTTATGGACATCGTGAGCCGCGGCGGTTCGTTCATCGCCGGCTGGATGCTCCACAACGAGATGGAAAATCCGCTCTATGAACATTATGATGATATCCTTGATATCTGCGAGAAATACGATGTGACCATCAGCCTTGGCGACGGCATGCGTCCGGGCTGCACGGCCGATGCCACGGACCGCGGGCAGCTGACAGAGCTCATCACGCTCGGCGAACTCGTTGACCGCGCCTGGAAACGCGGTGTACAGGTCATGGTCGAGGGCCCAGGCCATGTACCGTACGACCAGATTGAAGCGAACATGAAGCTGGAGAAGCGCATTTGCCGCAAGGCGCCGTTCTACGTGCTTGGACCTCTTGTCACGGATATCGCGCCGGGCTATGACCACATCACGGCAGCCATCGGCGGCACGCTGGCAGCTGTTTCGGGCGCCGACTTCCTCTGCTACGTCACGCCGGCTGAGCATCTGGCCCTGCCGACTATCGAAGATGTTCATACGGGTGTCATCACGAGCCGCATTGCCGCACATGCAGCGGACCTCGTGCGCGGCGTACCGGGTGCGCGCGAGTGGGACCTTGAGATGGCCAAGGCGCGCAAGGTGCTCGACTGGAACAAGCAGATGGAGCTTGCCATCGACCCGGACCTTGCCAAGGCAAAACGCGGTGCACGCAATCCGCAGGATGAAGGTGCCTGCTCGATGTGCGGTGATTACTGCGCCGTTGAGATCATCAACAAATATTTCCATAAAGAAAACTGCCCGTGCCAGGACTGATTCATCAAAAGATGGATGCCTGACATCTGGCCAATGGCAAAAAAATTGCTGCCCGTCATGAGCAGCAATTTTTTTGTGTCTTATTAGCTTTATTATTTGATTTTGTTGAGACGGTCGGCAAGCTTCGCGGCACTTTCATCATCGTACGTGCTCGTCATGATGGGCTGTGCGCCGAGCATGACGGTCTTGCCGTCCACATAGGCTTTCTCTTTGTTATGTCCATTGTGGTAAGCGGCCGCGAGATTGCCGAGCACAAAGTAGGAACGCTCTGCACCGGACATATCCCCCGAGGCTGCCGGCGTGACAAAATCTTTGCCGTTGACTTTGACGGTGCCATCTTTGGCGGTCACATGCTTGTTGCTGTATTCGTAGAGCTTCTTGACATACGCATCGCGGCGGTCGCCGTCGGACGGATGGTCGGAAATGAACTGCTGGAAGGCCGTCGGCTGCGTCTTTTCTTTATCCATGACGCGCTGCCAGACTGCTGCCGTGGCACCGGGGTTGTAATTCGTATGCGTGATGTACTCAAAGGCGAGGGCATCGGCCTCGCGTTCCATCGGCTTCGTGATGTTGCGGTTGTTGATGACCGTCGTGACAATGCTGCCGAGCGTCGTGCCCGTCGCCTCACCGAGAATTGCCATGTTGAGGCTGCGGCGCGCGCCCTTGGCCGGATGGTCTTTCTGTCCGTGTCCCATCTCATGGCCGAGCACGACGGCAATTTCATCGTCGTTGGTCAGGACGCTGAAGAGTCCGGTGTTGATGCTCATATTGTGGCCGAGCGTGCAGAACGCGTTGAAGCTCGTATCCTTATTAATGAAATAATTGTATGGCTTATCGTAGATGGTCGGGTCGACCGCGCCGATGCCGGCAGTCAGGTTCGCCATAATGGTATCAATCCTGCTGTTTAAGGCATAGTCGTTATTGACGCCGTATTCTTTTTTCATCTCTTCGAAAAATTCCTGACGTCCTTCTTCGGAGTCATTGTATTTCTTGAGTGTCTGCGTCAGCTGTGCGTGCGCAATGGCACCTTCGATGCCCGCGCCAATGATGCTGCCAAGACCAAATTCCGCCTGAGCCGTCGGAGCCGGCGCCAGTACATAGGCCCCCGGGACCATCAGAACGCCTGCTGTCAAAATGGCAGCAGCTTTTTTTTGCCAAGTTTTTCTCGCATGCATACGGCATCCTTCTTTCTCGTCGAGATGATAAGAGCATTCTCAGCGTTTCTTTTGCTGTTTATTTTGTTTTTTGGCATCAGAGCTCGTTTCGTTTGCGTCAACAGCTCTAAGAAAAACGCGCATCATGTCTTCGGCAATCGGTATTTTTTCGTCTGGCAGAGAGGAGGCAAGAATCTGCAGCTTCTTCATGCGGTCGGGGCCTTTAGCGAGACTCGTCTTGCCAAGCAGTAAATAATCTGTGCTGATCTGCAGAGCTTTGGCCAGCTTGACGATGGTCGTGGAGGTCATGCTCTTCTTGCCGAGCTCGATATCGGACAGAAACTGCGGCGAGATATCCGCCCACTCTGCAACCTGCTCCCGTGTATATTGATGGGTGTCCCGTATTTGACGTACACGATTGCCGATGATCTGGTTCATATCTTTTCTGTTCATCATAACAGTATACCTCTAATACTTCTTTTAAAAGTATCATACCGAACATCCATTTCTATTGAAATAAACGATAGATATTTCAAGAAGCATACTTTAGTTACATTATAGAGCAAAGTGCGAAAAAAACAAGCATATTATGACGAGTTGTCAGAGGAATTTTACCAACTTTTTCTTTCCAGCAGGAATGTTGTCGAAAGATAGCGAATACTTAAGCAAAGAGGGAATGCTCTCGATGATTATCAGGAATTGAGGTGTTTCATATGTTGGTTAAGGATATTATGACGAAGAACGTCATTACGGTCAAAAAAGATGCATCAATCCGCGAAATTGCGCAGACTATCGTAGATCATGACATTTCGGGACTGCCGGTGGTAGATGAAGAGGGAAAGGTCTGCGGTATTGTCAGCGAAGGCGACCTCATGCGCAAGGAATTTGCGCCGGAGCTGCCGGATGAACTCTGCATCCTCGGTGCGGTCATCTATTATTCGGGTCTGCGCGAGTATCAGGATGCTTTCCGCAAGATTGCGGCGATTTCAGCAGAGCAGCTCATGACGAAGAAAGTCGTGGCCGTGCATCCCGATGATGATGTCAGCAAGGTGGCCAAAATCATGTACGACAAGCATGTCAAACGCGTGCCGGTGCTCGACGATGAAAAGCATCTGCTGGGCATCGTCAGCCGCCGCGATATTGTCAAAATGATGCTTTCATGAAAAAGGTATGAGTACGCCTGACGGGCAGCCGTGAAAAAATGGTAACAGAATGGTAACAAAAATTGTCCTTCTCCAGTGGAAGGACAATTTTGTCATGCTTTCGTATTTTTTTTCGTCTTGGGCTTGCCCGTGCGGCTCGAGAAAAGATAGACGAGCAGGGTCAGGACGATGCCGAGTACGGCATAAGGCCAGCCTTTTTCGAAGAACGCGTAGATGGTGGCGGCGAGACAGAAGAGCACGGCGAAAAAAGTCTGCTTGGCATTTTCGCGGCGATAGCGGAACGTCTCATAGTCGACGCCGACGATTTTTTCAAAGCAGGCAGGGCAGATGACTTCTTTTTCCCCGTTCTTGCCCTGATGGACCAATGCTTCTTTTTCGCTGAGCTCACGTCCGCAGACGGAACATTTGAACATAAAACCCCTTCTTTTCCTTCTTGACTGTTATCCTTTTCAGAGGAATCTGACAGTCTCTATTATAGCGGAAAATCTTTTCTCTGGCTACTCTCCAGAAGGTTTGTGATTCCTTGACACTAAAGGGGAAAACCGATAGAATAGAAAGGTATAGTTATATGTCAAAACTACCGATATAAATTATGCATGAAAGCAAAAAAAGAAAAGGGGGGTGAATATTATCGTTACAATAATATTAGCGGTAATAGTAGCAGTGATCGTCGGTGCGGGCTGCGGCTATGTCATGCGCAAACGCACGGCAGAGTCCCAGATCGGTTCGGCGGAAGCTGAAGCAAAACGAATTGTAGATGATGCAGCCAAACGTGGCGAGACGAAAAAGAAAGAAGCTTTACTCGAGGCGAAGGAAGATATCCATCGCCTGCGTCAGGAACTGGAACGTGAGACGAAAGACCGCCGTTCGGAGCTCCAGCGTCAGGAACGCCGCGTTGTGCAGAAAGAGGAAAATCTTGACCGCAAGCTGGATTCCATCGAAAAACGCGAGGAAGCGCTGACGCGCAAAGAGGTTCGTCTCGACAAGAGCCAGGCTGCTGTCAATGAGATGCATGAACAGCAGAAAGCTGAACTGGAGCGCATTTCCGGACTGACGTCCGACGAGGCACGCACGATGCTCATGGCCGAGGCTGAGGAAGAACTCAAGCACGAAAAGGCCATGAAAATCAAGGAATACGTCCAGCAGACGAAGGACGAGGCCGACAAGAAGGCGCGCGAGATTCTTTCTACGGCTATCCAGCGCTGCGCTGCAGACCATGTCGCTGAGACGACGGTCTCGGTCGTAGCTCTGCCAAACGATGAGATGAAAGGCCGCATCATTGGCCGTGAGGGCCGCAATATCCGCACACTGGAGACGCTGACGGGCATCGATCTCATCATCGATGATACACCGGAAGCCGTCATCCTGTCGGGCTTTGATTCGGTGCGCCGCGAAATTGCGCGCATTGCTCTTGAGAAGCTCATTCAGGATGGCCGCATCCATCCGGCCCGTATTGAGGAAATGGTCGAGAAAGCCAAACGCGAAGTCGACCAGCGCATCAAGGAAGCCGGCGAACAGGCAACATTCGAGACGGGCGTGCACGGACTCCATCCGGAGCTCATTCGCCTGCTCGGCCGTCTGCGCTACCGCACGAGTTACGGCCAGAATGTACTCAATCATTCTATCGAGGTCTCGCATCTCGCCGGTGTCATGGCTGCAGAGCTCGGCTGTGATGTCATGCTCGCCAAACGCGGCGGTCTGCTGCACGATATCGGCAAGGCCATTGACCATGAGGTCGAGGGCTCGCATACGACCATCGGTGCCGATATTGCCCGCAAGTATCACGAATCGAAGGATGTCATCAATGCGATTCTGTCGCATCACGGTGATGTCGAAGCAACGAGCGTCGAATCCGTGCTCGTCGCTGCTGCTGATGCTGTCTCGGCTGCCAGACCTGGCGCACGCCGTGAGAGCCTTGAATCGTATCTCAAACGCCTTAAGAGCCTCGAAGAGATTGCCGAGTCCTTCGACGGCGTCGAACGCTGCTTTGCCATTCAGGCTGGCCGTGAGATTCGCGTCATGGTCAAACCGGATAAGGTGGATGACGCAGAAGCTGCGGCTCTTGCTCATAACATTGTCAAGAAAATCGAAGACGAGCTCGAATATCCTGGCCAGATCAAGGCCACGGTTATCCGTGAGACGCGCGTCGTCGATTATGCAAAATAAAGAAATCTGCTGTACTGAGGGTGCGGGGCGAAGTCCCGGACCCTCAGTCTGTTAAGAGGGAACTATCATGTTTGGATTTAAATCACAGCGCCGGAAACAGTCGGAGGAAAAAGCAGGGATTCAGTTTTTAGCGTCGCTTCTTGTCTGTTATCCGGAAATCAGTTCGGTCACCTATGATCCGCAGAAGGTTGCTCTGACCCTTGATTTTGTGCTGCGCGGCAGTTATCCGCCGCAGGCGCTCGATGCTTTTACGAAACTGCTCTCTGAGAGCATTGCAACGTATCATGCGCTCATGGACGGCACGGAGCCCTATCTGGAAATCCGGGGCGAGGAAATCGCGGCGGAACATAAGCTGGTCATGTTCCATGTGGAGCGTGAAGTGGCGACGCTGGAGCGCGATGAGCTGACGTTGATAGCGCGTCTCTTTACGGAACATTTTGGCAGGAACCTGCTGGTCGACAGCCACTCGCTCAAAACGCTTGAACAGGATTTTGCTGCCGTGCAGAGTGAATTATTGGACCAGATGCTCGGTCAGGCCGCGGAAATTCAGTTCCGCATGCATATGGTCGGACTGCGCGAGGGAGACCGCGTGGTGGTCTATAATCGCTGAGTTCGCTGCTGATGAGGTGCGGAAACGCCGAAAGATAGAAAAGAGGAAAAAATTTTGAAAGTCATGTTGGTGGGAGATGTCATCGGCCATGCCGGCCGACGGGCATTCTGCAAAATTACGCCGCGTCTGCGCGCGGAAAAGAAAATCGATGTCGTCATCGTCAATGGTGAGAATTCTGCGGGCGGCAAGGGCTTTACGCGCAAATCACTCGACGAGCTTTACCGCGGCGGCGCGGATATCATCACATCGGGCAATCATGTCTGGGATAAAAAAGATGTACTGGAATTCATCGATCAAGAGCCTTTCCTGATTCGTCCGGCCAATTACCCAGAGGGAACACCGGGCAGGGGCTGGTGCTCGTATCCTTTTAAGGCAAAGAATATCGGCGTGATGAATCTTTCGGGACGTGCCTTTATGCCGCCACTCGACTGTCCGTTCCAGAAAGTCGAAGAACTGCTGCATGAGATGAAAGACGAATGTGATATTATTTTCCTTGACTTCCATGCAGAGACGACTTCTGAAAAAATCGCCATGGGCTGGTACCTCGATGGCCGCGTCAATGGCGTGGTCGGTACGCATACGCATGTGCAGACAGCGGATGAACGCATCCTGCCGAAGGGGACGGCTTACATCACAGACCTCGGCATGGTCGGTCCGCATGATTCCGTGCTCGGCGTCAAGACGGATTTGATTTTGAGAAAGTTCACGACGGCCATGCCCGTGCGTTTTGACGTTGCCGAGGGGCCCTGCGTGTATTCAGCATTCGTAGTTGAAATTGATGACGCAGCAAATAAGACAGTTGGCATTGAGCGCATATTGCTGCGGGAAGAAGACTTTTGATTTGCTAAAAGACGAATGTCTTTTCTCTTTTCTAGAAAGTGAAGCGAAAAAGAAGGAATTCAGGGGTACGCGCCGAATAAATAGAACTAGTAATAGTTTTGGATAGTAAGTAAATAGTAGGTATTTTGTAGATTAAACAATCGTTCCGGTATTCGCTGCAGCATGAATAGCATTGAATATTCCAGCAGTTGATCAACAAGGAGGTCATGCTCATCATGGAAATCTTGAAAGTTTCTGCGAAATCGAATCCAAATTCTGTAGCTGGTGCCTTAGCTGGCGTTATCCGTGAGAATGGCAGTGCTGAGATGCAGGCCATAGGGGCAGGAGCCTTGAATCAGGCGGTCAAAGCCGTGGCCATTGCCCGTGGTTTTGTTGCCCCGCATGGCGTAGATCTCATTTGTATCCCGGCTTTCACGGATATCAAGATTGACGGCGAAGAGCGTACCGCTATCAAGCTGATTGTAGAACCGCGGTAAACGCTCTTTACCGAATTCCAGATACGATTTAGGAGTGAAATAAGGATGCCAAGTGATCTGCATATGCACACGACGTACTCGGACGGCAAACTGACCCCCGAGGAACTCGTGGCTAAGGCAAAGGAAGCAGGCTTATCTTATATGGCCATCACGGACCACGATACGGTGGAAGGAATCAGCCATCTGTATGAGAACGGTCTTTACCCTGCAAGAGGAATTCACATTATCCCAGGCATCGAATTCAGTGCCCATCATCCGACCCGTGAGATTCATATTTTAGGATATAACATTGATATCTATTATGGTGAACTCGTCGATAAGCTCAATGATGTCACAGAAGCACGCTGGACGCGTTTCAGCGAGATGGTGGGGAAATTGCAGCAGCTCGGCTATGAGATCAGCGAAACGGAAGTTTTGACCATCGCTGGTGCGAGCCGCTCGATCAGCCGTTCTCATATCGGCCGCGTCCTCGTGAAAAAAGGATATTTTCCGACTGTGCGCGAGGCCTTTGAAACGATGCTGATGAAGGGGAAGCCCGCGTATGTGCCGCACTATCACCTTGAAGTCGAAGAAATCATCGAACTCATCAAAGCGGCAGGCGGTACGCCGGTACTGGCCCATCCTAAGCTCATAGGGGATGACAGACTTGTGGAAGACCTCTGCTGCCGCGGCATAGAGGGGCTTGAGGTATTTTACCCGCAGCATGATGAAGCAGACACGGAGCGCTACATGGATATGGCGAAGCGTTATAACCTCATGGTGACGGGAGGCTCTGACTTTCACGGCTTTGCCACGCGTTATCCTCAGGAAGTTGGCATCTTTACCATCGACGACTGCTGGGCGGAGAAACTTTACCGTCCGGCACAGAAACTCTGAAAGCAAGGGGAGAATAGATGGACGTCATTGCCTTAGTCGGTCCGAGCGGGACCGGCAAAAGCCATCGTGCACTGATTGTAGCACATAAAAATCATGCGGATGCCATCATTGATGACGGCATTCTCATTAAAGACGGTAAAATCATCGCGGGCCATTCTGCTAAAAAAGAAAAAAGCAGGATTATGGCGGTCCGCAGAGCGATTTTTATCCTGCCGGGTCATGCCGAAGAAGTCCGCAAGGCGATTGAGGAAACCAAGCCTCATCGCATCCTGATTCTCGGCACGTCGGAGAACATGGTGCAGAAGATTACGAGGGCCCTGCATCTGCCGCCTATCGCCAAAATCATCCGCATTGAGGATATCGCCACGCGTTCTGAGATGGAGAAGGCGCGTTTTTACCGCATCAAGCAGGGGAAGCACATCATTCCGGTGCCGACTATTGAGCTCAAGCCTCATTTTTCAGGCTACCTTATAGACCCGCTGCAGTCTTTTTTTAAGCGCTCGTCGACGAGGCGGCGCCGCCTTGGTGAAAAATCCATTGTGCGGCCGGTTTTCAGCTATTACGGCAAGCTCATCATCGATGATGCGACCATCAAGTCAATCGTTCACCATGTCATCATGGCAGAAGGGCCTTTCAGCAAGGTCAGCGATGTCAAAGTCAAACATCTCTTTGTCGGCGATGAAGACCAGGGTCTCACGATTTCCTGCAATGTCGTGCTGACTTACGGCAATCATATCCCGACACTTTTGAAGCAGGCACAGACAAAGGTCAGGAGTTCCGTCGAATTCATGACGGGCATGATTGTGCATGAAGTTGACATTGTCGTCAAGACGCTTTACGTACAGGCATGACTGTGCCCCCGCGCGAGGCCGCGGGGGCCTTTCTTTATCCTTTCTTTTTTGTTTATTTATTTGGAGGTGAATCTTATGAAAGAAGTCAAATCGCCGAAAAAGCCAATGGCATTTTACTATATCGTCGTGCTGGCGCTCATCCTGCTGTTCAATGAGATGGCCCGTCCTTATATGGAACAGGCGCAGATTGAACCGGTTGATTACAGCACGTTCATGCAGTGCATCGACGATAAGACCGTTGACCATGTAGAAATTCAGTCGAATCAGATTCTCTATACGGTCAAGAATGACCATAAGAAGTACAAGACGGGCATCATGAATGACCCGACGCTGGCGCAGCGTCTGATGGAATCAGGGGCAACATTTACACAGGATATCAAGGAAGAGACCTCGCCGCTCATGAGCTTCTTCCTCGCCTGGATTCTGCCCCTCATTATCTTCTTTGCGATTGGCCAGTATATGAGCCGCAAAATCATGGATAAGGCCGGAGGCAATTCGATGATGTTCGGGGGCTCGGGGAACCAAGCCAAGATTTACGTGCCATCTTCCGAGGGCATTCATTTCAGCGATGTGGCCGGTGAAGATGAGGCGAAGGAAAATCTTTCTGAGATTGTCGATTATCTGCATAATCCGGATAAATACACGAGCATTGGTGCTTCGATGCCAAAGGGCGTTCTCCTGGTAGGCCCTCCGGGCACAGGCAAGACGATGCTCGCGAAGGCTGTTGCCGGTGAGGCCGGTGTGCCGTTTTTCTCGATTGCCGGCTCTGAATTTGTCGAGATGTTCGTCGGCATGGGCGCATCCAAGGTCCGCGACCTCTTCAAACAGGCCAAGGAAAAGGCGCCGTGCATCGTCTTCATCGATGAGATTGATGCCATTGGCCAGAAGCGTACGGGTGCTGCGATGGGCAACGACGAGCGCGAGCAGACACTCAATCAGCTCCTGACGGAGATGGATGGTTTTGAAGGCAATACGGGCGTCATCATCCTTGCGGCAACGAACCGTCCGGAGTCGCTGGACCCCGCACTCCTGCGTCCGGGACGTTTTGACCGCCGTGTGCCGGTCGAACTGCCGGACCTCAAGGGACGTGAAGATATCCTGAAGGTCCATGCGAAGAAGGTCCGCCTGGCTGACGATGTCAACTTCCATACGATTGCGCGCATGGCAGCCGGTGCTTCGGGCGCAGAGCTCGCGAACATCATCAATGAGGGCGCGCTGCGCGCGGTCCGCTCGCACCGTGACAGTGTAACCGAGGCGGACCTTGAGGAAAGCATCGAGGTCGTCATTGCCGGTTATCAGAAAAAGAATGCCATTCTGTCGGACCAGGAGAAACGCACGGTCGCTTATCACGAAATCGGCCATGCACTTGTCGCTGCCCTGCAGTCGCATTCTGCACCGGTCCAGAAAATCACGATTATCCCGCGTACGTCGGGTGCTCTCGGCTATACGATGCAGGTTGAGCAGCAGGATAAATACATCCTGTCGCGTGAAGAACTCGAAAATAAGATTGCGACATTCACGGCCGGCCGTGCCGCTGAGGAAGTCAAGTTCGGCCTCGTCAGCACGGGTGCCTCGAACGATATCGAGCAGGCGACGAAGCTTGCCCGCGCGATGATTACGCGCTATGGCATGAGCGATGAATTCGACATGGTCGCGATGGAGACCGTCAACAACCGCTACCTCGGCGGCGATACGAGCCTTGCCTGCTCGTCGGCTACGCAGCAGATGATTGATAAAAAAGTGGTCGAACTCGTGCGCAGGCAGCATGAGAAGGCCATCAAACTCCTTGAGGAGCACCGCGACAAACTCGACGAACTCGCTTCGTTCCTCTATGAGAAGGAGACCATCACAGGCGAAGAGTTCATGAAGATCCTCGAGGGCGATAAGGCAGAAGCAGAGGAAGTCAAAGAGGCCGAGCAGAAACTTTTGGCCGATGAAGAAAAAGATGCCAAAGAAGATGCTGAGAAGGCCAAGAAGCTCGCCTGCCTGAACAGCGAGGATGAGCAGCCTGAAGCTCCTGAAAAGGCTGCAGAGCCAGCTTCGGACAAAAATGCTGCTGCAGTTGCAGATGCGGCAGATAAGACAGATAAGACGGATTCCCGTCAGGATGTCTGAAGAGAATCTTCCTATAATAAAAGTAAATAAATAAAAGCAAAAAGCTCCGGCCATGACGTTTGTCTGGCCGGAGCTTTTGTGTCGTGTTATTTTGTTTCAGAAGAGTTTTCAGCAGCTGGCTGTTTGCCGTCCGCTGCCGGTTCTTCTGCTGGCTTTTCCTCGCGCGTCACGAGAATCTTATCGATGCGGGCGCGGTCCATGTCGACGACTTCGAAGGTAAAGGCGTTCCAGCTGCATTTTTCTGCGACTTTGGGAATGTAGCCAAAGTAAGAAGTCAGGAAACCTCCCATCGTCTGGTAGTGGTCGTGGTCTTCATCGGGGAGTTCTGCGATATCAAAGCGTTCCTTGAAATCGTCAATGGAGCAGAGGCCGTCAACATACCACGAATTTTCGTCACGCGGCGTGAACTGGATGGGGTCCGGCTCGACATTCGACATGGAGTCGCCGATGATTTCCTGCAGGATATCGTTCAGCGTGATGAAGCCGATGACGCCGCCGTATTCATCGAGTACCATGGCTTCGTGAATGCCGGTATCGCGGAATTTGTTGAGTACGCGGAAGGTCTCCATGGAGCGCGGCACGAACATCGGCTTGCGGATGTACTGCGCAAGGTCGAGGGATTTGCGCTCGAGCGAGGCATTGAGGAGGTCTTTGGCGTAGAGTACGCCGCAGAAATCATCAAGATTCTCGCGGCCGACAGGGAAGACATTCTGCGGATGCTCGCGGATGATGCGCAGATTGTGCTTCAGGGAATCCGTGAGGTCAAGCCAGAGCATCTGAGTACGCGGCGTCATCAGGGCGTAGGCCGTCTGGTCGCTCATATGGAAGATGCGGTCGACCATGGCCTGTTCAGACTTTTCGAACGTGCCGTCCTCTGTACCCTGCTCGATGAGGTCCTTGACTTCATCTTCGGTGACGGTGTCTTCGACATGCGGATTGATGCCGAGCAGCAGCAGTACGCCGTTGGCTGAGCCTGAAAGAAATTTAATGAACGGACGCGCAAGTTTTGTGAGACGTGCGACAATGCCGTGGTATTTCATCAACATGTGTTCAGGGTTCTGGGCCGCTTTTTTCTTCGGCAGAAATTCACTGAAGAGCAGCGTGATATATGTCATGACGACGATGCTCACGATCATCGCGATGGCTGAGGCATGCGGCAGAAAGCTGATGAAACCGGCGAGGAACGGTGCGACAAAGGCACCCGTGCAGAGGCCGAGCAGGAGGCCTGTGAGCGTGATGCCGACCTGCACAAGGGAAAGCGGCGCTTCGACGTTTTCAAGCAGGCCGAGCGCGGCTTCTGCATCGGCATTGCCGTCTTCCGCGAGCTTTTCAAGACGGCCGCGGTGACTTTCGGTCAAAGCCGTTTCAATCAAGGAGAAGAAGGCACTGGCGATGAGAAAAAGGAAAACTAAGACGAGCAAAAGGCCCGCGTCTGTACTATCCAAAAATGATACACATCCTTTTGTTTTTTGAACTAACAAATCGAGATTTTATCAATTGATTCCTTCTAGTATAGCATAATCGCGGGGGTTCGTCACATTTTGTCTGGCTGTTTGCCTGTCGATGCTGTCAGCTCAATCATCGTACCAGGGACCGTTGCCGATGATGATGCCGCCGTGCAGGGTCACAGGCGTGGAACTGCCGACTTTTGTCGGCATGCGCGTGGTGATTTTGTAAGGCGTGTCGACGAGCCAGGCCGTCACAAGGACACCGTCTTCTTTGATTTTGCGATAGGCCTTGCTGTCAAGTTCAGCCGTGTAGACTTCGCTCTTATGGGCAGCGACAGACGAGCTTGTCAGGGCCTGCGTGAATGCCATGCCATTCGACCACTGGTAAAGCGTCTTGCCGTTTTTGTCGAGGATGGCGAAGTCATAGACCTGTCCGTCGCGGTGGGCGATGGAATAGTCGCTGTCGCCGTCGTTCGTGACTTTGAGCTCCATGACGAGACGGCCGTGTTTTTGCTCGACCGTCAGTTCTTCAACGATATTGTCAAAGCTGAAAGCTGCATAGGACGGCACGATTTCCGTGCTGTGCGAGCCCGAGGTCGGAAACGACACGCCGATGCCCGTGCCAAATGATGCGGAAGCCACAGGCATGAAGGCGGCGCAGGCCGTCAGGGCAAGGGCAGGAATCAAGGCATATTTTTTCATGTAAATCACTCCTGACTGAATCCATATCCATATCCGGATAGTTTCATTATATCATGATATCATGTCATCTTGTCATCTTGTATAATATCTATTGTATCATGATGAAAGAGGAGTTTCTCTTAAAATGCCGGCTATGTTATAATGAAGATAAATTTTTTGCGGAGGAAGATACATGGAACAGGAAAAAAGAAATGAACTGCCGGGCATTCAGTGGTTCCCCGGACATATGAAAAAGGCACAGCGCCTGATTGAGGAAAATCTGAAACTCGTCGATGTGGTCATCGAGCTTCTCGATGCGCGGATCCCTGCGAGCAGTGCCAATCCGATGCTGGCGGAAATCATCAGGGACAAGCCGAGGCTCATCGCACTCAATAAGTCGGACCTTGCCGATGCGGCTAGCACGAAGCGCTGGCTCGCGTATTTCCGCGCGCAGGGGCTGCCGGCTGTTGCGATTGATTCGGTCAAAGGACGCGGCATGAAGCAGCTCGTGCGTCAGGCCGAAGAACTTGCGCGGCCGAAGACGGACCGTTTTGTCAAGAATGGCGGGCGTCCGCGGGCAGCGCGCTGCATGATCTTAGGCATCCCGAATGTCGGCAAATCGTCTCTCATTAACCGTCTCGCCGGTGCCGTCAAGGCCAAGGCCGCCGACAAACCGGGTGTGACGCGCGCAAAACAGTGGATTAAGATCGGCGCTTCGCTTGACCTTCTCGATACGCCGGGCATTCTCTGGCCAAAGTTTGAGGACCAGACCGTGGGCCTTAAGCTCGCGTTTACGGGAGCCATCAACGATGATATTTACGACCGCGAGCAGGTCACGGCCCTGCTTTTATCCGTCATGCGCCGCGATTATCCCGAGCGTCTGCAGGAACGCTTTAAATTCAAGGGCGAGATGCCGGAAGACGGTCTCGCGCTTCTCGAGGCCATCGGCCGCAAGCGCGGCTGCCTCGTGAAGGGCGGTGTCGTGGACCTTGAAAAGGCGCAGAATATCGTGCTGACGGAGTTCCGCAGCGGCAAACTCGGACTTGTGACGCTTGACGAAGTTCCAGAAATGCCTAAAGTGCCGGAAGGCGGGTGCACAGAATCAAAATGAAAGCAATTGCAGATTATACGATAAAAGAGCTTGAGGCGGCCCTGAATTCTGGTGAGGTCAGTGAGGAATTCCTCGCGGCCTGCCGGGAAGATTCGCGCAAGGCCACGGCAAGACTCGTGCACCGCTATGAAAAAATGCAGGCCGAACACGCGCGGCTTCTTTCGATGTATGCTTATGAGCATGAGGCATGGAAAGAGGGATACGAGATTGTCGCGGGCGTTGATGAGGCAGGACGCGGCCCCTTGGCTGGTCCTGTTTCAGTCGCGGCCGTCATCCTGCCACATGATCTTTGTCTGCCGAAGCTCAACGATTCGAAGAAAATCTCAGCCAAGGTCCGCGAGGAACTTTTTGACGAGATTCAGGAAAAGGCCCTTGCCGTGGGCACGGCTCTCATTGATGCGCAGACCATCGACCGCGTCAATATCTATCAGGCGACGATCAATGGCATGTACGAGGCCATTTTCTCCCTGCGGCCGGAGCCGCAGAAGGTCCTCATCGATGCCGTGCCGCTTGAAAATCTGCCAATGCCGTCTCTGCCCATCATCAAGGGCGATGCAAAATCGGCTTCGATTGCGGCCGCTTCCATCATTGCCAAAGTCACGCGTGACAGGCTTATGGATGAATACGATAAGATTTATCCGGAATACGGCTTTGCACAGCATAAGGGGTATGGTACGGCCCAGCATATTGAAGCCTTAAAAAAATATGGTCCCTGTCCCATTCACCGCCGTTCTTTTGAACCGGTTCGTTCACTGGTACGAGATTTTTGATGGCTTGACTATCTCCAGTAGACATTCTATAATAAATCTATAAGAATTAATAGCAATTTTGTCTAAAATGGAGAAAAGACGATGGCAACAAATGATGCGAAACTGCTGGGCAGTCAGGGAGAAGAAGCGGCTGCCGCTTTTTTAGAACGTCAGGGTCACGCAATCCTTGCGCGCAATTTTCGTACGCCGCAGGGGGAAATCGATATCATTACGCGCCTCGGACAGACTGTCGTCTTTGTCGAAGTCAAGACAAGGCGTACGCGCCGCTTTGGGCGGCCGGCCGCGGCTGTCGGCTATCATAAACAACAGAAAATCATCCAGTCTGCACGCTGGTTTCTGCGGCAGAGGCATCTAGAGAGCTGCCTCTGTCGTTTTGATGTCTTAGAGGTCTATGCAGCGGGGAAAACGTGGTCCTTCAATCATCTGCGGGGAGCCTTTGAGGTGTGAATAGGAAAAGAAAGACGGAGTGAGGAGGGATTCTCTTGTTTGCAAGGTCTTTTGGCGGTACGACGCTCGGCGTCGACGGCCTCATCATTGCGGTAGAAGTCGATTCGGCGGCGGGGCTGCCGGCTTTTGATATCGTCGGACTGCCCGACACATCCGTGCGCGAGTCAAAAGAGCGCGTGCGCACGGCCATACGCAATGCGGGCATTCAGCTGCGGCAGGAAAAAGTCACCATCAATCTCGCGCCGGCCGGCATTCGCAAGGACAGTCCCGGACTTGATCTGCCGATTGCCATGGGGCTTTTGGCGGCTTACGGCGTTTTGCCGGCAGACTGCCTGCAGAAATCTTTTTTTGCGGCGGAGCTGTCGCTTGAAGGGGAGTGCCGGCCTGTACGCGGCATCCTGCCGATGGTCATCGCAGCGCGGAAAGAGGGGCTGACTTCCGTCTTTGTCGCGCGCGGCAATGCCAATGAAGCTTTGCTCGTTGAGGGCATTCAGGTTTATGTACTCGACCATCTGCGCCAGGCCGTGGCTTTTTTCAACGGACAGGAAGCCCTGCAGCCTGCCGCGCCGGATGAAGGAGAGGAAGATTCGCCGCTTCTGGAGGATTTTGCCGATGTGCAGGGACAGTTTCAGGCCAAGCGGGCCCTTGAGATTGCTGCCGCGGGCGGCCACAATCTCCTGATGGTCGGCGTGCCGGGCTCCGGCAAGACGATGCTCGCGCGGCGCCTGAGCTCCATCCTGCCGCGCCTGAGGCGCGAAGAGGCCTTGGAAGTCACAAAAATTTACAGCATTGCCGGGCTCCTGCCGCAGGGCGGCGGCCTTGTGCGGCAGAGGCCGTTCCGCAGTCCGCATCATACGACATCCATGGTTGCGATGATTGGCGGCGGCAGTGTTCCGCGGCCCGGTGAAGTCACGCTTGCCCATCACGGCGTGTTGTTTCTCGACGAACTGCCCGAGTTTTCCAAGGCGACGCTCGAAGTCCTGCGGCAGCCGCTTGAGGACAGGGCCGTGACGATTTCACGCGTGCATGCTTCGCTGACATTTCCCTCGAGCATGATTCTCGTCTGCGCGATGAATCCCTGTCCCTGCGGTTATTACGGCGATGAAGAGGGCGGCAGAACCTGTGAGTGTTCCCCTGGCGAAATCCGGCGTTACACGCGGCGCATTTCAGGTCCCTTGCTCGACCGCATCGACATCCATATCCGCGTGCCGCGCGTCAAGTACCAGGAACTGTCTTCCACGAAAAAGGCGGAATCATCGGCGAGCATCCGCAGCCGCGTGGAAGCGGCAAGGGCTAAGCAGACGGCAAGACTGCACTCTTACGGCATTTTCTGCAATGCTCAGATGAATCATGCCATTTTAAAGAGAACCTGTTTTTTGACACAGGATGCGCAGCAGCTTCTCGAGATGGCGTTCCGGCGCATGAATCTTTCGGCGCGTTCGTATGACCGTATCATCAAAGTCGGCCGCACGATTGCGGACCTCGACGACGCCAAAAATATCGAGGCCAAACACATCGCGGAAGCCGTGCAGCTGCGCAACGATGTCGGATTGTCGGTTGAGTGAATCTATTGTATAATGGGGAGTATATTCTATAGAAGAAATAAGGAATCGCTAGTATGAAGACAGCCGATGTTTTCGTAAATATCCCCGTCAAGAGCATTGCACGGGCTTATACGTACCGTGTGCCGGACAGCCTCGCGCAAATTGAGGCTGGCTGGCGCGTTTTTGTGCCGTTTGGCGGCCGCAAGGTCGAGGGTTTTGTCGTCGAGACACACGAGGGCGCAAAGGAACCGGAAGGCATCAAGCTCAAGGATATCATCGCGGCCGTCGATGAGGAAGGCTGGTTCTCGCCGCAGATGATCCGCGTGGCACGCTGGCTCGCGAATTTTTATCTCTGTTCTCTGGCAGAAATCATGCGCCTCTTTATGCCGGGCAAGAGCGGCCTGCATATTTCCGTACTTTATGAGGCCGATGAGTCGCAGGCACAGCATATCCTCATGAATATGCCGGCCTGCAGGGCAATCTTCTATTATCTGTTACAGGAAGGGCCGCAAAAAAAGTCGGCACTGGCAAAAGCTCTGCCGGAATGGCAGGACGGTCTTGCCGATATGCTCGACAAGATGCAGAAATATCATATCGTGCATAAGGAATACGAAGCGCAGAAGCGCGATGCCGCACAGTATGAGCGCTTTGTCGTGCTGACAGCAGAAGTGACGCCGGAGCTTTTGCAGCAGTTTCATCGCAAAAAGGCACAGGCACATCTGCTGAAACTGCTGCAGGAACGTCCTCAGCAGAGTATGGCAGAGCTCAAAGAACAGCAGGTGACGCCGGCAACGGTTAAGAACCTTGCGGAGACGGGCCTCATTGAGCTGCGCCGCCGCCGCGTCCTGCGCGACAGCTACCGCGGGGCAAAGGCGAAAAAGCAGCAGATTGAGCTCACGGATGACCAGCAGCAGGTTGTGCACGCTGTAATGCCGGCTATCGAGGCGGCAAAATATCAGGGCTTTTTATTGAAGGGCGTCACGGGCAGCGGCAAGACGCAGGTCTATATCGAGCTCGCGGAAAAAGTCCGTGCGGCCGGGCGCCGCGTCATTGTGCTCGTGCCGGAAATCGCGCTGACAGGTCAGGTCGTTATGGCCTTCAAAGCGTATTTCCCCGATGACCTCGTCGTCGTGCACAGCCGGCTGAGTCTTGCCGAGCGCAATGATGCGATTCTGCGCGTGCGGCGCGCGGAAGCCGGCATTATCATCGGTGCGCGTTCGGCCCTTTTTACACCGGCTGAAGATATCGGTCTGATCATCCTCGATGAGGAACAGGACATGAGCTACAAGCAGGACGAATCGCCGCGCTACCATGCACGCGTTGTGGCGGAGGAAATTGCCAAAGTAAATGACGCCGTTCTGCTGCTCGGCAGCGCGACGCCGTCCCTTGAGTCGTATTACCGCGCCAAGACAGGGGAGTTCACACTTTTAAATATGCCGCGCCGCATTGGCGATATGCCCTTGCCTGTTGTGCATTGCGTGGATATGCGTCAGGAACTGCATATGGGCAATCGCCACATCATCTCGCGTGCCCTGCAGGAACTCATCGAAAGGACCATTGCGCACCGTCAGCAGGTCATCATCATGCTGAACCGCCGCGGTTTTTCGACCTTTGTCATGTGCCGTTCGTGCGGCGAGGTCATCCGCTGCCGTTACTGCGGCCTGCCGCTCGTCTATCATAAGAACGGACAGCTAAAGTGCCATCACTGCGATGTACAGGAACCTGTGCCCGATATCTGCCCGAAGTGCGGCAGCCGCTATATCAAGTATTTTGGCTCCGGTACGGAAAAACTTGAACAGGAACTAAGAGAGCTTGTGCCTTCTGCACGCGTCATCCGCATGGACCGCGATACGACCACGTCAAAATTCGCGCATCAGGAAATCCTTGAGAGCTTCCGGCGCGGCGAGTACGATATCCTGCTCGGCACGCAGATGGTCGCGAAGGGGCACGACATCCCCAATGTCACGGCTGTCGGCGTTATCAGCGCGGATTCCAGCCTCAATATGCCGGATTTCCGCGCAGCGGAGCGCTGTTTCATGCTGATTACACAGACAGCAGGCCGTGCCGGCCGCCATGAGCAGCGCGGCGAAGTCGTCATCCAGACGTACAATCCCACGCATTATGCCGTGGCCTGCGGCATTCGGCAGGATTATGAGGGCTTCTTCCAAAAAGAACTCGCCCTGCGCAAAGAACTTTTTTATCCGCCTTTCAGCCGCCTCGTCAAGCTCCTCTATCAGGATGAGGACGAGACAAAAGCGCGTGACAGAGCCACGGCGCTAGTCAAGGCGTTTGAACTTCATTTTGCAGGACAGCGCGGCCATCAGATCATCGGGCCGGCACCGGCGGTCATTGCCTGCTTCCGCGGCATTTACCGCTTTGTCGTGCTCATCAAGACCATGGACCTTGATGCTGTACATGACTTTCTCAAAGAAGAAAAACTTCATTTGCGCGCCGATGTCGCCATTGATATCGACCCGATTACCATGTTCTAAAACTCCGCCTGTCCCTTTCGGCAGGCGGTTCTCTTTTTGGGTGGATATGTGCTATAATAGAACCGTGTTTTTATTTTTTCACAAATGCAATTTTGGATGGTGAATTAAGAATATGAAAGTAACGAAAGAAGATCTCGAGAACGTCGCTGTTCTCTCCCGCCTTTCGGTGCCGGCGGACAAGGCCGAGACGTATATCAAGCAGATGGATTCCATTCTGACGTACATGGATAATCTCTCGCAGGTTGATACGGAAAACGTCAAGCCGACCACGTACGCCCTGCCGATGCAGAATGTCTTCCGTGAAGATGTTGTGAAGCCGTCGCTGCCGCGTGAGGAAGCCCTTGCTAACGCACCGCTGCAGGAAGATGGTTATTTCAAGGTGCCGAAGGTACTTGAGGACTGACGGAGGGGAAGACTGTGAGATTATATGACAAACCGGCGCATGTCCTGCACGACATGCTCGTTAAGAAAGAAATCACTTCGACCGAGCTCACGAAGGACGTGCTTGCGCGCATCGATGAGGTCGAGGGCGACGTTGAAGCGTATCTGACGATTACGCGCGAAGAGGCCCTTGCTCAGGCCGCTGCGGTCGACGAAAAGATTGCCAAGGGGGAGGAAATCTCCTTCCTCGAGGGCATTCCGGGCGCCATCAAGGACAATATCTGCACGAAAGGCATGAAGACGACGTGCGCTTCGAAAATTCTCGAGCATTTCGTGCCGCCTTACGATGCGACGGTCATGACGAAGCTCAAGAAAGAGAATCCGGTCATCCTCGGCAAGGCCAACATGGATGAGTTTGCCATGGGCGGTTCGACGGAGAATTCCGCTTACCATGTGACGCATAACCCGTGGCACCTTGACTGCGTGCCGGGAGGTTCTTCGGGCGGCAGCGCCGCAGCTGTCGCGGCCGGCACGGCCATCTGGGCCCTCGGCTCTGATACGGGCGGATCCATCCGCCAGCCGGCTTCGTTCTGCGGTGTCGTCGGCATGAAACCGACGTACGGCCGCGTTTCGCGCTACGGCCTCGTCGCTTATGCATCTTCTCTCGACCAGATTGGCCCGCTGACGCGCGATGTGACGGACTGTGCGAATATCCTGAACATCATTGCCGGCCACGACGAGATGGATTCGACGTCGAGCACGGCCGAGGTGCCGGACTACACGAAGTCCCTCGTCGAGGATGTCAAAGGCCTCAAAATCGGCCTGCCGAAGGAGTACTTCGTCAAGGGCATGGACCCCGAGGTCGAGCAGGCCATCCGCACGGCCATCAAGAAGTACGAGGAGCTCGGTGCCGAGGTCGTCGAGATTTCGCTGCCGCATACGGAGTACGCGATTTCGACGTACTACCTGATTGCACCGGCCGAGGCTGCAACGAACCTCGAGCGTTACGACGGCGTCAGCTACGGCGAGCGCGTCGACGGCGAGGACCTCGTGCAGATGATGACGAATACGCGCGATGAGAAGTTCGGCGAGGAAGTCAAGCGCCGCATCATGATCGGCAACTACGCCCTTTCTGCCGGCTACTACGATGCCTATTACCTCAAGGCTCTGAAGGTCCGCACGCTTGTACAGCAGGATTATATGGAAGCCTTCAAGAAAGTCGATGTCATCATGGCTCCGACGGCCCCGACGCCGGCCTTCAAGATTGGCGAAATGATGGCAGACCCGCTGCAGATGTACCTGCAGGATGTCTGCACCGTACCACTCAACCTCGCCGGCCTGCCGGGCATCTCCATTCCGTGCGGCCGCAGCAGCAAGGGCCTGCCCATCGGCCTGCAGATCATCGGCAAGCCGCTCGCGGAGGAAACGCTCATCCGCACGGCTTATACGTATGAGCAGAGTCAGGACTACCATAACACGATGGCGAAGCTTGGAGGGAACAACTGATGAAATACGAAGCAGTCATTGGCCTTGAGATCCACTGCGAACTCAAGACGAAAACGAAAATTTTCTGCGGCTGTGCCACGGGCTTCGGCGCCGAGCAGAACACGCATGTCTGCCCTGTGTGCCTCGGCCTGCCGGGCGTCCTGCCGACGGTCAACAAGCGCGTTGTCGAATTCGGCATCAAGGCCGGCCTCGCGACGAACTGCACGATTAACAAGTACAGCAAATTCGACCGCAAGAACTACTACTATCCGGATTTGCCGAAAAACTGGCAGACGTCGCAGTATGACCTGCCGATTGCCGAGCACGGCTGGGTCGATATCGATGTCGACGGCGAGAAAAAACGCATCCGCTTGACGCGCATCCATATGGAAGAAGACGCCGGCAAGCTCGTGCATTCGGGCACGACAATCAAGGATTCCGCTTCGAGCAACGTCGACTACAACCGCACGGGCGTGCCGCTTCTCGAGATTGTTTCGGAGCCTGACCTGCGCTCTGCTGAAGAAGCCCGCGCCTACATGGAAAAGATCAAGGCTATCATGGAGTATATCGACGTGTCGAACTGCCGCATGGAAGAGGGCAATCTGCGTGCCGATATCAACGTCTCGCTGCGCCCGGCCGGCACGAAAGAGCTCGGCACGCGCACGGAGATGAAGAATATCAACTCCTTCAAGAATCTCGAAGATGCCATCAATTACGAGATTGAGCGTCAGGAAGAGGTGCTCGAGGACGGCGGCCATGTCATTCAGGAGACGCGCACGTTCGACCCGGCCCGCGGCATCACGCTGTCGATGCGCAGCAAGGAAAACGCACACGACTACCGCTACATGCCGGAGCCGGACCTGCCGCCAATCGTCACGAGCGAAGAGACGATTGAAAAATACAGAAGCGAGCTGCCGGAACTGCCCGATGCCCGCCGCGCCCGCCTCGAAAAGGATTACGGCCTTTCGACGTACGATGCCGGCATCATCACGAGTTCGCGCGCAATGGCCGAGTACTTCGACGCCGTCGTCGCGACGGGTGCTGACCCGAAACTTGCGGCGAACTGGATCATGGGCGACCTCGCGAAGAACCTCAACGAGGACGGTCTCGACATCGCGAAGTCTCCGGTCAGCGCCGAACGTCTTGGCAAGATGATCGGTCTCATCATGAAGGACACGATTTCCGGCAAGATCGCGAAGAAGGTCTTCAAGGAGATGTGGACGAATCCGGACGAGCCGGAGAAAATCGTCAAGGACAAGGGCCTCGTCCAGATCACGGATACGGGTGCCATCGAGGCAGCCGTCGACGCGGCCATTGCAGCCAATCCGAAGGCCGTCGCCGAGTACAAGGGCGGCAAGAAGAAGGCCATCGGCGCCCTCGTCGGTCAGGTCATGAAGGCCACGCGCGGCAAAGCCAATCCGCAAATGGTCAACAAGATGCTTGCCGAAAAGCTCGCCGACTGATATATTGATATAGTAGGTAAGAAAACCTTCCCTTCGGGGAAGGTTTTTTGCAGGAAAAAACGAAACTATTATAAAGATAACAATAAATGCAGCATATGAAGCGATAGAATAAAATTCAGGAAAATTCAGGAAGGGGATCTTCTCTTTGCAGTATAAAGCAGCGATTTTTGACCTCGACGGCACGCTCGTCGATACGCTCGAGGACCTTGCCATCAGTGTCAACGAAATGCTCAAGTCGTACGGTTTCCCAACGCATACGGTTGAGGAATACCGCTATTTTCTCGGCAACGGCTCGAAAAAACTCATCGAGCGCACGCTGCCGAAGGATAAGGCTCAGGACGAAGCGTTTGTGCTCGAGGCGATGAAGCGCTATCAGGAAATTTACGAGCATCACCGCGACCATACGGGACCCTTTAAAGGCATTCAGCCGCTGCTCGATAAGCTCAAAGACATGGGCATCCCGATGGGGGTCTGCACGAACAAGCATCAGCAGGCAGCGGATGAAATTATTGGAGGCATGTTCCCTAAAGGCACGTTTACGACGGTCATGGGCGACCGTCCGGGGCTGCCGATTAAGCCGGACCCGACGAAGCCCTTGATGATGGCGAAGGAGTACGGCGTGAAACCGGAGGAAGTCGCGTACTTTGGCGATACGAGCGTCGACATGGACACGGCCGTCAATGCTGGCTTCCTGCCCATCGGCGTGCTCTGGGGCTTCCGCCCGGAAAAAGAACTTCTCGAACACGGTGCAAAAGTCATCCTTGCAAAACCAGAGGAGCTCTTCGAAAAGGTCGAATTTGCGGTAAAATAATAAGATAATATAACGAATGGAATGGAAAGGAAAAAGTATGAAACATCAAGTTCCCGTCGAAAAAGGAAAATCATACGAAATCGAGATTCACACGCTTGGCACAAGCGGCGAGGGCGTGGGGCGCTATGAGGACTTCACGGTCTTTGTGCCCTATGCACTGCCGGGGGAAGAGGTCAGGGCCGTCATCACAGAAGTCAAGAAGACGTATGCAAGGGCACGCCTTACCGAAATTCTCAGAAAAAGTGCCGACCGCGTTGAACCCATTTGCTCCATTTATGACAAATGCGGCGGCTGCCAGCTCCAGCATTTAAACTACATGGCTCAGCTCAAGGCGAAGCGTCAGCAGGTCATCGATGCCGTCACGCGCATCGGCGGCCAGAAGGACGTCTTTGTCGAGCCGACGCTCGGTGCCGCAAATCCGTGGAACTACCGCAATAAAATGCAGTTCCCCGTAGGCCGTGAGAAAAATAAGACGATCATTGGCTGCTTTGCACAGGGCAGCCATGAAATCATCGATACGCGCGACTGCCATATCCAGAAGGAAGGCAACAACGAAATCGTCAATGCTGTGCGCGATATCATCACCGAACTGCGCATTCCCGTATATGATGAAGACAAACACACGGGCGTCGTGCGCCATGTCGTCGGCCGTGTCGGCGGGAAGGGCGAGCTCATGGTCGTCATCGTCACGGCGACGAAGCAGCTGCCGCGCGAAAAGGAATTTGTCAAGGCCCTGCGCAGGAGCCTGCCCCATGTCGTCAGCGTGCATCAGAACATCCAGACGTACCGCAACAATGTCATCATGGGCCGCGAGACGAAGCTGCTCTGGGGCAAGCCGACCATCCTCGACCGCATCGGCCGCCTGACGTTCCATATCTCGCCGCGTTCGTTCTTCCAGGTCAATACGGCGCAGGCCGAAGTGCTCTACAACAAGGCCCTCGAATTTGCCAACCTCAAGGGCGAAGAGACGGTCATCGACGCCTACTGCGGCACGGGTACGATTACTTTGTTCCTCGCGCAGAAAGCGCATGAGGTTTACGGCATCGAAATCGTCAAGCCGGCCATCCTCGACGCGCAGAAAAACGCCCGCGACAACAACGTGCGCAATGCCGAATTCATTGTCGGCGACGCGACGGAAGTCATGCCGCGCCTCTACAAACAGGGCGTGCGCGCCGATGTCGTCGTCGTCGACCCGCCGCGCGCCGGCTGCACGGAAACGGTCCTCAAGACGTTTGCCAATATGCACCCCGAGCGCATCGTCTACGTTTCGTGCAATCCCGCGAGCCTCGCGCGCGACCTCGCCATCCTCGAACCGCTCGGCTACAAGGCACAGAAAGTCCAGCCTGTCGATATGTTTCCGATGACTTCGCACGTTGAGACCGTAGTATTGATGTCAAAATCCTAATGAAGGAGTATACAGGTGGATAAGTTAGAAGAGTTTGTACAAAAATTAAAAGAGGATGAACGGAACCGGTCATATACAGAGCGCGGTATTTTACCAGTATTCCAAAGCAGCCTGTCAGCGCGGATTTTGATTATCGGTCAGGCACCGGGCAAAAAAGTTGAGGAGACAGGGATTCCGTTTAACGATAAATCCGGAGAACGTCTGATGGAGTGGCTGGGGATTAGTCGGGATACGTTTTATTCCGAGGATATCGCCATTATGCCAATGGATTTTTATTATCCGGGAAAAGCGAAGACAGGTGATCTGCCGCCGCGTGCCTTTATTGCGAAAGAATACCACAAAGCACTGCGCAGCATGATGCCGAACATTCAGTTGACTGTTTTGATTGGCGGCTATGCTGTCCGTTATTATCTCAAAGGGAAAGAGAAGAAGAATCTTACGGAAACGGTAAAAGCGTTCCATGACTATCTGCCCCAATATTTCCCCATTGTGCATCCGAGTCCTTTAAACAATATTTGGCTGAGGAAGAATCCGTGGTTTGAAGAAGATGTTGTGCCGGAACTGCAAAAGAGAGTGCGGAGCATACTTAAAAAATAGAAGCGCAAGTTGAATGGAAAATACTATAGGCGGGAGTACGTTCACGCATGAATGCCATAGGCAAAGAGGGGATATCAGTATGAATCGGTTTCGTTTACCCGATATGTTGAAAGAGGCGGTCAAGGTTTCGCCGGTACCGTTTGCTATATATGAATTTGCCGAGCAGAAGGTCAAGACGGTAGCCCTTTCCAAGGGATTTCTCGACCTTTTTTGTCTCAAATCGTATGAAGAGGCCGTGCAGCTGCTGGACCGCGATATGTACCGCGACGCCCATCCCGACGATGTCGCGCGCATCTCGGACCTCGCTTACGATTTCGTGGCGAATGGGGAAGAGTACAGTGCTGTCTACCGCAATAAGACCAGCGAGCAAAAAGATTATCATATCATTCATGCGGACGGCAGGCGCATCCATCTGCAGGGCAAGGATAATCTCTTCGTTGTCTGGTATATGGACGAGACGCAGGATATGGCCGGCGACAAGTCCCGCGTGGAAAAGATGATGCATTCGTACATCACGGAGAATATCAAAATCGGCGTCATGGCGCGGCAGAACCGCTACGACGATTTGACGGGCCTGCCGAATATGACGTACTTTCTGCAGCTCGCCGAAGAGGGGAAAAAGCAGTATTACCTCGAGAACAAAGAGCCCGTCATCCTCTACATGGACTTCAGCAATATGAAGATTTTCAACGACCGCCACGGCTTTACGGCCGGTGATACACTCCTGCGGGAGTTTGGCAAGCTGCTGCGCAGGACGTTTGGCACGGAGCAGGCGGGGCGTTTTTCGGGCGACCATTTTGCGGCGTTTACCGACAGTTTTATGCTGAAGGCACAGCTCGATACCCTCTTTGACGAACTGAAGAAGGTCAACCATGGCAATGTGCTGCCGCTGCGCGTCGGCATCTATGCGGACTCTTTTGAAAGCGTCCCGACGGCGACGGCCTGCGACCGCGCGAAGATTGCCTGCGACTCCGAGCGCGGCTCGTTCCGCATGCATCACGTCTATTACAACAGTGAGCTGCACGAGCAGACGGCCCAAAAGGAGTACGTCTTCAACCACTTCAGGGAAGCCCTGCACAATGACTGGATTCAGGCGTATTTCCAGCCAATCGTCGACTCGAAGACCGGTGAAATCACGGACGAGGAGGCCCTCGCGCGCTGGATTTCGCCGACGAGGGGCATGATCCCGCCGAATCAGTTTATCCCCGTGCTCGAGGATGCGGGCCTTCTTTTCAAGCTCGACCTCTATATGATTAAGTTCATCATCAAGGCGATGAAGGCGAAACGGGAGGCAGGCATCAAGCTCGTGCCGGTCTCTCTGAATCTGTCGCTGAACGATTTCCGGTCTTGCCAGATGCGGGAGAAAATCGAGACGTGTCTCAAAGAGGCCGGCATCGACAAAAAATACATTACAATCGAGATCACGGAGCGGGCGCTTGGGCAGGACCCCGAGCTTCTTAGAAGCGTCATTGATGATTTTCACAAGGCGGGCTTTACGGTCTGGCTCGATGATTTTGGCAGCGAGTATTCTTCCCTGAACATCGTTGACGAGTACCCCTTTGAGCTCTTCAAGCTCGATATGAAATTCATTCGCCGTCTCGGCCAGAATAAAATCAGCCGCTACGTCATCGAATGCGTCATTGAACTGACGAAGAAAATCGGCATCGAGACGGTCGCCGAGGGCGTCGAGACCGAGGAGCAAGCCGAATTTCTGCGGCAGTGCGGCTGCACGAAGCAGCAGGGCTATCTTTACAGCAAGCCCCTGCCGCTCGCGGATTTGCTTGCTCTTTATCAAAACAAGATGAACTATAGGTCTGCTCAGAAAGAGGAAGAGGAATGTGTTCATGACTAAACGAGAAGAGGCAGATAAGGGCCTGACGCGGCTGGGGCTCGTGAGGCGCATCAAGGAGCTCCGGACGGTTTTTGACGTCGTCCGCGTCGTGGATCCCATGACGAACCGTGCCTTTCAATGCAGCCTCATGGGCGAATTGACGCCGGAACAGGATTACTGCTACTGCCTTTGGAAGAAGAATGCGCGCTGCTGCAACTGCATCTCCATGAAGGCTCTGACGACGCAGAAGAAGGCTTCGAAATTCGAGTTTATTGACGATGAGGCGTATCTCGTCGTGTCGGACTATCTGCAGATTGAGGGAAAGTCCTACGTGCTCGAGAATATCCTGCACTTAAGCAGCGATACGCTCGTCGGGGCCTACGGCAAGAACGAATTCGTCAAACGCATCACGCGCTACAACGAGCAGATGTTCAACGACTCGCTGACACAGGTCAAGAACCGCCGCTATTACGACGAGCAGGTGGCGGGCATGCCGGTGCAGGCCGTCGCGATGATCGATGTCGACCGCTTCAAGACAATCAATGACACGTGGCTGCACAAGGCCGGCGATAAGGCGCTCTGGTCGGTCGCACGCGCCATCTACTCGTGCATCCGCAAGACCGATATCCTGCTGCGCTACGGCGGCGACGAATTCCTGCTGGCGTTCGAGGAAATCCCGCGGGACGTCTTTGCAAGGAAACTCGACGAAATCTGCGAGGCCGTAAGAGAGCTGACAGTACCCGACTATCCGCAGCTTCACCTGTCAATCAGTATCGGCGGCACCTACGGCCAAGGACGCCTGCAGGATATGCTCGAGAAGGCCGACAAAGCCCTTTACGAAGCAAAAAAACAGCGCGGCTGCGTCATCATCCGTGCATGATGTCGAAGTCAGCCCAGAATGTTTGCTGCCTGCAAAATGTGATGGGCGTGCCGATGGACATAGGAGCTTCTGGCTTTACATCTTTTGCAGGATGTGGTATCATGTTGATAGTTAAATTCAGTTTTTTACATATGTTTGTATATAATGAACTGTTTTGATATGAATTCAGGTGGAAGGACGAGATGTTATGAGCGGTGTAGATAAGATCAAGGGCAAGTTCCAGGGTCTGCTTGATGTGCTGATGCCTTGGGAAGACGTAGAAGTAGAAGAGAATGAAGCTGCTGTGGACCAGAAAAAAGTCCAGCAGACGACTGCAAAGAAAGCAGCAGCTGCTTCTGCGACGGAAGAGTACAAGGTTTCGGGCGGCAGCTCTATCTATGTACAGCGCCCAGAGTCGGAATATGATTCTTCTTACCGCGCCAAGGCGAAGGCATCGCGTCCCCAGCTGACGGTTCATACGACGAGAGTGCCGGAGCTTCGCGTACAGATTTATGTACCGGAGAATTTTGACCAGGTCACGGATATTGCGGATAACCTCAAGGGCGGCAAAGCTGTTGTAGTCAACTACGAGCGTGTTGCCGCAGAGGACCAGCGCCGTATCTGCGATTTTGTCAACGGTGCCTGCTATATTGTCAATGGCTGTGCCAAACGCATCTCAGAGCAGATTGTGCTCTATGCGCCGGAAGGTGTCGATGTAGCTGAGGCTATGCCAGAAGCACTCAAGGATTAATGATTAATATCGGTCCGGTTTAGCCATGGATTCATGCCAGCCTGCCTCGTGAGGCAGGCTGTTTTATGTTGTGTGAAAAGGGGCATTGCAGATGAAACAGAATGATGCAGAAAAAGATACCATACTCGAAGGCGTGCTCGCGGAGTTTGCCAAACTCGCGGCCATTCCACGCAAATCCGGTCATGAAAAGGCCGTCAGCGACTTTTTGAAGGATTATTTGACGGGGCTTGGCTTTACGGTCACGCAGGATGAGGCCAACAACATCATCGCGGACAAGAAGGCGTCGGCCGGCTTCGAGCAGGCTCCGCTCACCATCCTGCAGGGCCATATGGATATGGTCTGCGTAGCTGAGGAAGGCTATGCTTACGACCCACTCAAAGACCCCATCAAGCTTGTGCGCACGGATGAATTCCTTTCGGCCGAGGGCACGAGCCTTGGCGCGGATGACGGCATCGGCGTGGCAGAGGCCATCTATATCATGAAGACGGCCAAGGACCACGGTCCGCTGCGCCTGATTGTCACGACCGATGAGGAACAGAGCATGACGGGTGCCATCCGCCTTTCGGCTGACCATCTCAAGGATGCGTCGTTCCTCATCAACTGTGACAGTGAGAATTATGATGAACTGACGGTCGGCAGCGCCGGCAGTGTGGACCTTGATTTCACGCGTGAGCTCAAACGCGTGGACCCGGAAACGTCGGCTGCCTGGCAGATTGAGGTCAAAGGTCTGCGCGGCGGCCATTCGGGCGAACGCATCGGTGATGGCCGCGGCAATGCCATCCGCACGCTTGCCATGATTTTGACGGAGCTTGCCAAGAAGGGCGAGATTGAGCTTGCTTCCCTGACGGGCGGCAAGGCGCGCAATGCCATTCCAAATGATGCCAAAGCCGTATTTGTCACGGACATTGCCAAGGAAGATATTGAGACTGTCATCAAGGACCAGCAAGAACGCTTTATGCAGATGTACGGCAATGTCGAGCCGCAGATTCTCGTGCCGCTGACGAGCATCGAAGCCCCGCAGAACGTGCTCAAGGCTGGTGACACGCAGCGTCTTCTGCGCCTGCTGACCATCCTGCATACGGGTGTTTACTCGATGTCTTCGGTCATTCCGGGGCTCGTTGAGACGAGTGCGAACCTCGGTGTCGTCAATATGAGCGAGGATGAGGTAGAAATCCAGTTCTTCCCGCGTTCGGCCATTGACCAGAAGCTCGACGAATTCCGCCAGTACGCTGAGACTGTTGCAGCACTTACGGGCTTCACGGCTCATATCGGCACACAGTCCCCAGGCTGGAAGGAAAACAAGGACAGCCGTCTCGCTAAGATTGTCGCCGAGACATTTGCTGAGCAGAACGGCAAACCCATGAAGGTCGAGACCATCCATGCAGGCCTTGAGTGCGGCTGGCATTTCCGCAAGAATCCAAAGCTCGATATGGTTTCCATCGGTGTGACGACAAAGGACATTCACAGTCCGAATGAACACCTCGTGCTCGCCACGGTCAAACCACAGGTTGACCTCATCATCGAAACGCTGCATAAGATTGCCAAACTTTGATTTTGATATAGAAGCCGGAAGAATGGAGCTGCTGAAGTGCGGCTCCATTTTTGCTTTGCTTTGCGAGGAACTGCCGGAGACTGGCATGCAGGAAGTCATGGACAAGGAAAAGGATTTTTGCTAAAATAAAGTCTTGATTACGAATTCGCAAATAGAAATATGCAGGAAAAAGGACGGAGCGATTTTATGAAAATGATAGATGGCAAGTTGCATAAATTTGCTTATCTTTTGGTCTATGGCTGCCAGATGAATCAGAGCGACGCGGAACGCATGATGGGGCAGCTGCGCACGATTGGCTATGAAAAGACGGAGTCGATGGAGGATGCTGACCTCATCCTCATCAACACCTGCTGCGTGCGCGAGACAGCCGAAGACCGCGTTTACGGCAAAATCGGCGAGATCAAGCATCTGAAACGGAAAAATCCGGAGCTGATTTTTGGCATCACGGGCTGCATGGCGCAGAAAGAGGGCGATGCTCTTATAAGGCGCGCACCGCATATCGATTTTGTGCTCGGCACGAACAAGGTGCATGAGCTCACGCATATCGTGCAGGAAATTCAGCAGGAGCATGGCCATCTCGTCGACGTACAGCTCGGCGAGACGGAGCTTCCCGATGATGTCCCCGTGGCGCGCGCGGGCAAACTTTCGGCCTGGGTGCCCATCATGTACGGCTGCAACAATTTCTGCACGTACTGCATCGTGCCGTATGTGCGCGGCCGCGAGCGCAGCCGCCTGCCCGAAGATGTCGTCAAGGAAGTCGAGCAGGCCGTGGCCGCTGGCTACGAAGAAGTCACGCTGCTCGGGCAGAATGTCAATTCATACGGCAAGGACCACAAAAAAGCTGACTTTGCCGACCTCTTAAAGATGGTCGACAAAGTGCCGGGCATCCGCCGCGTGCGCTTCATGACCTCGCATCCCAAGGATTTGTCGGATAAGGTCATCGCGGCCATCCGCGATGGCGAGCATCTCTGCGAGCACATCCATCTGCCCGTGCAGTACGGCAGCAACCACATCCTCAAGAAGATGAACCGCGTTTATACGGTGGAATCGTACCGTGCACTCGTCGGACGCATCCGCAAAGAGATTCCGGACGTCAGCCTGACGACAGACCTCATCGTCGGTTTTCCGGGTGAAACGGATGAGGATTTCCGCGAGATGCTCGACTTCCTGCGTGAGATTCGCTACGATTCGGCCTATACGTTCATCTACTCGAAGCGTTCGGGCACGCCGGCGGCGACGATGGCGGACCAGGTCGATGAAAAAGTCAAGAAAGAGCGCCTGAATCAGCTTATGGCTGTTCAGAACGAAATCAGCCTTGAAATCAACCAGAAACTTCTCGGCAGAACTATGGAGATCATGGTCGAAGGGCCGAGCAAGAATGACGATGCGGTTTGGATGGGCCGTACGCGCACGAATAAAATTGTTCTGTTCCCGCATGACGGCGAACAGGCCGGCGACTTCATTGACGTTAAAATCACGCACCCGCAGACATGGGTGCTCAAGGGCGAAAAAGTCAATAGCTGAGGCAAATGACGGGCGTGCTGGCTTTCTGCCGGCGCGCCTTTTTGACTGAGACTCAGGCCCTATATAATAGAAGGAATCAATTCATTTTAGGATTTCAGGAGGTGTTTGGATTTTATGGAAATGACTCCCATGATGCAGCAGTATCTGGCGACGAAGGAACAGAACCCCGGAGCCATTTTGTTTTTCCGTCTTGGCGATTTTTATGAGATGTTTTTTGACGATGCCAAGCTCGTCTCAAAAGAGCTCGGACTGACGCTGACGAGCCGCAGCAAAGGGCAGGATGCGCCGATGTGCGGTGTGCCGTATCATGCCGCGGAAACGTATGTCAATAAACTCGTCAAGCGCGGCTATAAAGTGGCCATCGCCGAGCAGATCGGCGACCCGAAGGCCAAAGGACTGACGAAGCGCGAGGTCATCAAGGTCGTGACGCCAGGCACAATCCTCTCAGAGTCGGCCCTGCAGGCCACGCAGAATAATTACATCGCGCTGGTTTACGAGAAAGAGGATAAAATCGTACTGGCCGGTGCGGATATCTCGACGGGTGAATGTTTCTATGGTATTTACGCGGGCGGCAACCGCCTGCAGATGCTGCTCGATGAACTTTACCGCCTGATGATGCCGGAGCTGCTCGTCGTCGGCAGGCTGACATTTGCACAGGAACTCCGGGACTTCGCGGCGCTGCGTCTGCCGCATTGTTCCTTCACGCCGATTGAGGAGGTTTCTGCGCATGTCGAGGACCGCATTGTCGAACATTTTGCTGCTGATGTGCGCCCCAGTGATGAAGCCGCGAAAGAAGCCGTGGCGACGCTGCTCGATTATTTGCATGAGACCGTCCGCACGGACCTCACGCAGCTTAATCAGCTGACGTATCTCGATGCTTCGGAAAATCTCGTCATTGATACCTATACGCTGCGCAATCTCGAAATCACGCGCAATCTGCGCGATGGCGGCAAGAAGAATACGCTCTTAGATGTTCTCGATTTCACGGAAACGGCCATGGGCAGCCGCCTTTTAAAGAAATGGCTGGAATATCCTCTTTTGAACATCGCAGAAATCACGCGCCGTCTCGATGCGGTCGAGGAATTCACGAAGAATTTTTCCCTGCGCGGCAATGTGCGTGAGGGCTGCCGTGAAATTCACGATTTTGAGCGCCTGCTTACGCGCATCGAAGTCGGCACAGCCAACGCGCGCGACCTCATCGCTCTTAAAATTTCCCTGCGCTGCCTGCCGGGCATACGCGAGGGGCTCAAAGATGTCCATGCGCCCATGCTCAAGCGTGCGGTCCGTCATATCGAGACCTTTGATGAGCTCGTCGACCTTTTGGAACGCTCCATTGTGGAGGACCCCGGCATCAGTCTGCGCGAGGGCGGCATCATCAAATCCGGCTACAATGAAGAGCTCGACGAATACCGCCGCATTTCGCACGACAGCAAAAAGATGCTGCAGGAAATCGAAGAACGCGAGAAAAAGGAAACGGGCATCAAAGCCCTGAAAATCGGTTACAATAAGGTCTTCGGCTATTATATTGAAGTCCGCCACAGCGGCACGGACCTCGTGCCGGACCGCTATATCCGCAAACAGACGCTTGCGAATGCCGAGCGCTATATTACGGAAGAGCTCAAGGAATTCGAGACGAAAATCCTCGGTGCACAGGAAAAGATTGTCAACATTGAGTACAATCTTTTCACCGAAGTCCGCGAAATCATCAAGTCGCATTTGACGGAAATCCAGCAGACAGCGCATGAAATTGCCCTTGTCGATGTGCTTGCGAGCCTTGCCGAGGCGGCGGGTACGTACAATTACGTGCGGCCGCAGATGCGTACGGACGGGGTCATCGATATCAAGGACGGCCGTCATCCGCTCGTCGAACGCATTTTGACGCGCGACCTCTTTGTGCCGAATGACGCGCATCTTGACCATCATGACTGTGAAATCATGCTGATCACGGGCCCGAATATGGCGGGCAAGTCGACTTATATGCGCCAGGTGGCACTTTTGACGCTGATGGCGCAGATCGGCAGCTTTATTCCGGCGCGCGAGGCTTCGATTTCACCGGTTGACCGCATCTTTACGCGCATCGGCGCGAGCGACGACCTCGTCAGCGGCCAGAGCACCTTCATGGTGGAAATGAACGAAGTCGCACAGATTTTGAAGTATGCGACGAAGAACAGTCTCGTCATTCTCGATGAGATTGGCCGCGGCACGAGCACGTTTGACGGCATGAGCATCGCCAAGGCCGTCATCGAATACATCGAGAAGAAGGTTCACGCTAAGACGCTCTTTGCCACACATTATCATGAACTCACGGACCTTGAGGATGATAAAATCAAGAATTACTGCGTGGCGGTCAAGGAACGCGGCAATCAGGTTGCTTTTCTGCGCCGCATCGTGCGCGGTGCGGCCGATAAGTCTTACGGCATCCATGTCGCACGCCTTGCCGGCCTGCCCAAATCCGTCACGAGCCGCGCCGAAGAAATCCTTAAAGAGCTTGAAGCAGAGGCACCAAATGCGGCGGCTCCTGCTGAAAAAAATCAGCCGGCAGACGGAAAAGCAGAGAAGCAGGGCGCAGCTGCCCTCCAAAAATCGCAGCCCCTTGAACAGGGCATGGGTTCGCTCTTTGCTTCAAGCCTCAGCGATGCTCTGCTTTCGCTTGACGTCATGACGATGACGCCGCTTGAGGCGATGAATGAACTTTATAAACTGCAGGCACAGGCCAAGAGGGAGGCGGGCAAAGCATGAGCATGATCCATGTACTCGATGATAATACCATCAATAAAATTGCCGCGGGCGAAGTCGTCGAACGGCCGGCTTCGGTCATCAAGGAGCTTGTCGAGAATGCGATGGACGCGGGTGCGACACGCATTGAAGTCGAGATTATGGCCGGCGGCACGAGCTTTATGCGCGTGACGGACAACGGCAAAGGCATGAGCGCCGAGGATGCGCGCCTTGCCATCCTGCGCCATGCGACGAGCAAAATCCGCGAAGTCAGCGACCTCAACACGATTGGCACCTTGGGCTTTCGCGGCGAAGCACTGCCGACGATTGCTTCCGTCTCGCGCTTTACGCTTTTGACGCGCCGCGCAGGCGACGACCTCGGCACACGCGTGCTGATCACGGGCGGCAAGGAACCGGATATTATGGAAGCAGGCTGCAGTTTGGGCACGACGGTCAAAGTAGAAGACCTCTTCTTCAACACGCCGGCGCGCAAAAAATTTCTTAAGACGAATCATACAGAAGGCTCGAAAATCAACGATTTCATCGTCAAACTCGCCCTGTCGCGTCCGGATATCGAGTTTCATTTCATCAATAATAACAAGATGTCGGTCGTGACACCGGGCAACGGCAATCTCTACGATGCGATTCAGGCGATTTACGGCGCGAAGGCCGCAGACTCCCTGCTCGGCCTTTCGCTCGAGGATGAGGATGTCAAAATCTCCGGCTATATCACCAAACCCTCGATGCTCAAGAGCAGCCGCGCGTGGCAGACGTATATCGTCAATTCGCGCATCATCCAGAACCGCGCGATTGCCAAAGCCATCGACAACGCTTATAAATCCCTGATTCCAAAGAGCGGCTTTCCGTTGACGGTCATCAATATTGAAGTGCCGCAGCGTTCTGTCGATGTCAATGTGCATCCGCAGAAGAGCGAATTGAAATTTGAGGATGAGAGCCGCATTTTCAAGGCAGTCTACAAGGCCGTGCTCGATGCTATAAGGCCGGCAGGCAGGGGACTCGGCGAAGTCGCCGCCGTGGTCGAAAAGCCGGAAAATCACGTGACGATGGAGCCCATGCAGTTTGTGCCGGCGACAGAGCCCATCGATACCCCTGTGATTCCGGGCGTTTCGCGTGCCGCGTCGTTTTCGTCGTCATTCCCGTCTTCATCGCCGGCGGCGTCGTCTGCAGCAGGAAGCCCGGCCGGCACCTCTTATTCGCAGCGGCCGCAGACGATTTATGAGGCCGTGCACCGCGCTTCGCCTGCTTCAATGGCCGATTTTTCTGCTGTACAGGAAAAAATGCGCTCTGAGCACGCGATAAAGAATCCTGCAGATTCCGGCATCGTGGCAGAAAAGGCTCCGCAGGAGCAGCAGGGATTTGCGGGAAATTGTTTTTCTGAGACGGTACCCTCTGCAAAAAAAACAACGGATACTGCTGCACAGGAGGACTTGGCCTATGAAGGCAGTGTCGTGCCGATTGGTCAGGTTGACCTCACGTACATCATCGCGCAGGATGCCAAAGGACTTTACATCGTAGACCAGCATGCCGCGCATGAGCGCATTCTGTTTGACAAGTTTTCGGCCATGGCCGGGGATATTCCGTCCCAGCAGCTCTTGGTGCATCAGATTTTGAGTTTTGATGCCAAGGAAGCGGAACTTGTCGAAAAGAATCAGGAGCTGTTCGCCTCGCTAGGCTTCCATATGGAAATGAGCGGTGAGCAGGACTTCCGCTTGATGGAAGTGCCTGCCGACGTGCCGGTCAGCGAGGCTGAGGACATCATCCGCGAAATTTTGACGAATCTCATGGAGATGCATGAAACGACGGCTAAGGAAATCCGTCAGGCCTGTCTCGCGACGACAGCCTGCCGCGCGGCCATCAAGGCCGGCGAGGAGCTGAGCTTTCGCCAGATGCAGATTATTCTCGACGAGCTCGCGCATACGGCTTTCCCGTACACCTGCCCGCACGGCCGTCCGACCATCCTCAAATTCAGCAGCGAAGAACTCGCCAAGATGTTCAAGCGCACGGGGTTTGGTTTTTGATTTTCAAAGAGTAAAGAGAGATAGAGAGGTACGTATAAATGAAGGCAATTGCCACAACGGGACGAAAATGTGCAGAAGAAGCGGTCGCCCTGGCGAAATGGGCTGCAGAGCACGCGCACATTCCCTATGTGCCGCGCGACAATCTGTCAGGCAGGGCTCTGCGCGAGCGCTATGGCGTGGATTTTATCCTGATCGCCAAGCAGGGGCTGCTGACGCTTTCGACGCCGTCTGGCGACCTGTTCTTTCATCCGAATATGGCGCATCTGCGCCTCAAGAACCTGCGCTTTGGCAGTGCCGGCACGGGAGACCGCATGGTGGAGGCCATGGATCTCGCGCGCGGCATGAGCGTGCTTGACTGTACATTGGGCTTTGGCGCCGATGCCATTGTCGCCAGTTTTGCCGTGGGGCCGGAGGGGTTCGTCACGGGCATAGAATCCCAGCCCCTCATTGAAACGGTCGTAGGCTATGGCCTTGCGCATTTTAAGGCTGAGAATTGGCCCATTCAAGAGGCCATGCGCGGTGTCCGCACCATTTGTGCCGATGCTTTTTCGTATCTGCAGCAGCAGGATGATAAATCCGTTGATGTCGTTTACTTTGACCCGATGTTCCGCCACCCGCTGCTTGAAAGCAAGAGTTTGTCGCCGCTGCGCACCGTTGCCAACCATGCACCGGTTTCGCCCGAGATGATTGAGGAGGCCTGCCGCGTGGCAAGGCACCGCGTCGTTTTCAAGGAGAATGCGCGCAGCCTCGAATTTGCGCGCCTGAGTTTTACGACTATTATGGGCGGCAAATACAGCAAGGTCCATTACGGCGTGAAAATTCTCAGCTGAGTGCTTCTTCTCAAATATTGTCAGCAAAAATTAAGGCACTTCCGATTGGAAGTGTCTTTTTACATTGATTTATGGCGTCCTTGATGATAAAATAAAAAAGAATGATTTGATCGGATAAAAACTTCATATATCATTTCTACTATTTCGCGGCCTGCGATGACGTCATGACAGATGCCAGAGATTTGGCAGTACGGATTTTGTCATGCTGTATGGGAACGGTCCATTTGTACGGTTGTACGGCAGAGCAGCAGAAGTGAAACGACAGAGATGAGACGATAGGGAATTTCTATCCAGCAACCATAACATACGTGTATCATAAAAAGATGTATCATAAATCTGGCATCGAATCCGGAAAATGATTCAGCAATTCTTTTGGAGGTGTACTTTTTTGGCTAAAACAGCGCAAAAATTACAGATCATCCCCCTCGGCGGTTTGGGAGAGATCGGCAAAAATATGACAGTTATCCGCGTGGATGATGAAATTCTCGTCATCGATGCAGGTCTGATGTTCCCGGATGAGGATATGCTCGGCATCGACCTCGTCATCCCGGATATCAGTTATCTCATTGAAAATAAGGATAAGATCAAGGCCATCGTCTTGACGCATGGTCATGAGGACCATATCGGCGCCCTGCCGTATGTCCTCAAGAAAATCAATGTGCCGGTCTACGGCACGCGCCTGACGCTCGGCATTCTCGAGGGGCGTCTTAAGGAAAACGGCGTGGATTCGAGCAATCTGCACTCTGTCATGCAGGGCGATATCATCAATATCGGCTGCTTCAGCGTCGGCTTCATCCGCGTCAATCACTCGATTCCGGATGCTGTCGGCCTGTCCATCAAGACGCCGGTCGGCATGATTGTGCATACGGGTGACTTCAAGCTCGACTACACGCCGATTGACGGCAAGATGACGGACTTCCGCCGCTTCTCGGACCTTGGCAACCGCGGCGTGCTCGTGCTTATGGCTGACTCGACGAATTCGGAACGTGAGGGTCATACGCCGTCAGAGCGCACGGTCGGTGCGGCCTTTGACAAGGCGTTTCACAATGCACGCGGCCGCATCATCGTCGCAACGTTCTCGTCAAATGTCCACCGCATCCAGCAGGTCATCGATACAGCGGTGCGCTATAAGCGCCATGTCGCAGTCCTTGGCCGCAGTATGGTCAATGTCGTCAATATCTCACTCGAGCTCGGTTACATCACGGCTCCTGAGGGCACGCTCGTCGATATCGACGAAATTCACAATTACCGCATGGAGCAGATGGTCATCATCACGACAGGCAGTCAGGGCGAGCCGATGTCGGCCCTGACGCGCATGTCCATGTCGGATCATCGCAAGGTCGGCATTGTGCCGGGCGATACGGTCATCATCTCGGCTACGCCGATTCCGGGCAACGAAAAGCTCGTCTCGAAGACCATCGACAACCTCATGAAACTCGGCGCGAACGTCATCTATGGCCGCAATCAGGGCATTCACGTTTCGGGCCATGCGAGCCGTGAAGAGCTCAAGCTCATGCACAATCTCGTTCGTCCGAAATTCTTCATCCCGGTTCACGGCGAATACCATCATCTCGTACAGCATGCACGCCTCGCACGCGAGCTCGGCATGCCGAAGGAAAATATCTTCATCAGTGAGAACGGCCAGATTCTGGAGTTCACGCGTGATAAGGGACAGGTGGCCGGCAAGGTCACGGCCGGCATGGTCATGGTCGACGGCCTCGGCGTCGGTGATGTCGGCAACATCGTCCTGCGCGACCGCCGTCAGCTTTCACAGGACGGCATCCTGATTGTCGTGGTGACAATGAACAAGCAGACGCACCGTGTCGTCGCCGGTCCGGATATCGTCTCGCGCGGTTTTGTTTATGTGCGCGAATCGGAAGCGCTCATGGATGAAGCAACAGCCCGCGTCAGACAGGCACTAGAGCGCTGCGAAGACGAGAAAGTCAAGGAATGGGCTGCCATCAAGTCGAATGTACGCGATGCGCTCGGCCGTTATCTTTTCGAGAAAACGCGCCGCCGCCCGATGATCCTGCCAATCATCATGGAAATTTGATTTTAGAAGCTATGAGCCGGAGACGGGGTCTCCGGCTTTTCTGATACGATTATTTTTATTTTTTAGGGAAGGAGCGACATATGCCATTCACCCATCTTCACGTTCATACGGAATTTTCGCTGCTCGATGGCGCGAGCCGCATCAAGGAACTCATCAAGACGACAAAAGAGCTTGGCATGGACAGCATTGCCATCACTGACCACGGTGCGATGTATGGCGTCATCGATTTTTATAAAGAAGCAAAGAAACAGGGCGTCAAGCCCATCATCGGCTGCGAGGTCTACGTCGCACCGGGCGCGCGTCAGGAACACCGTGAAATCAACGGCGTGCGCTATTATCACCTGATTCTGCTCGCAGAAAATCAAACGGGCTACCGCAATCTCGTCAAGCTGGTGTCCCTTGCCAACATTGAGGGGATGTACTATAAGCCGCGCGTCGACAAAGAACTTCTCCGCAAATATCATGAAGGACTTATCTGCCTGTCGGCCTGCATTGCCGGCGAAATCCCGCGCGCCATCCTGCAGGACAATGCGGAACGAGCCGATGCCCTCGTGCGCGAATACCTCGATATTTTTGGCCGCGATAATTTCTTCCTTGAAATCCAGAATCACGGCCTGCCGGAAGAGCGCAAGGCCAATGCCGGTCTGGTGGAACTCGCGCATAAGTATGACATCGGCCTCGTCGCGACAAATGACCTTCATTATGTGCACCGCGAGGACAGCGAATTTCACGATATTCTGCTCTGCATCCAGATGAACAAGACCTTCGATGACCCTGACCGCATGCGTTTTGCCAGTGATGATTACTACCTCAAATCACCGGAAGAAATGGCTGCACTCTTTCCAGATTATCCGGAGGCCATCGCGAACACGGAAAAAATTGCGGCACGCTGCCAGGTCGACTTTGAATTCGGCCATCTGCAGCTGCCATATTATCCGATTCCTGCACCGTACAAGGATGATGAAGCTTATCTTCGCCATCTCTGTGAAGAAAATCTGCCGCGCCGCTATCCGGAGATTACGGATAAAGTGCGTGAACGGCTGGAGTATGAACTCGGCATCATCCACCGCATGGGCTATGACAGCTATTTTTTGATTGTCTGGGATTTCATCAATTATTCGCGCGAGCACGGCATCGGCGTCGGACCGGGCCGCGGTTCGGCAGCAGGCAGCATTGTCGCCTATCTCTTGGGCATCACGAATCTTGACCCGCTGAAGTACGATTTGCTCTTTGAGCGCTTCCTCAATCCGGAACGCGTGACGATGCCGGATATCGATGTCGACTTTGATTACATCCAACGCGGCAAAGTCATCGACTATGTCAAGGAACGCTATGGCTACGACCATGTCGCCCAGATTGTCACGTTTGGCACGATGGCCGCGAAAGGCGCGATTCGCGACGTCGGCCGCGTGCTCAATCTGCCCTACGCCGAGGTTTCGGAAATTGCCAAGCTCGTGCCGAATGAACTGAAAATCACGCTCGACAAGGCCATGCAGGAGTCCGCGGATTTCCGCAAGGCCTATGAGAGCAATCCGGACGTCAAGAGACTCATCGACCTCGCGCGCAAAATCGAGGGCCTGCCGCGCCACTCGTCGACACATGCGGCCGGCGTCGTGATTGCCCGCCATCCGCTGACGGACTATGTGCCCGTGTCCATTTCCGAAGGCACGCTCGTCACGGAATACGACAAGGACCATGTCGAGGAGCTAGGTCTCTTGAAGATGGACTTTCTCGGCCTGCGCACGCTGACGGTCATCAGTGACGCGCTCAAGAATATCGAGAAGAGCCGCCATGAAAAAATTGATATCGACAAGATTCCGCTGACGGATGCAATGACGTCGAAAATGCTCTGCGAGGGCAAGACGGGCGCCGTTTTCCAGATGGAGTCAGCCGGCATGACTCAGCTCGTGCGCGACCTCGCACCGGAGAATTTTGCCGACCTGATTCCGCTCGTGGCCCTTTACCGTCCGGGACCGCTCGGCAGCGGCATGGTCGAGGACTTCATTGCCGGCCGTCATGGCGAGAAGGAAGTCACCTATATGCATCCTCTTTTGGAACCAATCCTTAAGGAGACGTTTGGCGTCGTGCTCTATCAGGAACAGGTCATGCAGATTGTGCAGGTGCTCGCGGGCTTTACGCTCGGTCAGGCCGACCTTCTGCGCCGTGCCATGGGCAAGAAGAAACATGAAATCCTGATGGCGCAGAAAGAAAACTTTCTCAATGGCTGTGAGAAGAACCACATCGAGGCGGGCCTTGCCAATACCATCTTTGACCTCTTAACGCATTTTGCCGACTATGGTTTCAATAAATCGCACAGCGCGGCGTATGCTCTTGTCGCGTGGCAGACGGCTTATCTCAAAGCGCATTATCCGGCCGAATTCATGGCCGCGATGCTCACAAGCATCATGGATACGCCAAAAGTCTCAACGTATATCGAGCTCTGCCGCCGTATGGGCATCAAAATTCTGCCCCCGGATATCAATGCGAGCTCGGCGTATTTCAGCGTCGATGGCAAGGCCATCCGCTTTGGCCTCGCTGCCGTCAAGAATGTTGGCGAGGCAGCCATTGAAAAAGTCGCGAGCATCCGTGAGGAGGGCGGGCCTTTTACGTCGCTTGCGGATTTCTGCCGCCGCGTGGATACGCGCGTTGTCAACCGGCGCGTCACGGAAAGTCTCATTAAATGCGGGGCGTTTGACTCACTCGGCGCCAAGCGCAGCCAGCTTTTGCACATTTTACCGCAGACCCTTACGGAAGCTGCCCAGCAGCAGAAGGATGCCCTGAGCGGCCAGATGGGACTTTTTTCTGAGGAAACCATTGAGGAGACGGGCATGACGCAGCTGCCGGATATCCCCGAGGTGCCGAAGGCGGAACTCTTAAGTTGGGAAAAAGAAGCAACGGGCTTCTATATCACGGGCCATCCGCTCGACCAGTATGCAGAGCAGCTTGAGAATCTGCCACGCATCGGCAGCCTGCAGCCGGATGCTGTCCGCGATAAACAGGTTGTGCGCATCGGCGGCATGCTGACCGAGGCCAAGCGCATCACGACGAAAAAAGGCGATACGATGTGCTTTTTGACCATCGAGGACTTTACGGACCAGATGGAGGTCACGGTGTTTCCGCGTACCTTCTATCAGCATATGAATCTGCTCGTTCCCGATACCGCCGTTGTCATACAGGGACATATTGATTTGAATGAGGAAACGGTCAAGCTGCTGGCTGACAATATCTGGCCGCTGGCGGACTACCGCTTTGCCTATTATATCGAACTGCCCGATGGGGGCTTGCCGGAAGAAAAGCGCACAGCCATGAAAGAACTTATAAAAAAGCACCATGGCGAACATGCGACATTTTTCCATTCGGGAGGACATTGGCAGAAGGCCCGTGAACAATTTTGGCTTGATGGCAGCAAAGAGACATGCAGGGCTCTTGAAGACATTGTCGGCGCTGGAAAGGTCAGGAAACGCTGACTTTGGTATGCTGAGAACTTTTCAGAGACTTTACTGCCTGCATTATTGCGATGGGACAGGGAGAATGATAGAATAAGATGTATCTATCATTCCCAGAGGGAATATAAGGAGTTTGAATTCAGATTGAAAAAAAGAAAATATGTCCGTCTGCTGCTGGCTGGAAGCATGGCCTTTACGTTCCTTGCCCCGCAATTTTTTGTAAAGCCGGTACAGGCAGAGGCAGTTTATGATATTAAGGAAATGCCGCGGCCCGATATCCCGGACCTTGTCGTGAGCCCTGACGATCCTTTGCAGAATCTGACGGCCCGTTCCGCCGTCGTCATCGATGCGGCCTCAAAGCAGGTCATCTATGCGCGCAATAAGGATGACCGCCGCTTTCCGGCAAGTACGACGAAGATCATGACGCTGATTCTCGCACTCGAACATTCGAATATGGATGATATCGTGACGGTCAGCAGCAATGCGGCGGGCACGGAAGGGTCGACGCTTTGGCTCGAGGCCGGTGAAAAAATCCGCATGGGCGATTTGCTTTACGGCATGATGATGCATTCGGGCAACGATGCAACGGTGGCTGTGGCTGAGCATATCGCGGGTTCTGTTGACAAATTTGCCGCGATGATGACGGCCAAGGCCCACGAAATCGGCGCGGTCAATACGAATTTTGCCAATGCCAACGGCCTGCCGCGCGATGACCATTACACGACAGCGTATGACCTCGCGCTGATTACGGCCTACGGCTATACGGTGCCGGGCTTTGAGGATATCGTCAGCACGAAGGAGATTGACTTTGACTGGGTCAAGGATCCTTCACATCATCTGCGCAACGAGAACCAGATGCTCTGGCTCTATCGCGGCAGCAACGGCGTCAAGACCGGCTATACCGATGCGGCCGGCCGCTGTCTTGTTTCGGGGGCCAAGAAAGACGGCATGCAGCTCGTGGCGGTCGTATTGGATTCCGTCTATATGTGGAATGACTCGATTAAGCTGCTGGACTACGGTTTTGCCCATGTCGAGCCGGAAACTCTCGTCAACAAGGATGATATCGTGGATTATGCGGCTGTTTCCGGTGCCTCGGGGAAAAAGCTGCCGCTTAAAGCGGCCAGCACCCTGACGCTGGCCAAACTCAAGGATACCGATAAAACGTATCAGACACATGTGGAAGTCAAGGACCTGCGTGCCCCCATCAAGGAGGGGGATACTGTCGGCCGTTTTGTCGTGGAACTTGACGATAAGGAAGTGGCATCAACGGACCTCGTTGCAGGGGCCGATATCACGCGCCGCTCGTTCTTCCTGACGGTCTGGCATTTCCTGACTTCCCTGTTTAACGGAAAGGCTTGATAGGATGCAAGAGGAGAGACTGCAGAAAATCATCAGTCAGGCCGGCCTTGCTTCAAGGCGTGCCGCAGAAAAGCTGATATTAGAGGGCCGTGTGGCCGTAGATGGCAGGACTGTGCAGGAGCTCGGGCAGAAATTTGACCCTGCTGCACACGAAATCACCGTGGATGGCAAAAAAATAAGGGAAAGTGAGCAGCATGTCTATTTGCTGCTCAATAAGCCGAAGGGCTTTCTTTCCACGGCGAAGGACGACCGCGGGCGGCGCACCGTGCTCGACCTTTTGCCCGAAGTCAAGGAACGCGTTTATCCAGTTGGCCGCCTTGACAACAATACAGAAGGCCTTTTGCTCATCACGAATGACGGCGGGCTCATGAATGGTCTGCTGCATCCAAAATTTGAAGTGGAGAAGACGTATCATGCCCGCGTGACGGGAAATTTGACGCACGAAAAAATCATGAAACTCAGGCAGGGCATTCTTTTGGAAGATGGGATGACGGCTCCGGCAAAGGTCCGCATGCTGCCGGACCCTGAGCCAAATGACCAAAGACGCGGTCTTTCGCGTGTGGAAATCACGATTCACGAAGGGCGCAACCGTCAGGTGCGCCGCATGTTCGCGGCAGTCGGCTGCGATGTCAAAGCACTGAAGCGCGTGCAGTTTGCCGGCCTTACGCTCAAGGGTGTGCCGCGGGGCCGTCATCGCGCGCTGACGGAGGAGGAAGTCGCTATGCTCTACAGATTGGCGGGATTAATGAAATGAAACAGATTCTGGTCATAGGAGCCGGTCCTGCCGGCATGATGGCAGCTATCCGTGCCGCCGAAAACGGCGCAGAAGTCACGCTGCTTGAAAAAATGAAAAAGCCCGGGCGCAAGATGATGATTACGGGCAAGGGCCGCTGCAATATCACGAATGCCGCTGATGTACCGGAGATCATCCGTCAGATTCATGGCAACGGCGCCTTTCTGAACAGTTCCATGCGTGCCTTTGACAATCAGGATGTCATGGAATTTTTCCGCGGACAGGGCGTGCCGGTCAAGGTGGAGCGCGGCAACCGCGTTTTTCCGGTCAGCGATAAGGCGCAGGACGTTGTGGATGCCATGGTACACCGCCTGCATGAGCTCGGCGTGAAAATCGAGCTCGAGACGCCTGTGGCGGATATTTTGACGCAGGATGGCCGCGTGGCCGGCGTGCGCACGAAGTCCGGAGCGCATTATAAAGCCGATGCCGTGATCCTCGCCGTCGGCGGTGCTTCGTATCCGGGCACGGGCTCAAGCGGCGATGGCTATGAGATGGCCAAGAAACTCGGCCATACGATTGTGCCGCTGCGCCCGTCGCTGGTGCCTTTGGAGACAGAAGAAGACTGGGTAAAGGATGTACAGGGACTTTCCCTGCGCAATGTGCGGGCAACGCTTTTAGCAGATGGCGAAAAAGTTCAGGAAATGTTTGGCGAGATGATGTTCACGCATTTTGGCGTGACGGGGCCGATTATTCTTTCCCTGAGCCGCAGGGCCGCGGCGTGTCTCGCTCAAAAGAAGCTTGTCGAACTTGAGCTTAATCTAAAGCCTGCTTTGACGCCGGAAAAGCTCGATGCACGCATTCAGCGCGACTTTGAAAAATACATCCGCAAATCGCTGAAGAATGGCTTGCTTGACCTTCTGCCGCATAAACTCATCGAGCCGGTGCTTGATTATGCCTATCTGGAGCCGGAAAAGCCCGTGCATCAGGTCACGGCCGAGGAGCGCCATCGCCTTGTGGAAACGCTGCAGCATTTGACGCTGACCATTACGAAGACACGGCCTTTGGCTGAGGCCATTGTGACAGCCGGCGGCGTTTCCGTGCGCGAGATCAATCCGAAGACGATGGAGTCGAAGCTCGTGCCGGGTCTTTACTTTGCCGGCGAGGTCACGGATGTCGATGCCTACACGGGCGGTTACAATCTGCAGGCCGCTTTTTCAATGGGCAATGCCGCAGGCTGCTGGAGCGTCTGGAACGACGATTGATTCTGCTAAGTATCAGGGGGGAACTCTCATGGAAAATACGAAGATGATTGGCAAGGCGAAAAAGGGACTGCACGGAGAAATCGTGATTCCCGGCGATAAGTCCATTTCACACCGCAGCGTCATGTTTTCGGCACTGGGCTCGACACCTGTGCATATCACGAATTTCCTGCACGCACAGGACTGCCTGTCAACGGCGGCCTGCATGCGTGCACTCGGAGCAGATGTCAACTTCATATCCGATACGGAACTCACGGTCTGCGGTCATGGCCTGCACGGCTTGCAGGAACCTTCTTCTATCATCGATGCAGGAAATTCCGGTACGACTCTGCGCCTCATGATGGGAATTCTCGCGCCGCAGCCGTTTCTGACGACGTTTACGGGCGATGCTTCATTGCACAAACGCCCGATGGGCCGCGTGATTAAGCCGCTTCGTCAGATGGGCGCAAAGATTTTTGGCCGCGAAAATAATACGAAGCTTCCTATCACAATTGTGCCGGCAGGAGAAAAACTGCATGGCATGGTCTATGAAAGCCCTGTAGCGAGTGCTCAGGTCAAATCGGCCATCCTGCTCGCCGGCATGTACGCCGACGGCGCGACAACGGTCGTTGAGCCGTTCACATCGAGGGACCATACGGAACGCATGCTTGAGGCGTTTGGCGTGCACACAGAGAAAAAGGGTACAGCTGTGACCATTCAGCCGGTACAGGAATTTACGGCGCCCGAAGCTATCGAAGTGCCGGGCGATATCAGTTCGGCAGCTTATTGGCTGGTAGCCGGTGCCATTGTGCCGCAGAGCAGACTGCTGCTCAAAAATGTCGGCGTCAATCCGACGCGCACGGGCATTCTCGATGTTCTGCAGGATATGGGCGCAAAAATCTCGCTTGAAAATGAGCGTACGAGCGGCGGCGAAGCCGCAGCGGATATTCGCGTGGAAGCTTCGAAGCTCCATGGTGTCTCGTTTGGCGCAGAAATCATGCCGCGCCTGATTGATGAAATCCCGGTCATCGCCGTGGCCGCACTCTTTGCGGAAGGCGATACCGTGATTACGGGGGCCGGCGAGCTGCGCGTCAAGGAGACTGACCGCCTGCAGGCTATTACGGATGAATTCAACAAGCTGGCACCGGGTTCTGTAGAAGCCAGTGCTGATGGCCTCGTCATTCACGGCGGCACAAAGGTCAAAACGGGCTCCTGCTTCTCCTATGATGACCACCGCATGGCCATGTCACTGGCCATTCTCGGCACAGCCGGCGAAGGCGCTGTCATCGAAAAACCGGAATGCGTGAATATCTCGTATCCGGCTTTTTACAGCACACTGGCCAATCTGCAGGCATGACAATTGACGCGGAAGAACAGGAAACTGGGACAACAGATATTTATTTTGCATTTGGGGGAATCAGTCTTGAAAAAACTCGTAGTAGCAATCGACGGTCCGGCCGGCGCGGGCAAAAGCACCGTGGCCCAGCTGGCAGCGAAGGAGCTCGGCTATACATACATCGATACAGGCGCGATGTACCGCGCTGTTGCCTGGAAAGTCCTGCAGCAGGGCGGTGAGGTGACGGATGAGGCCATTCTTGCGGTTGTGCCGGATATCGATGTGGACCTTGCCTATGAACAGGGCAAAACGACTGTACGCGTCGATGGTGTGGATGTCACGAGCGAAATCCGCACGCCGGCTGTCAGCCATATTGTCTCGAAGGTCGCAGCCCTTGGCCCTGTGCGCGAGAAGATGGTCGCGCTGCAGCGCAAAATGGCAGAGCGCGGCGGTGTGCTCATGGACGGCCGTGACATTGCCACAAATGTTCTGCCGAATGCCGATGTCAAGATTTATTTGACGGCTTCCATTGAAGAAAGAGCCAAACGCCGCTATAAGGAACTTTGCGATAAGGGCATGGATGTCAAATTGGCGGACATTCAGCACGATATCGCCGCGCGCGACAAGGCCGATATGGAGCGTGAAATCTCGCCGCTCGTACAGGCCGACGATGCGGCGCTGCTCGATACGACAGGTTTGACGATTCCTGAAGTTGTCGCTAAGATTGTCGGAATGTGCAGGTGATTCGATGCTGTATACGATTTTGCGCGTCATTTTCAGTCTGCTTTTTGGCATCGTCTTTCGCACAAAGACGTATGGCAAAGAAAATCTGCCTAAAGAAGGTCCCGTCATCCTTGCCGCCAATCATCTGAGCAACTGGGACCCGCCGCTTTTGGCGACATTCATCCTGCGTCCCGTCAGCTACATGGCCAAGATTGAACTCTTTGAACATCCGATTTTTGGCGCGGCCATCCGCAGCTGCCATGCCTTTCCCGTGAAGCGCGGTGCCGCAGACCGCGGCGCCATCAAGGCAGCGCTTCAGGTTCTGAAAATGGGGCATGTGCTCGGACTTTTCCCTGAGGGTACGCGCAGCAGGGATGGCCATCAGCACAAGGCTGAAGCCGGAGTTGGCCTCATCGCGGCGATGAGCGGCGCTCCTGTCGTGCCAGCCTGCATCATCGGTACGGACCATATTTTCCAGAATGGCGGCTTTCTGCCAAAACTTCGCGTTGCCTATGGCAAGCCCATGTATTTTACGGGGGACCGGCGCGACAAGGAGCAGCTCGCGGCTTTTTCTCAGGAAATCATGGCCCATATCGCCAAAATGCGGGAAGAAATTGAAAAAATTTCATAAAACCATTTGCCTGACGCCCTTATGCATGATATACTAGGCTATAGATTGTAAAAAAGCCTTTTGGGCGTCTTTACAAGAATATGATTTATGGTGGTAGATGTATGGAAGTCATCTTAGCAGATTATCTTGGCTTTTGTTATGGCGTCAAGCGCGCGATAAAGATTGCCAGAGAAAATGCTTCCGCAGACGGGACCTCCTGTACACTCGGACCCATCATCCATAATCCGCAGATGGTCGACCGGCTGCGCCGCGAGGGCGTTGGTTCGGTAAATCATTTAGAGGATATGGAGAAGGGAACGGTCATCATCCGCTCGCATGGCGTAGGCCCGCAGGTCTATGAAGAGGCGAAGGAGCGCGGCCTGAATCTTGTGGATGCAACGTGTCCGCATGTCAAGAAAGCGCAGCTTTCCGCCAAAGAGCTCGTGGATGAAGGGTACAGTGTGGTCATCATCGGAGAAAAGGAACATCCGGAGGTCAAAAGTATTTTTGAATGGTCTTCGGGCAAGGCACAGATCATCGAGACGGAGGAAGAAGCAGAAAAGCTTGAACCCTGCGGCAGACTCGGCATCGTGTGTCAGACGACATTTTCAGGAGCGCGCTTCCGGCAGATTGTCATGCGTCTTCTGGAGAAGTCAAGGGATATCAGAATCCTGCGAACCATCTGTACGGCGACAGACCAGCGACAGGCCGCTGCCATAGATCTTGCTAGCAAGGTTGACCTCATGCTGGTCATCGGCGGCAAGAACAGTGCCAACACGACAAGGCTTGCACAGCTTTGTTCCGAGAAGTGCCTGACTTACCATATCGAAACTGCAGCGGAGCTGCGGGACGAGTGGTTTGACAAAATAAAAAAAATTGGTATTACAGCTGGTGCTTCAACACCGGACTGGATTATCAAGGAGGTATATAAAAAGTGTCAGAACAGATGAACATGGAAGAATTATTAGCGCAGGAGTCCCTGCCGGATCTCCAGGAACGCACCACTGTAAAAGGTAAAGTCGTTCAGGTGAACCGCGACGAGGCTTATGTCGATATTGGATACAAGCAGGAGATTCCTATCCCGAAGCGCGAGCTGGCTTATCCGGCTCCGGAATCCGCAGAGGATGTTGTTAAGGTTGGCGATGAGATTGAAGTTTTCATCGTATCCCTTGGCGGCGACAACGGCGGCATTCTCTCCAAGGTAAAAGCTGACCGCATGGTCGCTTGGAAGGAAATGGAGAAGAAGAAGGAAGCAGATGAGACGGTTCAGGCTCATATCACTCAGGTAGTCAAGGGCGGCCTTGTTGCTTCCGTTGAAGGCCTGCGCGGCTTCATTCCGGCATCCCAGATGGAACTCCACTTCGTCAAAGATCTGTCCGTTTATGTCGGTCAGACGGTTGATGCCAAGATCATCGAGATCGATGTTCACAAGCAGCGCCTCGTTCTTTCCCGCCGTGCTATTCTCGAAGCTGAGCGCGCTAAGAAGGAAGAAGAAGTCTTCTCCACGCTCGAAGCTGGCCAGACGGTACGCGGTACGGTTAAACGCCTCGTTGATTACGGTGCTTTCATCGATATCGGCGGCGTAGACGGCCTCGCTCACATCTCCGACCTCGCTTGGCACCGCGTTAAGCATCCGTCGGATGTTCTCGAAGTTGGTCAGGAACTCGACGTTTACGTCAAGAGCGTTGACCCGGAGACGAAGCGCATTTCGCTGTCCGTTAAAGACACGATGCGTGACCCGTGGTATGACCATGCTGAGAAGTACAGCGAAGGCCAGATCATCGAAGGCAAAGTCATCAAACTGACGGACTTCGGTGCCTTCATGGAAATCGAGCCGGGCTTTGACGGCCTGATCCCGATGGGCGAACTCGCTGACAAGCGCATCGAGCGCGCTGACGAAGCCGTTCATGTCGGTGATGAAGTACGCGTCAAGATCCTGCGCATCGACACGAAGCGCAAACGTATCTCGCTGTCCATCACGAAAGCTCGTGACTAATAGGACGCCTGCGTTCAAAAATAAGATATGACATTCTGAGGAGTGATGATTTATGCATCACTCCTTTGTTTGTAGTGTAAGAGAGTAAAAAAATGAGCAAATATTATCCGGGAATCATCCTGCGCGTCCATCCTGGAAGCCTTGCCGAAGAACTCGAGCTCGTGCCGGGTGATAAGATCCTTGAAATCAATGGGCAGGGACTGCGCGATATCATCGACCTGAGCTTTGCCATGGCGGACGAGGAAATCGATATGCTTGTCGAGCACAAAGACGGTGAGCAGGAAATGATTTCCTTTGAAAAGGATTTCGATGAAGAGCTCGGCGTCGAATTCGAGTCGGCTGTTTTTGACGGCATCCGCAATTGTGCCAATCACTGCTATTTCTGCTTCGTTGATATGATTGCACCGAATATGCGTCAGAGTCTCTCCATCAAGGACGATGATTACCGCCTGTCCTTTCTTTATGGCAACTTCGTCACCATGACGAATATGGGGCCGAATGATTTTAAGCGCATCAAACAGTTTCATCTGTCCCCGCTCTTTGTCTCTGTGCAGTGCATGAACCCAGAACTGCGCGCACAGATGCTGCGCTGCCCCGGTGCGGCAAGGATCGCCGAGCAGCTCGACAATCTGGAAGAGGCAGGGGCGGACTACCACACGCAGGTCGTGCTCTGTGCCGGCCTCAACGATGGTAAGGAACTCGAGCGCACGATTCGTGAAGTCGTGGCCCGCCGGCCGCATGCGCTTTCGCTGGCCATCGTGCCGGTCGGCATCACGAAGTACCGCACGGACCCGTTCCCGCTGCATCAGTTCGACGCAGAGGGGGCTGCCCGCGTCATTGATGAAGTCGAAAAATGGCAGAAAAAGATTCAGGAAGAAGAGGGACGCACGTTCATTTACCTCGGCGATGAATTTTATTTCCTTGCCGGCCGCCCTGTGCCGCCTACGGAGTTTTACGATGGTTTCCCTCAGCTCGACAATGGCATCGGCCTCACGCGCAATTTCATCAACGACTGGCAGCAGGAAGCAAAGACAGAGGCAGGGGAGCTTGCTGCGCAGGAAGTGCTTCATCTCGATGTCGTGACAGGTACAGCTGTGGCTCCTGTCATGCGCGAGCTCGCGGCGCAGGCAGAAAAGAAACTGCCGCATCTCAAGGTGCGCATTGTGCCGGTCGTCAACCATCACTTTGGTCCGACGGTCAACGTTTCAGGCCTGCTGACTGCGCATGACATCATTGCAGAGCTTCAGGAACTTCCGGGAAAGCGCGACGGCATTTTGATTCCGGAGTCTGCGCTGCGTTCGGGCGAGGACATCTTCCTCGATGATGTGAGCCTTGCGGAGATGCGGGAAAAGTTTCCTGAGAGCCGCATCGAGCCGGTGCAGACAGGGGCGGACTACTACAAGGCCTTGTTTGACTGGCCGCATTATGCTAAGCGCCGTGCCGGTGAGACGGCCTATATGTGGCAGAGCAATGCGGGGTACACGAAGAATATCCAGTACTGATACAGATTTACGAAGTTAATTTTTTATAGAAAGAGGGATGAATATGAGCAAACCAATCGTGGCGATTGTCGGCCGCCCGAATGTCGGCAAATCCACGCTGTTCAACCAGATTGGCAAGAAGCGTGTCTCAATTGTCGATGATATGCCGGGTGTTACGCGCGACCGCATCTATCTCGATGCCGAATGGCTCAACAAGCATTTCACGATGATCGATACAGGCGGCATTGAATTTGACGAGAGCAATCACATCCTGAAATCCATGCGTCAGCAGGCCCAGCTGGCGATGGATGAGGCCGATGTCATCCTGTTTCTCGTCGACGGCCGTGCCGGCCTGACAACGGCGGATGAAGAAGTCGCACGTTTGCTGCGCAATACAAAGAAGCCGGTCATTCTGGCCGTCAACAAGATTGACAGCCCGCAGCGCGCGATGGATGTCTACGAGTTTTACAATCTCGGCCTTGGCGACCCGATTCCCATCTCGGCTTCGAATGCCATGAACCTCGGCGACCTGCTCGATGCGATTGTCGCGGCTTTCCCGAAAAAAGAGGAAGAAGTCAAAGATGAAGATGAGATCAGCATCGCAGTCATTGGCCGTCCGAATGTCGGCAAATCCTCTATTGTCAATGCCATTCTCGGCGAGGAGCGCGTCATCGTCAGCGATGTGCCGGGCACGACGCGCGATGCCATCGATACGCATTTCACGAAAGATGGCACGAAATTTACTTTGATCGATACGGCCGGCATGCGCCGCCGCGGCAAAATTGACGAGCCCGTCGAGCGCTACAGCGTCATGCGTTCGCTGCGCGCCATTGACCGTGCCGATGTCGTCCTGATGATGATCAATGCCTTCGAGGGCATTACCGAACAGGACAAGAAGATTGCAGGGTATGCCCATGAGTCGGGCAAGGGAGTCGTCATCGTTGTCAATAAGTGGGATATTTACCCGAATAAGGATGACAAGTCGACCCTGCGCTTTACGGACGAACTGCGCGACAAGCTCGGCTTTCTGCAGTATGCCCCTGTGCTCTACACGTCGGCCCTTACTGGACAGCGCGTGACGCGCGTGACGGAACTTGTCAAATACGTCGCAGAGCAGCAGGCCATGCGCATCAAGACGAGTGTTTTAAACGAGCTCATCCGCGATGCCGTGTCCATCAATCCGCCGCCGATGCACCGCGGCCGTCAGCTCAAGATTCTCTTCATGACGCAGACAGATATCTGCCCGCCGAAATTCATCATTTTCGTCAATGATCCGGACCTCATGCACTTTTCGTATCTGCGCTTCATCGAGAACCGCCTGCGTGAGCAGTTTGGCTTTGAAGGGACGCCGCTGCGCCTCATCGTGCGTGCACGCAAAGAGGAGGAGGATTATTGATGACTGCTGTCATCCTTGTCTGCCTCGCAAGCTACCTGCTTGGTTCCATCCCCAATGGCCTTGTCTTCGGCAAACTCATCTGGCATATCGACCTGCGCGAGTACGGCAGCCACAACATTGGCGCGACAAATGCCTGGCGTACACTCGGCAAGGGACCGGGCTTTTTGATTTTCCTGCTGGATTTCCTCAAGGGGGCGATTAGTGTCTTTCTTGCAGAGACTTTCGTGGGAACACCGCTTTTGATGGTTGTCGCCGGCATTCTTGCCATTTTCGGTCATTCGTGTTCGCTCTTTCTCCACTTCGAAGGAGGCAAGGGCGTGGCGACAGGCCTTGGCGTCATTGCCATGCTCATGCCGGTGCCGAGTCTCATCGTCTTTCTTGTCTGGCTCGTCATTGTCATGATTACGAAGTATGTTTCGCTGGGCTCCTGTGTGGCCGCAGCGCTGGTGCCGGTTCTCGCCTATGTCTGGCATTATCCGCTGCCCTATACGATTTTTGGCGTTCTGGCCGCGGCCTTTATCATCATCCGCCACAAGTCGAATATCGTCCGCCTGCTCAATGGCACGGAAAATAAAATTCATGCCGGTCATCGCGATTAAGCATCATAATGATAACGTTTACAGCCTGTTCATGCAGGCTGTTTTTTTATTTTTCGCATGTAACAAGTTAACATTTTGTGAAATATATCCTTATATTTTGGACAAATACGGAAATTTCATTGGCATTTGTGCACATCTTATGGTATACTATCCTTTGTCAAAAGATTAGTATCCATTGGAGGCGTAATATATGAACAACGATAAAAGCGGTTTTTTCCTTGTTCGTGAGGAGATCCTGCCAGAGGCAATTAAGAAGACGATTCGTGTCAAGGAGATGCTCAAGCGCGGCGACGCCCGCACCATCAACGAAGCGGTAGAAAAAATGGAGCTTTCGCGCAGTGCGTATTATAAGTACAAGGATTATGTTTTCCCGTTCTATGAGGCCAGCCAGAATAAAATCGTCACGCTGACGCTGCTCTTAGAACACAAAAAAGGAGTCCTGTCGAGCGTGCTCAATACGATTTCGGCAGATTCGGGCAGCATCATGACCATCAATCAGGGCATTCCTCTTCAGGGGGTTGCCAATGCGACGGTCTCAATTGAGACGGCCAATCTTTCGGTTGACCTTGAAGCCCTGCTCGACAAACTGCGCATGGTCGATGGTGTCAAACGTCTCGAAGTTCTTGGTCAGTCCTAAGGAGAGAAGGTGTGTCGGATGGATAAAGTCATAAAGGTTGGTCTGCTCGGGTCCGGTACGGTCGGATCCGGCGTCATTAAGGTGCTCGAGATGAATCGTCCCCAGATTACGGAACGCGTCGGCACACCGATTGCTATTAAAACAGTTCTGGTGCGCGATACGAAGAAACCGCGTCCTTATCTCGGCAATGTCAACCTGACGGATAATATTGAAGAGATTCTGAATGACCCTGAGATTGATGTCGTGGTTGAGCTCATGGGCGGCATTCATCCTGCCCGCGAATATATGCTGCGGGCAATGGAAGCTGGCAAGAGTGTGGTAACGGCCAATAAGGACGTCGTGGCACAGTTTGGCAAGGATATGTTTGCCATGGCTGAAAAGAAGGATGTCGATTTCCGCTTTGAGGCCAGTGTCGGCGGGGGCATTCCCATTATCACGCCGCTCAAGCAGTGCCTGACGGCCAACCGCATTACGGAAATTCTCGGTATCGTCAATGGCACGACGAATTACATGCTGACAAAGATGACGGAGTGCGGGGCAGATTACGATACCGTACTCAAGGAAGCACAGGCAAAGGGCTATGCTGAGGCCAATCCTTCGGCTGATGTCGATGGCCTCGATGCGGCCCGCAAGGCTGCCATCCTCGCTTCCCTGGCGTTTAATACGCGCGTCGAGCTCAAGGATGTATCCGTTGAGGGCATCACGAAAATCACGCCAGATGATATTGAATATGCCAAAGACCTTGGCTATGTCATCAAACTGCTCGCCGTCGGCAAGGATACGGACGAACACGGCGTCGATGTACGCGTTCATCCGGTCTTCCTGCCCAAGACGCATCCGCTGGCTTCTGTTAACGGCGTTTATAATGCCATTTTTGTGCGCGGCAATGCCATTGGCGAGGCCATGTTCTACGGTCAGGGCGCAGGCTCCCTGCCGACGGCTTCGGCTGTTGTCTCGGATATCATCGATGTGGCACGCGACATCATCAACCGCACGTTTGGCCATGTGCGCTGCACGTGCTATGAACAGAAGAAAATCTGTCCGCTTGACAAGACCTCTTCTTCTTACTATGTGCGCCTGCTCGTCGACGACAAACCGGGCGTGCTCGGTGCCATCGCCACGGCTTTTGGCGATGCCGGTGTCAGCCTGAAATCGGTCATTCAGACACGCCGCAACGTGGTCGACCATGCTGAAATCGTGGCCATCACGCATCTTGTCAAGCACAAGCGCATCGAAAAATCCCTGGCAGCACTCAAGGATTTGCCGGTGGTTGACGAAATCCGCAATGTGATTCGCGTCGAAAATGAGGAACGGGGGTAAAACATGGCAGAAAAAAGTATACGCGTCCGCGTTCCCGGAACGAGCGCCAACTGCGGTCCTGGCTTTGACTGTCTTGGCCTTGCCTGCACCGTCTACAATGACCTGGAACTTCGTCTGACGCATGAACCGGGCCTTTCCATCACGATGACAGGCGAGGGCGCGACGAATATTCCCTGTGACAATCACAATATTGTTTGGCGCTCTGCCCAGTATTTGCTGGAAAAAGCAGGCAAGGACCGCGATTACCGCGGTGCCGTCATTCACATGGAAAACCGCGTGCCTCTTTCGCGCGGCCTTGGCAGCTCGGCTACCGCCATCGTCGCGGGCCTTACGGCGGCCAATGCCCTCATTGGCAATCCTTTCAACCGCCGCGAACTTTTGCAGTTCGCGACGGATATCGAGGGACATCCCGACAATGTGGCACCGGCCATTTTTGGCGGCTTTACGGTCAATGCGGTCACGAATGGCCGCGTCGACTGCTTCAGCTTTCTGCCGCGCTTCCGCATGAAATTTGTCGTAGCTGTACCAAATTTCCCGCTTTCGACGCGCATGGCCCGCAAGGTCCTGCCAACGGAAGTGCCGATGAAGGATGCGATTTTCAACATCGGGCGCGCTTCGATGCTCGTCGCAGCTCTGACGCGCGGCAATGAGCGCTATCTGCGCCTCGGCCTCGACGATGCCCTGCACCAGCCGTACCGCGCTGAGCTCATTCCGGGCATGTACGATGTCTTCAAGGCGGCCTGCCGTGCCGGCGCTGCCGGCGCAACGCTCAGCGGCGCCGGTCCCTGCCTCATCGCCTACGTGCTTGAGCGCCGTCATGCCGAGGAGAAAGTCGGTAAGGCCATGCTTGAAGCTTTTAAGAAGCACGATGTCGAGGCACGCATTTTGACGCTTGACCTCGATACACACGGTGCGCAGATATTAAAAGAATGAATTAAGATAAAAGGGGCCTATAGAGCCCCTTTTTTTGCTGGAGGAGAAAACATGACAGAAGCGGAATTTGCTGAAATCTTGCAGCAGCATGGAGCCCGCCTTTTTATTGTTGGCGGCTGGGTGCGCGATTTTTTCCGCAAGGTCCGGCCGCATGACAAGGACTATATGGTTTCAGGGATTGCGGAAGAAACATTTCAAGAGCTTTTTCCGAAGGCACAGAAAGTCGGACGAGGCTTTCCCGTTTATCTCGTGCAGATTGAGGGTACGGCCTGTGAAGTGGCTTTTGCGCGCAGGGAAAAAAAGGAAGGACAGGGATACCGCGGGTTCCGCGTCTCATATGATCCTTCGGTGACCGTAGAGGAAGACCTTTACCGGCGCGATACAACGATGAACAGCATGGCCCTGGAACTGCCGGCCAAGAAGCTCATTGACCCATATCACGGCCGTGAGGATATCGCTGGGCAAAAAATACGCGCTGTTTCCGCCCATTTCACGGAAGACCCCGTGCGGGCCCTGCGGGCGGCGAGGCAGTCTGCGGAGTTCGGCTTCACGATTGCGGAGGAAACCTACCATTATATGGCTGTCTGCCGCGAAGAACTGCGGCAGGAGCCGCCGGAGCGCATCACCTCCGAACTGCGCCGTGCGCTGCAGTCGCCGCATCCTTCTTTTTTCTTTCGGGCTTTAGAGAAGGCTGACATTCTCGATGTGACATTTCCGGAGCTCTTTCACCTGATTGGCAAAACCCAGCCGCCTGAATATCATCCGGAGGGAGATGCCTTTGAGCATACGCTGCTTGTGCTTGAGGAGACGGCGAAACGGACAAAGAATACGGCCGCGCGCTTTGCTGCACTCGTTCACGACCTTGGCAAGGGTACGACGCCCAAAACAATGGAACCGCATCATTACGGCCACGAAGCGAGAGGGCTTGCGGAGCTTGCCAAGTGGGACAAACGGGTGACGCTGCCGAAGGAATGGCTGCGCGCAGGAAATTTCGTCATCGAGCAGCATATGCGTGCACCGCTGCTCAGGAAAACGGGCAAGATTGCGGCCCTGCTGCTCGCCATCGACAAACAGTGCTCCGTATTGAGCTTTGCGGACTTTAACGCCGTGATTTTGGCGGACCATCACAGTCTGCCGGCTTATCTCATGCATGGCGAAGAGCTGGTCAAAAAGATGAAAGGCATTCGCGGTCAGAACGCGCCGGCGGGTCTGAAGGGGCCGGCCGTGGGAGACTGGATTTTTTCCCGTCAGGTGCAGGTCCTGCAGCAAATACTGCGAGGTTCTGCTTTGCCCGAAACAAGCAAAAAATAGAAGGATTTTGCTAAAGAGAAAGAAATCTTCCTGTTCAAGGCAGGAAGATTTCTTTTTTTCACGAATAAATCAAAATAGAACGTGAATTAAAATAGACAAATCAGGAAGGAGATATTTCAATTTCCTAAAACACGAGACAGGGGGAAGGTAATATGGCTATTATCGTGCCTTATAAATCCGTTAAACCGAAAATCCACGAAAGTGTTTTTCTGGCACCTACAGCGGTCGTAGCTGGCGATGTCACGATGGAGGAAGGCTGCAGTGTCTGGTTCGGTGCCACAGTTCGCGGTGATTTTCAGCCCGTCCATATTGGCAAAAATACCAACATCCAGGAAAATGCCGTCGTGCACGTCATGTACGAACATCCGACAGAGATCGGAGAGGGCGTCATCATCGGGCATAATGCCACTATTCACAGCAAGAAAATTGGCGACCATACGCTCATCGGCATGGGGTCCATTATTCTGGGCAACACGGAGATCGGTGAAAACGTGGTCATCGGTGCCGGCACCATCATTGAGCGCGACCGCAAGATTCCGCCGAATTCGCTCGTCTACGGACGTCCTGCACAGATTATCCGCGGTCTGCGCGATGACGAGATTGAAGCACTTAAAGAGTCAGCTTTGAGTTACCGCAGGGTGGCTCAGGAATATAAAGCAGAATTGTTGTAAGGGGATTTTAGAGAATGGAAAAATCAGCTATGGAAAGAACACTCGTATTAGTCAAACCAGATGCTTTTGCAAAACACCATGCCGGAGAAATCATCAAACGCTATGAGGACGAGGGCTTCCGCATTCTGGCGATGAAGCTCCTGAAGATGGACGAGCGCCTTGCCTCCATCCATTACGAAGAGCACATCGGCCGTCCGTACTATCCTGACCTCGTGGGCTTCATGACGTCCGGTCCGCTCATCGCCATGGTGCTCGAAGGCGAGAATGCCATCGCCCGCGTGCGCAAAATAAACGGCAAGACGAATCCGAAAGACGCAGAAGAAGGCACTATCCGCAAGCAGTTTGCCGCTTCCGGACGCCGCAATGCCGTCCATGCGTCGGACAGCCCGGAAAGCGCTGCCCGTGAGATTTCCATTTTCTTCAATCAGACGGAGATTTATGACGAGGAATATCATGTAGAAGGGGATGACTGATATGTCCATCACGACGAAAACCGGCGATCAAGGCGAGACGAGCCTTTTGACCGGTGAACGCGTCAAAAAGAGCGGCCTGCGCGTCGATACGTATGGCACGCTCGATGAGCTCGATTCCGTGCTCGGTTTAGCCCGTGCTTTTGCGGATAAAGAGGATGTAGCAGAGCGCATCCTGCAGCTGCAGAAGAAAATGCCGGTACTCATGGCAGATTTTGCCAGTGTGGGCCAAGAGCCGCGCATCACGCAGAACGATGTCCGGGAACTGGAAGGCTGGTGCGATGAAATCGAGGATGACCTGCCCGAGGAACATGCCTTCATCATCCCGGGAGAGTCTCAGAGCGGCGCGATGCTTGACCTTGCGCGCACGACGGCCCGCCGCGCAGAACGCTGTGCCTGGCGTCTCGCAGCCATGGAAAATGTGGCGGAGAGCGATATGATTTATCTCAACAGGCTGTCGGACTACTGTTATCTGCTCATGCGTCTCGAAGAGGATATCTACGAGGACGATTGAGCAGAAACAGCCAGTCGGTCTTGATATGAAAAGCTTCTGTTTTTGCTTTTTGCGGACAGAAGCTTTTTTTTATGCTACGGTTTTCATAGATTTCAGGCAATCTGGCAGGAAAATTCTGACTTTCCGCGAATATAGAACACATAAGTGAAAATAAGAAGTACTGGGAGGGATTGCGATGAAATCTTATAAAAGTTCGAACCTGCGCAATGTAGCGGTCATTGGCCACGGCAAGACGGGCAAGACGAGTCTCTTAGATGCCTGCCTTTTCGATGCAGGAGCGGTCAAACGCCTGGGCAGTGTCGAAGAACACACGAGCGTACTCGACTGCGAGCCCGAAGAAGAGAAGCGCGGCATGACCATCAATATGAAGCTGGCAGCCTGTGAATGGCGTGACTATAAGATCAATTTCATCGATACTCCGGGGTACCCGGATTTTGTCGGTGAAGTCAAGGGCGCGCTGACAGCGGCAGACAGTGCGTTGATTGTCATTTCGGCACCGTCGGGCATCGAGGTGGAAACGGAAAAAGCCTGGCGCTATGCCGAAGGAGCGGAGCTGCCGCGCGCATTCTTTATCAATAAGATGGACCGTGAGCACGCTGACTTCCATCAGGTTGTTGAGGAACTGCGCGTACGCTTTGGCGATGGCGTCGTGCCCGTGCAGCTGCCGGTTGGCGAGGAAGCTGCTTTTCAGGGCGTCGTCGACCTTTTGGCCCTGCATATGAAGATTGTCACGCATGATGAGGAAGATTTGGTTGCTGACATTCCGGAGTACATTCGGGGGGATGTGGAAGAAGCAAGGCAGAAACTCATCGAGTCCGTGGCAGAATTCAACAATGAACTGCTCGAAAAATACATCGAGGGCACGGAAATCACGGAAGTCGAGGTGGCAGCGGCCCTGATTGAAGGCATCCAGGCCGGCAAGATCTTCCCGGTATTCTGCGGTTCGGCCAAGCAGAATATCGGCGTCAAGAAACTCATGAACGGCATTGTCGAATACATGCCGACGCCGTATTTCCACGTGGCCATCGGCCTCGAGCCGGAAAGCGGCGACATCAAAGAGCGCCGTACAGAAGATGCATTCTCGGCACAGGTCTTCAAGACTGTTGTGGACCCGTTTGTCGGCCGACTGAGCTATCTGCGCATTTTCTCGGGCACGATGAAAGGCGATGCGACGTATCTGCATCCGAATAAAGACAATACGGAGCGCGTAGGTTCTCTCTTCTCCCTGCAGGGCAAGCGTCAGGAACATTTGCATGAAGCGGCAGCCGGCGATATCGTCGCGACGACGAAGCTGCAGTCCGTGAAGACGGGCGATACGCTCTGCGACAGCGCGGACCCGATTGTTTATGAAAATATCGAATATCCGGCACCGATGCTCGCGATGGCGGCTGCCGCGCATAAGAAGGGGGATGAGGACAAGGTCTTTGCCGCTCTCGCTAAGCAGCAGGATGAAGACCCCACCATCCTTGTTGAGAAGAATCCCGAGACACACGAGACCATCCTGCGCGGCATCGGCGAAGTCCATCTTGAAGTGCTCAGGGACAAGCTGCAGCGCAAATTCGGCGTAGAGCTGGAGCTTCATGAGCCGCGCGTGCCGTACCGCGAGACGATCCGGAAGAGCGTCAAGGTGCAGGGCAAGCATAAGAAACAGAGCGGCGGCCACGGCCAGTACGGCGATGTCTGGCTCGAAATCAGCCCGAAAGAAGCCGGCTCCGGCAACGAATTCACCGAGACGATTTTTGGCGGCAGTGTGCCGCGCCAGTACATTCCGGCCGTTGAGAAGGGCACGGCGGAAACGCTCGCGGGCGGCGTGCTCGCAGGCTATCCTGTCGTCGATGTCAAGGTCAATCTCTACGATGGTTCCTATCATACGGTCGATTCGTCGGAAGCCGCTTTCAAGACGGCCACGTCTCTGGCCATCCGCAAGGGCGTCATGGAGGCGAGCCCGATTCTTCTCGAGCCGATTGACGATATCCGCATCACGGCGCCGGAGTATTACATGGGCGATGTCGTCGGCAGGCTCAATTCGAAGCGCGCGCGCATCCTCGGCATCGAGGGCAAGGGCAAGGATATGAGTGAAATCCATGCGGAAGTCCCGGAATCCGAACTCTACCGTTTTGCGACGGAACTGCGTTCCCTGACGCAGGGCCGCGGCAGCTACACGCTGAGCTTTGCCCGTTATGAGCCGGTCCCCGAGCGCAATGCGGAGACCATCATTGCAGAGGCCAAAGCAAAATAAAATATAACAGCCGTTCAGGCAAATAAATAGAGCAGATAAGATTTTATCTTATCTGCTCTATTTATGATATATCAGCTTTGATATGATGCGCAAAATCAAAGGGCACGCTGAACCTTACCGGAACGCAGGCAGCGCGTGCAGACGTTGACACGTTTAACCTCGCCGTCAACAACAGCGCGGACACGCTGGATGTTCGGTTTCCAGGAACGTTTCGTCTTCAGGTGGGAGTGGCTGACGTTGTTGCCGGACAGCTCGCCTTTTGCACAAAACTCGCAAACATTTGCCATGTGTTACACCTCCTTAATCCTTAGGGACACAATGGCCCTAAACACAATATAAGTATTCTAGCACAAATCGGAGCGCCTTGCAAGTATTTTTGCTTGACAAGGTGCTCTGACTGTTCTTTATGGAAAAAGAATGGGATTTCGGCTTATTTTGCAGCCTGCTCGAGTTCATCGAGGCAGCGGCGGAATTTCTCGAACGTAATCTTGAAAGGCTCCGTGCTCGTCATGTCGACGCCGGCATGCTGCAGGAGCTTGATCGAGTAATCGCTGCCGCCGCTTGAGAGATAATTAAGGTAAGCCCTGCGCGCCGCCTCGCCCTGTGTGCGCAGGTTGTGGGAAAGCGTCATGGCTGCCGCGTAGCCCGTCGCATACTGGTAGACGTAGAACGGACGGTAGAAATGCGGAATGCGACTCCATTCCGCGGCAAGCTCTTCGTCGAGCACAACGTCTTCGCCGTAATAATCGCGGTTGAGCTTCATCCAGATGGCTTCGAGGCGGTCGGCCGTCAGGGCTTCGCCCTTTTCTGCAAGCGCGTGCGTTTCAACTTCGAATTCCGCGAAGAGCATCTGGCGGAAGACCGTCGTGCGGATCTGCTCAAGGTAGAGATTGAGGTAATAGAGGCGCTCCGTGCCTTTGACCTTTTTGAGCATGTACTCGAGCAGCAGGTTCTCGTTGGTCGTCGAAGCGACTTCGGCACAGAAAATTGTGTATTCGGAATTCGTGAATTCCTGCTTCTGGCTGCTGTACCAGCTGTGCATGGAATGGCCCATTTCATGCGCGAGGGTCGACAGGGATTCGTACGTGTCGTTCCAGCTCATGAGCACGAAAGGATGGACGCCGTAAACGCCCCACGAATAGGCACCGCCGCGCTTGCCTTTGTTTTCGCAGCGGTCGACCCAGCCGCTTTTAAGGCCTGCGAAAAGGTCATGCAAATACGTTTCGCCGAGAGGTGCCAAGGCTTCTTTGAGGATGGGCTGGGCTTTTTCATAAGGATAGGAGACAGAGGGCTTCTCGACAATCGGCACATAGAGGTCGTACATGTGGAGTTTGTCGAGCCCCAGCAGCCGCTTCTTGATGGCCATATAGCGGTGCAGCTCAGGCAGATAAGCACGCGTAGCCTGAATGGCGCTGTCATAAACGGAAACAGGGATGTTGTTGCCGTCAAGCGCCGCTTCGCGCATCGTCTTGTAATGGCGCATCGAGGCCGTGAACTGGCTGGCCTTCACAGATGAGCTGTAGAGTGAGGCAAAAGTATTGCGGAACGAACGGTAGGTCCGGAAGAGTTTTGTAAAGGCATCTTTGCGGACTTCCTGTTTTTCACTGCGCAGAAACTTCATATAGCGGCTCTCAGAAAATGTCGTGAGGCTGCCGTCTTCACCGAGCGTATCCGGAAATTTGAGGTCGGCATTGACCATGACCGTATACGTATTGCGCGCCGAACTTCGGAGCTCACCTGTGCTGGCGAGAAACGCTTCCTGCTCCGGTGTCAGAATATGGGCCTTAAGGCGCAGCAGTTCCTGCAGGTGGAAGCGGTACTTTTTGAGACCGGGCAGGGCATTTGGCATTTCTTGCAGCTTTTCTTCGGGCAGGGCGAGGAGTTCCGGCTCGATGAAGGAAGTCGCGGCACCGGCCTTGTCGAGAAGCGGCATGACGCTTGCCACAGCTGCCTGATAATCTTGATTGCCCGTGTCGGTATCGGACATCATGCGGGCCCAGGCAAAGACGGAAGAAAGGGCTATTTCCATCTCATCCTGCTTCGTCAGGCAGTCGAGCAGATTCTGCGGATCACTCAGTTTGCCGCGAAAATTTTCGATTTCTTTGAGCTTTGCAGGAATGGCATCGCGTGCAGCCTGCCAGTCTTCCTTTGTCTTATAGATATCTTCAAGATGCCAGCGCTTATCCGCTGGGATTTCCCCGCGTTTTGGCAGCGCGGCTTTTTTTATCGCAGTCGTCATGGGCATGACTTCCTTTCGTTTTTGTTTTTAGTTTTGTGTTCAGGCAGGTCCAAGCCTGACTGCTTTCTTCCTTATTATAACACAGGGCAGGGGGCAGCCCTATACTTCTTGCTTCTTTCCTGCTACAATGAAATATGTTTATGGATTGGCTTGGTGTCAAGGATAGAGGAAGGAATGGAACGTGCAGATGAAAAAAGAGAACGAGAGAATTTTATGGCTGGCGGTCAATGCAAAGTATATGCATACCTCACTGGCCGTGCGTTATCTGCGCGAATGCGTCAAGGGTTCAGAGATCATGGAGCTCACGATCAACCATCAGCTGCTTGACGCTCTTGGCGAGATTTATGAGCAAAAGCCGCGCGTGCTCGGCATTGCCTGTTATATCTGGAATATCGAGATGGTCAAAAAGCTTCTGCGGCTTCTGCCCAAAGCTCTGCCCGATACCATCATTATCTGCGGCGGGCCTGAGGTTTCGTATGGCACGGCTGAATTCATGAAATCCTTCCCTATGGTGGATTTTGTCATTCGCGGTGAGGGAGAAGAGGCGGTGCCGGCACTTATCGAGAGAATCCGTCAATTTCATTTTGCCAAGAACGCGATGAAAAAGCTTGCAGGGCTGGGCATCGTGCCGGGCGTTGCCATGCGGCGCGGCGATGGTACGATTGAGGAGAGCACGGATGTGACTGTGGCGGACTTCCAAAATCCTGCGGTTGTGCCGTTTGGCTACCGTGAAGAGGAGATGGAGGGGCTTAAGGAACGCATTCTCTATTATGAGACTTCGCGCGGCTGTCCGTTTTCCTGCGCTTATTGCCTTTCGTGCGCGACGGCGGGCGTGCGCTATCTGTCTCTTGCACGCGTGTTCCGTGAACTTGACTTTTTTGTGCGCCACAACGTGCGTCAGGTCAAGTTCGTCGACCGCACGTTCAATGCGAAAAAGTCACATTTTCTGCCCATCCTGCAGTATCTCGTAAAACTGCCGCAGTCGGTGCGCACGAATTTCCATTTTGAAGTCGCCATCGACTACCTCGATGAAGAGGTTCTCGAAACGCTAAAAAAACTGCCGCGCGGCCGCGTGCAGCTTGAAATCGGCATCCAGTCGACCAATCCCCAGACGCTGGCCGCCGTCTCGCGCGTCAATCACTGGGAGAAAATTGCCGGCCATATACGCCGCATCCTTTCCTTCCATAATATGCACCTGCATGTCGACCTGATTATCGGCCTGCCGGGTGAGGGCATGGCGTCGTTTGCGAAGTCCTTCAATGATGTCTACGCCCTGCATACCGATATGCTGCAGCTCGGTTTCCTCAAATTCCTCAAGGGGACTTCGATGATGCAGCTCGTAAAGCCGTATCAATATGAATATATGCCGATGGCACCGTATGAAGTCATGACCTCAGATGCCCTGACCTATGGCGAAATCCGCTGGTTCCACAGCTTTGAGGCTGTTTTTGAGTATTATTACAATGCCGGACGCTGCCGCCATACGGCTGACTTTTTGATTGCCGCAGAAGAAAACGGCAATGCCTTTGCCTTTTGGCAGCGTTTTACCAACTGGTGGGAATGCAAGGGATTCCACAGAATCGGCCATGCGACGAAAAATCTCTATGGCTATCTAAGGGAATTCTGTCGGGAAACATATGGCCTTCCGGAGAAGCTCCTTGACAATCTGCTGCGCTTCGATGCCCTGATGGCTGACGGCGGCCGCATTCGTCCGACATATCTGCACTGGGATATGGAAAAGCATCAGGACAGGACGGCACCATTCTGGCGCAGCGACAGGCCGCTTCGCTATATTCCCGATTTCGTCTTCCGCAATTGGCGCGATGTGCGCGGCAAATATCATATCGAGTTTTTTGCTTATGATGTCCGGCAGGCAGGGAAGGGGAAAATGGCAGAACGGGAGACCATCCTGCTGTTTGATTTTACCGGCTTTGCTGTGACATGTCAGGAAATCGTGTTATAATTTAGCCGAAGAGAATATAAATATAATAGAAGGGAACTATGCGTTATGAAATTAGCAGCAACTGATTTTGACGGGACATTCTGTCCCATTCATGAGCCTGTACCGCAGTCAAATATCGATGCCGTCAAAAAATGGCAGGCGGCAGGGAATAAATTCGGCATCTGCACGGGCCGCGGCCTGAGCCTCATTGACTTTGAGCTGCAGAAATATCCGGACCTGCAGCCTGATTATCTCGTCTGCAACAACGGTGCGGTCATCGTCGACAAAAAGAAGGAAATCCTGACGAGCCTGACTTTTCCGTGCGAGATGCTGCAGGGGCTTCTCGATATGCCGCTCATACATGAGACAAACAATCCCATGCGCATCCTGACGGAGACGGATATGTATCTTCTTGACATTCCAACTGCCATGGAATTTGGGCTGAACATCCCGATGGAAAAGGTGACTTTTGCCAAGGCGCGCGAGATGCCTAAAGTTGTGCAGGTCAGCATGCGCTGCGCGACGGTCGAAGAGGCACAGGAGACGACGGCGAAGGTGCGCGCAAAATATCCGGAAATCATCGGCAACATCAACCGCAACTACGTCGACCTGAACCTTAAAGAGGCCAACAAGCGTGACGGCTTGCGCCGTCTGCTCACTGTCACAAAATGGCAGCCGGAAGAAATTTTCTTCATTGGTGACGATCAGAACGATTTGCCCGCCGTTGAGTATTTCCATGGCTATACGGTCGAGACGGCTCAGCCATTCATGAAGGAAGCAGCCAAGGCCGTCTATCCGACTGTCGGGGACATGCTGCTCCGGAATATTTAAAAAGGCAATAAAAAAGACCGCCATGAAAGCGGTCTTTTTTATTGCCTTTATCGTATCCGGATGGATTACTTGTTGGCGTTGACGAGTTCCATAACGCCGGCAGCGCTGTTTGCGGAGCCGAGAACTTCTTTGATCTTGTGCTCAACGAGCTCTTTGATGTAAGCACGGCCATCAGCGCAGTACTGACGCGGGTCAAAGTGCTCCGGATGAGCGAAGAAGTGCTCACGGATACCAGCCGTCATAGCGAGACGCAGGTCGGAGTCGATGTTGATCTTGCAGACAGCGGATTTTGCAGCTTTGCGGAGCTGATCCTCAGGGATACCTACAGCATCAGCGAGCTTGCCGCCGTTTTCGTTGATGATCTTGACATACTTCGGAATAACGGAGGAAGCACCATGGAGAACAATCGGGAACTCCGGAATCTTCTTCTCGATTTCAGCGAGGATATCGAAACGCAGTTCAGGCGGCACGAGAACGCCGTCAGCGTTGCGCGTGCACTGTTCCGGTTTGAATTTGAATGCGCCATGGCTCGTGCCGATAGCGATTGCGAGGGAATCAACACCCGTCTCGCTGACGAATTCCTCAACCTCTTCCGGCTGCGTGTAAGCTGCTTCGTGAGCAGCGACTTTTACATCATCTTCGATGCCGGCGAGCTTACCGAGCTCAGCTTCGACAACGACGCCATGCTCATGAGCATAAGCAACGACTTCCTGCGTGCGTTTGATGTTCTCTTTGAACTCGTATTTCGAGCCATCGAACATAACGGACGTGAAGCCATCATCGATGCAGGCTTTGCAGGTCTCGAAATCCGGACCATGATCGAGGTGCAGAGCGATAGGAATATCGTTGACCTCAAGAGCTGCCTCGACGAGGTGACGGAGATACGGGCCCTTAGCGTACTTGCGTGCGCCGGCGGAAGCCTGCAGGATAACCGGGGAATTCAGCTCTGCAGCTGCTTCCGTGATACCCTGTACAATCTCCATGTTGTTGATGTTGAAAGCACCGATGGCGAAGCCGCCTTCATAAGCTTTCTTGAACATTTCTTTCGTTCCAACTAATGGCATTTTTCATTACCCCCTAATGAAATTATGTTCACTATACGAACTGATTTCATTATAACATAGAACACGCTTATGGTGTATAGTGGATTGTCAATTTTTATGAAAAACTCATCGTTTGCGAATAAATAATAAGAATTATCTTCACAAAAGCTGACAATCCGAGACAATTTGCTCCATATCGGACGGCAGCGGAACTTTGATGTTGATGTTTTGCCCGGTCATGGGATGCGTGAAGTAGAGACGGCAGGCGTGCAGGGCCTGCCTTTTTATCAGGCTGCAGTCTCCGCCGTAGAGGTCATCGCCTAAAAGAGGATGGCCGAGATGGGCGAGATGCACGCGAATCTGATGCGTGCGGCCCGTGTCCAAGACGAGGCGCAGCAGGGAAAAACGTCCGTTTGACCGCACGGTGCGGTAATGCGTACGGGCTTCCTGACCTTCCGGCGAAACTTTTCTGAGGATGATGCTCGGCAGCGCGCGTGCAATCGGCGCGTCGATGAGGCCGTCGGGCGGCGTGAGGTTTCCTTCTATAATAGCGAGATATTCGCGGTGAAAGAGTTTTCCCTCTCCGCGCCTTGGCGTCAGCTTATACTGTACCTGAGGAACTTTGGCGATGAGCACAAGGCCTGAGGTATCGCGGTCAAGCCGGTGCACAGGGTGATAGGCATGGTGCTCGCCGTGTGTTTCATACCAATATAAGATGGCGTTGCCCAGGGTGCCATGTGCTTCTTTGGTGGTCGGATGGACGAGCTGGCCAGCCGGCTTGTTGACAATCATGAGGTATTCATCTTCGTAGCGGATGTCGAGGGGCAGCTTTTCCGGTTCGATATTGGAGGGCCGTACGATATCGTAACTCACGAGGTCGCCATTTTTGACTTCGGCCCGTGCGGCATTGCAGAGCACGCCGTTGACGCGGAACGTGCCGGAATGCTTGATGCGTTTCCAGATGGTCGAGGAGATGCCTTCTTTTTGTGTCAGAAAAGCCTTGACGGGCATAGTCGTCAAGGCTTCTGGCAGTTTGACGCGGATCTGCGTCATTTGTTTTCTTTATCCTTTGGTTCAATCTCGCTGACCGGATCGTTTTTGCCGACGAGCGGGTTCTTGTCACCGCGGGCCATGGCGATGAGGCGGAAGGCAAGGGACAGGATGATGGCGACGACTGTTGCGAGCGACATGCCCTTGAAGCTTACGGTGCCAATCGTCAGGCTGGCCGTCGAAACGCCGATGCCCATGACGATGGACGTCAGCAGAAGGTTCATCGGATTGTTGTAGTCGACTTTTGCTTCGACGAGGATGCGGATGCCGGAAGCGGCGATGACGCCGAAGAGCAGCATGGAAACGCCGCCCATGACCGGCGTCGGGATGCTCTGGATGAGGGCCGCGAGCTTGCCGAAGCACGAGAGAATGATGGCGAAGACAGCAGCACCGCCGATGACCCAGGTCGAGAAGACCTTCGTGATGGCAAGTACGCCGATATTTTCACCGTACGTCGTGTTCGGCGTCGAGCCAAAGAAACCCGAGATGATGGTCGAAAGGCCGTTGCCGAAGATGGAGCGGTCGAGGCCCGGGTCTTTGGTGAGGTCATGGCCGACGATGTTGCCCGTGACAATCAGATGACCGATATGCTCGACGATGACGACGAGCGAGGCCGGCAGGATGATGAGGATGGCACCGAGGTCAAATACCGGCGTGTAGAAGGTCGGCAAGGCAAACCACGGGGCATTGGCGACGAGTGTCCAATCGACGATGCCGCAGGCAGCTGCGATGATGTAGCCGCTGACGACGCCGATGAGGATGGGGATGATGGAGAGGAAGCCCTTGAAGGCAACCGAAGCGAAGATTGTGATGGCCAGTGTGGCAAGGGAGACGAAGATGGTCGTGCCATCGGCCTTGTCGCCCGTGAGGCCAGCCATGCCGGCGGCGGTCGGCATGAGCTCGAGACCAATGACGGCGACGATGGCACCCATCGAGGCCGGCGGGAAAATCACATCAATCCAGCTCGTGCCGACTGCGCGCACGAGAAGTCCGACGAGGCAGAAGACCACGCCGACACAGATGAAGCCGCCGAGTGCTGCTTCATAGCTGTACTGCGCGAGTACGAGAAAGACAGGAGAAAGAAAGGCAAAGCTCGAACCGAGATAGGCTGGAATTTTTCCTTTGCAGAGGACGAGATAGAGAATGGTGCCAATGCCGTTGAAGAGCAGGACCGTGGCCGGATTGATCTTAAAGAGAATCGGCACGAGCACCGTAGAGCCGAACATCGCGAAGAGATGCTGCAGCGAAAGGGGGATGGTCTCGAGAAGCGGCAGCTTCTCTTCGACACCGATAGGACGTTTTTGCAAGACAGGTCACTCCTTTCTTTAATAAGGCCTAAATGGAGCCTGATGCGCCTTACAGCCTTAATGAACGTTCTTGCTAATAAGATAGAAATAAAGTACGTATCCAATTTATCATAGCTTGGGACAGATGTCCACTTTTCTTATTTGCCCTTGAAAACAGGTCGAATCTTATCATTCGCAGAGAATTATGCTGTGCTTTTTCAAAGAACTGTAACATGCCATTCTGCCTGTGTGCTCTCCTAAAAAACATTTTTACATAAAAATAGCGAAATACGGTAGACAGGCCGCTGAATTTCTTGTATAATATGTTTCGATTAAACACTTTAACAAACAAAAAGCCTTTGTGTCCGCTTATGACGGATGCACTGGTGTATGTTTAGGGGGAGAAACATGGCGCTTATTGTAAAGAAATTCGGTGGCAGCTCTGTCGCTACCACGGAAAAGATCATGAATGTAGCAAAGAGAGTGCTGAGCGAAAAGCAGCCGGGCGACCAGATCGTCATGGTGGTATCGGCAATGGGTGATACCACGGATAATCTCATTGAACTCGCCAACGGCATCACGAAGAATCCGTATCAGTATGCGCGCGAAATGGATATGCTGCTGACGACCGGTGAGCAGGTCTCCATTGCACTCCTCGCAATGGCCTTTAAGAGCCTTGGTCAGCCGGCTGTCTCGCTGACGGGTCCGATGGCAGGCATGCGTACGGATTCTGTACATACGAAGGGCCGCATCAAGGACATTCAGCCAAAACGCGTTCATGAGGAGCTCGATAAGGGCAATATCGTTGTCGTGGCAGGCTTCCAGGGCTGCGACGAGATCGGCGACCTCGTCACGCTCGGCCGCGGCGGTTCTGATACGTCGGCCGTTGCCCTCGCCGGTGCGCTCAAGGCAGATTCCTGTGAAATCTACACGGATGTCGATGGCGTTTACTCGGCTGACCCGCGCATTGTCAAGAATGCGCGCAAGATGAAGGAAATCACGTACTACGAGATGCTCGAGATGGCACGCCTCGGCGCTGGCGTTATGCAGCCGCGCTCTGTCGAAATGGGCAAGTACTTCAATATTCCGATTCACGTTCGTTCGACGTTCACGAATAAACCTGGCACGATCATTAGGGAGGACTATACAATGGAAGATAAGGATTTTGTAATCCGCGGTGTCGCACATGATGAGAAGGTAGCAAAGATTGCCGTACTCGGCATCCCGAATACGCCGGGCATTGCCCATGAGATTTTCTCGGCCCTGGCTGATGCCAACATCGATGTCGACATGATCGTGCAGAGCATCCGCAACATCGAAAAGAATGTCACGGATATGGTCTTCACGGTTGCTTCGGACGACCTTGCACAGGCCAAGAAGGTTGTTGACAAAGTTGCGGACAAGCTCAACGCCATTGCCGTCCTGATTGAGGAAGACGTTGCGAAGGTCTCGATTGTCGGTGCCGGCATGCTCGGCAATCCTGGCATCGCTGCCCGCATGTTCGGTGCACTTTCCAAGGCACAGATCAACATCGACATCATCAGCACGTCGGAAATCAGCATTTCCTGCCTCGTCAAGGGCTCGCAGCTCAAGGAAGCTGTCAATGCCATTCACGACGAGTTTTTCCCGCCAAAAGCTTAAGGATTTTTGACAATACGGCCGCCCCGTTCGGGGTGGCTTTTCTATTAACGGGCATTTTTCGTATTGGCAATTGACTTCAGATGTTTGACAGCAAATTTGCTTTTATTTACCGTGAATTGTCAGGAAATATGTAGAAATATTGTATACTTACCCGTTTTTATCTGGACATATCAAGAAAAAGCGTTTATGATATACTCATCACGTGGATATGCGTAGATATTGTATGGAATGCAATGTTGTAATTTTAATTTTATGTATGGAAAGCGAAAGGAAGTTTGTTCTATGACGACGAGTATGGCAGCGTCTCATGCTGCAGGCAAGAGACTGAAGGATGCAATTTTCGGTGCGAGTGCGGCCTGCCGCGAAGCAGCAGAAAAATACGGCGCTGATAAAGTCACGAATGCGACGATGGGTGTCATGATGGACGAGAACGGCAAATTTGCCAGCCTGCCGACGATGGAACGCGTCTTCCGTTCGCTGTCGATTGAGGATTATGCCCGCTATGCACCGATTCCGGGCCTGCCGGACTATCTCGATGCTGTTCTCGATGCGACGTTTGCTGACCAGCGTCCGGAGGGCTATCTTGGTGCCATTGCTACTTCGGGCGGCACGGGTGCCATCCATCATGCTGTGGCCAACTACGCAGAGCGCGGTGATGAAGTCCTGACGGCCGACTGGTTCTGGGGCACGTACAATGTCATCTGCAACGAGTGCGGCTCGCATCTGACAAATTATCAGCTCTTTGATGAAAACAACAATTTCAACATCAAGGATTACACGGCAAAAGTCGATGCCATCATGGCCAAGCAGGACAGCCTGCTTTCCATCATCAACACGCCGGCTCACAATCCGACGGGCTTCAGCCTGACGGAAGAGGACTGGGACAACGTCCTTGACCTTACGAAGAAATATGCAGCCAAGGGCAAGAAGATGAGTATTCTCGTCGATATTGCGTATATCGATTATGCTGGTGAAAAGAACGAGACGCGCCGCTTCATGAAGAAATTCGGCAATCTGCCGGACAACATTCTCGTCATGTTCTCCTTCTCGATGTCGAAGGGCTATACGGCTTATGGCCAGCGCACGGGTGCACTCGTCGCCGTTTCCTCAAGCAAGGAAGTCATCACGGAGTTTAAGGAAATCAACAAGTACACGAGCCGTGCTACGTGGTCGAATATCAACCGCGGCGCGATGACGCTCCTCGCCCGCATCCAGCAGGACAAGAGTACGCTGGCTCAGTTTGAAAAGGAACGCGATGATTACTACAAGATGATTCAGCATCGCGGCAATATCTTCATGGAAGATGCGAAGGCGTGCGGACTCAATGCCCTGCCGTACAAAGGCGGTTTCTTCCTCGCTGTGCCTGCGAAGGACCCGCAGGCCGTCTGCGACAAACTGCATGACGATTTGATTTTTGCCGTACCTTTGAAACTCGGTGTCCGCGTTGCTGCATGCTCGGTATCGGCTGACAAGATGAAGGGCATGGCACCGAAGGTTCTCAAGGCCCTGCAGGCTGTTGAAGGCTGATTCTTCTGTATCTCTGATTTTCATTGTATCGGTATACAAGACCGGATATTCGTCTTACTGCAGACGGATGTTCGGTCTTTTTCTATGCCCGCACGAAATTTTTTTATTGATGTGTGTGTGGATTGATGTTATAGTTAAATTGTTAAGGCTCGTTAACAATGTAAATAGATTTGTTTATAATCTAGGAGGACGCAAGAGAATATGTTTAAGTTCAAGCAGAAGGACAGTGAGTTCTTTGACTTGTTCGTAGAAAGCGCCCAGTATTTTTACAAAGGCGCACTCATGATGGACGAAGTCATGCTGGATTACAGCAAGGCCGCTGACAAGGTAAAGGAAATTGTTGACCTCGAGCATCAGGCAGATGCAGTGAATGATAAGATCATCGACAAGCTGAACCTGACCTTCATCACGCCGATTGACCGCGAAGATATCTACGCTCTGGCCAATGGACTCGATGATGGCGTGGATAATCTGCAGGGCACTTTGCAGCGCATTGTCATGTACCGCACGGGCAAGGCCATGAGCGGAGCGGTTACGCTGACGAAACTGCTCATCGAAAGTACGGAAGAAATCATTCGCGCGTTCTCACTGTTGAAGAACATCCGCAAAAATCAGGCACAGATCCTTGAAGCCACGCATAAGATTTGCCGGCTCGAGAGTGAAGGCGACCGCGTTTACCGTCATGAAGTGGCCTATCTCTTCGACAAGGAGAAGGACCCGATTGAACTGATTAAGTGGAAGGACATTCTCGAGAATCTTGAGAATACACTGGACCACTGCGAGAAACTTTCGGATATGCTCAGGGGAGTGGTAATGAAGTATGCCTGAACTCCAGCTCCTGATTTTTACGGTTATTGGGCTCGCACTGCTGTTTGACTTTATCAATGGCTTTCATGATACGGCGAATGCCATTGCTACATCGGTTTCGACGCGAGCCCTGCACCCGAGTCATGCCATTATCATGGCAGCTTTTTTGAACTTTCTCGGTGCCATGTACAGTACCGGCGTTGCCAAAACCATCGGTGCGGATATCGTCAAGTCAGCCCAGCATGTCGATGAGCGCGTCATCATCGCGGCCCTCATCGGCGCGGTGGTCTGGAACCTCATCACCTGGTGGTTTGCCGTGCCGTCGAGTTCCTCGCATGCCTTGGTCGGCGGCGTCATTGGTGCCGTGCTTGTTTCGGTGGGTACGGATGGCCTGAACTTCTATGGCATTGGCAAGATTGTCTTATCGCTGATTGCTTCGCCAATCATTGCCATTGCCACCGGCTGTATCGTTATGACTTTGCTGTTCCGCATTTTCGGGCGGTTCAGCCCTTCTGCCGTCAACGGCAAATTCAAGAAGATGCAGATTTTGTCGGCAGCCATGATGGCGTTCTCGCACGGCTCAAATGATGCGCAGAAGTCCATGGGTATCATCACGCTGGCGCTGCTCTCGGGCGGCTACATCGATGTCTTTGAGGTCCCGACGTATGTCAAAATTCTTGCAGCTACGGCCATGGCCTGCGGCACAGCTATCGGCGGCTGGCGCATCATCAAGACCATTGGCGGTAAAATCTTTAAGCTTGAGCCGATTTCGGGCTTTGCCGCGGATCTCAACTCCTCGATGGTCATTTTCTCGGCTACGCTCCTGCATCTGCCGGTCTCGACGACGCATGTCGTTTCGGGTTCCATCATGGGCGTCGGCACAGCTAAGCGAGTCAATGCCGTGCGCTGGGGCGTTGCACAGCAGATGGTCACGGCCTGGGTCCTGACCATTCCGTGTACGGCTGTCATGGGCGCCGTTGCCTATCATTTTGTCTTGATGATTTTTAAGTAAAAGTCCATTCATTTTTCTGACATTTGAACTGGAACATGTGTTACAATAGAAGTAACACATGTTCCAGTTTTTGTTTTGACCGAATTTCGACAAAGGAAAGGGGCATTTTTATGTTTGTTACCATTCGCAAAGCAAGAAATGTGCTGCCAAAGACCATGCCTCGTGACTTGGTGGCAGATTATCAGCAGGAGTATGCGAGCCGGATTGTCGCCGTGAAGCTCGACAATACCCTGCACGATTTGCAGACGCCCATAGGCAAGGCAAGATCGCTCGAGTTTGTCGAGCTCGAAAGCGAGGACGGCTGGATCATCTATCGCCGTTCTGTCGAATTCTTGCTCATTATGGCAGTCCATGAACTCTATCCGGATGCTGAAGTGGCTGCGATGTTTCGTGCGAACAATGGACTTTACTGCGGCATTTCTATCCCGAATAAAAAACTGACACCGGCGATGGTGGAGGCTATCGAACGCGAGATGCGCATCATCGTGCAGGAAGACCGCCCGATTGTCAAAGAAGTCTTTCAGCGTGAAGATGCGGTAAAGCTGTTCAAGGAGACGAAACAGATTGAAAAAGCCAATCTCATCGCCTCGCTGACCATGCCAAAAGTCAGCATCTACCGCTGCGGCGGCTACTACGACTATCTTTATGGTGCCATGATCGGTTCGACGGGACATCTCGACCGTTTTGCTCTGGATACATTTGAATCCGGCGTCCTGTTGCGCACACCGGACCTCAAGAGCAAAGGACAGGTGCCGCCTTCGGTGCCGCAGCCAAAGCTCTCAAGTGTTCTGAATGAGTCCAAGAATTGGGCCAATATCCTGCAGTGCCGCTATGTGACAGACCTCAACCGCGCGATTCGCTCGGGACGCATCGGCGAAGTCATCCGCGTCTCGGAAGCCCTGCAGGAAAAGCGCATTGCGGAAATTGCTGATCATATTGCCTCGCATTGCCAAAAACTGCGCCTGATTCTCATCGCAGGGCCGTCTTCTTCGGGCAAAACCTCTTTTGCCCAGCGCCTGCGCGTGCAGATGCAGGTTCTGGGGCTGCGCCCTGTTTCGATTTCCCTCGATAATTACTTTGTCAACCGTGAAGAGACGCCAAAGACACCGGAAGGGGCCTACGACTACGAGTGTCTGGAAGCACTTGATGTCGCTCTTTTCAATCAGGATATGCTCGGACTCCTGAAGGGCGAAGCCGTCGTGCTGCCGCGCTATAATTTCAAGACAGGCGAACGCGAATGGGAAGGGCAGACGCCTTTGACTCTTGAAAAGAATCAGCCCATCATCGTGGAGGGCATTCATGGACTCAATGAGAAACTCACGGCTCAGATTCCGCGTGAGAATAAATTTAAGATTTACGTCAGCGCGTTGACACAGCTCAACATCGATGCCCATAACCGCATTCCGACAACGGATGCACGCCTGATGCGCCGTCTTGTGCGTGACTACCAGTTCCGCGGGGCCAGTGCGCTCAAAACCCTCAAGCAGTGGCCGGATGTCAGGAAGGGGGAGGAAAAGTACATCTTCCCGTATCAGGAAGAGGCCGATGTCATGTTCAATTCGGCCATGATTTATGAGCTCTCGGCACTGCGCCGCTATGCTGTCCCCATCCTCAAAGACGTAACTCCCGATGTGCCGGAATACACAAAGGCAAGACGCCTCTTGGATTTCTGCCAGTATTTTCTTGACCTGCCCGACGAAGACGATGTGCCGAATAACTCCATCCTGCGCGAGTTTATCGGGAAGTCTGTATTCTTTAAAGGGGAAGAGCAGGTGTAAGATAGGTTCTTAAGGAACTATTGACAAGGGGACGGTGAAATATTTTCGGCTTCGGCGCTCCGTTAAATGTCCCCCAATTTACGTTTGCCGGACTTAGAGGCTTCGCCGCCTGCCACGGCGTTCTGACATCGCATTATTTAGGAGTGTGATCTTGGGAGACAGCCCTGCGGGCGGTCACTGCGCACCTGCAGGCGAAAATATTCCCCCGTCCCTAGTTACGATTGGCTTACATCAATGTACTTGGGCATATTAAAAGAGCTGGCCTTTGCTGGCCAGCCCTTTTTTAGTACGATTTTTATATTTTATTTGTTGACTTTATCGATGCCCCAGGCGTGGACGCCTTTTTCGTCGCCTAAGATAGCGGGGTCAAAGACTGGTTCTTCGACACCTGCTTTTTTCTGCTTGACATAGTCAAACAGGGCGATGCGGGCGTATTTGGCGAGGCGCGCAACGGCGTAGAGGTTCGTGAGGCAGAGGAAGCCCATGAAGAGGTCGGCGAGGTTCCAGACGAGGTTGAGTTCAGCGATGCAGCCGAAGAGAACCATGAGGACGACGCCAGCGCGGAAAACAGTCAGGTATTTTTTTGTATTGCCCTCAAAGAAGGAAATGTTGATTTCGCCGTAATAGTAGTTGCCGACAATGGAACTGAAGGCAAACATCAGAATCAGGATGGAAATGGCAGCAGGAGCAAGGGAGCCGAAGATGCTTGCGAGTGACTGCTGGGCAAGCGCAATGCCCGTGAGTTCGCCGCCAATCGTATACTGATTTGTCAAAAGCACGATGAAAGCCGTGGCCGAGCAGACAATCCACGTATCGACGTAGACACCGAAGGACTGCACGAGGCCCTGCTTAATCGGGTGCGTGACATCAGCCGTAGCGGCGGCGTTTGGCACGGAGCCCTCGCCGGCTTCATTTGAGAACAGGCCGCGCTTGATGCCGGTGATGACGGCCGTGCCAATGCCGCCGCCGACAGCCGCCTGCGGCGAGAAGGCATCGTGGAGAATCAGGGCGAACATGCCAGGGACTTTGTCAATGTTGAGGAGGATGATGGCAAAAGCTGTCAAGAGGTAAGCTCCGGCCATGATTGGCACGAGAAATTCCGTGAATTTTGCAATGCGCGTCATGCCGCCGAAGATGACGAGGGCCGTGAGCACGCAGAGGAAAGCCGCCGAATAGACCGGCTCAATACCAAAAGCCGTCTTAGCCGAAAGGGCAATCGTGTTGGCCTGTACGGAAACATAGATGAGACCGAACGTTACGGAAATCAGGATGGCAAAGAGTTTGGCGACATTCGGCTGGCCAAGGGCATTTTTGATATAGTAGGCCGGTCCGCCGTGGAATTTGCCGTTGCCGCGCGGCAGCTTGTAAATCTGCGCGAGCGTGCTCTCAACAAAACCCGTTGCACAGCCGAGGAAGGCAATGGCCCACATCCAGAAAACGGCACCGGGACCGCCTGTGACGATGGCGATGGCGACACCGGCAATATTGCCGACGCCGACACGTGAAGCCGTGCTGACGCAGAATGCCTGAAACGAGCTGATGGCATCACCCTCTGTTTTCTTGCCGATGCCCTCGGTGAGCAGGCGCAGCATTTCAGGCAGCAGGCGCAGCTGTACGAAGTGCGTGGAAAGCGTGAAATAAATGCCGCAGCCGACGAGTACGACGATGAGTACATATGACCAGAGCACGTTGTTGATGGCCGAAACCACCGCATTCAATGCATCCATAAATGATCCCTCACTTTGTTTAAGAATAAGATAGGTATGATTTATTGCAATCTATAATAAAAATATATATTTATTATAAAGAAACTTTCTAACAGAGTCAAGCAAAGACTGTAAAACTGTAAAGACGTTCTGCATTCTGCAGAGGGCGTAACAAATATCACGGCATCGAAAGGGCAAAATACATAAAATAGAGAGAGTAGATGCGAACCTTAGTACAATGAACAAAGTACAATGAACAAATCGATGAGCCCAAAAGAGACTGCAAAGATCGCAGAGACGGAGGTATTATAATGAGCGCTTTTTTAGCACCAATTCATTTTATGGTATACGGCAAGAATCAGCTGCAGGAACAGCTGATTGCAGCCATCGCCGATAAAGCCGTGGCTGAAGGCTGGCAGACGGAAGCAGCTGTTGAAGGTTATGTACACCGCGAAACGCAGCCGCTTGAAAACATCATCGACCTTGCCAATATCCATGGCTGGCTTTCTGCCAGCATCGAGGATGTTGAGCATCGTTTGGCAGCACTCGTAACGGAGCTGCTCTTTGGTCATCCGGAGCGTCAGGAAGTCCTCGAGCGCCTTGCTTATGAAGAAGGCACGAAACAGGCAGCAGGTGAAGGCCTTGAGGCAGGTGAGGTCTTCCAGTATATGATGACGCATCTTGTCGACGGCATGCCGTGTGACGGCGTCAATATGATGCGCGACCAGTCGGCCGATACGTTCCGCTGGGATAAGATGGCTGATGTGCACAGCCGCTACTGGACGGAGGTCGAGGGCAGTCCGGCCGTTTACGACGCCCTGCGCAGCCAATTTGTCGCCGGCATGCTCGAAAAGACCGGCTATGAAGTCTTTTCCTCAAACGGCGTGAATTATATCCTGCAGAAGAAGCAGACGGCCTGATAGAATTCGATAAGGACCGGATAAAAAATCATCGGCGAAAGGAGTGAATGTACTTCTTTTGCCGATGATTTTTCTTTTTCAGCTTGCTTTTTATGAAAATCTAATGGATTTATGGGCCGGAATGGCATAAATATTGCCGGAGACTATTGGTTTTTTGCAGAAGCCTTGTTATAATGGAAGAAATAGTTTGTGTGGGGACATTGTTCCATCTGCCGCAAACGTTTGCCATTATTATGTATCATAAAAGGAGAATGTCTAAATGAAACTGGTAGTAACTGTCGTTGGCAAAGACCGTGTGGGCATCATTGCCATGGTCAGCCAGATCCTTGCCGAGAACAATGTCAACATCCTCAACATCAATCAGAACATCATGGATGGTTTCTTCAACATGGTCCTGATTGCTGAGACCAGCGGGAGCAAAATAAGCCTTGTTGACCTGCAGAAGACGCTGAAGGAAAGAGGTAAAGAAATCAACGTTGACATCAAGGCTCAGCATGCGGATATCTTTAATGTCACGCACAATGTCTAAGGCTGATTCTGACTTTGCGAATGCTTTTGCTTTAGGACTTTTATGACTATTGGGAGGAAACAAGCTCTGTGATAACGATAGATGATATTTTAGAAACAAACCGTATGATTACGGAGAACAAGCTCGATGTCCGCACCATCACGATGGGCATTTCGCTGCGCGACTGCGCCCATCCGAATATCGACAAATTCTGCCAGAACGTTTACGATAAAATCACGAAGTCGGCCGAATTCCTCGTCAAGACGGGTGAGGATATTGAGGCCGAGTACGGCATCCCCATCATCCATAAGCGCGTTTCGGTGACGCCGATTGCCATTGCGGCTGATGCCTGCAAGACGGATTCGTATGTGCCGGTTGCAGAGGCCATGGACCGTGCTGCTAAAGAAGTCGGCATCAACTTCATCGGCGGTTTTTCGGCTCTCGTCGAGAAGGGCTTCACGCATGGCGACCGCGTGCTCATCAATTCGATTCCTCAGGCGCTGGCGACGACGGACCTCGTCTGCTCGTCCGTCAATCTCGGTTCGACGAAAGCCGGCATCAACATGGACTGCGTGCGTGAGATGGGCGAAGTCGTCAAACGCACGGCGGAACTCACGCGCGACCAGCAGGCTCTTGGCTGCGCGAAACTCGTCATTTTCTGCAATGCACCTGGCGACAATCCGTTTATGGCTGGAGCTTTCCACGGCGTCAGCGAGGCCGACAAGGTTGTCAGCGTCGGCGTCTCGGGCCCGGGCGTTGTCAAACATGCCCTTGAAGACCTCAAAGGTGCGGACTTCACGGAAGTCGCGGAGACGATTAAGCGTACGGCCTTCAAGATCACGCGTGTCGGTCAGCTCGTAGCCCGCGAAGCTTCGAAGCGCCTCGGCGTGCCGTTTGGCATCATCGACCTTTCACTGGCACCGACTCCGGCCGTCGGCGATAGCGTGGCGCGCATCATCGAGGAAATGGGCATTGAGGGCTGCGGTGCTCCGGGCACGACGGCAGCACTGGCTCTCTTAAATGATGCGGTCAAGAAGGGCGGTCTCATGGCTTCATCGCATGTCGGCGGCCTTTCGGGTGCTTTCATTCCGGTCAGCGAGGATGAGGGCATGATCAATGCAGTTTCGCAGGGCAGTCTCTCGATTGAGAAACTCGAGGCCATGACCTGCGTCTGCTCGGTCGGTCTTGACATGATTGCCATTGAGGGTGATACGTCGGCAGCGACGATTTCGGGCATCATCGCCGACGAAGCCGCGATCGGCATGATCAACAACAAGACGACGGCGGTACGCGTCATTCCGGTGCCGGGCAAAAAAGTCGGCGACATGGTCGAATTTGGCGGCCTGCTCGGCTACTGCCCAATCGTGCCGGTGCGCAACAAGTACAGCTCTGCTGCGTTCATCGCGCGTGGCGGCCGCATTCCGGCACCAATCCGCAGCCTGACGAACTGATGCTTTGCGGACCCTTGCCAGTCTGCCGGAATCTGTTATAATGGAATAAATCGTGAAACTCGGGAAAGGGCTCAATTCATGGATTGGGCCCTTCCTTTTACTGTTTCCGCGTTCTGGCGCGGATATTTTTACATTTTATACATTTTAATAGAGGAAGTCGATTCTATGCGTGTAACAAAGAAAATCAGGGAGGAGCAGCTGGCTATTCTTGAAGAGACGTACCGCGGGGCAAAGCCAGAGCTTATCTTTCATAACCCCTTTGAGCTGCTGATTGCCGTCATTTTATCGGCACAGTGCACAGATAAGCGCGTCAATGTCACGACGAAGCGCCTGTTCGCCAAAGTCAAATCGCCAGAGGACATCGTCGCGATGGGACTGCCGGCACTCGAGAATGAAATCCGCGACTGCGGCCTCTTCCGCAACAAGGCCAAGAATATCATCGCAGCCTGTCAGATGCTCTGCGAAAATTACGGCGGTCAGGTGCCCGATGACTTTGAAGAGCTGCAGAAGCTGCCGGGCGTCGGCCGCAAGACGGCCAATGTCGTCATGAGCGTGGCCTTTCATCATCCGGCCATTGCCGTCGATACCCATGTCTTCCGCATTGCCAACCGCCTGAAACTGGCCGAAGGCTCGACGCCTCTTGCCGTGGAGCAGGGGCTCATGAAGAATATCCCCAAGGAAAAGTGGTCCGATGCGCATCACTGGCTCATCTGGCACGGCCGCAAGATCTGCAAGGCGAGAAAGCCTGCCTGCGACATCTGCCCGCTGCAGCCTGTCTGTCCGAGTGCGGAGCCTTTGGCCGGCAGTCCGTCTGCCAAAACAAAATAAGAGGAGAGCGAAAGAGATGCAGTACAGAAAAGCAACATTTGCCGATATTGAAGAAATCTATCACCTCGTTAACGACTACGCAACGGACGGCATCATGCTGGCGCGTTCGCGCAATACTCTTTATGAGACACTGCGCGATATGATTGTCGCCGTCGATGAAAACGGCAAAGTCGTCGGTGTCGGCGGCCTGCACATCATCTGGGACCGGCTCGCAGAGGTGCGCACGATGGCCGTGTCGCCTGAAATGACGCGCCGTGGCATCGGTGCGGAAATCGTGCATCGTTTAATTGAAGAAGGCGATGCTCTCGGTGTTGAGAAGTATTTCACGCTGACGTACAAGCCCGGCTTCTTCCAAAAACTCGGCTTTCAGACCATCACAAAAGAAGAACTGCCGCATAAAGTATGGAAGGAATGCATCGACTGCCCGAAGTTCCCGAACTGTGATGAGATTGCCATGGTTCGCGTCTGAGTGTACAGTAAGGCAGATAATCGATACAACTGTACAGTTTTTTATAAAATAATCGAAAAAGCATTGACATTATGTAATGGTTCTGCTATAGTAACATACATCAGGCAGATACGAAGTGTATCTGCAGTATGATGAAAAACGCGAAGACTGAGAGAAGTAATTCGGATTCTCCTTTTTAGAGAGCGGCGGGCCGGTGAAACGCTGCAGGGAGAACGAATGAAATACACTCATGAGCAGCGGGCTGAAATCAGAACGTAAGAGAGTAGGCTTTGCCGGAACGCCACCGTTATCAGAGGCTAGGATATGGTTGTATCCGAAGTGAGAGGCTTGCGTCAGCAAGCAGGGTGGTACCACGGGTATATCAGCTCGTCCCTGTAGAGGGGCGGGCTTTTTCTATTCTTCGGGGATTGTTAGGAGGAAAGCCATTATGATCATTGTCATGAAACCGGATGCCACGAAAGAGAATATCGAGAAAGTCGAAGAACGCCTGCATCAAGTCGGACTCAAGGCCCATCTGTCGACCGGCGAGGACTGCACGATTATCGGCGTCATCGGCGACCGCAAGAAAATCGCGAATCTTGAGGTTAGCATGCTCGAGGGCGTGGAAAAGACGGTGCGCATCACGGAAAAATATAAACTCGTCAGCCGCCATTTCCATCCAGAAGACACGATTGTCGACGTCGACGGCGTCAAGATCGGCGGCAAAGAAGTCGTCGTCATGGCAGGGCCCTGCTCCGTTGAGAGCATCGACCAGCTGCGTGAGGCTGCAAAGGCGGTCAAGGCCGGCGGTGCCAAATTCTTGCGCGGCGGTGCGTTCAAGCCGCGCACGAGTCCATACGATTTTCAGGGACTCGCAGAAGAAGGACTCAAGATGCTGCGTCAGGTAGCCGATGAGGAGGGCCTCAAGGTCGTCACGGAAATTGTCGACAAGGACGATATCGAGCTCGTTGGCAAATACGCGGATGTCTATCAGGTCGGTGCGCGCAATATGCAGAACTTCCAGCTTTTAAAGGCTCTTGGCAAGGCAAAGAAACCAGTCATGCTCAAGCGCGGCCTCGCGGCGACCATCAGCGAATGGCTCAATGCTGCCGAATACATCATGGCGGGCGGCAATGAGCAGGTCATTTTCTGTGAGCGCGGCATCCGCACGTATGAGACGTTTACGCGCAACACGCTCGACCTCAGTGCTGTCGCTGCCATCAAGGAACTTTCGCATCTGCCGATCATCGTCGACCCGAGCCACGGCACGGGCCGCTGGGAAATGGTCCGTCCGATGGCCCGTGCCGCCGTCGCCGCCGGCTGCGACGGCCTCATTATCGAGGTTCATCCGCATCCGGAAGTCGCGCTTTCTGACGGCGACCAGAGCCTCACGCCGAAAAATTTCAATATCCTGATGGGGGAGCTCGGCAAAATCTGCGAGGTTATGGGGCGTACGTTATGAGCAATATGAGCAACGATACGAATAAAATGAAACTGGCCATCATCGGCGTCGGCCTGATCGGCGGTTCTCTGGGACTCTGCCTCAAGGACAAACTCGGTGATGATATCTACATTACAGGCCTCTGCCGCACGCAGAAATCCATGGACCGCGCCGTGGCCCTCGGTGCCGTCGACTATGCCTCTGCCGATATCGAAAAAGTTGTCGGCGGCGCGGACATCGTCTTTTTGAGTCCGCCAGTGCTGCAGATTGTGCCGATGGTGGAAAAAATTCTGCCATACCTCAAGAAGGGCTGTATCCTCACCGATGCGGGCAGCACAAAGGGCTATATCTGGCAGCATCTGCAGAAAATCCTGCCGAAGGATATTTACTACATCGCGGGCCATCCGATGACGGGCCGCGAGAAGAGCGGCGTCGATGCCGCCATGAAGGACCTTTTTGTCGGCAAGGCCTATGTCATTGTCGAGGATACCGGCGCACCGCCGGAGGCTCATAAAAAACTCATGAGTGTCCTCAAGTACACAGGGGCAAACTTCACGACCCTTGATATCCGCAAGCACGACCGCTGCGCCTCGGTCATCAGCCATGTGCCGCACGTCACGGCGGCAGCCCTTGTCACGCTGCTGAACCGTTCGGGCGATGACCGCGAGTCCTGCATCAAGCTCATTGGCGGCGGCTTCCGCGATACAACGCGCATCGCCTCGTCGAATGCCGATATGTGGGCCGATATCTGCATGACAAATGGCGAGGCCATTACAAATGATTTACGTCAGCTGCAGGACCTTCTTGGCGAAGTCATCGTGGCGATTGAGCATCACGACCGCCAGACGGTGCACGATTATTTTGCCGCTTCCAAACAGCTGCGTGACAAACTGCTGCTCGATGCCAGCAAGAAATTCGACCCGAACTGATTCTTCAGTCAGCGAGCTTTTTCTCTCACAATTCCCTATAGATGGAAACACCCAGTCTGCGGAATGGCAATTCTTTGCGGAATGGGTGTTTTCTTTTGCTGACAGTTCTTGCTGCACATAGTATAATAGAAGGAAAGAACAAGAAACGAAGAACGAGGGGAACATAAAACATGAAAGTCGATTTAAATGAACTGGCCGCAGCTTTTGCCCAGTCGGACGTGCGTCAGGGCTATGTGGACCTCAGAAAAGGAAAAGTCATCCTGCTCGATGAGGATATGGCCGAGGAGGATACGCTCCATCATGCTTTTGACCTCGAAGATGACTGGGAACATTATATCCCGCTGCCCAATGTCATGGACGAGGATGAACACGCGATGATGAAGGCCTTTGCGGAGAACCAGAGAGACGATTTCAAGGCGCGTCTCCTGGAGGCCCTGCAGGGGCGGGGCGCTGCTTCGCGCTTTCACCATCAGGTCCGTCATCTTCTGCTGAAGCCGGCTTGGGAAGCCTTCAAGCTGACGTATCTGCGCGATGTTGCGCGCGACTGGTGCGAAGAAAACGCCGTCGCTTACGAAGAATAAGAAGCATAGAGCATAAAAATAAAATATCCCCACTGCAGGTACGTTTTGAGCGATGGGGAGTCTGTCGAGGCATTTTGTCAATGTGCCAGGATTTTTCAGGATTTTTAGGAGGTCTTTGTTATGTCACTGATCAAAGGATTGCATCATGCTGCACTCAAATGCTCCTGCCAGGCAGAATTCCAGGAAGCCATTCACTTCTATAAAGAAGTCCTCGGTCTGCCCGTGAAGCGTTCATGGGGTGAGGGCGACGAAGCCGGCATCATGTTCGATACTGGTGCCGGCCTCATCGAGATTTTTGCTAAGGGCGGCGAAAACCACGAGGAAGGCTCGGTCCGCCATTTCGCTCTGGCAACGGATGATACGGATGCCTGCGTCAAGACCATCCGCGATGCCGGCTACAAGATTACGGTGGAGCCGACGTCCATGACCATCCCAGCTGAGCAGGACTTCCCAGTCCGCATTGCCTTTGCCATCGGTCCGTGCGGCGAGACCATCGAGCTCTTCAAGGAGTGCTGAAGACCGCGGCGTGATTTTGTCTGCAGGCAAAAGAATCCTCATCGGCAGGTTAAATATGCTGATGAGGATTCTTTTTTGCAGGGAAAAGCCTGTTGGAAAGCGAATATAAAGACAAAGATTCAGCGGTATACATCAGGGCGGCAAATTATCGCAAATTATAATTATATTGAAGGGCTTGAGGTGTTTTATGGAACAGACAAGTGAAAGAGTAAAAAAAGCTTTGGCATACAAAAGATCGATGAACTGTGCACAGGCCGTACTCATGGCGTATCAGAAGGAACTCGGCAAGACGCAGGAAGAGCTCATGGCCCTGGGCGATGCCTTTGGCCTCGGCATGGGCGGCATGGAGGCGACCTGCGGCGCTTTGACAGGAGCAGCCATGGTGCTTGGCCTGCTCAATAAAGAGGGCAAAGAGCCTTCGAAGATGCTTATGAACCGCGTGCTGCATCGCTTCGAAAAAGAGGCCGGTGCGACGCGCTGCAAAGATTTGAAGGGCGTCGGCACGGGCAAAATGCTCTGTTCCTGCGACGACTGTGTGCGCATTGCCGTACAGGAGCTTGATCAGGTACTGGCAAATCGCGCACAGCAGGACGATTTTTCGTGATATTGTGCGTTTCGCAGGTACATTTGTCATATATTTCCTCTGGAAACGAAAAATATGTTACAAAACGCTATAGATAATCAAAAAACTATGATATAATGGAAGCCATCAGATTATCGAGAGGAGAAAATCGAATGGAAATGCAAATGGAATTCATCCGGAAACTGCCTTCGCCACAGGAGCTCATGGAGCAGTTCCCGATTGATGAACGCGTCAAAAAAATCAAGGCACAGCGCGATAAAGAAATCGCCGATATCCTGACGGGCAAGGACAACCGTTTCCTTTTAATCATCGGCCCGTGCTCGGCTGACAATGAGGAGGCCGTGCTCGACTATATGCACCGCCTCATGCCGGTACAGGAACAGGTCAAGGATAAAATCTTCATCGTGCCGCGCGTCTACACGAGCAAGCCGCGCACGATTGGCATTGGCTACAAGGGCATGCTGCATCAGCCGGACCCTGAGGGCAAGGAGGATATGCTCGGCGGCATCATCGCGATTCGCGAGATGAACGCGCGCGTCGTGCGTGAGACGGGCTTTACGTGCGCTGAGGAAATCCTGTACCCTGAAATTTACCGCTATTTGTCGGACCTCTTATCTTACGCAGCTGTCGGTGCGCGTTCCGTCGAGGACCAGTTCCACCGCATGATTGCCAGCGGTGTCGGCATTCCGGTCGGCATGAAGAATCCGACTTCGGGCGATATCTCCGTCATGCTCAATTCGATTGAAGCTGCCCAGCACTCACAGGAGTTCCTGTTCCGCGGCTGGGAAGTCCGCACGAAAGGCAATCCGCTCGCCCATGCCATCCTGCGCGGCTACGTTGACAGCTTCGGCAAGAGCCTGCCGAACTATCATTACGAGAATCTGCGCTCGCTCTACGAACTCTACCACAAGCGCAATCTTTCGAACCCGGCCGTCATCGTCGATACGAACCATGCGAATTCGGGCAAGAAGTATCTTGAGCAGATTCGCATTGCCAAAGACGTTGTCAACAGCTGCAAGGTTTCGGACGATATCCGCTCGCTCGTCAAGGGCCTCATGATTGAGAGCTACATCGAGGATGGCAATCAGAAAATCTCGGAAGGCACGTACGGCAAGTCCATCACAGACCCGTGCCTTGGCTGGCCGAAGACGCAGCAGCTCATTTTTGACCTCGCAGAAATGCTTTAAGTTCTATCATATATATAAAGGGGAATTTTATCTATGCTCAATCAGGTTTCTGTATTCACGGAGAATACCAAAGGTGCCCTGCACAAACTGACGTCGGTACTCGCCAATGTCAATATCAACATTTACTCGATGCTCGCCAGCGATAGCGCAGAATTCGGCATCATCCGCCTCGTGCTGACGGACCCGGAACTCGCGGTCAGTGAGCTCAAGAAGGCCGGCTACCAGTGTCATATCGACAAGGTCATCGCCATCGAGATGGGCGATACGCCGGGCAGCCTCGACAAGATTCTGGAAGACCTGCGCGAGGCCAATGTCGCCCTCGACTACCTCTACATCTCCTATGACCGTCAGGCCAGCATGCCGGTCGTCATCTTCAAGACGCGTGAGCCGGAGGCCGAGACGTTCCTGCGCGGCAAGGGCTACAAGCTCGTCAACGAGTTCTAATCCCGTCATAAAAAAATCCCTGTACCAAGCGGTACAGGGATTTTTGTCTGTATGCTGTTGTGGTTTATGTTGTCGCGAATGGCTCAGACGGGCTGTTCGCGGATGAGATTCCAATAGGCATCGGCCACCGAAGAACGCCTGTCTTCGCGGCGGATGATTTGTTCTCTGGAGCGGTCGATTTTGATGCCGTGTGTCGGCATGCTCTGCGGGCGCTGTTTCTGGAAGCGGCGCATCGGGGCCACGCGGCGCGGCGGACCATTTTTCGTCTGCTCAAGCGGCAGGATGTACTGGCTGCCGGCTAAAGATGCGGCAATGGCAGCTTCGTGTGCTGCCTTGTCCGCCGGTACGACGACTTTATTATGCATAAAGGGCAGGGCAACCAGACTGACAAAGAGCAGGACCAGAGAACACTTTTTTTGAATAGCAGAGAATTTTAGCATGATGGGATGCCGGAGCATCCACAATTTCACATCCTTTCCTTCATTTCTATGTTGTTTTTCTTAGTATACGAAACGGCCCTGAAATTTGTCTGTGAGTATGGTCACAAAAAGATTTCAGGGCTGCTTTTTTCTTTTTTGGGGAGGTCCGCTTTAGGCGAAGATGTTAATGAGCACGGTGACGATCGAGGAGTTGACGAAGTCGACGATCAGGGCACCGATGATCGGGATGACGAAGAAGGCTGTCGGGGCGGGGCCGAAGCGCTCGACCATGACGGACATATTCGCAATGGCGTTCGGCGTAGCGCCGAGGCCGAAGCCGCAGGTGCCGGCGGCCATGACGGCAGCCTCGTAGTTGTGCCCCATGACGCGGAACAGCACGAAGCGGACGAAAAGCGCGATAAAGAGGACCTGACTCGCGAGCATGGCCATCAGGGGAATGGCGAGGTCCGAAAGCTGCCAGAGCTTCAGGCTCATGAGCGCACACGAGAGGAAGATCGTCAGGCCAAGGTTGCCGAGAACTTCGCTTTCGCGCTGATAGACTTTATAGGCGTGCGTGCCGTCGGCGACGTTGCGGATGATGGCAGCGACGAGCATGGAGCCGATGTAGCCCGGGAAAATCAGGCCGATATTGCTGAAGAACTGGCTGACGACGGTGCCGAGGCCCATGGCGAGCAGCAGATGGGCGAGGGCGTTCATAAAACGGTAGTTGTTGATGCTCTGGCCGGTACGCTTTTCTTCATCGATAGCCTTGCGCTCGCCGTGGGCGGCCTGCTCGAGCTTTTCGACTTCATCATGCGAGTTTTCGGGGTCGAGGCGTTCTTCATCGGCGATGCTGAAGAGGTGGTTGCGGCGCACGAGAAGTTCGCCCATCGGGCCGCCTAAAAGACTTCCCGAGACGAGGCCGAACGTCGCAGCAGCAAAGGCAATCGTCGTTGCATTGTCGAGGCCGACGCTCTCAAGCACAGGTCCGAACGAGCCCGACGTGCCATGGCCGCCGACCATCGGAATCGAACCCGTCGCGAGCCCCATCAGCGGGCTCAGGTCAAAGACCTGTGCGAGCGCAATGCCGATGATGTTCTGGCAGACAATGAGGACGGCTGTGAGGACGGCCATTTTGGCGACGAGCGAGCCGCCCTTTTTGATGAGGCTGATGCTCGCCGTGTAGCCGATGCTCGTGAAGAACAGCATCATGCAGACGTTCTGCATGATGGTATCCTGCTCGTACGACCAAATGCCGTTTGTGTAGAGGATGTCATTGAGGACCGCGAAGAGAATACCTCCGACCACTGGGGCTGGAATGCAGTACTTGCGCAAAAACGGCACCTTCAGGCGCAGAAGCACGCCGACATAGTAAACCGCAACGGCTGCGGCCAGGGTCTGGTAGATGTTGAGACTGACTTGCATGGTGAAACTTCCCTTTCTGGTGTATTTTAATGAGTTGCTTTCTCAATCATTCGAGTGTAATTTTGTAACACGCTTACTATCATAACAGAAAAGCTTTTGAGATACAACACTTTTGTTATAGTAAAAATGATTTTTCTATATACTTTTGGTATACTGCAGACAGGGAGAGGCATTTGCCGGCAGCCGTATATTTCTCATGTACAGCTGCGCGGAAAGCTATTGCATTGACCGAAAAAAGCATGTATAATAAGACTCTAGTATGATTATGATTTAAGTTTGCAAGGAAGGATACGGAGCGTATCCCTTTTATTTTATAGGAGGCAGATTACAAGTAATGAGTATGACGACTAATGACAAGCTCAGAAATATCGCGATCATCGCTCATGTCGACCACGGCAAGACGACGCTCGTCGATGCCATGCTGAAGCAGAGCCATGTTTTCCGTTCGAATGAACAGGTGGCAGAACGTGTAATGGACTCGGGCGATATCGAGCGTGAGCGCGGTATCACGATCCTCTCGAAGAACACGGCCATCATGTACAACGGCATCAAGATCAACATCGTCGATACCCCGGGCCATGCCGACTTCGGCGGCGAGGTTGAGCGTGTCCTCAACATGGTCGATGGCGTCCTGCTGCTCGTCGATGCCTTTGAAGGCCCGATGCCGCAGACGAAGTACGTCCTGCGCAAGGCCCTTGAGCAGAAGCTTAAGCCGATCGTCGTCATTAATAAGATTGATAAGCCAAACCAGCGTGTCGACGATGTTTACGATGAAGTCCTCGAGCTCTTCATGGAACTCGATGCTGACGATGATCAGCTCGATTTCCCAGTCATCTACGCGACGGCCCGTGACGGTATCGCAAAGTATCATATGGAAGACGAGAGCACGAACCTCGAGCCGCTGATGGAGACAATCGTCAAAGAGATCCCGGCTCCGCACGGCGACCCGGAGGGCCCGCTGCAGATGATGGTCACGACGCTTGAGGCAGACGACTATGTCGGCCGCGTCGCTGTCGGCCGCATCAGCCGCGGCACGGCGCGCACGAACCAGAACGTCGTTCTCATTAACGGCGATCAGGAAATCCGCGCGAAAATCGGCAAGGTCTTCGTCTATCAGGGCATGCAGCGCATCGAGGTGCCGGAAGCATCGATGGGCGAAATCGTCGCGCTGACGGGCCTCGGCGATGTTTCCATCGGCTACACGGTCGCTGACGCTGAGCAGCCGGAGGCACTGCCGGCTATCCGCATCGACGAGCCGACTCTGTCGATGACGTTTGGCGTCAACACGAGCCCGTTCGCCGGCCGCGAGGGCCAGTTTGTTACGTCGCGTCACCTGCGCGACCGCCTGTTCAAGGAAGTCGAGACGAACGTCGCCATGAAGGTCGAAGAGACGGATTCGCCGGATGTCTTCAAGGTTTCGGGCCGCGGCGAGCTGCATCTTTCCATCCTCATCGAGGAGATGCGCCGCGAGGGCTACGAGCTGCAGGTCGGCAAACCGGAAGTTGTCTACAAGACGATTAACGGCCAGCTCTGCGAGCCGATCGAGAACCTGACGGTCGAAGTTCCGCAGGAATACATGGGCGCTGTCATGGAAGGCCTCGGCACGCGCAAGGCCGAGCTCACGAACATGACGGAGACGGCTGGTTACATGCGCCTCGAGTTCACGATTCCAGCGCGCGGCCTCATCGGTTTCCGCTCGGAGCTTTTGACGAGCACGAAGGGCAACGGCATCATGAACCATGTCTTCCATGGCTATGCACCGTACAAGGGCGATATCCCGGGCCGTACGCGCGGTTCCCTCGTTGCGTTCGAGCAGGGCGAGACGACGGGCTACGGCATCTACACGCTGCAGGACCGCGGCACGATGTTCATCGGACCGAACGAGCAGGTCTACGAAGGCATGATCGTCGGCGAGAACTCCCGCGAGAACGATATCGATATCAACCCGTGCAAGAAGAAGAACGTCTCCAACATGCGTACGTCTTCTTCGGATGAGGCCATCCGCCTGACGCCGCCGCGCATTCTCTCGCTTGAGCAGGCCATCGAGTACATCAACAGCGATGAGCTCGTCGAAGTCACGCCGGAGCACATCCGCCTGCGCAAGGCCATCCTCGACCGCACGGTCCGCGGCCGCAACGCTAAGAACGCACGCAAAGGTTAATAAATACAGGCAGACGGCTCATTTGTCTGCTTTCAAAATCCCGCTGAAGCTTTTGGCTTCGGTGGGATTTTTTTCTGCAGACTCGTTGGCGTGACCGTATCACTTGCAGTTTCCTCTGCGGCGGCGATATAATGGAAGAAAAGATATGAAATAAAAAGAAATGAGATAAATGAAAGAGGTGCAGCGCATGAATGAAAATGAACGCGAGGAACGCCGGGAGGAAGAACCAAGAGTCCGCGTGATGTCGCAGGATGAGACAGAAAATTACCGCGGCGTGACGATTGAGGAAAATCCAGACAGTGGCAAAGAAGAACGGGCAGAAGAGACGTCGTATCAGCAGCAGAATCCATTTGGCACAGGCAGCAGAATCCATATCCATACCTTTCCATCGCAGTCCCAGCATGGCATGAGCTGGCTGACCAAGGCAGCGCTGATAGTCGGCGGTGCTGCGGTGCTGGGCTTTTTCTTTTTTGTGGCCCTGCCTTTCCTGCTCATCGCCGTCGGCGTCGGTGTGGCAGCCTGGCTGCTCTTCCAGTGGCTGCGGGGCTGATTTGTATAAGAAAAACACTATATTATACATAGATATATTGGTATTCGACTTATAGTCTGACAACGGTTATAATAAAAATCAAGAAGAGAAGAACAGCAAAAGGTTGTGATGAAAATCACAAAAAACTGTTCAACGGCTTATTGATTTTGAAAATGTATAGGAAAATGTGTATAGTGTATAAGATGGGAGAGATCACAATGCGCAAGGAAGAAGCCGTAAGCCGCATGACGGATGTCATGGCGAAATTCGTCGCCTTCACGGGCAAACGTCTGCCGGATGATGTGCGCGAGAAGATTGCAGAGCTCGCAAAGCAGGAAGAAGAGCCCCTCGCTAAGGCCATCTATGAGACGATGGAACGCAATCAGGAGCTCGCGATGAAGCTCAACCGCCCGAGCTGTCAGGATACGGGCGCACTGCAGTTCTTCATCAACTGCGGCAGTGAATTCCCGTACATGGCTGAGCTGCCGGCCCTGCTGCGTCAGGCTGTCGTTCAGGCTACGAAAGACGCGCCGCTGCGCCACAACGCTGTCGAGACGTTCGATGAGTACAACACGGGCAAGAATGTTGCGAAAGGGATTCCATCCATTTTCTGGGATATCGTACCGGAAAGCAGTGACTGTGAAATCTACACGTACATGGCTGGCGGCGGCTGCTCGCTGCCGGGCCATGCGAAAGTCCTGATGCCGGGCGAAGGCTATGAAGGCGTCACGAAATACGTGCTCGACGTCATGACGAGCTACGGTCTCAATGCCTGCCCGCCGCTCCTGGTCGGTGTCGGCATCGGCACGTCCGTCGAAGTCGCCGCCCTGCAGTCGAAAAAAGCTCTGCTGCGCCGCATCGGCTCCCATAATCCAAATCCAAAAGCGGCCAAAATGGAACAGCTGTTGGAAGACGGCATCAACGCCATCGGCCTTGGTCCTCAGGGCCTGCGCGGCAAAAACTCCGTACTCGGTGTCAACATTGAAAACAGTGCACGTCATCCGTCGGTTATCGGCGTTGCCGTCAATGTCGGCTGCTGGTCGCATCGCCGCGGTCACATCGTATTTGACAAAGAACTCAATTACACGATCGATTCGCATTCGGAGGTGGATTTCTGATGGCTAAGAAAGTACTCACGACGCCAATCAGCGCAGAAGATCTCGAGGATATCCATGTTGGGGATGTCATTTACCTGACGGGCAAGCTCACGACCTGCCGCGATGTTGCCCATCGCCGCGTTATTGAAGAAGGCCGCGAACTGCCGGTCGATATCAAGGACGGTGCCATTCTGCATGCCGGTCCGATTATCCGTCCGCTTGGCGATGACCAGTACGAAATGGTCACGGTTGGCCCGACGACTTCGATGCGCATGGAAAAATTTGAAGAAGAATTTATCGAGAAGACAGGTGTACGCCTAATCGTCGGCAAGGGCGGCATGGGGGAAGGCACGATGCGCGGCTGCCGTGACCATAAGGCGCTGCACTGTGTTTTCCCCGCAGGCTGTGCTGTCGTGGCTGCGACCTGCGTGGAGAAAATCCTTTCGGCCAACTGGAAAGACCTCGGCATGCCGGAAACGCTCTGGACCTGTCAGGTCAAGGAATTCGGCCCGTTGATTGTCTCGATTGACACGCACGGCAACAACCTCTTTGAAGAAAATAAAGTCATCTTCAACGAGCGCAAGGACAAGGTTTATGAAGAAATCGCCAAGCAGGTCGGTTTCATCAAATAAAATTTGACTTACAACAGCAAAAGCCATCGCTGCAGGCATGTCCCGGGCGATGGCTTTTTTGCGTTTGTGGATAGAAGAGGCATGATGTGAAATTTTGTACAGGCAGGCATGGCGTTGTATAATGGAGACAGCTATTTTAGAGGAGTGATATGCTTGGATTTATTTTCTTTTCTCGATAAGACTGTTTCACCTTATCACGCAGTGGCGGCTGGAGCTGACGAACTGCATAAGGCGGGCTTTCGCGAACTGCATCTTGAGGATTCGTGGCACCTGCAGGCCGGCAGGGCCTATTTTGTCCGCGTCTTTGATTCGACACTCGTGGCTTTTCGCATTGGCGAGTCGCCGCGCCGTCATCTGCACATCGCGACGGCTCATACCGATTTTCCATGCCTGCGCGTCAAGACGGCAGCTCTTGCCAGGACACAGGCTTATGGCAGGCTCAATGTTGAAATATACGGCGGCATGATAAGGAGTTCGTGGCTTGACCGCCCGTTATCGCTTGCCGGCAAGGTCGTCTTGTCTGGTGAAAATCCCTACGAGCCGGAAACGCACCTTGTCGATATCGGCCGACCGCTTTTGACCATCCCGCATCTGGCCATCCATATGAACCGCAAAGTCAATGAGGGCGAGACGCTCAATCCGCAGAAGGACATGCTGCCGCTTTTCACGATGCTGACAGGGGAGACGGACGAGAAGAAACAGGCCGACGCTTTTCCTGATTTTTTAGCTGAGGAATGTCAGCTTGACCGCAGCCGTATTCTTTCATATGACCTCACGGTCTATCCGACGGACGGCCCGTGTTATTTTGGTGCGAAGAACGAATTCATCTCGGCTTCACGCCTTGACAATATGACTTCGGTCTACGCGTGCCTGCAGGGGCTGCTGCAGGGGACGAGCACGGACGGCATCTCGTGCATCGCACTTTTTGACAACGAAGAAGTCGGCAGCAAGACGAAGCAGGGCGCCGATTCCTTTGCCCTGCCCAATATCCTCATGCGCGTCTACAGTTCCTTAGGTTATGGGCAGGATGCGTATTTTGCAGACCTCGCCAAAGGATTTTTGTTCTCGCTTGATGTTGCCCATGCCCTGCACCCCAATGCCCCTGAAAAGAACGACATTACGAATTTCCCAAAGCTCAACGGCGGCGTAACAATCAAAGCGGCCTGCAGCCAGGCGTATGCCGGTGACGCAGAGGCCATTGCTGTGGCCAAGGCCCTCTGCAAAGCTCATGATATCCCGTACCAGATGTTCCTGAACCGTTCCGATATTCGCGGGGGTTCGACGCTCGGCTCTATGCTCACGGCCAATATGCCGATGCGCGCCATGGACATCGGCGCGGCCATCCTCGCGATGCATTCGGCGCGCGAGACGATGGGGGCTGCTGACCAGCAGGCCCTTGATGCCCTGCTCAAGGCCTTTTTCAGCCGTTGATAATAAGGAGTGCCCTTTAGAGGAAGAAAGTCCGCTGTTTATGGACGAGTGTGCTTCTTGTTGACTTTTCTCTGTAATGTTGTTAAACTTAGAAACTATAAAATACTTCGAGTAAAACCGAGGACGTGATCTCTATGAAGAAAGAATACCGCTCCTGGTACAGCGACAGGCTGCACCGTGAAATGAATATCCGCGTTTATGGCCATACGGGCACACCGCTCCTGATTCTGCCGACCCAGGATTCCATGTGCGACAACTTCGAGAACTTTGGCATGATCGATGTGCTTGCACCGGAAATCGAAGCTGGCAAAATCCAACTGTTTGCCGTTGACACTGTCGACAAAGAGACGTGGTCAAATGTCTGGGGTGACAAGGGCTGGCGCGCCTGGCAGCAGGAAAACTACTATAATTACCTCATTGAGGAAGTCCTGCCGTTCATTCGTCAGGAAAATGGTACGGGCCGTCTGCCAATCGCAGTTGGCTGCAGCCTTGGCGGCCTGCACGCAGCCATCGTCTTTTTCCGCCGTCCGGAACTCTTCGGCGGCATGATGTCGCTTTCAGGCGTTTATGACGCCAAATTCTTCTTTGACGGCTGGGAAGACGGCACGCTTTATCAGAACTCACCGGTTGACTTCCTTGCCAATATGCCGGCTGACCATCCGTATATCCCGATTTATAATGAAAAGAAAATTGTGCTCTGCGTCGGCCAGGGCCGCTGGGAAGACGAAGGCCGACGCACGACTGCCATCATGCGCGACATCATGAATGCCAAAGGCATCCATGCCTGGGTCGACTTCTGGGGCTACGATGTCGACCACGACTGGTGCTGGTGGAAAAAACAGATCCGCTACTTCCTGCCGTATGTCCTTGGCGAACAGGGATAAGCGCACTGCATCGACTTTATTTTGATTTTGACTGAAGAAAGGAATCTTGCTAGAATGAATTTCATCTTTATCTCGCCGCATTTCCCGAAACATTATTGGAACTTCTGCGACCGCCTGAAGAAAAACGGCGTCAATGTACTCGGCATCGGTGACAGCCCTTATGATGAACTTTCGGAAGAACTCAAGAATGCCCTGACGGAGTACTACTATCTGCCGCATCTCGACGATTACGACCAGATGGTCCGCGCCGTCGGTTTCTTCACCTTCAAGTACGGCAAGATTGACTGGATTGAGTCGAACAACGAGTTTTGGCTTGAGCAGGACGCACGCCTGCGTACGGATTTCCATGTGACGACGGGCGAGCAGATTGAAAACATCGGCCGCATCAAGAACAAGTCAGCCATGAAAGCCTATTATAAAAAAGCCGGCGTGCCGACGGCCAGACTCCATAAAGTCACGTCGTTTGAGGCCGGCCGCGATTTTGCACACATGGTCGGCTACCCGGTCATCGTCAAGCCGGATAACGGTGTCGGCGCGTCTGATACCTACAAACTGCACAATGACGATGAACTCGCGTACTTCTATGCGACGAAGCATCCGATTCCGTACGTTATGGAAGAGTTTGTCAAAGGACAGATTTTCTCGTACGATGCCATTCTCGACTCGCATTCGGAGCCTCTTTTCGAATCGATGACGGCTTGGCCGCCGTCCATCATGGACATCGTCCTGAAGAACCTCGACCTCGCGTACTATACGGCTGCCGGCATGCCCGAAAATCTGCGCCGCGCCGGCCGTGCGACGGTCAAGGCCTTTGGCGTGCGCAGCCGCTTTGTGCATCTCGAGTTCTTCTGCCTCGCCGAGGATAAAGAGGGCCTTGGCAAGGCCGGTGACTTTGTCGGCCTTGAAGTCAACATGCGTCCGGCGGGCGGCTACACGCCGGATATGATGAATTATGCGCATGCGACGGATGTCTATAAGATTTGGGCGGACATGGTCACGTACGACAAGCGCCTGCTGCCGGATTCCGGCCATCACTGCTACTGCGTTTATGCGGGCCGCCGCGACTGCTACCAGTACCAGCACAGCCATGAGGAAGTCATGGCGCGCTACGGCAAAAATATGGTCATGTGCGAACGCATGCCAGAGATGATGGTGCCGCAGATGGGCAACCAGATGTACACGGTCAAGCTGCCGTCGCAGGAAGCCACGGAAGAATTCATCCATTTCGTGCAGGACCGCTGATTTTACAAAACGTTAACCTGCACACAACAAACCATCCCTGCTTAGAGAGTACAATGATATTGTTCAGAAATGAAGTATCAGGCATTCCTCTAGGCAGGGATGTCTTTGTTTGGGAGGAATCGGCATGAAAATGCAGGCACAGCACCTCAATCTGTATTACGGGACGCATCAGGCTCTGTTTGACGTTTCGCTGGAGGTGCCGGAAAATAAAGTCGTCGCCCTTATCGGCCCTTCGGGCTGCGGCAAATCTACATTCCTGCGTACACTCAACCGCATGAATGATTTGATTGAAGGGGTACAGATTGACGGCAAAATCACGCTCGACGACCGTGATATCTACGATAAGGACGTAGACCTCGTCAATCTGCGCAAACGCGTGGGCATGGTTTTCCAGCGTCCAAATCCGTTCCCGATGTCCATTTACGATAATGTAGCCTATGGCTGCCGCGTCCATGGACTCACGGACAAGAAGCGCCTCGATGAAATCGTCGAGAAGAGCCTGCGCGGCGCCGCCCTCTGGGATGAGGTCAAGGACCGCCTCGATGCTTCGGCCATGGGCATGTCCGGCGGCCAGCAGCAGCGTCTCTGCATCGCACGTGTCATGGCCGTCGAGCCGGAAGTCGTCCTGATGGATGAGCCGTGCTCCGCCCTCGACCCGATTTCAACGATGAAGATTGAGGAACTCGTACAGGAAATCAAGAAGGAATACACGATTGTCATGGTCACGCATAACATGCAGCAGGCCGCCCGTGTTTCCGACTATACGGCATTCTTCCTCAACGGCAAGCTCATCGAGCACGACACGACGGACGTCATCTTCACGAAACCGCACGACAAGAAGACGGAAGACTACATCACAGGGAGGTTCGGCTGATATGGAACGCCAAACTAGACAGGAATACATCCACGACCTCGAAGTCGTGCAGGAACTCGTTGCCTCAATGGGGGACAAAGCCCTTAAAAATGTCGAGAATGCTATGACGGCACTGCTTGATGACGATGCTGAACTTGCCAAAAAAGTCATGAAAGCCGACGATGAAATCGATGACATGATTGTCGACGTCGAGGATAAATGCATCCTGCTCATTGCCAAACAGCAGCCGATTGCCCACGACCTGCGCGTCATTGCGACGGGCTTCAAGATTTCGACGGATATCGAACGCATTGGCGATCACGCTTTTGACATTGCCAAGACAGCTCTTGCCGTTGAGGAACAGCTGAATCCTGAGTGCAGGCGCTGGATTAAAGAGCTCGGCGACTGCGCGGCCGACATGCTGCGCATGGCAGTCAAGGCCTACCGCGACAACAACGTACAGGAAGCCGACGAAGTCCGCAAGATGGACAAGCACATGGATACGGTATTTGAGCACACGTTCTATGCACTGTCTGACTTCGTCACAAAAGAGGGCGCCCGTCAGAAAGGTGCCACGCAGCTGCTGTTCATCGCGCGTTTCCTTGAACGCATTGGCGACCACGCCGTAAATATCGCGGAATGGGTCATCTATCTTGAAACTGCAGAACGCATCCATCAGAAGAAAAACCGTCTAATTTAAAGCAAAGAAATATAAAGAGCACCTATCTTGTTTTTTAAGATTGGTGATTTTGGCTGTCATCATCCATGCCGTCCCCTTTAGGGGAAGGTGGGCCTGCAGGGCTCGGAAGGGGGAAACGCCCCTTCTTTTTTTGCGCAAAATTTCGCAGCAGGGAAATATACAGTACTTGTCGAAATGTATAAGACAGCAAAATGAGATGAAGGAAGGCGATTTTATGCGCATAGCCCATGATAAGATGATTCGCGGGGACATTTATCTGCCGACCGACGATTCCCTGATGGCCGAGCAGTTCGACTGCATGGAAAAGCTCTACGATTACAATATGACGCGGCCACATGAGCAGGAGAAACGCCAGCAGATGCTGAAAGAGATGTTTGCGGAAATCGGCGAGGACTGTTATATCGAGCCGCCGCTGCACGCGAACTGGGGCGGACGCCATATGCACCTTGGCCGCAATGTCTACGCCAATTACAATCTGACGGCCGTTGACGACTGCGATATCTACATTGGCGACTTCACGATGATTGGCCCGAACGTCACGCTGGCCACGGCCAACCATCCGCTGGCCCCGGAACTGCGCGAGAAGGGCTATCAGTACAATCTGCCCATCCATATCGGCAAAAACGTCTGGCTTGGCTCAGGCGTCATCATCGTGCCGGGCGTGACAATTGGCGATAATTCCGTCATCGGTGCGGGCAGTGTCGTGACAAAGGATATTCCAGCTGGTGTACTGGCCTTTGGCGTGCCGTGCCGCGTGCAGCGCAAACTCGGTGACAAAGACTGGGAGTTTTATCATAAAGGACGGAAAATGCCCGACGAACTCAAGAAACTGCGCCGCGTCGGCAAAGAGGCCGAGGTTTGAGACGAATCATCGCATAGAGCCATATATATAATAGAGCCATATATATAATAGAAGGGAAGTCTGCTTTTATGAGTACGAATAAAACGATGGATGTATTTACCTGCATCGAGACGCGCCACAGCACGCGCAAATTCAAGGAAGAGCCTGTGCCGGACGAGCTTCTTCAAAAAGTTGTCGAAGCCGGCCGCCGCGCACCTGCCGGCAAGCATATGAACCAGAGCCATTACCTCGTTATCCGCAAAAAAGAAGTCCTCGACAAACTCGCGGAGCTCGTACAGCAGGAGTTTGCCAAAATGGAAGTCACGCCGGAAAATGACGATAACTATGGCGGTGCCATCCGCGCTGCGAAAAAAGGCAATTACCGTTTCCTTTACAATGCGCCGGTCTTAATCGTTGTGGCCAATAAGAAGAACTACGGCAATAACTTTGCCGATGTTTCGTGCGCCATGCAGAACATGATGCTCGCGGCCAATGCCCTGGACCTCGGCTCATGCTGGATCAATCAGCTGCGCTGGCTGCAGGACAATCCCGTCCTTGTGGCCTATCTCCGGACCCTCGGCATGGCGGAGGACGAAGCCGTCTATGCATCGCTGAGCCTCGGCCTGCCGGACCTGCCAAACGGTCTGCCGCCGCGCAATGTCCTTCCCGTCAAAGGAAATCCTGTCACCTATATCGACTGAGAAAACGAGGTGCGTCATGCATACGGATTTCAAGATTGTCTGGCTCATGCGTCATGGCCAGAGTGTCGGCAACGTCGACCAGCCGACGCAGAATCACGCGGATATCCCGCTGACCGGCCTTGGCAGGGAGCAGGCAAAAAGGCTTGCCGGACGCCTTGACAAAAAGCCCGAGCTCATCGTCATGTCCTCTTTCCTGCGGGCCCAGCAGACGGCCGAACCGCTGTGCGAAAAATATCCCGACGTGCCGACGGAAATCTGGCCCGAAACGGCAGAATTTACCTATCTTTCGCCCGCGCGCTGCCGCAACACGCGCCGCAGCGACCGCATCCCGCTCGTTCGGGAATACTGGCAGAGACAGGACCCCGACTACCGCGACGGCGGCGGGGCCGAATCCTTTGCCGACTTTGTCAAAAGGGCAGAGGTCATCCATGAGCGGCTGCTCCAAAGGCCTGAGACCGACATCGCGATTTTTTCCCACGGCCAGTTCCTAAACTGCCTTATTGATGTATCCATCCATCCCTATGCCGCAAACGCCGAACGCATGGCCCGCTTCCGCAGACTGCCCGAACTTCCAAACGCCGGGCTCATCTATTTGCTGCTGCCGTTTGGCGAGTAAGGGATGATGCCTGTTTAGACGATGATATTCTACTTAGCCTGAGGCCAAAGCCTGCCTGTGCCAGCACGAAGGCTTTGGCGGCAATGTCTGGGCGGCATATCACTTCTAAAAAATATTGTTCAAATAAAAAGACCTGCAAATTTTGCAGGCCTTTTGTCATGCATCAAGCATGAAGTGCGTTGTTCTGAGAAAGAAGATAGACGCAGTATTGATTTAAACTGATTCCTTCGCGCTTCGCGCGCTCCGCTAATTTTTTGTGTAAGCTCTTAGGCAGGCGAAGTTTGAACTGGCCGGAGTAGGATTCAATTTTTGTCGGTTCCGGAATCGGATAGCCATCTTCTAAGGCTGCTCCCAGCCAGGCTTTTTTTGCATCTTTGATGTTTTTCATCGCTTCATCGATTGTTTCACCGCAGGACAGGCAGCCGGGGAGTTCGGGAATCGCCACCGTATAGCCGCCAACTTCCGGATCTTCATAAATTTCCGTACGATAAGGTAAAGAAAGATAATAATCGATATTCTTCATTTCAAATCACCTTCTCTTTCCACAGCATTTCTTACCATTTCCACATAAATTTTCTTGATGGGATTATGCGCTGGTATCGTAATGGGGGCACATCCCTGTTTGCGAAATGTATAATGGCTGCTGCCGCCTTTCGGCTGATTTTCTTTGTAGCCGATTTTTATAAGGATCTTTCGTATTTCTTGAAACTGCATATCGCTGGGGAGGGAATATAAACGAAGCAATAACTTTTCCCACTTGGACAATATTCTCACCTCTGATATTATTATAATCTGATACCGTATATGGTGTCAACAAGGCTCATTTTTCCCGCAGATGAAAATTCTGCGGGATTTTTCTTTGTAATAAAAAATAATTCTTGATTTCCAAAGTGTGGTATGGTATTATATAACCATAGAAATTGATATTAATTATCACTGAAAATAAATAAAGCTAAAGTGCTTGAATTTGAAAGGAGATTTATCATGTCGTTAATTAACAAAGAGGTAAGTGAGTTTTCCGTAAAGGCTTTTCAGAACAATGATTTCCACACGGTGACCAAGGCAGATCTCCTTGGCAAGTGGAGTGTATTCTTCTTCTATCCGGCAGATTTCACGTTTGTCTGCCCGACGGAGCTTGAAGACCTCGAGAATCATTACGATTCCTTCAAGAAAATCGGCTGCGAGATTTATTCGGTTTCCTGCGACACGGAGTTTGTGCACAAGGCATGGCATGACCATTCGGAACGCATCAGCAAATTGACGTACCCGATGCTGGCTGACCCGACGCATGCACTTTCGCGCGACTTTGAGGTCCTGATTGAGTCGGCTGGTGTAGCCGAGCGCGGCACGTTCATCATCAATCCGGAAGGCAAAATTGTCGCGTACGAAGTCAACGCCGGCAATGTCGGCCGCAATGCCGACGAGCTTCTGCGCAAGGTACAGGCCTGCCAGTTCGTCCACGAACATGGCGACGAGGTCTGCCCAGCAAAATGGCAGCCGGGTGCCGAGACGCTGAAACCGAGCCTTGACCTTGTAGGAGCACTCTGATGCCTGCAAAGGATGGCGAACTTTACGACGTCATCGTGATTGGCGGCGGTCCGGCGGGCCTGACGGCAGCGATTTATCTCGCGAGGGCCTGCTACCGCGTGCTGGTCGTCGAAAAAGAACATTTCGGCGGCCAGCTCACCATCACGGAACGCGTCGTGAATTATCCGGGGATTGCTTCCATCAGCGGGGCGGCCCTGACGGAACACATGCGCCAGCAAGCCGAAGCTTTTGGCGCAGAATTCAAGCTCGCGACAGTCACTTCGCTCGATATGACGGGGGATATCAAGACAGTCAACACCTCGCAGGGACCTCTTAAATGTTTTGGCGTACTGCTGGCAGCAGGTGCACGCCCGAGGTCCGCTGGCTTCAAGGGCGAAGATGAATTCCGCGGCCGCGGCGTTGCCTACTGTGCGACCTGTGATGGGGAATTTTTCCGCGATTTGCCGGTTTTTGTCATCGGCGGCGGCTATGCGGCGGCAGAGGAAAGTGTCTTTTTGACAAAATACGCGTCGCATGTCACCTGTCTTGTGCGCGGTGATGACTTTTCCTGCGCGGAGCAGACGGCAGAAGAGGCAAAGGAGAATCCAAATATCACGGTGCTGACCAATACCGTGGTCGAAGCAGCCGAGGGCGATTCGATGCTGCGCAGCCTGACGTATAAGAATACGAGGACTGGTGAAGTCAAGACGTATACGGCGCCTGAGGGCAAGACGTTTGGCCTGTTTGTCTTTGCCGGTTATGAGCCGGCGACGGAACTCGTCAAAGGCATTGCGGCGCGCAATGATAAGGGCTATGTCATCACGGATGAAAACATGAAGACGACTTGCGATGGCCTTTATGCAGCCGGCGATATCCGCATCAAATCGCTGCGTCAGTGCATCACGGCGGCTGGCGACGGGGCCCTTGCGGCAACAGAGCTTGAGCGCTATGCCTTGGCGATGCAGAAAAAGACAGGCATTCGCCCGCTGCGTCCTGCGGCAGAGAAGAAGGAAGCTCCTGCTGCCAAAGATGCGGCAGCAGCGCCGGCTGCTTCGGCCAGCGGCCTTTTCCAGCCGGAAATCGTCGCCCAGCTCCAGACGGTCTTTGCCCGCATGGAGCATCCTTTGGAACTTCGTCTGTTCCTTGACGATTCGGCAGCCAGTCAGGAGCTCGCTGCTTATATGAAGGAGCTCCGCAGTCTGACGGACAAACTGCAGGTTACAAGGGCAGCAGCAGACGAAGATGCAGGTGAAAAGCCGTGTGTCCGCGTCTATCGTCAGGACAAGAGCTTTGCAGGGTTAGCCTTCCACGGCGTGCCGGGCGGCCATGAGTTCACGTCATTTGTACTCGGGCTGTACAATGCCTCAGGCAAAGGGCAGGCCGTTGAGGAAAATCTGCGCCAGCAGATCCTCGCTTTTGACAAACCATGTCACTTGCGCATTTTTGTCAGCCTTTCCTGCACGATGTGTCCGGAGCTCGTCACAGCAGCACAGCGCATGGCGACGCTCAACAGCAAGATCACGACAGGTGTCTACGACCTCAACCGCTATCCGGACCTGCAGAAAAAATATCAGGTCATGAGTGTGCCGTGTTTCTTTATCAACGACAGCGGACCTGAGTTCGGCAAAAAGAATATCGCTCAGCTTTTCAACATGATTTCACAGTCGTGAACATCATCCCAAAAGATAAAAGAGAAAAGTAAGGCTTATCCAGCTGTAAAAGGCAGGATAGGCCTTTTTTCTTGTAAAACCAAAAAACAATACAGATGGAACACTTGATTCGTTTTAGTTAAAATTGTATAATAGAAATGTCGGAAAAATAGAATGATTCGTATTTTATAGCAAAGAGAAGAGGTCTTTTTATGCTGGAACGACTAAAACGTCAGGTTGTCCGCTATGCCCAGCAGGCAGAACGCGAGGGGCTTTGCAGGCATCGCTCGGGCAATTTCAGTATTCATGATAAGGAGACAGGCTATATCGTCATCACGCCGACGGGCATGGACCGCGCGGAAATGCTGCCAGAAGATGTCGTCGTCATCGATATGCAGGGAAATGTTGTCGAGGCGCTGACCGGCAAAAAGCCGACGAGTGAGAGCATGATGCATATGGCCGTTTACAAGGCAAGGCCGGAAGTCGGGGCCATCGTCCATACACATTCGAAGAATGCGACGGCTTTTGCCGTCATGAACAAGCCGATTCCTGCAATTGTCTACGAACTTTTCCTGCTCGGCTGTAAAAAGGGCTATATCCCTGTCGCGCCGTACGGCAGGCCGGGCACAAAGGAACTTGCAGAATCCGTGCTGAAGCCGCTTTCCATCTCCGATGTCGCGCTTATGCAGGCCCATGGCGTCATTGCCGTGGCAGGAGACCTCAAGGAAGCACTGCTGCGCGCAAGTTACGTTGAAGAGCTCGCGGAAATCTACTATAAAACGCTGACCGTGCTTGGCCATGAGCCGGATGTCGTGCCCGTAGAAGAGCTTGCCAATTGGAAATACCCGGGCAGGCTTTCGTAAGCCAAAACTCTGTCTTGATATGTTGTACGAAACTTTTTGATAAAGTGAATCTATCTAAATCCTGACGTAAAACTGCATAAGAATCGATGGGGGAATTCAATTGACCGAAGAGAAGAATATCATGGATTATGAGACCGTGGCACTCGATGATACGGAACACGCGCTGGTCATCATCGATCAGACGAAGCTGCCGGGGAAGACGGAGCTTCTGCATCTTACGACGCAGAAGGAAATCTGGGTGGCCATCAACACGCTGGCTGTGCGCGGGGCTCCGGCCATTGGCGATGCGGCGGCCATTGGCATTTACCTTGCGGCGCGTGAAATCGAGACGGATGATTACGATGCGTTCCTTGCCGGGTTCCGCAGGGCCAAGGATTATCTCGATTCCTCGCGGCCGACGGCCGTCAATCTCTCGTGGGCACTCAAGCGCATGGAACAGGTGGTCTTGAAGAATAAGGGCAAATCCGTCGCAGAAATCAAACAGCTGCTGCACGACGAGGCTGTGAAGATTAAAGACGAGGATATATGGATCTGCAGCAAAATTGGGGAGTACGGACTGACGCTCGTCAAAAAGGGCGATGGCCTCCTGACGCACTGCAATGCCGGACAATTGGCAACGGCTAAATACGGCACGGCTACAGCGCCGATGTATCTCGGCCACAAGAAAGGCTATAATTTCCATGTTTTCTGTGATGAAACGCGTCCGCAGCTGCAGGGGGCAAGGCTGACTTCTTATGAACTCAGCGCTTCGGGCCTCGATGTGACGCTGATTTGCGACAATATGGCCTCGTCCGTCATGAAGAATGGCTGGGTACAGGCGATTTTTGTCGGCTGTGACCGCGTGGCCGCAAACGGCGATGTCGCGAATAAAATCGGCACGTCAGGCGTGGCCATTCTTGCGAAATACTACGGCATTCCGTTCTACGTCTGCGCGCCGACTTCGACTCTTGACTTTGCGACGCCGACAGGCAGCGAAATCAAGATTGAGCAGCGTCCGCCTGAGGAAGTCACGGAAATGTGGTACAAGGAACGCATGGCGCCGAAAGGCATCAAGGTCTACAATCCCGCTTTTGACGTGACCGACCACAGCCTCGTCACGGCGATTGTCACCGAATACGGCATCGCGCGTGCCCCGTATGATGTTTCCCTGCAGGAAATCCGCAAAAAATGCGGCAGAGCCTGAGACTTCGGGGCAGAATTAAGAGCAGCATCCATCAGGGCAGAAGCTGTAAAGGCTGAAAGTCCCGGTAGTCGCCGGAGACGAGATGATAGTCAATGCCGTGGAAGTTTCCCTCAATGCTGTCATGGAAGCGTTCTTCGCCGTGGCAGTGGGAGTAGATGACCTGACCTGCTCCGTAATCTTCGGCTATTTTGGTAAAGATGCTCTCTTTTTCGAGGATGTTTGTCGGCGGGTAGTGCAGGAACATGATGAATTTCTCGAAACCGGCCCTGCGGGCGGCCTCAAAGGAAACGCGCAGCCGTTCGGCCTCGCGTGCGACGAGCTTCTGGGCATGTGCTTCGTTTTCCTCATCCCAGCCGATGATGCGGCCGGCACGGTCGAGGTAGAACGGCCCTTCAAACGTATAGCCCTTCGTGCCGACGAGGGCATAATCTTCATACGCAAAAAAATTATTCTGCAGGAAAGACAGCCTGCCTTCGAACTGACGGTTGAGGGCGGCTGTCTTTTTGGCGTCCCAGAACATGTCGTGGTTGCCGCGCAGCAGGATCTTGCGTCCCGGCAGCGACTCGATAAAACCTAGGTCTTCTGTGCACTGCGGAAGCTTTCGTCCCCACGAATGGTCGCCCGTCACGACGAGCGTGTCGTCGGGGCTGATAAGATCCGTGCAGTTTTTCCGTATCTTTTCTTCATGGTGATGCCAGACCGGCCCGAAGACGTCCATGGATTTGTCAGGGACCTGAAACGAGAGATGAAAATCTCCGAGGGCAAAGAGTGCCATATAATCTTCCTTCCTAAATATATAGTATTAAACATATCTTACATCTGCGAAGCCGCTGCTGTTATTCGGTTTCATCTTAGCATAAATTCCGGTATTCTGCCAGAAGAGCAGGACTGACCGATATGGCCCTTGCAGGCAGCAGGATTCTGCGTTTTTTCCGCGAATTGTACTATATCAGATAGATCGCAAAAAGAATGGGGGAATTTTTATGACGAGGGAACTGCCAAAACACGGGGAAATCTGGAGACACTTTAAGAATCATCTTTATGAAATCATCGAATGTCCGGTCATTCATACGGAAACGGATGAACGCATGGTCTGCTACCGTGCCCTGTACGGCAGCTACGGTGTCTATGTCCGGCCGCTCCTGATGTTCATGAGTGAAGTCGACCACGAGAAATACCCGGAGGCCGGGCAGAAGTACCGTTTTGAGAAATTCCAGTGATGGTTTCGCTCTGTCCGGCAGATATGATATAATAAAGGATATTTTTGCTGGGAGGCGTAGCGAGTGGATGATAAAATTGCTTCGGATGAGCAGAAAAGCCGGATAGAAGATTATGTCTGGCAGCAGGAAATGGCAAGAACGCAGGCCAGACACGGCCTTATGCAGTCGGTCGCGGAGCTCCTGCATGTCGGTCTGCGGGAAATCTTTTATCTGGAAGGCGTTTCGCACAGGGCGTTTTTTCTTGAAGAGGATGGCCTGCATATGCTGAATCTGCAGGAAGCGGCCCTGAAGGATTTTTCTGAGGAAATGCCTTGGGAGAAAATAGAAAAGCAGGCTGCAGATGCTTCGGAATATTTGCCGGAGCTTTTAAATGGCAGACGGCGCATCCGCTGGGACAAATTCCTGCCGGCTGAGCCCGACTATTATTATTATCTCAGTGATGACGGCAGAATAGAGGGCTGCAACTGGCACGGCACGTTTGCTGACTACGCGCATTTTGCGGCGGGCAACTGCTTCCGGACGAAGGAAGAGGTCAAGCGTTATTTTCCGCAGATGCTGGCAAAGCTCAAAGCGGATTATCAGTCGGCCAGAGGCGTTCCGGAGGCATCACAGGTCCCGGTAGGCGATGAGCTGACTCTTTTTGACGAATGATGGCGCGTTCATCTGTATCGGAAAATGGTTGCATGAAGATGAAAGAAACAAAAACGGATATCCGGATTGCCGGCATCGCGATTGAACTGCAGCGCAAGCACATCAAGAATATGCATCTGCGCGTCAAGACTCCGGACGGAAAAGTCACGCTTTCGGCCCCCCTGCATATGCCAAAAGCCTCCATCGAGCGCTTTGTACGGGAGAATGAAGACTGGCTGCGGCGCAAAATCACCGAGATCAAAGCCCGTCCGTCAACACAGCATCAATATGTGACAGGCGAGACCGTAAGGCTCTGGGGGGAGTCTAAAGTTCTCGTCGTCAAAGAGGGCAGGCGGGCGGCCTGTTCCTTTTCCGGAGCACGTGCATTGCTGACGGTTCCTGCCGGCAGTACGTGCGGGCAGAGGGAGAGACTGCTGCGGGAGGCCTATCGCAGAGAACTCATGGCGGCCATTCAGAAAACAGCACCAGCCATCGAGCAGCTCACAGGACTTTTTGCGGCGGAATGGCGGACGAAACAGATGAAGACGCGCTGGGGAACCTGCAATATCCTCAAAAGGCGCATCTGGATTAATCTGGAACTCGCGAAAAAGAAGCCGCTCTGCCTGCGTTATATCATCCTGCATGAAATTCTTCATCTGGCTGAACGCTATCATAACAAGCATTTTTATGCACTTATGAGCTACTATATGCCTGAATGGAAAAAAGTCAGAGCGTATTTGAATTCGCCGTACTCATAAAATAATATAATAATCAGAATTTTTATATGTAAATAAAATTAATGAAATTTTTCAAGAAAACTTCTTTTTTATCCTGTATTGACGTATTTTTATAAATGAGTTATAGTAACCATGTACTCAAAAGAAAGAAAAACAGGAGGAAGAAGATCATGAAGAAACTCGTAAAACGCGTATTCAAATCCCGTATCAATGTAGAAGCTTTTGGCAAAGTCATCAGCTGGAATGCATAATCATGCATAACAAAGACGGATATAAACGGATAAAGTAAGACCCATAGCAAGAGAGAAGAATATTCCTGCATTGCTGTGGGCCTTATTTTTATCTGCAAATAAAAAATCCTTCGGGAATCAGGATGAGCAGCTGATTCCCGAAGGTTTTTCTTTTTGCTTTATAAATGATGTTTAGTCATCGTCATTGCCGTGGTCGGCACCCTCGTAGGAACCCGTATAGTTCGCAGGGTAAATGGTGATGTCATAATGACCATTGTTCCATTCGTGGGAAAGGTGATGTTTGAAAGGAGCCAGTGCCATTAAGAGCACGCGATAAGCTTCCGTTCCCGGATAAGCGCCGGTGTCGGAAATGTCGACTTTGTAGCCGTTCTCATGGGAGTAGGTACCATGGGCATGATAGCCGTATTCGGCACCGCCCGTCAGCACGAAGGAAATGCCGGCATCACGGGCGAACGTGTTGAGCGTGTCGAGGAAGGCAATCGTGGAAGGCTTGAAGTCAGCCGTATCCGTTACATCATTATCATTCCACGGCGTATTCATGCCGTAAGCGCTGCTCCACTTGATCAGATTGCTCTTGCCAAAATCATTGCGGATGGCATAGGCATCTTCCGTGGTATCCGGAGCCGTTCCGGAAGGCATGGACGGGATGATGGAAGGCAGTTTCACGGATGGTGTGATTGGAGAAATTGGATGCATCGGCGAAAGCGGCGCAACTTTGCTTTCCATTTTTGAATTGGAATTCATGGAATGGACAGATGCGGAAGCCGTATTTGCGCGTTTGTAAACAGGACGAGTGATGACAGCCGGTCTGCTCAGAACAGCAGCACTGGCTTCCTGTTCCGTGAACGTTCCTGCCGTGCCGGGCAGCATAGCAGCTTTTTGCTGATACGAAGCCTGCGCTGCAGGAGCCGTCGTTTTAAGGACTGGCGATGCCGAAACAGTCGTGCTGCCGACTGCGCAGCAAACAAGGAATGTGGCTGTCAGGAATTTTCTCATTCTGCTCATCAATAGAAGTTCCTCCCATCTAAAAGACGATTACATTTACAAATAATTACTTAATATTATACTACTTTTTTGTTAATTCGTAAAGCCCTTGAACTTGACAAACTGGATAAAGAAGGAAAGTTCATTGCTGAATCCGGATTTGAATTCTTTTACAATAAAAAACGCCAGACTGTCGGAAGGGGAGACAGCCTGGCGGGGGAGATCAAAGCTGACCGTGCGATTCACGTTCGACAAGGTCTCGCATGATGCGCGGATAAAGTTTATCAAGTTTATAAAGCAGCAGAACGACAATCAGGATGACCCAGATGAGTGTCATGCCGTACATATACATATGTACGATCATGTCAATGGCTGACTGCGGCTGAATGGCATCTGCCGTCGAAGAAGAGATGTAACCGGACCAGGACATCAGCACCGTGATGAGGGCACCGGTGATACCCGTGCCGACTTTGTAGCCGACGGAGCTGCCGGAGAAGATCAGGCCTTCCTGACGTACGTGGAATTTCCACTGACCGTATTCGACGACGTCGCCGAGAAAACCGAAAATGACGGAATTCAGCGGGGCAAAACCGATGCCGCGGATGATGCAGCTAAAGACGACCCAGCCAAAGCTCATCGGGTTCAGGCAGTAAATCAAATGGCCAATCAGGGCGACGGTGACGCCAATCAGGGACATATTGCGTTTGCCGAAGCGTTTGAGGAGTTTCGGACAGAAGAGAATGGTGCAAACAATCGTCGTGATGACCTCGCAGAGCAGCAGGATGCTGAAGAGCGAGTCATTGTGGAAGATGTATTTGCAGTAGTAAGGAAGCAGTGTGCCCGTGACCATCTGAATGATGCACTGCATCATCCAAATCGTCATGGCCATCCAGAAATACTTATTGCAGAACAGGCATTTAAGAGACAGCAGGATGGGGACTTTGCTGACTTTCTTGCGTGCCTCGATGACGACGGTCTCCTTGCACTGTGTGAAGCAGAGCATGAGCAGGATGAAGGCGAGTACCGACCAGATGCTCATGACCTTGATCCAGGCGGCCTGATTGTCGCCGAGCATTTTGACGAGCGGCAGCGTGGCGGAAATCGAGATGATTTTGCCGATTGGCGAGAGGGCCATACGCGTAATGGAGAGCATATCGCGTTCGCGCGAGATGCGCGTCATCATGGCCGAGAGGCTGCCGTAAGGCAGGTTGAGTGCTGTATAGCAGATGGTATTGCAGAAGTTGTACGTGATGAACAGGTAAACGAACTTCATGAAGTCCGAACCCTGCGGGACGGTATAAATGAGGACAATGGAAACACAGAAGGGGATGCTGGACCAGAGAATCCAGGGCCTTGATTTGCCCCATTTTGAATTCGTACGCTCGACGATAAAGCCCATGATGAGGTCGGAAACACCGTCGAAAATACGGGAAATCAGGAAGACGAGGCCGACGGTCGTCGGCTCGACGCCTGCGTAGTCGGTGTAGAAAAAAGTCAGGATGGTCATAGCACCGGCGACGATGTTCATGGCTGTGTCGCCGAGGCCATAGGAAATGCGCGTAAACCAGGAAAGACGGCCATCATTTTGTGAGGACGCCTGGCTTGGTGCGGCTGCTGTGGGCGGCGTGCCCCCAGCTGGCTGCGGTTCATTCATAAAAAGCCCTCCTCATATCTCATAATACAAGCAAATATGAAGTGAATATTCGATTTTAGTTCATCAGTCTTTCATGATAGCCTGTACAGCGGTCTTGGTATCCGTCTTCGGGAAAAGCTCATAGCCCACACGGTATTTGTAGCCAAGGCGCTTGAGCGTCTCATAGACCTGATGGTAGTTGATTTCGCCTGTGCCGGGTTCATGACGGCCCGGGCAGTCGGCTACATGGATATGGCCAATCTGGTCGATGTATTTCTCGAGATTGTAGCAGAGGGCACCTTCGTTGTACTGCATGTGATAGGCATCAAAGAGAACCATGAGGTACGGAGAGCCAATCAGGCGCGTGACTTCGGCAGCCATCTGCGTGGTTTTGAGGAAATTGCCGACATGGTCGACTTTGATGTTAAGAGCCTCAAGATTCATGCGGATGCCGTATTCTTCGGCCAGTTTTACGCTTTCCACGAGTGTGCGGTACATCGAGCAGAGTTTTACGGTATCAGAAAGTTCATCGTAATGATTGATGACCACGCCGCCATCGCCGAGGGCGTTGGAATGGATTGTGACGGTTTCAGCACCTACCGTCTTGGCGGCTTCGAGGGAATCCCTGAGATTTTTGAGGTAGGCGTCTTTCTGTTCTGGGTCGACGAGGGAGTAGTCGTTATCGCCGTTGAAGCCGCTGATTTTGATGTCGGCAGCCTTGGCAGCTTCGTGGACTTCCTTGAGGTCGCGGATGCGCCAGTCCCAAAATTCGACGGACTCGAAGCCGTCTTTCTTGGCGGCGGCAAAGCGTTCAGCGAAGGGCAGTTCCGTATAAAGTGTATCGATGCAGGCACAACGTTTCATGATGATTCCTCCTGATTATTTTTCAGATGCTGGCAGTGACAGCCAGCATCTGCCTTATTTTTCTATGGTATTTTAACGGACTTCTTCAATCTTGACCGGACGGCCTTCTTTGAGGGACTTCGTAGCAGCAGCAGCCATCTCGACCGGATAAAGTCCATCTTCGCCCGTCACCGGCGTAGCCGTGTCTTCTTTGACGGCTTTGGCAAAAGCATTCATCTCATTGACGAAGGCCTGCTCATAGCGGTCCCACATGACCTGATAAGCCGTGCCGCCGACTGTGCCATCTGCATCGGCGAAATGTGCCGTGTTCGGGATGTCATTGCCGTTGAAGGCAACGCCCTTCGAGCCAAATACTTCAACGCGCTGGTCATAGCCGTAGACGGCGCGGCGGCTGTTGTCGATTGTGGCAATTGTGCCTGACTTGAATTTGAGCGTAACGACGGCCGTGTCGACATCACCGGCTTTGCCGATTTCCGGATCGACGAGGACAGAGCCCTGTGCGTAGACTTCTTCAACTTCATCGCCTGCGAGGAAACGGGCCATATCGAAATCGTGAATCATCATATCGTAGAAGATGCCGCCCGAAACTTTTACATAGTCGATGGATGGCGGCTCCGGGTCACGCGAGCTGATGCGGATGAGGTGCGGCTGTCCGACTTTGCCGGATTTTACCATATCGTAAACAGCGCGGTGATTGTGGTCGAAGCGGCGGCAGAAGCCAATCTGCAGCTTGACGCCAGCTGCTTTGGCCGTGTCGATGGCTTCGTGAACGCGCTTGAGGTCGTAGTCAATTGGCTTCTCGCAGAAAATGTCCTTGCCGGCTTTAGCCGACTCAATGATGAATTTTGCATGGGTATTCGTCGAGGACGCGATGATGACAGCCTTGATTTCCGGGTCATTCAGGATGTCAGCAGCGTCTTTCGTGACATTCTCGATGCCGAACTGCTTGACATAGGCTGCTGTCTTATCATTCATGAACGGGTCAGCGACCGTCTTGATTTCCATGTCTGGTACGAACAGGGAAATGTTGCGGATGTGAACCTTGCCGATGCGTCCTGCGCCGATGATACCAATTTTCATGATGAAAACCTCTCTTTCATTTGTATAAGTGCTGTTCCGTTTGACAGTTACTATTATAGTTTATTATCTATTGTACGTGTTTTTGAGCTTTTTGGATGGTTTGTCATTTCCTTGGCTGATTTTTGACAGCAGGACGGATAGGCATAAAAAAATACGGCAGCCTTGTCTTTTTTTGACAAGAGTTGTCGTATTTTTGGATAAGGGATTGTTAAATTTTTTGAGAGCGGTATTCCTGCGGTGTCAAGCCAACGAGGCGTTTGAAGAGCCGGCAGAAATAGGGATAATCATCAAAGCCCTCCGCTGCAGCGATGTCCTTGATGCGTTCCGTGCTTTCGGCTAAACGTTGCTTGACGGCTTTAATGCGGCGCTCGGCTAAGTATTCGCTGAAGCCCTTATTCATATTCTTTTTGAACAAAGTCGAAAAGTAAGCCGGATTCAGATGTACGGCTGCGGCAATGTCTGCCTGCATGAGGTTTTCGTGGTAATGCTCTTCAATAAAGCGCAGGGCCTGGCGGATGGACGGATGAAGCTGACTTTCGGCCTGTTCTCTGGCAAGCATTTGACCGAGTTCCTGCTGCAGGGCTTTGTAATCTTCTGCCTGTCGTAATGCTGCCCAACTGGCTTCTGTGAGCTGTGGAAACTTTTTTTCCAAGCATGACAGGAGGGCTTCTTTTGTCAGATTTTCTTTGGCGAGCAATGGCAGAAATTTTTCGGCTGACAGGTCAGGGGATAATGACGTTGACGATTTGGCGGCGGGTAGTTCATCAGCTGTGTATATGCCATCCGGCAGATAAAAGCAGGTATCTTTTTTCGTGAGCAGTGCCCAATAGCTCGTCATGAGGTGTGCCCAGTCGGACTGCGGAGCGGTTTTCACGAGCAAAATACGCAGATCGAAGTACCGCTCGACTAAAGTCTGCAGGTGACGGGACGTTTCATAAAGCTTTGGCAGCAGTGCGGCACGGCTGACGGCATCGGGGAAGATGAGTATGAGCCCCCAGAAGCCGCTTTCTTCATCGAGCAGGAAGGGCCAGCCTTTGCAAGTATCTCGATGGCGGTCAAGAAAGGTCTGGAGCATTTCGACAAAAGCCTGATGAAAGGAGAGGCGTTCTTCTTCGTTCAGAGCCTGACGGCGTGCCTGCCAGCCGCGCAGCTGCAGGAAAAAGGCCGCTGCCAGGCGGAAAGAGGCAGGCAGCCCTGCCCGCTCTGCTGCTGTGGGAATTTCAGCGCTTGGGAGAAGCCCCTGTCTGCTGAAAGCCAAGAAGAAATCATGGCGGAGTTTTTCCTGACCGATGCGGGCCAGCTCTTCCTTTGATACATTTGAGAAATTTGATACGTTTGAGACAGATGATGCAGGTGAGGCAGTCGGACTTTCCTCTTTTTCTGATTCACAGGGGGCATCCTTTAGATGTTCCTTGAGAAAAGTCAGCATATTTTCCGGTGTCAGATCATCTTTTAAGAGATAATCATCGATGCCGAGTTTCATGGCTTCGTGAACATAGGCAAAATCATCGTGGCTGCTCAGAACGAGAATGTGGCCGGGAAGATGGCGGGCGCGCATGGCGCGGATGAGGCCGATGCCGTCTAAAACTGGCATGCAGACATCGGTGATGATGAGGGCAGGATGTTCTTTTTCGATGAGTTCCAATGCTTCCTGGCCGTTTTTAGCGTTCCCGACAATAAGAAATCCATGCTTTTTCCACGGAATCATCTGTTTCAGATAAGTGCGGACCAGAAAATCATCGTCCGCAATAATCACTTTATACAAAAAGAAGCCCCCTCTGTGTTTCTATGGTCTGTTTGTATCAACGTGTTCATTCTTCTTTGATTTGATACTCGTCGGCTTTATCCTGCGTAATAACATCATTCTGGATGAAATTATTTTCGTCAACGCCGTTGCCAGAGAGCATTCTGGTAATGACATCGATGGCCAGCTGCCCTGTTTCATGGCCGTCCTGGGAAATCATGGCATCGATGCGTCCCTGTTTCAAGGCTGCCAGCGTGTCATTCTGTGTGTCGACGCCGATGATGTGAACGGCAGGACTGTGTGTTTCCGTGGCGTCGATGGCACCGAGCGTCATCATGGCACTCGTTACGAAAAGTCCCTGTATATCAGGATGACGGCGCAGCATTTGCTCACTCTCCGTCGTGGCCTGACGGTATTTCGTCTCATCAGCTTCTACATCAACGAGATGCAGGGCATGGGTCGAAGAGAGATAATCGCGGAACCCTGCTACGCGCTGGATATGGGCATCCTGATTGGCACTGCCGGCAACGATGCCGACTGACGTTCCCACGGGCAGATGTGCCGCCATTTCCTTGGCAGCTGTCTGGCCAATGGCATAGTTATCCGAACCGACATAGGGGATGCCTGCAATCTTTTCGTCAATGGTCAGGAGCGGCAGATTGCGTTCCTGAGCTTCCCTGACCCATTGCTCCGTGTGGTGGATATTGACCGGTGAGACAATCAGGGCATCGATGCCGCCCGCAAGCAGGTCCTCAATGATTTTGTTTTGTTCGTCGTAAGCCGATTCATTTTCCGGTGTCATGACAATCAGACGGATATTTTTTTGCTGGGCAGCCTCCTGCATACTGGAACGGACGGCCAGCCAATGCTCGCTGTCCATGGCTTTGAGTACGACTCCTACGGTGTAAGTAGGACGGGCAATGGTATCTTCATGACTCTGTATGGGCAGAAGCAAGATAAAAATGCCGGTGAGCAGTGTCATGAAAATCATCATCATAATGCGCATCGAATTCCTCCTTGCTTTAAATTTCGTATTCATGGACGTCATGGGAAACAGGCAGGGTGATTTCCGCCTTCGTGAAACTTTTTCCGTCGCTTTCGTAATGAAGACGGGCCTTCTCTCCATAATAAAGATGCAGTCTTTCCATGATGTTATGGACGCCGATGCCCGACAGACCGCCATGGGCAGGAGGTCTGCCGGTCTTGGCTTTGTGCTCAAGTTCTTCGATTTGTTCCGGCGTCATGCCCTGACCGTCATCCCTGACGATGAGGTGCAGCGCATTTTTTTTGATATAGGCCGTTACTTCGATATGGCAGCAGCTCTGCGTGGCGGAGGGGCCATGCAGGATGCTGTTTTCAACAAGCGGCTGCAGGAGCATGCGCGGTACAATACAGGCAAGTGTATTGTCTTGGATGGAGAAATGCACGGTAAAGGCATCCATCAGACGGAATTCCTGCAGGGAAATATAATGGCGCAGGGTGTCAAGCTCTTCGGACAAGGGGCTGAACACGCCGCTGCGGTTGGTGCTGGCGCGCAGGAGCTCGACAAAGTCGGCCAGCAGCTTGCCGAGATTGCGCGCGCCCTGCATGATGGCGGCAAAACGAATGGCATTGAGCATGTTGTAGATGAAATGCGGGCGAATCTGATACTGCAGGGCCTTGAGCTCAGCTTCTTTTTTCTGTTCTTTTTCGCTGGCCAGACGCTCGATGAGTTCATGCATTTTCTGCAGCATCTCATTGAAGGAAAGGGCCAGATACGAGATTTCATCGCTGCCAGTCACTGGGGCACGTACCGCGAGGTTGCCGCGTCCTGCCTCGTGCATGGCCTCAGCGAGTTCTTCAGCCGGACGCGCCAAACGCAGGGAAATCCAGTAGAGGAACACGGCCGACAACAGCAGCAGAACGAGTGCGGAAAGAACGCAGAGCACCTGCATCTGTATGATTTGGGCGTGAAAATCATGTTGGGATTTTATCAGGCAGAAGACATCTCCGGAAAAAGGCAGGGACAGCCAGACGGCAAAATAATCCTGATTGTGCAGATGGAGAGAAGTCTGTCCGTCGGGATTTTGGGCAATCTTGTCGTGGAGAATGGTCTGAACGGGGCCCGCCTCGTCATCATCGAGGCTGCCGCTCAGGAGTGTGCCGTCGGCTTGATAAAGCAGGACGGCACTTTCTTTTTTCTGTACGATAGGCGCAAGGTAGGCATAATAAAGTCTGCGCTCACTGCATGACGTTGTCAGATAGGCAAGGAGCTGTCCGTCTTTATCGTATACAGGCTGATGATAAAGATAGACTTTCTGCGGTGCCGCGCCAATGAGGTCCTCACCAAGGAAGGGCTGGCGCCCTTGCTGCTGGCTGATGGTATCGAGCCACATCTTTCCTTCATTATAAGGATCAAGCATAACAGTGGAATGGTATTCATCCGAGCGAATCAACCGGCCCGAAGCGGGTTCATAGAGGCTGATGCGGTCAATCTGGGCATTGCGGTTTTGGTAGTCACGCAGGATAGCTGCGATTTCTTTGGCAGTCTCGGATGACTGGCTGTCAGCCGCGGAGAGTTTTTCACGCAGCGTCATATCAAACGCCGCATCTGCCGTGGTCTGATAGAGGGCCTGCCAGCCGCTGTCGACAAGCGCGCCGTTGGCCCTGGCCTGTTCATAGACGGCATCGGCGTATTCTTGTTCGAAGAAAGAAAGTGAACGCTGTTGGAAAAAGATGGAGATGACCAATATGACAAGAAAGTTCAGCAGCATGACCGCGGCAAATGTGCGGATGCGTAAATTGTCACGGATAAAATGTTCCATCAGCAGTCATCTTCTTTCGTTAAATACATAAGAGCAAAAAGAAGCGGCTGACAATTGGGGGAGTCAGCCGCCAAAGGCAGCCGGGGAAGTGAAAGGATACCGGCTGCGAGGGATCGGATAGTCTATCACCACTATCCACTTTCTTTTTTCGCGTTTGAACATGAAAATCCTTCTGGAGACAGAGGATATTTGAAAATTTTCATGAAGGCTGTCCAGCTTTGTTTGCTGATAAAATCATGAAAATATACACGAAAGAGGATAAAACTGATATAATGGAACATAACGTTACGCTTTGAAACATTTGATGCAGATGTATATAAAGCAGGATTGGAGGATTAAGCTGCATGGCAAGTTTTCTTGAACAGCTGCTGGCCCTTTTGGCTGTAGTTTTTATTTTCGCAGGTACAATTTATGGATACCGCAGCTATCGCAGGAATAAAATGCGTTGAGTGAACGGGTGATTCATGGAATACAGGGGGAACAAGGGAATGAAAAAATCATTAGTCATTGGCATGATGGCAGCAGCTGCTTCTGCGGTGACGCCGGGACTGGCCGGAGCGCAGGCTGTTACGGCAGATGTGCCTGTAGGCAGTGTTTATTATGATTATGTCGATAAGCTCAGCGGCATGGGCTATATCGATTCGCTGCCGGATGGCGCACGTCCGTACAGCCGCATGCAGATGGCCAAGTGGGTGCTGCAGGCCGAAGAAAAGGCCAAAGTAAAACCGATGCCGCGGTATTTGGCAGAAGAACTTGCAACTCTGCGTGAGTCTTTTGCGGCAGAAGTAGAGACGCTTGAAGGACAGCGCAAACAGGATGATTTAGCGCTGCGTCAGGCTTCAGTGCAGCTCGCGAGCTATGACAGTGACCAGTCATCGTATAAACAGAGCCTAAAACGCGGCGACGGTCAGCCGAATGCCCGTTGGCAGCCGTTTGGCAATGGTACGAACGGTTATGATTATGCCGACGGCTTCAATGCTGTGGCTAAAGCAGAGGTCTCGGGCAATATCGGCCATCAGACGGCTGTTTCCATGACACCGCGTCTGAGCTTCAATGATGATGACGATGCCAAGCTCGCCTTGGAAGAGGGCTATCTCAAGACCAAAACCGGCATTGTCGAATATACGGCGGGCCGTGAGGCACTGAGCTATGGACAGGGCAAAACAGGCAAGCTTGTTCTTGACAACACGATGAAGCCGCTGACAGCGGTGCAGGTACATCTTGAGGACGATATGCCGGTCCGGGGCTTTTTCCGTTTCCTTGGCAAACAGAATTACCATGTATTCTATGGCCGGCTGGAAGGAAACCGCAGGGACCGTGCTGTTGGTCATAATGATTACAACCATGCAGGACTTCTTGGCCTGCGGGCGGATTTCACGCCGTCGAAGGCCTTCACGTTTGGCCTCATGCGTGTGTCGATGCTCGGCGGTGACGGCAATGGTCTCTCGAAGTCGGACTGGCGCCATTGGTTCACGGGACATAATGATGATGCGGGTGAAGACCGCTGGGATGATATCGCGGGCGGCGATTTCCGCGTGCGTCTGCCGGGCGTGCAGTTCTACGGCGAAGTTTACGGCGAGGATGCCGGCGGCCTGCAGCCGACAGAGCGCGGCTACCGTTTTGGCACGTACCTGCCGCAGCTCACGAAGGACGGTTCGTGGGACATGACGATGGAATATGCTTCGACGAATCCGTTCTGGTATGTCCATCAGAAATATCATGATGGCTGGACGTACAGCGATGACATCATCGGTGATTCGATGGGCAATAATGCCAGAAAGTATTATGTCGGCGTCAACCATTATCTGCCGGGCGAGAACCAGATTGGCGCTTATTTCATGCGCACGGAGTTCGACCGCAGCACGCTGAACCATCCAAGTGTTTATGAAGCAGCCCTGACGGGACGCGTCAAGCTGCAGGACCACTTCTTTATTGACGGTTCCCTCGGTCTTGCCAAAATTGAACACGCAGACTATACGCAGCGCAACGATAAGGATGTTTTTGCAACCGCGACGGCCCGCTGGCAGTATTGACTGCGTGTACAAGCGCAAATACATGAATTTCTTTACGCCGGACGCCTGCAGGTGATATAATAAAGCTGTAAATCCGCAGGTATCGAACGTGTCTTTTATATTTGTTGTAACATTGTAAACAAAGTTTTATAAAGGAGATTGACAGCCGTTCTCCTTTATAGTAAACTAGCAACAATATATCTAAGACAGGTTTCAGTATTCAAGAAAGAAGGGGTTACGTTGGCATTCTATTTCAAAGAACCATCACACACGTTTGGAGAGTATCTTCTCGTCCCGGGGTATTCCTCGGATAAATGTATCCCGAATAATGTATCTCTTAAGACGCCGCTTGTGAAGTTCAAGAAGGGTGAAGAGCCGAAGATTTCGATGAACATCCCGATGACGTCTGCTATCATGCAGGCCGTTTCGAACGATACGATGGCCATTGCACTGGCAAAAGAGGGCGGCGTATCTTTTATCTACGGTTCGCAGAGCATTGAAGCAGAAGCTGCCATGGTATCCCGCGTCAAGAATTACAAATCTGGCTTTGTCAGCAGCGATTCGAACATCAAGCCGACGACGACGCTCGGCGAGATTCTCGACCTGCTGCAGAAGACCAGCCATTCCACGATGGCTGTTACGGAAGACGGCACGCCGACGGGCAAACTGCTCGGCATCGTGACGAGCCGTGACTACCGCATCTCGCGCATGAGCCTCGATACGCCGGCTTCGTCTTTCATGACGCCGTTTGAGAAGCTCGTTTATGCCGATGCAGACACGACGTCGCTGACGAAGGCCAATGACCTCATTTGGGAGCACAAGCTCAACATGCTGCCGCTCGTTGACAAGAACCAGCGCCTGCGTTACATGGTTTTCCGCAAGGATTACACGGACAACAAAGAAAATGAGCTCGAGCTCATCGATGACAACAAGCGCTACATCGTCGGTGCCGGCATCAACACGCGCGACTATGCTGAGCGTGTTCCGGCCCTGCTGAAGGCCGGTGCAGATGTCCTCTGCATCGACTCCTCGGAAGGTTTCTCCGAGTGGCAGCGCATTACGCTTCGTTATATCCACGAGCATTTCGGCAATGACGTCAAAGTCGGCGCCGGCAATGTCGTCGATGCTGAAGGCTTCCGCTTCCTCGCCGAGGCTGGTGCTGACTTCATCAAAGTCGGTATCGGCGGCGGTTCCATCTGCATCACGCGTGAGACGAAGGGCATTGGCCGCGGCCAGGCTACGGCACTCATCGATGTCTGCGCAGAGCGTGACCGTTATTACGAAGAGACGGGCGTTTATATCCCGGTTTGCTCCGATGGCGGTATCGTCCACGACTACCACATGACGCTGGCTCTGGCTATGGGTGCAGATTTCCTGATGCTCGGCCGTTACTTCTCGCGCTTCGACGAGAGCCCGACGGATAAAGTCAAAGTCAATGGCACATACTACAAAGAGTATTGGGGCGAAGGTTCCAACCGTGCGCGCAACTGGCAGCGCTACGACCTCGGCGGTGCACGCAAGCTGTCGTTCGAGGAAGGCGTTGATTCCTACGTTCCGTATGCTGGCTCCCTCAAGGACAACGTCAGCACGACGCTCGCCAAAATTCGTTCGACGATGTGCAACTGCGGTGCTCTGACGCTGCCGGAGCTGCGTGAGAAAGCCAAGATCACGCTCGTTTCGGCAACGAGTATCGTTGAGGGCGGTTCGCACGACGTTATCCTCAAGGATAAATTCGGCCGCGACTAAGCTCAGCGCTTTTTAGCGAACTGTATAGGATAAAATCCCTGCGGGGCTCTGTGCATCAAGGCACAGGCCTGCAGGGATTTTTTATTTCGGAGAGGCTTGCACGGTCATCGGAAAAATTCGACAGCCCAGGCAGCGCTATGTTATAATGAAACGGTAATCATTGAAGGGGGTCTTTCGTCGTGAAAGTTACGGAAACAAAGCTCAAGGGTGTATATGTGCTGGAGCCACAGGTCTTCGGCGATGCACGCGGCTGGTTCATGGAGAGCTGGTCCAAGCGCAAAATGGAGGAAGCAGGCCTGCATGTTGACTTTGTACAGGACAATCAGTCGTATTCTGCGCAGAAGGGCACGCTGCGCGGCCTTCATTATCAGCTCAATCCGATGTGCCAGGCCAAGCTCCTGCGCGCGACGCGCGGTACGATTTTTGATGTGGCTGTTGATATCCGCAAAGGTTCGCCGCAGTTTGGCCAGTGGGTCGGGGTGGAGCTTTCGGCAGAAAATAAGAAGCAGCTCTTTATTCCGCGCGGCTTCGCCCATGGCTTTATCACGCTGACAGACGATGTTGAAGTGCAGTATAAGGCCGACAATTATTATGCACCGGAATGCGACGGCAATATCCGTTGGGACGACCCCGATATCGGCGTGGCCTGGCCGATTCAGCCGGTGATTCTGTCCGGCAAGGACCAGAAGGCACCATCCTTAAAAGAGCGCGTGGCAGAGTCGCTGAATTTCGTATACGAGGGCTGACTTTTGGAGAGCCCAAAATGGGGGAAATAAGGAATGATACGTAAGGGAATCATCCTGGCCGGCGGCTCAGGCACGCGCCTTTATCCGCTGACCATCGCTGTGTCGAAGCAGCTCATGCCGGTCTATGACAAACCGATGATTTATTATCCGCTGTCGACGCTGATGCTCGCGGGCATCCGCGAAGTCCTCGTGATTACGACGCCGGCAGATAACGCGAACTTCAAGAGACTGCTCGGCGACGGCTCGCAGTGGGGCATTTCCATTTCGTATGCCGTGCAGCCAAAGCCGGAAGGGCTCGCTCAGGCTTTCCTGATTGGCGAGGATTTTCTGGCCGGCGAGGGCTGTGCTCTCGTGCTCGGCGATAATATCTTTTATGGTTCTGACCTTTCCGTGCTGATGCAGCGCGCGGCAGCGCAGGAGTCGGGCGCGACGGTCTTTGCGTATTATGTCAGCGACCCGGAGCGCTATGGCGTGGTCGAATTTGACAAGGACGGCAGGGCGGTGAGCCTTGAAGAAAAACCGGCGGCACCGAAGTCGAATTATGCGGTGACGGGGCTGTATTTCTACGATAAGGACATCGTGGATATAGCCAAATCCATTAAGCCTTCGGCCCGCGGGGAACTGGAAATCACGGATGTCAACAAGGTCTATCTTGCGCGTCAGGAACTGCACGTCGAGACGATGCGGCGCGGCTATGCGTGGCTCGATACCGGCACGCACGAATCCCTGCTGCAGGCCGCCTCGTTTGTGCAGACCATCCAGGCAAGACAGGGCCTTAAGATTGCCTGCCTCGAGGAAATTGCCTACCGCATGGGCTATATCGGCAAAGAAACTGTAGAAAAGCTTGCAGAGCCGCTGAAGAAAAATGAATACGGCAAGTATCTGCTGCGGATGATTCAGGAATAAATAAAAGCTCCCGTTTTGGGGAGCTTTTTTCATGCGAAATTTATTTTTGTCTGGCCAGGATAATGACGGTGGCGAGGATGCAGATGGTGCCCAAAAGGTCATAGAGGCCGAATGCGATATGCAGCAGGACGACGGACAGCAGGATGGCAGCGAGCGGTTCGGCCGAGCCGAGAATGCTCGTCTCACTGGGCTGGATGTATTGGAGACTGCCGAGGTAGCAGCCAAAGGCGATGACCGTGCCAAAGAGAATGATGTAGGCAAAGAGCAGCAGGGCGGTCAGATCCATCTGTCCCGTGAAATCCCAAGGCCGCGATATGGGCACGAACAGCAGTCCGCCGAGCAGCATGCCCCAGCCGGTGACGAGTGTCGGACGCCATTTGCAGATGAGTCTTTTGGGCTGGACGGTGTAGAACGCGGCGGCAAACGCGGATAAGAGTCCCCAGAACAGGGCCGCAGGCGAAATGGCCAAGGCTGCGAGACTGCCGTGGGTCACGAGCAAAAATGTGCCAAGCACGGCGAGAAATACGCAGAGTACCTCGACGGGCTTGGGCCATTTTTTTGTGCGCAGTGCTGTATAAAAGACAATGACAATCGGCATGAGATACTGGAGAACGGTACCTGTAGCGGCATTGCTGTACTTGATGGCGGCAAAATACGTGTACTGGACGCCGAGCATGCCGAAAATAGCGAAGGCGACGACTTCAAGGGCATCGCGCTTTTCGCGGAAAACGGTGAGGAGATTTTGGCGGTAAAAGATGAAATCGCAGAGCAGAAGCAGGGCACCGGAGACGAGCATGCGGACGCCGACGAGCCATTCCGTTGAAAAGCTACAGTCCTGCAGCAGGTACTGACCGGCCACGCCGGAACCGCCCCAGAGAATGGCTCCGGTGAGTGCAAGGCAAATGCCTTGACGGCGGGAAGATTGAGACATATTGGCAGCTCCTTTCCGAGGTGTATTGGCTTATGGGGGTCATTGATAGATTTGATAAATTTCGGGAAGAATTTTGCCTTGTACAACCCGTACGTCCTTATTTCTCTGGCGTATAGGTGTAGAGAGGCTGGCCGTCCGGCGAGGTGAGTTTGATGGGACTCAGACTGAGCTTGCCGTTCGTGATATGGAAGGCATCGGTCGAGACGGTAAAGCCCGGCAGCTTGATGACGGCATCGTAGAAGTGCAGGTCGCGGTAATCGTCGATGACCTTGCCGGAAAGGCTGTCAAAGGGCAGCAGATGATAGCGGCCCGGACCGGAGACAAAGGAACCGGACGAAACCGTTTCTTTGGCAGAGCCCTTTGAATGAATCTCGAGGTCGAGGTCGACGCGCGTGTGCAGCCCGCTTTTTGGCAGGGCCGCTTCTGTCTGCAGGTCCGTGCCATGGCCGTAGAGGTTGTAAAAACGCGTGTCAAGATCGTAGTCGCCATAGGCCGAGAGTTTGCCCTTGTAGACATCGGCGGTGACATCGGTGAACTGCAGCAGGGAATTTTCGTAGTAGACCTTGCCCTCGACATTGGCAAAGTCAAGTCCCGGGATATGGAGTTCGTCCATCTCGATTTTGCCTGTGCCGATGGGATGCGAGATAGGGCCTGTGAAATACGTCGAGAGCGTCATTTTATCATGAATATTCATGCCAAAACCCAGGGAGGACGGGTCGATCTGATAGAGGACAAGTGCGAGATTGCATTCGGGCTCGGGTTCTTTTTGGAAGTCGACATAGCCGTTCAGGGCGATGGCATCGCCGATCATTGTACCGCCAAAGCCGCCGATGGATATATCCATGTTGAGCCTCTTATCGGTGTTGAGATCGACGGCCATTTGTACATGACTCATGAGATAATGGCGTTCACGATAGAAAATCTCGATGTGACAGTCGTGGGCATTGAGCTTCATTTTGAGTTTCTTGCCGGCCGCATTGAAATTCTGCCAGTTCTTCTGCATTTTCTGCTGCCGGTGCTCACGGCGCCACTGACCGACTGCCCGGCGCTGGGCAGCGTCGAGACTGGAAAGATTGACTTTTTCACGCCAGTCTTCCGGTTCTTTCTTGAGGTCGTCCATGTCGGGAGATGGGCGCACAAAGTCGACCTTCATGTCATCGGAGAAGTGAACGGAAATCGCCGCATTATTGACATTGAGCTCGCGGATTGTGGTGGATTTGAAATTTTTGGTGAGGACATCCCAGACATTGACGCGGAAGTCGCCGCTCGGAATTTCAAGGATCGTATTGCCCTCGGGGTCCTGCCAGGTGAGATTCGTGAAATAAACATGGCCCGTAATATCGGAAATCAGGCGTTCGACTTTTATCGTGCCGCGCAGCATGTCCTGATTGGCCATGGCATGGTTGAAAATCTGGGCAGCACCGCGGCTGATGATTTCCAGTGCGATGAGAATGGCGATACAGGTGCAAAGCAGTCCGAGCCCCAGCCGCTGCCAAAATTTTCGGCTGGGGCGCATGCTGGAAAAAGAAGGAAAGGTCATATGGCACCTCGAAATACTTTATTTATCTTGTCTTTTTACTTTGACTAATTGCCAGAATTGACTTTTTTCATGGTCTTATTCTATCATGGAAGGAGTTATTTTGAAAGATAGACAAAATTGATGAATCTGTGAAAATTTTCTGCAGATGAGATACATTCCTGCTTAGATGTGTTATGATATAGATAGGATAAAGATACGGAATATATCCGAAGTAGGGAATATCGGAAAGGAAGAGACGCGTGAGACGAATCTGCTGTTTGGGCCGGTTTTGCCTGGCTGTGACGATAGGACTGGGGGCTGCGGCCATGCCGTTTGAGACTGCCGAAGCTGCACCCATTCCCCTGCGCGGGATCATCGAAGGCTTTTACGGCACGCCGTGGCAGATGCAGGAACGCCTTGACATTCTTTCGTTCGCCCATAAGTCGGGCTATAATGCCTATATCTATGCGCCGAAGGATGACCCGTATCATCGTGAAAAGTGGCGTGAGCCATACCCTGCCGATAAACTTGCGGAGCTCGGGCAGCTCGTAAAGCAGGCCAAGAAGGAGAACGTACATTTTATTTTTGCCGTTTCGCCCGGCCTTGACGTTTCCCTGCATGGCTATAAGAGCCTGCAGGATGAAGAGAAGATGCTCATAAAGCTTGAGTCGCTGTACAGCCTTGGCGTACGTGACTTTGCCATCTTCTTTGATGATATCAAAGATAAGGACGGAGCAGGTCAGGCCGCGTTCCTCAACCACATCTATGCGCGGATGAAACTGCGCCATGGAGACCTCGGCAATTTCCTGACGGTGCCGACCGAGTATTTCTATGAGGATATGGTTACGGCAGAGGGAACGCGCAAATCTTATACCGATGCGTTTGCCAAAAATCTGAATCCGCATATTCTCGTGCTGTACACGGGGGAGGGTGTGGCCAAGGCACCTTTGACGGATGCTGAGCTTGAGAAGGCCGATAAGCTTTACGGCCGCGCCCTTGGCGTCTGGTGGAATTATCCGGTCACGGATTATATGGAAAACAAGCTGGCCCTGGGGCCTATGGACGAACTGCCGAAAAAGGGGCTGCCCGCTGTTTTCTTCAATCCCATGAAGTATGAGGCCCTTTCCAGGATTGCCCTTGCCACAGGGGCTGATTATGCCAAAGACCCTGCCCATTACAGCCCTGAAAAATCATGGCAGCAGGCCGTCTGTAAGCAGTATGGGCCCGCAGCGCAGGATATGCTGCTTTTTGCGGCCAATTCCCGCCATCTTGAGAACGACTGGGCCAATATCGGTCTGCCCGATGACCCGGATTTCCAGCAGAAGGCGGCAAAAATGTGGCAGTCGTGGCCAAATGGCAGGACATTTGCCGAGGACTATCAGGCTGTGGCGGAAGCCGTCAAAATGCGTCAGCGTTCTGCTGTGAAACTGCAGCAGAACCTTCCGCCTGCGGTGCTGGACGAGTGCCGCCCGCAGCTTTTGCAGTATGGCAGACTGGCCGATGCGTCGGAGACAGCCCGGCTGCTCCTGTCGGCAAAGAAGCAGGGCAAGGCGGTGCAGGTGCGCAGCCTGCAGCAAAAACTTGCCTATGAAAAAAAGGTCATCGAGCAGCATAAAAAAGAAGCAACGCTGAGCGAACAGGCCATGGGCGCGTTTATTCAAAGGGCCGAGGCCGCTGAGACTGCGGCGGGGAGTGTGCATGATGCGGAGTAAAGAACAGGAAAACAAACGCCGGCAGCGCCGGCGCAAAAAACAGCTCGAACGGGCCATCCGCGCGCAGTCGGTAAACTTGGAAACACTTGGCGGCCTGACGCCGCGGGCCGTCGTTTCCTTCGACCTTGAGATGGCAGGCGCTTTTCCGGATGATATCATCGAGATTGGAGCCATCCGCCTGCCGCTCGGCCGCGATACCATCGAGGTATTTCGCCGCCTGATACGGCCGCGCACGTTCATCAACCGCGCCGTGCGCAATATGACGGGGCTGACAAAGGAAGCACTGCGCGACAAATCGACGCTCGATGTCATCCTGCCGGAATTTCTCGACTTTGTCGACCCGGAAGATCTCGTCGTGGGCCATGCCATCGGCGACAATGACCTTCTGAGCATCAATCTTGCCCTCATGCGCATGAACCGCAAGAACGGCACGAATATCCTTTTCTGTCCGCGCTATCTCGATACGGTGCGCCTGGCGCAGATGATGCTGCCCAAGCGCAAAAAGTACAATCTCGTCGACCTGCTGGCCTCGTATGGCTGGCATTCGCGGCAAAAACACCGCGCCTTTGAAGATGCCCTGTCATCTTACGTTTTGCTGGAGTGCCTGCTGCAGGGGAGAAAGGAGAAGCCGGCCTGGCTGCCGGAACTCTTTACGCGCAAAGGCGGGGAAAAACTCGTCCATTCATACCTCACGTATGAAAAGCCGACGGATGGAAATGACGCTTGATTTGTATGATTGTACAAATATTTTTGTACGAACATATGATGGTCTTGTCTTTCCGAAATGGACGGAAACGACTATAATAATAGATGAAGGGGGTAGGTTGGCAGCCTTCGGGCTTTATCTTGCCGGCTCCGGTCATGTCCATTGATTTGAACGCCAACCACAAGTCAACGCGATGGGAGCCGGCGCCCTTCGACCGGACTCATAGGGACTGCTGCAGGACTGTGGCAGTCTTTTTTATTGCCAAAAATGTATGCTTCTGATACAATGATAGTCAAACTCTTTGATAAATCGTATTTATTTTATGTTAGCTTGATGGCTAAAGAATGTGAGGCTTGGCAGATATGATTGGTGAATTACCGAGCATTCAGCAGATGGAATGCTTCATCATTTATGGCAGGGTGCAGAATTTTACGCGGGCAGCAAAAGAGGCGAATATCACGCAGTCCGCATTCAGCGCGCAGATGAAGAACCTCGAGAACACGCTTGGCGTGGCCCTGATTCAGCGCTCGAAGCGCGGCAGTCATCTGACAGAAGCGGGAGAAAAGTTCCTGAAGAGCATCACGGCGTGGATGGAAGGGCTGCACCGCATTGTTTACGAGCTGCAGAATATAGATGAAACGCAGCCGGTCGAGCTCAACGTCGGCATCCTGCGGACACTCGGCGATATCCAGATGAACCGCCATATCGCGCATTTCCGTCAGACGAACAAGAATCTGCGCTTCAACATCTTTGACCTTGAGACCGACCAGATCAACCGCGCGCTGCGCGATGACCGGCTCGATGTCGTCTCAACGTATTTTGCAGAGGACAGCATGCCGGAAGGCTCTGCCGACGAATTCGAGAGCGCGCATTTCTGCTGGGACAATCTCGTCTATTATGCGCCTTTGCTGCAGCCTGCCTCTGCTTTGGTCACGCGCGAAGAGATTTTAAGCGAACCCATTGTCATTTATCCGAAGAATTACTTTATGAACAAGACCTTTCGGCGTTATTTTCAGGGCGTCGATGCGGGCATCAAGCCGGTCGTCTCAGCAAGGCTTTCCACGCCGTACGCGATGGTCTATTATTGCCAGCAGAACGAAGCGGGGGCCCTGCTGCCGGAACGCCTTTTAAAGACCCTTGGCTGTAAGGACGGCTGGTATGAGCTCGCGGAGCCGCTGCGCGCCGATGCCTGCCTGCTCTACAAGAAGAACAGTCCCAAAATCCGGCAGATTCGCGCTTACGTCAATTATGTGCTCGAAAGCTTTGCCGCAGAGCAGGATAAGCGAAAAGAATGATTTCTATCGTCAACGATTACTATAAGATATGGAACTGATAGAAAACAGGAATTTTTTTAGCAGTACAGAGGGAACCTTCCTGCTAAAAGAGTGGAAAACTCCAGAGGAGACGGACGCTGTTATGCATGCCATGCACAGCAGCGCGGAATTTGAGAAATATCGATTTCATCGATAACGAATGATGCATGTTATCTATTTTTACGATAACATGCATCTTTTTTATGCGCTATACAAAATGGTGCGGCCCTATTATAATCTAGAACCATAACATATATAAAATATTTATTCTTCATAAGAAAGGTCGTTGGTCTTATTTATGGCTTCTACAGCTTCCGTAACTGCCAAAACTGCTAAACCAAGGTTATGGACAAAAGGTTTCATCCTTGATACGCTTGTAAATTTCCTGATTTATATCATCTATTATATGCTGATGGTCATCATCGCTTCGGAGGCCATTCATTCGCTGAATGCTTCGATGAGTGAGGCTGGCCTCGCTTCCGGCATTTTCATTCTCGGCACGCTCGTTGCCCGCCTTTTTGCCGGACGTTCCGTTGAACTTTACGGCCGCAAGAAAATGCTCTTTGCCGGCATCATCTTCTACCTCGTGACGACGTTCATGTATTTCGGCATTCACTCAATGGCTATGCTTTTTGTCGTCCGCTGCCTCAATGGTATCGGCTACGGCATTGCTTCGACGGCCACGAGCACGATTGTCTCGACGATGATTCCGGCAGAACGCCGCGGCGAGGGCATCAACTATTATGCCCTGAGCATGAGCCTCGCAGCCGCCATCGGCCCGTTCATCGGCATGCTCATGCAGCAGATGTTCCCGTTCAACGATATCGTTTACTTCTGCATCGGCATGATTGTCGTCTGCCTCGGTGCTGCTGCTGTCATGCATGTTGACGAAATGGAACTCACGGCCGAGCATCGCGCTGCCCTGAAGGAAATCCACATCGCCAACTTCCTTGAGCCGAAAGTCTGGGCCATCTCGGTCGTCGCATTCTGTGTTGCCGTCTGCTACTCGAGCGTCCTGAGCTTCCTCGCATCCTATGCAGCTGAGCTCCAGCTCATGACGGCCGGTACGCTGTTCTTCGTTGTTTATGCTCTTGCCATCACGATTGCCCGCCCGATTGCCGGTGTCATGTTTGACCGCAAGGGTGAGGACTTCGTCATGTATCCGACGTATGCCTGCCTCGCTATCGGCCTTCTGCTGCTGTCCATTACGACGCAGAGCTGGATGATGCTCGTCGCCGGTGTCTTTGTCGGCCTTGGCTACGGCACGTTCATGTCGAACGGCCAGGCCATCTGCGTCAAGCTTGTCAAGGAAGTCCGCATCGGCGTTGCCGTCTCGACGTACTTCATCGCTCTTGACCTCGGCCTTGGCGTTGGCCCGTACATGCTCGGTGCGTTCAAGGAATCCCTTGGCTTCCAGGGCATCTACTTTGCCGTTGGCGTCGCTGCTGTCGGCTGCGCTGCTCTCTACTACATCCTCTATGCCCGCCGCCGCAAGACGCAGGCTGATGAAGAAGCTGAGCTTGAGAAAGCCATGGAAGAGGAGCTCGAGAACAGCGAGGAATTCGCTTAATTCGTTCCCCTTGCCGCCTGACTGCGTCCCCCGCAGATGGGCAGCATCATAATAAACCCCAAAAAGACAGCCCGCCATCTTCTTTTCCCGATGATGGCGGGCTGGTTTTTATATCAGGACTGCAGGGCTGCGGGATCCTGTGCGAGGATGGGGGCGAGGGCCTGATCATCCGGTGTGATATAGAGCGTTTTCTGATTCGTGAAGATGACGAAGCCCGGCTTGCTGCCCGAAGGCTTCTTGACATAGCGGACTTCCGTGTAGTCAACGGGGATTTTTGAAGAGCCGCGGGCCTTGCTGAAATGGGCGGCGAGGCTCGCAGCGAGCAGGATGTCCTCTGCGGAAGGCTCGGCGCCGCCATTTTGCAGGACGACGTGGGAGCCTGGAATATCCTTGGTATGGAACCAGGTGTCGTTGAAGCGGGCCGTTTTGAATGTCAGCTTGTCGTTCTGGTAGTTGTTTTTGCCAACAAGGATGTCCGTGCCATCCGGCGCCTTGAAGTGGAAAGGATGGGCGGGCTTATCATTGTTCTTTTTCTTCGGTTTTTCGCGCAGGTACCCCGAAGCGATGAGTTCGTTGTGGATTTCCGCAATCTCGGCAAGGCTCGAGGAGGCCAGAAGCGAGGCTTCAATGCTCTCAAGATACGCGATGTTGTCCTCGCATTCGCGGCGCTGAACCTGCAGGAGTTCCTGCGCGCGCTTGAGCTTATCGTATTTTTTATAGCAGGCCTGCATATTCTCGACGAGTGTCAGGCGCTGGTCGAGGGGAATTGTGATGGTTTCGCCTGTTTCGCTGTAAATATTTGGCACCGTGACGCTGGCATCTTCGCGGTCCTTGAATTGATACTGGTATGTCATGAGATTATCGCCGCGTACCTTGAATTCCTCGGCATTTTCCGCTGCGGCGATTTCCTCATCGAGTTTGACGAGTTTATTCTCGGCGCGGTTCAGTTCGTTTTTGACAAGTTTGCGGAAGCGGTCCTTGTCCGGAAGGACATAGGAGCCTAAGAGACTGTCGGCCTTTTCAAGCATGGCGCTGATGGTCGGGAAGGAAAGGACCGTGGCGTCCGGCAGGTAATGCAGCGGGAAGGACGCCATGGCGAGGACCTTGTTGTTTTCGCCGAGCAGCAGCACGGCCTCGCTTTTTTCCGTGGCGGCTGTGCGGATTTCCGCAAGGCCCTGACGGACGGCCGCAAAGTCGGACTCGTCGAGTTTCTCGATGCGGATGGATGGCGCGAGTCCCGCTGAAAAGCAGACTTCTTTTGCGGAAACCGGACCAAAGCCCATGCAGGCGGCGAGCAGGGCCTTGTCGAGGCGCAGGCTGCCGTCTTTCTTGACGATGGCCATGATGGCGTCGAGGTCATCCGTAAAGAGGTCGAGTTTATCCTGTCCGGGCGGCAGCTCGTAGGCCTGACCGGGAAGGACCGTGCGCACACGGCTGCTGTTTGCGCCGATTTTTCTCAGGGCATCGATGATCTGGCCATCCTGCACGAGGATGATGTTGCTGTATTTGCCCATGAGCTCGAGTACAAGCGTCTTCGTCACGATGCGTCCGCCGGCAGCCAGCGAGTCGATGTCGATGAGCAGCAGGCGGTCGAGCCCGTGCTGGCGGATTTTCGCGATGCGTCCCGTCTCAATCTGCTTGCGCAGGACCATGCAGAAGACGGGAGGCTCGGGCGGATTCTCGAGATTCTTCTCCAGAAGATGGGCAGACGGATTCTGCGAGTTGATGGAGATATGCAGAAGGAAATTCTGTCCGGGCTGACGCACGGACAGGATGATGGATTGTTTATTTGGCTGGGTGATCTTGTCAATGCGGCCGCCGGCGAGTGCGTCGTTGAGCTCGCGTGTCAGCGGGTGCATCGAAAAGCCGTCAAGACTCATGATAAATTCCTCGTTCTTTCTTTAGACTGTTTCCTTCTATTATAATAGGAAAGAAACCGCTTGTATAGTCTCAGGAGAGAGCCGGATAAAAGAACCTGAGTACGGAAAGGGCTTGCAAGATGTGTGCAAAACAAGTACAATAAAAAGATGAAGTAATTATGAGGAGGGACGTATCTCATGAAATTCTCGAAATGGCAGGGCTGCGGCAATGATTTTGTCCTGATTGACTGCTTTAAGGAAAACGTCAAAGATTTTGCAGCCTTTGCGAAAAAAGCCTGCGACCGCCATTATGGCATCGGCGGCGATGGTGTGCTCTATGTGCTGCCGTCCGACAAAGCCGATTTTCGCATGCGCATTTTCAATACGGATGGCAGCGAGGCGGAGATGTGCGGCAACGGCATCCGCTGCTTTGCGCGCTATCTCCATGATTACGGCCTGACGGATAAAGTCGAGTTTACCGTCGAGACCGGTGCGGGCATTCTTGTACCGCATCTGCAGATGGAAAATGGCAGAGTCACGGGCGTGCGCGTGGATATGGGCGAGCCTGTTCTCGAGGGAGATAAAATTCCGGTCAAAGGTTTTGGACTGAATCGCGTCATCAATGAAGACCATAAAGTCAAAGGCAAGACGTATAAGATGACCTGTGTTTCGATGGGCAACCCGCACTGCGTCATTTTTGTCGAGGACGCCGAGAATTTCCCGATTTATGAGCTCGGCCCGTCGTTTGAGTCGCATCCTTCTTTCCCGCGCAAGACGAATACGGAATTCGTCGAAGTCAAAGACCGCAGCCATGTGCGCATGCGCGTCTGGGAACGCGGCGCTGCCGTGACGCTGGCCTGCGGCACGGGCTCCTGCGCTACGGCCGTGGCCGGCGTGCTGACAGGCCGCACGGACCGCAAAGTCGAGGTCCAGCTCGATGGCGGCAAACTCGTCGTCGAATGGGATGAAAAGACAAATCACGTCTTCATGACCGGCCCGGCAGAACTCGCCTTTACCGGTGAAATCGCAGACTGAGCGTTTTTGCGGTTGGCAAAGCTGCACAATAGAATCGATTGGAAGGAAGATACTGCATGATTAAAAGTATGACCGGTTTTGGCTCGGCAGCGGGCGAGAATCAGGATTACAAAGTCACGGTCGAACTCAAGGCCGTCAATCAGCGCTTTCTGGAGATTGCCTTTCACGAGCCGCGTCAGCTCACGGTTTTTGAGGATAAGCTGCGAAAATGCATCCGCCAGACGGCCGCGCGCGGCAAGGTCGATGTCTTCATTAATTACCTTGACAAGCGTGAAAAGGCAGCAGCCATTCACGTTGACAAATCCCTCGCCAAGGCCTATCATGCGTCTCTTGATGAGCTCAGCGATTTTCTGCACCTTGCACGTCCGGATGATGTCATGCAGGTGGCATCGTATCCCGATGTCCTGCAGGTTGTCGAAGAGGATGAGCTGGAGGGCTTCGAGCCGCTGCTTTTAGAGACCGTGCAGAAAGCCCTGACAGGCTTTGACGCGATGCGTCAGGCGGAGGGCGAAAACATCGGCCGTGATTTCCTCGTGCATCTCACGGAACTCGAGAAGGGTGTGGCAAAGCTCAAGGAGCTGGCCCCACAGATTGTGCAGGGGTACCGCGAACGCCTGCAGAAAACTCTCGAGGAGCTTTTGTCCGCACAGGATATCGACGAGACGCGTATCATTCAGGAGACAGCCATCTATGCGGACAAAGTCAACTACACGGAAGAAGTCGTGCGGCTCGGCAGCCATTTTCAGCAGTTCCGCGCCATCCTCGCGGGAGCAGAAGGCCCCATTGGCCGCAAACTCGATTTTCTCATTCAGGAAATGAATCGCGAGACGAATACGATTGCCTCGAAGGCAAACAGCTCTGAGGCAGCTCAGCTTGTCGTCGATATGAAAAGTGAAATCGAAAAACTGCGTGAGCAGGTACAGAACATTGAATAAGCATATGATATAGTCCCTATATTATATAGAAGTACATGAACTGAGTGGAGGAGGAACCACCATGGATATCAAATTAATCAACATCGGCTTTGGCAATATCATCTCCTCGAATCGCATCGTTGCGATTGTAAGTCCGGAATCGGCACCCATCAAACGCTTCGTCCAGGAAGCACGCGACTGCGGCCGCCTGATTGACGCCACGTATGGCCGCCGCACGCGCGCCGTCATCGTCATGGACAGCGACCATGTCGTCCTGTCGTCCGTTCAGCCGGAGACCATCACGCACCGCATCGTTGTGGATATGGATGAAAAGGATACGGCCAAGGGAAATAAAAAAGGAAAAGATGAGGTAGAATGAGCAAAGGTTTATTGATTGTTGTATCAGGCCCTTCGGGTACGGGCAAGGGCACGGTCTGTGCGGAACTTTTGTCGAGCACGCCGGAACTTGCTTACTCCATTTCGGCCACGACGCGCCAGCCGCGTGACGGTGAGGTCGACGGCAGGAACTATTACTTTTTGGAGAAGGAAGAGTTCGAGCGCAAGATCAGCGAGGGGGACTTCCTCGAGTATGCCAATGTCTACGGCAATTATTACGGCACGCCGCTCGGCAAGATTGAGGAGCGCCGCGAGGCAGGTCAGGACATCCTGCTGGAAATCGATACGCAGGGAGCGCTCAATGTCATGAAAAAGTGCCCCGATGGTCTCTTTATTTTCCTGCTGCCGCCGTCCCTGCCGGAACTTGAACGCCGCATCCGCGGCCGCGGCTCGGAGACAGAGGAATCGCTGGCACGCCGCCTCGGCTCCGCCCGCAAGGAAATTGAAATCGGCCGTCAGTATACATTTGTTGTCATCAATGACACGGTACAGAGGGCAGTCGGCCGCATCAAGGCCATCATGACCGCAGAGCACTGCCGCCGTGACAAAGAAGATATGATCAATGAGGTGTTGGAGAAATGAAAACGAATAACGTAGAGATGAGCATGGTCAATCCGTCTACGGATGCCCTGATGAAGAAAGTGGACAGCCGCTACGGTCTCGTCGTCCTCGCAGCAAAGCGCGCCCGCCAGCTGCTCGACGGTGCGGAGTGCAAGGCTACGAAGGCCCGCTCGACGAAGAACGTGACGAACGCACTGGAAGAAATCGTTGAGGGCAAGATTTCGTACAAGCTCGATATCGACGAATAATAAGAGGGTTATGCGCTATGGAAGCTTCTGCGCTTCAGGCCCTTGCGGGCAGGAAAATCGTCCTCGGCGTCACGGGCGGCATTGCTGCCTATAAGGCCGTAGAAATCACAAGCCGCTTGAAGAAAGCCGGTGCCGAGGTTCACGTCATCATGACGCGCGGCGCCGAGAATTTTGTCACGGAGCTGACATTCCGCGAAATCAGCGGCCAGCCGGTTACAACGGATATGTGGGCAAAAGTCGCCCATTACCATGTCGAGCACATCGCTCTGGCGAATCTTGCCGATGCTGTGCTGATTGCGCCGGCCACGGCCAATGTCATAGCAAAGGCTGCCTGCGGCCTTGCCGATGACATGCTGACGACGACTTTGCTCGCGACTAAGGCACCCGTGTTTGTCGCTCCGGCAATGAATACGAATATGTACGAAAATCCCGTCACGCAGCGCAATCTGCGCGAACTCGCCGCGCGCGGCTTCCATCTCATTGAGCCGGACAGCGGCATGCTGGCCTGCGGCGTATCGGGCAAGGGCCGCCTGCCCGAGCCTGCTGACGTTGTCGGCATTCTGGCAGATTTCTTCGCGAAGGGACAGGAGCTTGCCGGCAGAAAGATTCTAGTGACGGCCGGCGGCACCATTGAGCCTTTGGACCCTGTGCGCTATCTTGGCAACCGTTCGACGGGCCGCATGGGCTATGCGATTGCTCAGCAGGCAGCAAACCGCGGTGCCGAGGTCGTGCTCATTTCGGCGCCATCTGCTCTGTCTGCCCCGGCTGGCGTGCGCATCGTCCGCGTGGAGACGGCCCGCGAGATGCGCGAGGCTGTTCTGCGGGAATTTCCCGACAGCGACATTGTCATCAAGGCCGCTGCTGTGGCAGACTACCGGCCCAAGGTTGTGGCAGCCAACAAGATTAAGAAGCAGGAAGGGGAGTTCACGCTCGTCTTGGAGCGCAACCCCGATATCCTCTATGAGCTCGGTCAAAAAAAGACGCATCAGCTGCTCATAGGCTTCGCTGCCGAAACCACGGATGTCGAAACCTATGCCAGAAAAAAACTCGCGAAAAAGAACCTCGACTTCATTGTGGCCAATGACGTTTCGGAAGAGGGAGCCGGCTTTGGCGTCGAGACGAACCGCGTCAGGATTTTTGCCCGCGACGGGCAGGCGTGGGAGTATCCGCTGCTCTCTAAGATGGAGCTCGGCGGCATCATCCTCGACCATGTGGAAAAGCTGCTGAAGGCAAAATAAAAAAGGGCTGCCGCTTATGCGACAGCTCTTTTTCACAGACAGACTGATGAAGGCAAAATGCTTATTTTTTCTTCGTGTCAGCCTTGGCATTCTTGGCGTTATCCGTGTTGAGCGGTGCCAGGATGAAGGAATCGAGTTCACCCTTCTTGTTGAAGATGAGTTCGCAGCGGACAGCCTTCGTCTTGTCAAAGCTCATGAGATACGTCATCTGGTCGACATTGTCGAAGCGCGTCCAGGCAACGAAACGGGTCTCTTTGAGGCTGCCGAGTTCTTTTGCCATGCGCTGTTCTGCTTTCTGCAGGTCAGCGGCCTTGACGCTTTTCTTCGCCTCGGCACTCATCATGGCATAGGCACCGTTGGCATCTTTATTCGTCAGCATGGTGTTGATCCACTGCGTGGATACCGCTTCCTCGTTGGCGAAAGCCTGTGCATTCTGCGATGGCGCTGCCATGACGGTAGCCGGCAGAATCAGCAGGCAGAGCATCATAGCGATGATATAAAATTTTTTCATAAAAACACCTCCTGCTTGCCATTGTACCGCATTTTCAGCGGGTATGCAAAAAATAATGATACGATAGACTGGCAGACGCGGAAACTGTGAAAGCTGTAAAAGCTGTATTGTTTGTCTGAGCCTGTCTGAGCAAGTGGCAGAGCGGGAGCAGGGAAGGAGAAAATGAGAGCTTTGCTCGAACAACTTTGTTTTACTATAGGAGGCCCTTTGACGGCCGGCTGCTGGAAAGTGGAAGCCGTCGTGCGCGAGCGCAGGGTCTATGTCGGCGCGGCGCAGGCGGCAAGTTTTGAAAATCTGCCCGCAAAGCTCGACACGGAAGAGCTGCCGGGCGGCCGCCGCTGGCTCCGCAAACTCGATAAACTGGCCATTGCCCAGCGCTGGCGCTCGCGCTTCTTTGCCGAAGAACAGCTTGCGGCCGATACGCACTGGACGCTTCTTTACAAGGAACTGGGCAAGCCGGCGCGCCATATCACGGGCTGCGGCGCTTTTCCGGAGAATTGGGCTACATTTATTGACTGCCTCAATGAGCTGCCGAATGTGGCTATTCAGCAGGAAAATCATCTCGAGTACGTCCGCTTCCTTTTGATTGAGACCGTGCCGGTACGGCAGGGACGCAGGCAGACCATGGTGGAGCTGCGCGAAAAACTCGTGCTGGACCGGCGCAAGCGCATGATTCTCTACAACCGTCATAAAGAGGATTTCGGCACGGAGCGTCATGCCTATGAACTGCCAAAGTCCGTCAGCCGCCTGCTCGATGAGCTCGATAAAATGGCACCGTTTGAATCGCGCCTGACGGCGCGCAATCTTTCGTCAGATGACAAGAGCGCACATCTCGTCGTCCGCTGGCAGCGCCATGACCGCGTGGAAGCAGGCTTAAGCTGTCATTACGATGCAGAGGACATGCCCGGGGACTGGAAGGTATTTTTGCAGGACCTGCATGAAGTCATGGGCGGCATCCACGGCCGTTTCTTTGCACCGGAACGCTTTGCGGCCGCGCAAAAGCAGCCGGCAGCCAATTGACACAGGCCTGCTTTCTGCCATACAGAGATGCAGAGAAGCTGCAGTGTACTGCAAAAGTTTGTTGACGGAGAAGAAAACTTAGAAAGAGAAGGGGAGAAGAGTTTATGCAGATTTCCAGTCGTTTTACAATAGCTGTCCATATTTTTGCCTGCATTGAGGCCTTTGGCAAAACGCACAAGCTTACGAGCGATTTCCTCGCCGGCAGTGTCAATGTCAATCCGGTCATCATCCGCAAGACGATGTCGCAGCTCCAGAAAGCCGGCCTCATCAAGGTCGCGCGCGGCACGGGCGGCATCAAGATCACGCGTCCCTTGAATGAAATCACGCTGCTCGATGTCTTCAAGGCAGTTGATGTGCTGGAACATGAGAGTTTGTTCCACTTCCATGAAAATCCGAATCCGGCCTGCCCGGTCGGCCGCAATATCCATCACATCCTCGATGGTCATCTGGAGTCTGCCCAGAGCGCGCTTGAACAGGACCTTGCGCATACGACGCTGGCAGATATCCAGCAGGAGACGCAGGCCTGCCTGCACCGCGATGCGGCGCAGACTGCGGGGCAGGAGTAACAGCGGATGAATAAAGTTGCACAATTCCTGCGGACGCGGCAGCCGCTGGTGTTTTTGCTGGCCCTTATCGTGCTCGTGCTGGCCGGCAACGGCCAATTGGCCATCACGGATCCCGTGGAATCCAATTACGCGCTGACGGCGAAGGAGATGCTGGCCTCAGGCGATTATATCTCGCCGCGCATCTACGGCAATTATTGGTATGATAAACCGATTTTCTTTTATTGGGAGCTTTTGGCGGCTTTTTCGGCCTTTGGCGTGAATGAATTTGCCGCCCGCTTTTTCCCTGCGGTCTTTTCGGTGCTCAATGTGCTGGAGACCTATTATTTTGCGCGGAAGCTTTATGATAAAAGCACGGCCCTGCTCTCGGCCTTGATTTTCGGCACGACGACGGCGTTTTTCTATCTTTCGAAGGCCGTCATCACGGACATGACGTTTGTCTTTTTCTTTAATGCTGTACTCATTGCCTTTTTCCTCGCTTACAGGAGCGGCCGGCGCAGCCTCTATGTACTGGCCTTTCTCTTTTCGGGGCTGACTGTCCTGACGAAAGGGCCGATTGGCTTTTTGCTGCCGGGCTTTATCCTGCTCGTCTTTCTCTGTGTCAGGCGGCGTCCCAAAGAGCTTTTGCGCATGAAGTGGTTTTCCGGCATGGCCGTTTTCCTGCTCGTGGGCGGCTCGTGGTACTACGTCATGTACCGGCTGCACGGCATGGACTTCATCGATACGTTCTTTGGCGTGCATAATTTCCTGCGTGCGCGCGTCGCCGAGCATGCCCGCGATGATGTCTGGTTCTACTACATCCTGATTTTCCTGCTGGGCTTTTTGCCGTGGTCGTTTGTCGTACTCTGGCAGGTGAAAAAACGCTGGCAGGAGCTCAAGGCCCGCGTCAAGGAGAGGTCTTTCAGCGAGGGTGCGTTGTTTCTCTTCATCTGGGCCCTGCTCGTCCATCTCTTTTTCCAGTGCATGGCCACGAAGTACGTCACGTACACGCAGCCGGCCTTTCTGCCGATGGCGATTCTCGCCGGACGCCTGCTGAAGGACCATGTGACTTTCGTGAAAAGACTGGCCCTTGCTTCGTATTTCGTTTATTTTGTCCTGCTCTTCGCGGCTGCCATTCCGCTCTGCGCGCAGCAGTCGGGCAGGGATGTGGCGGCAGCATTAAGAAATCTTAATCCGGAGCATCACCTTGTCGTTAACTACGGCGATTATAATAATGACCGTATCCATTATCGGACCTCGACGGTCTTCTACTATGGCGAAAATATCCCCGAACTCATCGGCAAAAGGGAGCTTGCGGAGATTCAGCCGGGCGGCATGAGCTGGAATGCCAAGAATGTCATGCCGTTCCTCGCTTATGAAGACCTGCCGCCCGAAACGACCGTTTACATCCTCTGTGAGACGCCGCGCCTGCCATTTTTGCGCGGCCGTCTGCAGGACAGCGCGCTGGAAGTCGTAGATGAACAGCACGGCACGTCCATCGTCAAGGCTGTTGTGCCGGCCCGCCGCACGGAGGAAGAGAAAAACTAGAAGAAGGGAAGCCCTTAGGCATGAAGAGCATAAAGAAAAGAAGATTATCCATCGTTGTACCGGTTTATAACGAAGAGGACAATTTGCAGCATTTTTACGAAGCCGTCAAAAAAGCTATGGCCGGTCTTGATTTCGATTGGGAAATCATCTTTGTTGACGATGGCTCGCGCGACAAGAGCCGCGCTATCCTGCATGAACTGGAGCACGAAGACCATCATGTCCAGCCGATGTTTCTGGCGCGCAACTACGGCCATCAGCTCGCGCTGACCTGCGGCCTCGACCATGCGGACGGCGATGTCGTCATCACGATGGACGGCGATATGCAGCATCCGCCCGAACTCATCCCGACGCTTTTGAAGTACTGGGAAGACGGTTATGAAGTCGTGCAGACCATCCGCGATGCGACAAAGGATGCCTCGTGGCTCAAGCGGACGACCTCGGCAGGCTATTACAAATTCCTCAACCTCATCTCCGAAGTGCCCGTACAGCCGGGCGGCTCGGATTTCCGCCTGATGGATCACAAGGCCGTCGTGGCCTTCCGCCGCTACCGCGAGCATGCGCGTTTTATCCGCGGGCTCATCGGTGCGATGGGATTCCGTCAGAAGCAGCTGCATTTCACGGCGCCGCCGCGCTTTGCCGGTGTTTCGAAGTTTTCGCCGCGCAAGATGTGGCGCCTTGCCGTCGACGGCGTTTTCACGTGTTCGACGTTTCCGCTGCGCCTCGGCCTTTACTTCGGCATGGCCAGCCTTATCGCGAGTGTCTTTGCCTTCATCTATGTATTGTACGAAACGCTTATTGAGGAGAGTACGACGGCCGGCTGGCCGACAATCATGGCCTGCATCCTGTTTTTTGGCGGCATGCAGCTTTTGATTCTCGGCATCATCGGCGAATACCTCGGCCGTACGTACGAAGAGACGAAACGCCGTCCGCTGTATCTTCTGGAGCGCGGCAAGCCTGAAGACCTTGTGCATGGCCTTGACGATGCGGATGAGGCCGAGAAAGCAGAGGAACCTGCGGGAAAGGGGAAGCCCCTGCATGAAGTTTAATTTCGAGGCCATCAAGCATCACTTTTTTACGCGGGCATTTCTGTTCTTTCTCGTCGTCGGCTGCATCAATACGTTTCTCTGCAGCTTTCTGGCGAAAATCATCGAACCACTCGTTGCAGGCGATGCCAATCTCGCCTTTAATATCGGCTACATCCTTTCGAATATCAATGCGTATCTTTTAAACAGCGTCTTCGTCTTCCCGACAAAGATGAGCCTTGTGCGCTATGTAAAATTCTTCCTTTCCTATGTGCCGAACTACATCATCCAGAATATCATTGTCTTTGTTGTCTACAATTTGATGGGGCTGCCGTCGCTTGCGAGCTACCTGATTGCCGCCATCCTCGGCGTGCCGATTACGTTTCTGTTCGTCAAGATCTTTGCGTTCGGACGCAAATAAAGACCGTAAAAAATATAGAAGTGTGACTTTGGTCACAGACGCATAGTAAAGTGCTATGTTATCTTGATAAAGCAAAGAGTAACTGACCAGCAAATGGAGGTTCCTGCATATTCTGCAGGAGTCTCTATTTTTTTACCCTAAAACAGGAAAGATATCGACAGGAGAGAAAAAATGGAATTTGGCAATCGCAATGAAAAATGGAAATACGAAAAAGACGGCCTTGAGATTTTCAAGGACCTCAAAGATTTGGCACAGAAAGAATTCAAGGAGATCGACCCCGGCGATGTGGAACGCCTGAAATGGGCTGGCATCTATGCCCAGCGGCCGCGCGACGGTCATTTCCTCGTGCGCGTCAAGCTGCCGTCGGGGCAGGTGACAGCAGCGCAGGCAAAAGTCCTGGCGGAGTTAGCGGAAGAATACGGCAAAGGCGAAATCCAGATCACGATTCGTCAGGCCGTGCAGATTCATAACATCACCTTAAAAGACGCGCTTGACATTCTGCCGCGCCTTGAAGCAGTCGGCCTGAGCTCGGTCGAGGCCTGCGGCGACGTACCGCGCACGATTCTCGGCAATCCGCTTGCAGGTATCGACGCTGAAGAGCTCCTCGACACGCGCCCCATCGTCGAAGAAGTCTTCCGCTTCTTCCTCGGCAATCCGGAATTTTCCAATCTGCCGCGCAAACTCAAGATCTCGATTTCGGCCAATCCGCATGACGCAGGTTTTGCGCGCATCAACGACCTCGCCTTTGTGCCGGCAAAACTTGACGGGGAAGCAGGCTTCCATGCCTACATCGGCGGCGGCCTTTCGGCAGAGCCGTATCTCGCGAAAAAACTGCCGTTCTTCATCCATCCGGAAAATGTCCTGAAAGTCGCGCAAGCTGCAGCCACGCTGTTCCGCGATGAAGGCTACCGCGAAAAGCGCACGCACTGCCGTCTGAAATTCCTCGTCGATGACCTCGGCATCGAGACCGTGGCGGCAAAAATCGAGGCCCAGACGGGAGAACTGCCGCGCGGCGGCGAAGAAGTCACGAAAGGCTGGAACTACGGCCGTTTCTATGGCGTCCATGACCAGAAACAGGCAGGCCTCGTCTATGTCGGACTGCATCTGCCAAACGGCCATGTACAGGCCAAAGACCTCGCACATTTTGCCGAACTTGCAGAAACATTCGGTCAGGGCCGCCTGCGCACGACCAATTCACAGAACCTCATCCTGACGGACATTCCTGCAGAGAAGGCAGAAGAACTCACTGCCGACGAAATCTTTACGCGCTATCCGCTCGCGCCGGGCTTTTTCACGGGCTATGCTTCCTCGTGCACGGGCAATGCCTACTGCAACTTCGCACCGATTGAGACGAAGTACCGTCTGCAGAAACTGGCTCTGGCCATGGAAGATGAATTCCCCGCCATCGGCCTGCCCCTGCGCATCAACCTTACGGGCTGCTCTCATGCCTGTGCCCAGCCCCAGCTGGCCGACATCGGCCTCACGGGCGGCCGCGCCAAAGTCGGGAACGAAATCGTCCCGGTCTATACCCTGCAGCTCGGCGGCCATCTCGGCCCGCATGCCGCTTTTGCGAAAAAAGTCGAGGGGAAAATCCCCGATAACCAGCTCGAAGCCTGCGTCAGGGCTTTGATTCAGCACTACCTGAATCTGCGCGAAGCAGGCGAATCGTTCCATCAGGTCATTGCCCGCACCGATATATCTGTATGGCAGAACCTTGTCAATCCATACAAGGCAAGCTGAAAAAATCTATTGTAATTGCCAACGAAACGGTCTATACTAAAAAAGTATTATAATTTCATAGCTGGGGAGCTTGCGGACAGAGCTTAAAAATTTGTCAAAGCAGGCTGAGAGGGAATTTGTGATTCCGACCCATGACCTGATTTGGACAATGCCAACGTAGGAAACCAGCGTGTGCAAGCGCAATTTGCAAAATACATCAGAAAATGATTGAAATGCAAGCATCAGAGGGAATGCCCAAACGGGCATTCCTTCTTTTTTTATTTTGAGCAGTGCAGAAGAGGTGACGATATGGTAACAATCAATGGAGAGCCGCAGGCAAAAGCGGGTGTGCTGCTGACGGATTTTTTAGCAGAAGCAGGCTATGACAGCCGTGCCGTGGCCGTCGAATACAACGGTGAGATTCTCGCGAAAGAGGACTATGCGGCGACGCGCCTGAAAGACGGCGATGTCGTGGAAGTCGTCTGCTTTATGGGCGGCGGCTGCTGAGACAGGGGCTTTGCAGGCTTTTGCCTTAAAAGATGGTTATCTTATATTAATGGAAAGAAGCGACATAAATGGAACAGCATAACGAAAGCAAGAACAATAAGAGTGAAAATCTAGAAGCAAAGATGGCAGAAGACGCTTTGGTGCTCGGCGGCCATATCTTCCATTCGCGCTTTATCTTAGGTTCCGGCAAATATTCGCTGCAGCTCATCGATGCGGCCGTGCGCTACGCCGAAGCCGAGCTCATCACGGTGGCCGTGCGCCGCGCCAACACGAAGGAAAAAGAAAACATCCTCGACTATGTGCCAAAGAATGTGACACTGCTGCCGAATACCTCGGGCGCCCGCACGGCGGATGAAGCCGTCCGCATCGCACATCTCGCGAAGGCCATCGGCTGCGGCAATTTCGTCAAGATTGAAATCATGCGCGACTCGAAATACCTGCTGCCGGACAACAACGAGACCATCCGCGCGACGGAAACGCTTGCGAAAGAAGGCTTTGTCGTCCTGCCGTACATGTATCCGGACCTCTACGCCGCCCGCAGCCTCAAGGACGCCGGCGCCGCTGCCATCATGCCGCTCGCCGCGCCGATTGGCTCGAATAAAGGCCTCGCGACGAAAGAATTCATCCAGATTCTCATCGACGAGATGGACCTGCCAATCATCGTCGATGCCGGCATCGGCAAACCGTCGGAGGCCTGCGAGGCCATGGAGATGGGCGCTGCTGCCATCATGGCGAACACGGCCCTCGCGACGGCCGGCAATGTGCCGCTGATGGCCTCGGCTTTCCGCGATGCGATAAAGGCCGGCCGCAAGGCGTATCTTGCTGGCCTCGGCCGCGTGCTGCAGCGCGGCGGTGCCGCTTCCGACCCACTGACTGGTTTTTTGCGCTGATAGGGGGGAAGAAAAAATGAGTGAGAAAAAAGAAAATCATTTCTTCATTGACTCCGATAAACTCAGTGAAAAGGCCCTTGCGAAGAAACACCGTCTTGAGACGGACCCATCATGCCGCACGAATCCGATGGACTATCTGCCGGACATGGAGCAGATTCATTCGGACGTGCGCGGCAAGGTCATCTCGGCCATGAACGCCTATGACCCCGACGCCTATACGATTCTCGACGCGAAAAGGGCTCTTGAGCACGAGACCTGCACGATTGAGGACTTCAAGGCCCTGCTCTCGCCGGCTGCCGCGCCGCTTCTTGAGCAGATGGCGGAGCGCGCGAGCCGCGAGACGAGCCGTCATTTCGGCAATACGGTCTACCTCTTTACGCCGCTCTACATCGCCAACTACTGCGAGAACTACTGCGTTTACTGCGGCTTCAACTGCTATAACGACATTCACCGCCTGCAGCTGAATCCCGAGGAAATCGAGCACGAGATGAAAGTCATCGCGGACAGCGGCATGGAGGAAATCCTCATGCTGACGGGCGAGAGCAAGACGAAGAGCAGCGTCGAGTACATCGGCGAGGCCTGCAAGCTTGCGCGCAAGTATTTCCGCAATGTCGGCCTTGAAGTCTACCCGATGAATGTCAAGGATTACGCCTATCTGCACGAATGCGGCGCCGACTACGTCACGGTCTTTCAGGAGACGTACGACCTCAAGAAATACGAGACGCTGCACCTCATGGGCCATAAACGCGTCTGGCCGTATCGCTTCGAAGCACAGGAACGCGCGCTCATGGGCGGCATGCGCGGTGTCGGCTTCTCGGCGCTCTTAGGCCTTGCCGACTTCCGCAAGGACGCCCTTGCAACGGCCCTGCACGTCTACTATCTGCAGCGCAAATACCCGCAGGCCGAGTTCTCGCTGTCATGCCCGCGTCTGCGCCCAATCATCAACAACGAAAAAATCAATCCGCTCGATGTCGGCGAGCGTCAGCTCTGCCAGATTCTCTGTGCCTACCGCATTTTCCTGCCGTATGTCGGCATCACGGTGTCCTCGCGCGAGACGGCCAAATTCCGCAACGGCATCGTGCGCATCGCCGCGACGAAGATTTCCGCCGGCGTCTCGACGGGCATCGGCGACCACGAGGAGAAATACACGGGCAAAGAGGAAGGAGAGACAGGCGACGCCCAGTTTGAGATTGCCGATACGCGCAGCCTCAGACGCATGTACGACGACATGGCCTCCGAAGGCCTGCAGCCTGTCCTGAACGACTATGTCTACCTTTAATTCCGGTCATGCTGATTTTCAGTCGGACTTTGACCTTGAAAAAGTCATCTGCGTGACGAATCGCAGACTCTTTAAAAGTCAGGCTGACTTTCTGCAGCGTCTTGAAAAAATCGCCGCGGCAGGGCCGAGGGCCATTGTGCTGCGTGAAAAGGATATGACGCCCGAAGCTTATGAGGCCCTTGCCAGAAAAGTCATGGCGATTTGTGCAAAGCATGACGTTCCCTGCATCCTGCATCAATTTATCGAAGCAGCCCAAAAACTTCGGCCTGCGGGCCTGCATCTGCCGCTGCCGCTTTTGCGCAGGGTCAGGGCAGAGGGAAAAGAGCTGAATTTTGCCGAGCTTGGCACTTCGTGTCATTCCGTGCAGGATGTCAAAGAAGCTGCAGAGCTCGGCTGCACGTATGCCTTTGCCGGTCACATCTACGCGACTTCGTGCAAGCCGGGCCTTTCGCCGCGCGGACTGACTTTCCTGCGCGAAGTCACTTCGTCGTCAGACCTGCCGGTTTTTGCCATTGGCGGCCTGACGCCGGCGCGGCTCCCTGAAGTCCTCGCGGCCGGTGCCGCCGGCGGCTGCGCGATGAGTTCCCTGATGAAGGGCAGCCTGTGGCTCAGAAAATGACAAATGACGATGACTTGCCATGACTTTTACGATTTTGCTGATTTTACGCGACTTTTTGTGACTTTTTACAATCCGTGTTGACAATCGTCACATACGGCTGTATAATAACCATAAATTGTTAAACATATTTATTTTATATGTATTGTAAAAGCATATAGGAGTTATTCGTCAACGAAAGCTCATGATATGGATATTCCTGCTCGCAGTCTCTGTCTGCCGTGGGTTCTTTATCGTGGGCTTTTTCTTATGGAGGGATTTTTCATGAAGGTAACGGTAAATGGCAAGGATCTCAGTCTCGAGAAAAGCATCAACCTCAAGGAACTGCTCGTCGTCGCGAAGGCCGAGCAGCCCGACTATGTGACGGTCGAACTCAACGGTGAGTTTGTCGACCACAAGGGCTTTGAGTCGACTTTTGTCAAGGATGGCGACAAGATTGAATTCCTCTACTTCATGGGAGGCGGTGCCAGATGAGCAGTTTGACGAATGAACAGATTGAGCGCTATTCGCGCCATATTATATTGAAGCAGGTCGGCGGCAAAGGGCAGGAAAAAATCCTGAACAGCAAAGTCCTCGTCATCGGCACGGGCGGCCTCGGCGCGCCGGCTGCGATGTACCTCGCGGCTGCCGGTGTCGGCACGATCGGCCTCGTCGACTTTGATGTCGTCGACCTCTCGAATCTGCAGCGTCAGATCATCCACCAGACGGCCGATGTCGGCAAGCCAAAAGTCGAGTCGGGCCGCGAGACCATTGCGGCGATGAATCCTGATGTCAAGGTCCATACGTACAACGAGATGGTGACGTCGAAGAACATTCGCGACATCATCCGTTCCGAGGATTATGACTTCATCATCGACGGCACGGACAATTTCCCCGCGAAGTTCCTGATTAACGATGCCTGCGTCTTTGAGAAAAAGCCTTTTTCGCATGCCGGCATTATCCGCTTTCAGGGACAGCTCATGACATATGTGCCGGGGCAGGGACCGTGCTACCGCTGCGTTTTCCCGACGATGCCGCCGAAGGACGCGGTGCCGACCTGCCGTCAGGCCGGCGTGCTCGGCGTCATGGGCGGCGTCATCGGCACACTGCAGGCGACGGAAGCCCTCAAATACATTCTGGGCGTCGGCGACCTTTTGACGGGGTATCTTCTGACATACGATGCCCTGACGATGAATTTCCGCAAGATCAAGATCCCGAAGAATCCGAAATGCGGCATCTGCGGCGAGCATCCGACGATTACGGAGCTCATCGACTACGAACAGCCGGCCTGCGATTTGCGCCAGCATTAAAGAGAAGGGGAAGTGAGGCAGAATATGATTGTGCATTTAAAACTCGCGGACTATCTCGCCCTCGTGCAGCACGCGCGCAAAAACGCGCCGAATGAGGACTGCGGGCTTCTGGGCGGCCGCATCGATGAAAAGACAGGTGAAAAATTCGTGGAGCACGTCTTTTTCCTGACGAATCTCGACCACAGTCCCGAGCATTTCTCACTCGACCCAAAGGAGCAGTTCGCGGCCGTTAAGGAAATGCGCGCCGAAGGTCTCGAACTCCTCGGCAACTGGCACAGCCACCCCGCCACGCCGTCACGACCGAGCGAAGAGGATAAACGGCTCGCCTATGACAGCAGGGCAAGCTACTTCATTTTGTCCCTGAACGGCGGCGAACCTGTGCTGAACAGCTTTCACATCGAGAAGCAGCAGGATGTCACCAAAGAAGATTTGCGCATTCGGTGAGGTGAGGGGAGAGAGGGGATGGAAGGCGGGAAGGGCCGGCCAACGCTGCGCGGCATTTGTCTGCTAAACTTATTTTTTGCCTTTTAATTCAGCCTTGCAGGGAGCTAAACGCACTTCGTTTGAACGACGCTCCCTTGCAAGGGTTCTAGCTGGCAAAAAATAAGTTCTTCACGCAGACAAATGAACGCTTCGCTTTTGTCCAGCCCTTCCCTTACTTCCAGCATACTCGTCTCTCGGTTCGAGGACGGACTTTGCTTCGCTCGTCCTTGCAGATATTAAGTTTGGGAGGAGTATCGATAAGCGGAGCTTCAGCCTGCTGCGCGGAGCGTTCGATACTCCTTCCAAACGCCATAGGTGCTACGATGTATTGCTAACCTTGCATCCATGTTTTATCAGCATTGAGTTTTCAGGGGGCATTTATAAGTGAAGCTTCAGCCTGCTGCGCGGAACGTTAAATGCCCCCTGAAAACGCCTTGTACACCACGATGTAACACAAATTATATATCTTAGGAGTTTTAGGAGGAAATTTCCATGGCAGTTGATTATAAGGAGCTCAAAAAAGGCGGTTTCATGCGCCAGCGGCAGAAGGATTGTTTTTCCATGCGCTTAAAGTCGGTCGGCGGCCATTTCACGGCGGCGCAGCTCGGCACGATTCAGCAGGTCGCAGAAAAATACGGCAAGGGCTATGTGCATCTGACGTCGCGTCAGGGTATCGAGATCCCGTTCATCCATCTGCAGGATATCGACGAGGTCAAGAAGGCCCTGCACGAGGGCGGGGTGTCCGTCGGCGTCTGCGGTCCGCGCGTGCGCACGATTACGGCCTGTCAGGGCTGTGCGATCTGTGCGTCGGGCCTCATCGACACGCAGAAACTCGCGAATGAATTTGACAAGCGCTACGGCGGCCGCGAGCTGCCTCATAAGTTCAAATTCGGTTTCACGGGCTGCCACAACAACTGCCTGAAGGCCGAGGAAAATGACTTCGGCGTCAAGGGTGGCATTAAGCCGGAGTGGAAGCAGGACAGCTGCGTTTACTGCGGCGTCTGCGAGGCCGTCTGCCCCGAAAAGGCCATTACGGTGGATGCAGCAAACAGCGAAGTCCGCATTGACCGCGAAAAATGCGTTTACTGCGGCAAATGCATCAAGAGCTGCCCGACGGACGCCTGGCAGGGTGAGGCAGGTTTTGTCATTTCGTTCGGCGGTCTTTACGGCAACCGCATCGCCGTCGGCCGTCATTTCCTGCCGATTGTTTTTGAAGAGGAGAAGCTCTACGCGATTGTCGATGCGACGCTGGCGTTCTTTGAGGAAAATGCCAAACCGAGCGAACGCTTCGCAAACTGCCTGGACCGCGTGGGCTGGGATAAATTCCAGAAGAGAGTGGAGGAAATCTTATGAGTGAAGCAGTAAAGACGGACGCAGAGCTCGATATCACGGATGTTGTCTGCCCGATTACGTTTGTCAAAGTCAAGATGGCCCTCGAAGACCTCGAAGACGGTCAGACGCTTGCCGTGCATCTCAATGACGGCGAGCCCATCCAGAATGTGCCGCGCAGCCTCAAGGATGAGGACCACAAGGTGCTTTCCGTCAAGAAGCGCGAAGATGGGACGTACGATCTGATTGTCAAGAAGAACGGCCTGCTTGCATAAAGGCGTTTTTTTGCAGAGCATGATTTTCAATCTAATTTTTGAGAATACATGTATACATGACAATTTGGTGTTGACGAAAGTCACAGAGCCTGTTATTATATACACATCAGCAAGAGGCAACGGAGCCCCGAAGGATTTAGGTACCAAATCCTTCGGGGTTTTTATGTTTCAAGCTGTCAACACTTTCCGTTGAAAATCCCCAAAACCAAACAGCGGCCAGAAGTGGACAATGGCGTCCGGCAGGCATGACCTTTGTGTCATGCGGCTGGACGCTTTTTGCTTTTTGGCCGGCAGAGTGCAGCGGGGAGTCAGGGGAAAAGCTATTATATTTTCCACAAATCGCATTTTTTTCGAGCTAATGGGAAAGGATTTGATTTACATGATTGACACTGGCGATACTGCCTGGGTGCTGATAAGTGCAGCCCTGGTTTTCATTATGACACCTGGTCTTGCGTTCTTCTACGGCGGCATGGTTCGCAGCAAAAACGTCCTGACCACGATTATGCAGAGTTTCTTCATTGTAGCAATGATTTCCGTTGAATGGGTCATCATCGGTTATGCCATGACGTTCGGCACGGATATCAATGGTTTCATCGGCAGCCTCGATAAGATCGGTCTTGCAGGCGTCGGCCTCAACGTTCTCGAAAACGGCACGATTCCGGAGCTCGCGTTCGTTGCCTTCCAGTGCATGTTCGCCGTCATCACGCCGGCCCTCATTACTGGTGCATTTGCAGAGCGCATGCGCTTCGCAGCTTTCGCCGTTTTGATCCTGCTCTGGGCAATCTTCATTTACAACCCGATGGCCCACTGGGTATGGGGCGGCGGCTTCCTTTCGCAGCTCGGTGCTCTTGACTTCGCCGGCGGCCTTGTCATTCACATCCTCTCCGGTGTTTCGGGCCTTACGATTTGTATTCTTCTCGGCGCACGCCGTGGCTACGGCCAGTTTGCCATGATTCCGCACAACCTGCCGATGACGGTTCTCGGCGCTACGCTTCTTTGGTTCGGCTGGTTCGGCTTCAACGCCGGCTCGGCTCTCGGTGCTAACGGCCTCGCTGCCAATGCTTTTGTCACGACGCAGGTTGCTGCTGCCGGTGCAACGGTTTCCTGGGTACTCGCTGAGTGGATCCGCAACGGCAAACCGACCATCCTCGGTGCTGCTTCGGGCTGCATCGCCGGCCTCGTTGCCATCACTCCTGCTGCCGGCTTTGTTAAGCCGATGCCAGCTCTGGCCATTGGCCTGATCGGCGGTATTGTCTGCTACTTCGCCGTTGCCGTCCTCAAAGAAAAACTCGGTTATGATGATTCCCTCGATGCTTTCGGTGTTCATGGTATTGGCGGTACCTGGGGCTCCATCGCTACGGGCCTCTGGGCTACGACGGAAGTCAACCCGGCTGGTGCAAACGGCCTGTTCTACGGCGAGACGCACCTCCTCTTCGCTCAGGTTGTTTCGGTTATCGTCGCATATGCCCTGGCCATCGTTGGCACGTACATCCTCTTCAAGATTGTCAGCCACTTCATGAAGGTTCGCGCTGATGAGACGGAAGAAATTGCAGGTCTCGATGTTGTCGAGCACGGCGAGCGCGGTTATGCCAGCTCCATGATGGCCGGCAGCCCGATTGCTTCGCTTGAGAACTCCAGCGAGATGCTTGCAAATACGATTCTGAGTACGCAGAAGGAGTAATCATCATGGCTACAGAAAATACGGAAAAGAGAAAAATTACCAAAGTAGAAATTATTACCCGTGCCAGCAAGCTCGAAGAGCTCAAACAGGCACTGAACGATATCGGCGTGCTCGGCATGACCGTCAGCCAGGTCTTTGGCTGCGGCCTGTCGAAAGGCCACACGGAAGTTTATCGCGGCAAGGAATATGACATCAACCTCGTGCCAAAAATCAAGCTCGAGACTGTCATCTGCGAGATTCCGGTAGAACGCGTCCTTGAGGTCGCACAAAAGGCTGTGCGGACCGGCAACATAGGCGATGGCAAAATCTTCGTCTACGAACTCACCGATGCCGTCCGCATCCGCACCGGCGACCGCGGCCCTGAGGCCATCATGGACACGAAATAAAGTCCGACAAATTCGTTTCCTCAATCCCTACATATTCATAGAAAGAGAGCCCTGCGGGGCTCTTTTTGTTTACATCGTGGAAGGGGCGGGGACGGCTTACATCGATACAGAGGCGAGGGCGCCTATTTCGGCTTCGTCGCTCTGTTAAATGGGTCCTATGGTTTTTGTTTATGCACTTAGTAATTTCGCCGCCTGCCGCGGCGTTCTCACATTATCATATTTGGCTGCAGCCGTTTAGGACCCAGCCTTCGGCAATCACGCCGCTTCTGCAGGCGGAATAGGCACCCTCGCCCTAGTTACATTTAAATGTAGTAAGCATCCTCGCAGGGACAGTATATCTTTGTGACTAGGTCCCCGCCCTTTTCTCGATGTAAACCCATGATGTAAACCCATGTTATAATAGAAGCAAACCGTTTATTTTATGCAGAAATGGGGGAAGTTTATGGAACGTCAGGGACTCTTGATCGTCCACACGGGCAAAGGCAAGGGCAAGACGACGGCGGCACTCGGCCTTGCGATGCGGGCCTGGGGGGATGGGCTCAGGGTGCTCATTTTGCAGTTTATCAAGGGCGGCTGGAAATACGGGGAGCTTCATGCCATCGAGACTTTGGCAAAGGCCGAGGGCCGCATCGAAGTCCGCCAGATGGGGCTCGGTTTTACGCGCAAGGGGGAGACACCGCGCGCAGAGCACCTCGCGGCTGCGAAAAAAGCCCTGCAGCTGGCCGAGACTGAAATCACAAGCGGCAAATGGGACATGGTCATCCTCGACGAAATCAACTACGCCGTAAAATTCGGCCTGATCAGCGAACAGGAGCTGGCAGATTTGCTTGCCAAACGCCCGCAAAATCTGCATCTCGTCTGCACGGGCAGGGACGCGCCGGCCGTGCTTTTGGAGCAGGCCGACCTCATCACGGAGATGAAATCCCATAGGCATCCGTTCGAGTCTGGAATAAAAGCACAAAAAGGCATTGAATTTTGACTCGTAATGTTGTAAACTAAGTATCACATTACCAATTGCATCTAAAATGTCTACTATTGCTAGACACGCGATACAAAAAGTTAGGAGAGTTGTCTTATGAGAAGTGATATTGTCAAAAAAGGCGCTACGCGCTGTGCGCATCGTTCCTTGTTCCATGCCAATGGCTACGGTCCTGAAGACCTCAAAAAGCCGCTGATTGGTATCTGCAATTCCTTCAATGAAATTATCCCGGGCCACATCCACCTGCGTGAGATCGCCGAAGCTGCCAAGCTCGGTGTTGCAGCTGCCGGCGGCACGCCGATGGAATTCCCGGCAATCGGCGTCTGCGATGGTATTGCCATGGGCCATACGGGCATGAAATATTCCCTCGCGAGCCGCGAGCTCATCGCCGACTCCATCGAAGCCGTTGCCATGGCTTCCGGTTTTGACGGCCTCGTGCTGATTCCAAACTGCGATAAGATTGTTCCGGGCATGCTCATGGCCGCTGCCCGCCTGAACATTCCGGCCGTCGTCGTTTCGGGCGGCCCGATGCTGCCAGGCCGTTTCCATGGCCGTGACGTCAGTGTCAGCCAGGCCTTTGAAGCTGCCGGCAAATTCGCCGCTGGCCAGATGGATGCTGCCGAGATGGCTGACCTCGAGTCGAAATGCTGCCCGGGCTGCGGTTCCTGCGCCGGCCTGTTCACGGCCAACACGATGAACTCCCTGACGGAAGTCCTCGGCATGGGCCTGCCGGGCAACGGCACGATTCCGGCTGCTTACAACGGCGAACGCCGCCTGCTCGCGAAACGCGCTGGTGCAGCCCTGATGGAACTCATCAAGAAAGACATCAAGCCGCGTGACATCATGACGCGCGAAGCTTTCGAGAATGCCATCACGGTCGACATGGGCATCGGCGGTTCCTCGAACACGGTCCTGCACCTCACGGCTATTGCCCATGAGGCTGGCATCGACCTGCCGGCACCGCTGTTCGATGAGATTTCGCGCCGCACGCCGTACATCACGAAGCTCAGCCCGGCCGGCAAGCATCATATGACGGACCTCAATGAGGCCGGCGGCATTCCGGCTGTCATGCATGAGCTCTCCAAGAAGGGCCTGATTCATCTCGACGCCCTGACGATTACGGGCACGGTCGGCGACCGCATCAAGAACGCCGAAGTCCTCGACCGCAATGTCATTCACAGCGTCGACGACCCGTACCGCAAAGAAGGCGGCATCGCCATCCTCAAGGGCAACCTCGCACCGGATTACGCCGTTGTCAAGGCTTCGGCCGTCGCTCCTGACATGCTGACGTACACGGGCAAAGCAAAATGCTACAACTCCGAGACGGAAGCCTGCGATGCCATCATGGCCGGCGATATCCATGACGGCGACGTTGTCGTCATCCGCTACGAGGGTCCAAAAGGCGGCCCAGGCATGCAGGAAATGCTCAACCCGACGGCAGTCATCACGGGCCGCGGCCTCAAAGTCGGCCTGATCACCGACGGCCGTTTCAGCGGTGCCAGCCAGGGTGCCTGCGTCGGCCACATCTCGCCGGAAGCCATGGAGGGCGGCCCAATCGCTCTCATCGAAGACGGCGATGAAATCACCATTGACATCCCGAACCGCAGTCTGACGCTTGCCGTCAGCGACGAAGAACTCGCCAAACGCAAGGCCAACTGGAAGAAACCGGAGCCGAAAATCAAGACCGGTTACCTCTCCCGTTACGCCAAACTCACGACGTCCGCCAGCACGGGTGCCGTACTCAAATAAAATCGGCAAAATCAAAATGCAGACAAAGACTGCAGGGGCTCACTGCCTCTGCAGTCTTTTTTCATGCCGTCTGTTAGGTGCCTATGTTATAATGAAGGAAACATGCAAAATGAGATGAGGTGAAGACATGAAAAAAGCCATGCCGATTGGCATCGAGGACTTTCAGGAGCTGCGCGGACGTTATTATTTTGTTGACAAGACCGATTTTATCCGGCAGCTCATCGACCAGCACAGCAAAGTAACGCTTTTGACGCGTCCGCGGCGTTTTGGCAAAACGCTGACGTTGAACATGCTTGAATACTTCTTTGCGATTGACAAGGAAAAAGAATCCCGTCATCTTTTTGATGGACTAGCCATTGAACGGGCTGGGGCGTCCTATATGTCTGAACGCGGTCAGTATCCAGTGGTTTTTATAACGCTGAAAGATACGAATGCCTTGGATTGGATCTCAATGCAAGCGTATTTTCGGATTTTTTTCAGCAGTCTTTTTATGCGGTTTCGTTATTTAGAGCAAAGTCCGACGATATTAGCAGACAGCAAAAAGTTCTTCAGCAAAATTATTGATCGGCAGGCATCATTGGATGAACTTTCCTATGCATTATCATTTTTGCTGGACCTGCTACATCAGCATTATGGCAAAAAAGTCATCTTGCTCATTGATGAATATGATGCACCGATTCAGCAGGCATGGGAGAACGGTTTTTATAAGGAATGTATTTCCTTTATGAAACAGATGCTTGGCAGTGCCTTAAAGAGCAACGATGACCTTGAATTTGCCGTTCTCACGGGTGTCCTGCGCGTTGCCAAGGAAAGCATCTTCAGTGACCTCAACAATCTTGATGTTTGCTCTGTCTTGAGCTCGCAATACGATGATGCCATCGGCTTTACGCCGGCAGAAGTCGAAAAGATGGCCGCTGACCTCGGCATGGAGGACAGACTGCCGGAAATCCAGCAATGGTACGACGGCTATCGCTTTGGTCAGGCAGAAATCTACAATCCGTGGTCCGTCATCAACTTTTTCCGCAATGGCGAGATTGGCGATTATTGGGTCAATACCTCGGGCAATGGCATTATCCGCGAGATGCTGCAGCAGGCCAATGACGATACGATACAGAACCTGCAGTCTCTCTTGTCAGGGGCAAGCATCCAGACGGCGATAAGAGAAGGCGTCATCTATGACGACATCGGTGAGGATGAGGATGCACTTTATACCATGCTGCTGACCACAGGCTATTTGACCATCAAGAGCCGCCGGCGCGGCATTGGCGGACTCATCTGCGAACTCATGATTCCCAATCGTGAAGTGCAGGACATTTATCGCTATGAAGTCCTCAATAAGACACGTCAAGGCCGTTCTATGGCACGCCTGTCCAATCTGCTTGACAATCTCATGCAGGGAAGAGCGGAAGCGTTCGCCGAGGGGCTGACTTCCTACATTCGCAGCCTTGTCAGCACTTACGACGCCGCCAATAAAGAAAGTTTCTACCATGGCTTCATGCTGGGCATGACAGCTCTTTTTGTACCGGATTATATCATCGAGTCGAATCGCGAAAGCGGCTACGGGCGTTTTGACCTTGCCATCTTCCCCAAAGACACGAAAAAAGCCGGCGTCATCATGGAATTCAAGGCCGCGGCCAGCGAAGATGAACTGCAGACTAAGGCCGAAGATGCCCTTCGTCAGATTGCAGAAAAAGCCTATGATGCTGAATTCCAGAAACGCGGCATTATGAATGTATGGAAGTACGGCATTGCCTTTTGTGGCAAGAAGATTTCTGTAAAAGCATGAACAGATCATATCCGTTAAGTAAGTCGGGACGAGGTGAGTTTATGAAAAAAGCCATGCCGATTGGCATCGATGATTTTGGAACACTGCGGGCAGGGTATTATTTTGTCGACAAGACGGATTTTATCCGGCAGCTCATCGATGAACACAGTGCCGTGACGCTTTTGACGCGTCCAAGGCGGTTCGGCAAAACACTGACGATGAGCATGCTCGATTATTTCTTTTCGCTGCAGCGCGAGCAGGAGAGCCGTTTTCTTTTTGACGGGCTCGCCGTTGAGCGGGCTGGACAAAAATACATGCAGGAACGCGGGCAGTATCCGGTGATCTTTGTATCGTTGAAGGATCTTAAGGATATCACGTGGGAGAAAATGTTGGATACTTTTCGTTCTTGGATCAGCAATTGGTTTATTTCCTGTGCTTATCTGGAAGAAAGTCCGCGTGTTGACGAGGACTTGAAGGCTCGTTTTACAGCGTTGAAGCAAAGAAAAGCGGATATTTCCGAGATGCAGATGTTTCTTGCCATCTGGATGGAGATGCTTCGCCAGCATCACGGCAAAAAAGTCATTCTGCTCATTGACGAATATGACGCACCGATTCAGCAGGCATGGGAAAATGGTTTCTACAAAGAGTGCATTTCCTTCATGAAGCAGATGCTCGGCTCCGTGCTTAAGGGCAATGAAAATCTGGAATTTGCCGTGATGACGGGTGTGCTGCGCGTGGCGAAGGAAAGCATTTTCAGCGACCTCAATAATCTTGACGTCTGCTCCGTACTCAGCACGCGCTATGACGATGTGATCGGCTTTACGCCGGATGAAGTCAAAAAGATGGCTGAGGACCTCGGCATGAGTGACAAACTGCCGGAAATTAAGCAATGGTACGATGGCTATCGCTTTGGCCAGACCGAAATGTACAATCCTTGGTCGGTCATCAACTTTTTCCGCAATGGCGAATTTGGCGATTACTGGGTCAACACCTCGGCCAATGGTATTTTGCACGTACTGCTGGAGCACGCGGATGCCGAACGCATTGAGGCTTTGCAGAATTTATTGGCGGGCGGCACGATTTCGGTGACCCTTAATGAACGCGTGATTTACGAGGATATTGGCAGAGATAAAAGCGCACTTTATACGCTTTTGCTGACAACGGGCTATTTGACGGCAGAGTCGGCTTCACGCACGCGCCGCAACCGCTATGCCCTGCGCATTCCAAATGACGAAATCCGGGACGTTTACGCAACGGAAATCCTCAATCACCTGGCACACGGAATTGATACGGATACTTTCGATGATTTATTTGATTATCTGTTTCATGGTGACCATGTCCGTTTTGCCCGTCAGCTGCAGAAAATCCTGACTGGGATGGCCAGCACATTTGACACGGCAAATAAAGAGAGTTTCTACCATGGTTTTATGCTGGGCCTGACTGCTCTTCTGCAGGGCAGCGGCTATGCAGTCGAATCGAATCGCGAAAGCGGCTATGGGCGTTTTGACCTTGCCATCTTCCCCAAAGACGCGCAAAAAGCCGGCGTCATCATGGAATTCAAGGCCGCGGCCAATGAAGATGAACTGCAGACTAAGGCCGAAGAAGCCCTTGCCCAGATTGAGGACCGCGCCTACGATACCGAATTCAAGAAGCGCGGACTCACCGAGGTCTGGAAGTACGGCATGGCCTTTTGCGGCAAAAAAATATACGTCGCCGTACCGAAAAAGTCGGACTAAAACAACACGCATAAAACGTAATGTATTGCTAAAACAGTATGAAATTGGATGACAAAACAAAATGATGTCATACTTAGTGACAAAAAGGCGCCCATAAAGATGAAATCTTGAAGATTCTGTGCCAACGTTCCATAAAACAGCATAATGACAAAGAAAAGACGACCATTCCTTGAGGAATATGGCCGCCTTTTTTATTTTCTTCTGTTTTAAAAGCCAGAGAAGACGTCAAAACATACTGTATTGACCCTCTTGCGAGATGAGGCCGTATGCTTAAGTCAATATTAAAGGCTAAGCAAGATTTAATATCGTAGGGGGAACCATAAGATGAATAAAATATATAAAGTCATCTACAGTAAAGTCAAGCAATGCTACATTGTTGTCTCGGAGCTTGCGAAAAGTCACGTCAAAAGCTCGCATGGCAATGGCGGGCAGCAGAAAGCGGCGCTGACAATGTCCGTTTTGCTTGCGTTGGGAGCGTTTACCTTTGCGTTTGGGCCGGTGAATGCAGAAGCGGCAGATAAAACGGATACCACAGGTTGGCAATATATAGGTGTTCAGCATAAAACTGAAGAAAATAATGAGTCTCAAAACTATCAACCAGGTGGAATCGGCGTCAATAACAACGGTGCATTAGGTGAACATGCCATTACCATTGGTGTTCATACTCAGGCTGGTGATCATACTATCGTTATCGGAGATCGCTTACAGCCAATGTCGAAGGATAGCATATTTATAGGTTCAAAATATGATGCTAATAGTGTCGTCAAACCGGGAACCGGCACGGATGTGGTAGTTATTGGCTCAGAGGCTGATGCAACCGGTACAGGATCTGTTGCTATTGGTTATGGGGCTTCTGCGGATCCTTGGGAAAATATCAGCGATACAGATAAAAAGAATGCTAATGCAAGTAAGAAATCTGTTGCCATCGGCTATCAGGCTCAGGCAACAAACGATAACATCGCCATTGGTGCTAATTCTGATGCAACGATGACTCTTGATTCTACAAAGAAAACGTATGCAAAAGATGGGACACCAGTCGCCAATTACGTGTCTGTAGGTTCAAACAGCATCAAACGCCGCATTTCGAATGTTGCAGATGGTGCAGACGATAATGATGCCGTTACCGTAGGCCAGTTGAGTACAGCCGTAACGACTATCAATAGTAATAAAGCGAATATAAGCCTCAACAATATCACTCCTGATGGTCATTCTGTAATTTATGTAGATGCTCAAAAAGCCATTGATATTGTGGATGGCGCTCATACCACTGTTTCTTCTAAGATGAACGGCAGTGTAAAAGAATATTCCGTTAATATCGAGACAGGACAGGTAACTTCTGGTGATGATAATCTCGTTACTGGGGGCACGGTTTACGATGCGATTCAGAATGCTAAGATTTCCGGCGGCAGTGGTACAACTGTAGGTCTCAGCGGCAAAGCAGATGTTACTGCTGGAAACGTCGGTTTGAATTTCAATAACTTCAGTGATGATACGAAGAAAATTACTGATGCTGATAAAAAAGCTGCTGCAGAAAAAGAAGAAATCACAGCCAATGAAAATAAGTGGGGCAAAGCTTTGGGCACTGGTAGCGTAGCGGATTCCAAGGCCAGCGATGCGGATACCAATGGCAGCAAGCAGCTCGTTACTGGTGGTACGGTATATAGCGAAGTACGGCCAGAAGATGGCACGTATGTGAAAAAAGCTAGCACAACTGCAGAGAATCTAAAAGCCTTGGACACCCAGCTTTCTGATATTGATAGCAGTACTGTCAAGTATGATATGGCTGCCGATAAAACCATCGACAAGACAAAGATTACTCTGGGCGATGGCACGAATGATACGACTGTTACCCATGTGAAGAGCGCCTTGGCGGAAGCTAAAGACAGCAGCGGTCAGAAAGCTACTATCACCACGGCAACAGGGGAAGCTCTGAAAAATGCAGTCAACCTCGGCGATTTGCAGACGGCCTACAATACACTGGATACCAAAGTCAATAATAACAAGACCAAGTATTACAGTGTCAATGATCAGGTTCCCAACATCTTCAAGAACGCGGCCGCGGAATATGCACAATATCTCAACGCTGATGACAACGGAGCCAAAAAATTTGCAGGCCAAGCAGCTGGTTATATGACTCATACAGACGGCATTGCTTCTACCGTAGGTGGTTCCTTCTCTGGTATCACGAATGAAGCACCACAGTCGGGCAGCATTGATTTCCGCGGTGCTGCAGCTCTTTCCTATGGCACGTTCAACATTAACGACAATACCAGTACTTCTCAGCCCTTCAGCGGCGTTGCCAACAGCATCGTCGGTCAGGCTAACGTGACGACTGACTCCAATGCTGCCATCATTGTCGGTGCAGGCAACAGTGTCACCAATTCTTATCGGGCCATCAGTCTCCAAAATGCCAGTGCAATCACGCAGAATCTGAAAGACCCGCAGAAACTGAACGATGCCTTGAAAGCGGCCGTTCCGGACAGTGGAGCCCAGGTCATGGTTATGGGTGGCGGCAACACCGTTGATAAAGCCTATATGACCCAGGTCGTAGGTGTTGGCAACACAGTGAAAGGCAGTGATACGGAATATACAGAAGGGACCTCTACTCAGCTGAACTATGTGGACGGCTTCTACAACAATGTGGAAAACGGCAAGAATGATTACGTCATCGGTTCCAACAACACCATCACCGGCAGCAGTGTGGATACGAACAAGTCCAATCTGGTGCTCGGTGACAATCATAAGTTGACGGACAAGAAAAATAACGTCATCCTGGGTTCGGCAGATGATAAGGATACGGTAACAGATGCTTCTGATGCAGTTATTATCGGGCACAGTGCAAATGTTAGTGTAGATGGCGGCGTAGCTCTCGGCAATGGTTCTGTATCTGTGGCAACAGCTGAAGCCGATGCAGAAGGCTATGATCCTACTTCGACTGCTACCAATAAAGCATCTAGCGTTGACTCGGCAACTTGGAAAGCCACAACTGGTGCTGTTTCCATTGGCGGTGTTAATGGAGACAAGACAACTACTCGCAGAATCACGAATCTGGCTGCTGGCTTTAATGATACGGACGCCGTTAACGTAGCTCAAATTAAGAAACTGGCCAATATCGACGCTTCCAATATCGGAGCCAACCTGAAATTCGGAGCTGATGGAACAACAGCAGCTACAGATGATGACAAGACAAAGAATAAAGAAGCCTGGGCTACAGCTATCGGCACCGGTACTGTGACCAAAGATGGCGATGGTTCGAAGCAGTTGGTCACCGGTAGCACAGTGTACAACGAAGTACGGCCGACAAAGGACGGCACGTATGTAAAGAGTAGCCAGACCACCGGCGAGAATTTGTTGAAACTGGATGATCAGGTGAATACCAATACTGGTAAACTTTCCGAAGTAGATAGCCGTTCTGTGAAATATGATACCAAGACGGAAGATGGCAAGACCGTCGTTGACAATACGAAGATTACTCTCGCCGGAGAAGGCGGTACAACTGTTACTAACGTCAAGAGCGCATTGACCGATGCCAAAGATAGAAACGGCAAGGTAGCTACTATCACTACGGCAACAGGGGCTGCCCTGGGAAATGCAGTCAACCTCGGCGACCTGCAGATTGCCTATACTGCCCTTGATTCCAAAGCCGGTGCTCATACCGAACTTACTGTAGAAGGTAAAATAGCAGCTGCAACGGAAGCAGACAAATATGCCGGCAAGAACATTTTGCTCCACAGCGATACAGATTCGAATGGCAAAGTTACCTATGATCTGAAGCTGGCCAAGGACCTCACCGGTATTACCTCCATTGGCAATCAGACAACGACAAAGGATGGGGATAAAGAAACTACTACAGGTGCAAAAATTACCTTGAAGACTGATGGCAGTATCAATGCTAACGGTGGTAAGATTACTGATGTTAAGAGTGGCCTTACTGCGACAGATGGAACCTATGCAGATTCAGATAAATCTAATGCTGCTAACATCGGTGATGTGTACAGCATGATTAACAAGGAAGCTGGCAATACCGATACGAAGTTAGCAGATAAAGCAAATGTCGATGCTTCCAACATTGGTACCCATATTACTGATACAGACAAGAAGACGAAAAATCTAAATGACTGGGGTGCAGCTATCGGTACTGGTAAAATCACTGATAAGGCTGATGATGGCAGTGGTCAGCTCGTTACCGGTAAGACTGTCTATGACGCACTCAATGGTGGAATGACCAAGATTGTTGTTGGTACACCGGGTGAAGATGGTAAAGACGGCACACCTGGCACACCTGGCACACCTGGTACTCCTGGTACAATTGGCTTAGTTGGCCCTGCTGGCGCAGATGGCAAGAATGCGGAAGTTGATATTACCATCAAGCAGGGTACCGATGATGCAAATAAAGGTATCAAAGGTGCTAATGGCGTCGACGGCAAGGATGGAATCACCCGCATCGTCTACACAGATGCGGCGGGAGATCATCAGGCGGCTACCATGGAAGACGGCCTGAAATTTGCCGGCGACGATGGCCAGACTGATGACACTAAAGTCATTGCCAAGAAACTGAATAACACTCTCAATATTATCGGCGGTGCAACAGGCGACTTGACGGATGGCAACATCGGCGTGAATAACAAGAACGGTAAACTGAAAATCCAGCTGGCCAAAGATCTGAAAGGCATCACCTCTATTTCCGGCAGTACAGACGACAAAGGTGCAAAGCTCACTCTGGATACGACAGATAAGAATATCAGTGCCAACGGCGGTCAGATCACCAAAGTAGCCGATAGTTTAGGCCAAAGCGGTACATATGATAAAGATGCAAACGGCACCAATGCAGCTAACCTGAATGATGTTAACAAGATGATTAAGGACGCTGCGGCTGATGGCGGTACCATAGGCAATGAATTAGTAAAAAAAGCAAATTATGATGCTTCCAATATCGGCGACAATCTGAAATACAAGGAAGACGGTACCGCTGTGACCGATGCTGACAAGACGGCTAATAAAAATCTCTGGGGCAAGGCCATCGGCACAGGCAATATTACTGATTCCCAAGCAACAGATTCTGCCAACAACGGCAGCCAGCAGCTCGTCACGGGCGGTACGGTCTACAATGAAACCCGTGCTGCCAAGAAGGATGCGGCTGGAAAGACAATCAAGTATCGTTACATTGATGCTGATGCAACAGCAGGCGAGAACTTTGCCAAACTGGATTCTTCTTTGCAGACTATCAGTAAAACGGCCGGTGCCCATACCGTTCTGACTGTGGAAGGCAAGTCAGCTGGCATGGACAAGGATCCTTATAACGGCGGCAATCTGCTGCTTCATGCAGAAAAGAATCAAACAACAGGTCAGGTGACTTATGACCTGAAGCTGGCAGATAAAATAACTATCGGCGGCTCGACGACAGGAAACAAGCCAGTTACCATCGACGGCACCAAAGGCGAAGTTTCCGGATTGAACAATACGGATTGGAGTAACGATAAAGCTTCCGACTATAAGAACTCCAATAAGGCAGCTACGGAAGCTCAGGTACAAAAAGCTTACAATGCTGCGGTCGAAGCGGCTAAAACTGATGCAGCCAATAACGATATTCATGTTGCAGCTGGTGAACAGTCTGTAAGCACGGACAATAAGATTTCCATGAACCTTGTTGATGGAAAGGGCAAGACTCAGGGAACCGTCACGATTAAAGACGTGGCCAGGGCCAGCGATATGGGCAATGTTTCTGATTTGAATGCTGGCTTGAAGAAAACCGATGGTACGACCACTACGGTAGTAGAGGCTATCAACAAAGTGGATGATAAAATCGGTAATCAGCAATACTTTACGGAAGATGGCAAACAGCATACTGTTTCGAATGGCTCCACTATTACAGACGCCATTGGCGCTCTCGATAGTGCTGTTCAGAATGCGGCAAGCCAGGCTGGCAAGCATACCATCGTTTCGACCACGGATTCGAACCTTAAGGTCGCAAATATCGCCAATGCTGGTGAAGCCGCCAATTACCAGATTTCCTTGAATAAAAATCTCAATGTAGATTCTGTTACTGCCACGACCACGACCACGGATAACCTGACTGTGAGCAACAGCGCCACCATCGGCGGTGTCACGATTAAAGACCAGACAATCAGTGGTCTGAAAGATACGGACATCAAAGAAGGCTCCACCAATGCTGTCAACGCTGGGACAATCTGGAACGAACTCCGTCCTTCCGGCGGTACCTACATCAACCAGAACAGTTCTACGGCCCAGAACCTGACGAGCCTCGACAATCAGGTCAAGAAAACCAGCGACCTCATCAGTAGTGACAACAAAACGATCAAGATCGGCGGCAGCGACACTGCAACGAAGATTGATGTCAGCGGCAAGGATTCGTCCGGCAATTCGACGAGCCGCGTAATCACGGGCGTGAAGACGGATACGAGCGACCCGAATTCGGTGGCGAATGTCGGTTATGTCAATGATATGGCCGCAGCCAGCGCGCAGCAGATTTATCAGGATATGAATTCGGCCTACAGCCATGTCGAGAATGACATCAGCCGTGCGGCGGCGGGCAGCAATGCTTTGGCAGCTCTGCACCCGATGCAGGAGTTTGACCCGGACGACAAGGCCCAGTACGCTCTCGGCTACGGCCATTACCGCAATTCGAATGCCGGCGCGGTTGGCGTGTTCTACCAGCCGGATGAGAACAGTCTCTTCAGCATCGGTGCTTCGTTCGGCAACGGCGATGCCGGCATCAACGCTGGCGTCACGGTCAAGTTTGGCCCTGGCGGCTCGAACCACCATGCCCTGACGAAGACGCAGATGGCCAAAGTCATCAACGAGCAGTCGCAGGAGATTGACACCCTCAAGAAGGAAAATGCCGAGAAGGATAAGCGCATTGACGCCCTTGAGCAGAAGGTCAACGAGATTCTCGCCAAAGTCGAGAAGGATAAAGCCTGAGCCGCATTTTCGGCAATCCCTTATATTAAGGAAGTGAAATTATGAAAGCTGCACGCAAACTCCACATCTGGTCGACACGGCTCAAGGACCTGCGCATCCAGAATAATCTGTCGCAGAGCGACGTTGCCAAGGTCATTCATTGCAGCCAGGTCTCGTACGGCATGTACGAACTCGGCAAACGCAAGATTCCCGTCGACAAGATGGTGGAATTAGCCAAATACTACCATGTCTCCCTTGACTACCTCACGGGACTCAGCGAGACATTCTGATAAAAATTCAGGATTCCTATTACGCATAGGCGAATAGGGAGTGTGAAATGAAATCATCGCATGTCAACGACCCATCCGCAAAGATGGCGAGTGGGTGTGCGATGATTTTATTTGCGCGGAAACATATAGACATCTGGAAAATAGGGAAAAGAGGAATCGCTTTGAATCGGGTATATAAAGTAATTTTCAATCGCACAAAGGGGCAATACGAAGTCGTCCCGGAAATTGCCAAAAACGGCGGCAAAGCACCGAAACGCTCCACGGGAAGACACGTCCACCATTCTGCCGGCATCCTGCCCACGGCCGCGCTGCTCTCATCTTTGTTGTTTTCGGGCGGTACCTGTGCGGCAGCGGCATCAACTACAGTCAATGCAGGCGATACCATTGAGGCTGGAGATAATATTTCCGTTACATCTGAGCCAAAAGAAGGTACAGAGAAAAATATCGTCATTGCCGTTAACGGCGTAGCGACTAAGTTAGATCTCGATGCTGCCAAACAGGATGTGTCGGCGAATAAGACGCAGATTGACACAAATAAAACCGATATTGCGGCGAATAAGGATGATATCAAGAAAAACGCCGATGCCATTGCAGAAAATAAAAAGAGCATTGAGGACAACAAGGCGTCAATCGCTGCGAATAAAACGGCGACAGAGACAAATGCCACGAATATTGCCGACAATAAGACAAAGATTGACAATAACTCGACTGCCATTGCCGGCAATAAGTCGGACATTGCTGATAACAAAACGGCTATTGAGAAAAACAAAAATTCAATCGCCCAGAATGCCACGGCTATTGACGCTTTGCAGAAAGTCAACGCAAGTTTAGGCCTGAGCGGTGATAAGTCGGGCATCAAATATTTCCGCGCTAAGTCATCGGGCACGAATGATGACGCTTCGGCTACAGGAGAGGACGCCCTGGCAGTCGGCAAAAATGCATCTGCTTCCAAGGAAAAAGCTATTGCCATTGGCATGCAGGCCGACGCCAGCGGTAACGGCGCCATTGCCATTGGTGGCGAAATCCGGACCGGTACAGGTACGGACAAAGTCCGTAATAAAGGTGCCGAAGCAGCCGCCGACAATGCCACGGCCATCGGCACGAATGCCGAAGTGACAAAGTCGGCGACCAATGGCATCGCCCTTGGTCATGGAGCCATCACAGGTGTCCGCAGCGGTATGACGCCGGATGATGGCACAGCTGCTTTGATGGGCGGTGGCGGCAGAAATAGTATTTCCATCGGCAACGAAGCCAATGCCCGCGGCGGTTCGGCCATTGCCCTTGGTGATAATGCCGTTGTCATGAATGACGCCAGCGGTTCGACCGATGTAACAGGCCGCACGGTTTCTCAAAATGGCATTGCTATCGGTACGAAAAGCAAGACCGTTTCCGAAAATGCCATGGCCATCGGTTATAAAGCCCAGATTGATTATGGCAGTACCGGGGCCACGGCTATTGGTACAGAAGCACATGCCACGAAAGAAAATGCTTTGGCCATTGGTACAGGGGCAACAGTCGATCACGCAAATGCCTTGGCCGTAGGCACGAACGCAAAGACCACCAAAGACGAAGCAATTGCCATTGGTAAAGATACGCAGGCTGCTGGTGATGTGAGCATCGCCATGGGCAGCGGCGCGACGGCCAAAGCCAATAACGTTGTTTCCATTGGCCATGGTGCCGAAGCCAATGTTGTGAACTCTGTAGTCATCGGCGAAGAAGCTGGCCAGGGAATGATGAGTTATACGACGAATGTCAACGGCTCTCATGTAATGATTGGCAACAAAGCCGGCCAGAATGTCGATGGTCAGGAGGATATTTCCTTAGGCTTTAATTCTGGCAGCAACGTCAAAGGCAATTACAATATCGCCATTGGCTCAGAGGCAGGTACTTTTATCGGCAAACAGGCAACCAGCACGACAGAAAATTCCTCAGACGGGAAAAATGTATCGATCGGTTATCATGCCAATCATTACGATAAGGACACCGTAGCTTTCATTTCCGCAGCTACGGCCTTGGGCGCAGAAACCACTGCGAATAAATACAGTACAGCGGTAGGTGCGAAAGCGAAAGCGACGGCTGAAACGTCGACCGCGATAGGCTATACTTCTTTAGCAGCAGATGAGGACTCTATCGCGATCGGTAATGGAGCGGAAGCTCACGGCATCGGGAATATCGCCATTGGCAAAGGCTCTTTGGCAACAGATGCTATGTCCTCTGGCAATGCTTATTTAACGGGAACTACAGCTACACAGGTTGTTTCTATAGGCAAAAACACGACAGATGGTTTGCGTCGTATCGTTAATGTTGCGGATGGCTCCGATCTTCAAGATGCTGCTACTATTAATCAGCTGAAAACATTGCAGCAGCGTTTGGAGTCGCAGATTGCCTCCGCACCGGCGGGCAGCAGCAAGGGCGATACCGTAACCTATTCCGGTAACAATAATGAGTACGTACGTCTGGAAGATAAGAATAAGGGTGCCGTGCAGATTAAGAATGTCAAGGATGGTACAGAAACTACCGATGCTGTAAATAAAGGACAACTGGATAATACTGTCGAGCAAGCAAAAGTCCATTATTATTCGGTCAAGACGGATAATAACGGTACCGCTGCAGCAAACTATAAGAATAACAGTGCTTTCGGCACGAATTCCTTAGCGATAGGCATTAAAGCTCTCGCTACCACAGATGCAGAGCGCGGCGTGGCAATTGGTAATAATGTTCAGGCTCAAGGTATAGGCAGTATTGCTATAGGTACTGGTTACCAAGATGAAACAATAGGTAAACTGATCGATACTTTGGCTAAGTCGGACGATGACGGTCATGTGGTCTATCAATATAATATGGCAATTGGTGCAGGTGCTCAATCTGCCGGTAATAATTCGGTAGCCATCGGTACCAGAGCGATTACTCAACAGCAAGAGGGCAAAGGTGCGACTGAAAATAATGATGCCATTGCCATTGGCTATTTTGCTGAAACGTCTAATGTGCGCGGCGTAGCCATGGGCGCACAGGCGAAGAGCAGCGGTCACAGCGCTAATGCCATCGGCGATCAGGCCAAGGCCTTAGGTGAGAATTCAATTGCCTTTGGCACCAGTAGCCAGGCCAATTCGTTAAATTCCATCGCGATAGGCAATGAGACTTCTGCAACGGATGGCAATAACGCTACGGTAGTTGGCGAGAATTCACATACCAGCAAAGCAGCAAATGCCAATGTCTTTGGCAAGGATAGCAACATCATCAGTGAACAGCCCGACAATGACCATGAGGTCCGCATCAGTGACAGCAGCATCGTGGGCAATTCAAATGAGATTACCCGCAATGATGCAGCTAAAATTAAGAATGTCATGATCAGCGGTAACAGCAATAAAGTGCAGGGCAGCACGGAGAAGGATCCACTTGACGCCGATATACTGGATGAAATCAATATTACCGGTACGAGTAATACTGTAACCCTCAAGGACAATACCCTGCCGGTTAAGGATATTACCATCATGGGTAATGAAAACACAGTAGAAGGCAGCTCGGAACTCCCGATGAAGGGCGGTACTTCTTTATCCAAAATCCAAATTCTCGGTTCAAATGTCAACGCCACTGTTGCCAATTCCGTTTATTTAGGGACGGATTCGGCCGCCTCAGCCAGTGTGACAGACCGGACCGCAGGTATCAGTGAGTATATAGGTACTTATGACAGGCAAGCAGCTGGTCAGAAAGCTGCTGGCGTCGTGACCATCGGCAGCGTAGACCATGAACGCCGTTTGCAGAATGTCGCGGCCGGCCTCGTCAGCGAAAAGAGTACGGATGCCGTCAACGGCAGTCAGCTTTTCCTGCGCACGCAGCCGCTGCGCTTCGCCGGTGATAACTCGATTATTGGGGATACGTCGGCAGCTGACCAGAATGTTTTGCATCGGAATTCCGATCAGGCCATGTCCATTATTGGCGGTGCTGATATCAATAATCTCAGTGATAGGAATATCGGTGTTGTAGCAGATAAAGACAAGAATACGCTGACAGTTAAACTGACAAACGATGTTCATGTTAACAGTGTGACCACGGGCAATACCGTCATGAATACAGATGGCGTCACGAATGGCAAAACAACCCTGAATAAAGATGGCATTACGATTACGCATACTGCTGTAGACAAAACGGATATTGTCATCAACGAAGGCAATATCAGCTTCGGCGGCAACCAGGTCAAGAATATGGGAAGTGGCATCAATCCTAAGACTAATGCCTATGATGCAGTTGCCGATACCAATGGCGCCAATATCGGCGATGCTAAGAATATTTCTGATGCCAGAAAGACGATTGTAACGTCCAATGATAAAACAGTTTCCATCACGAAGAGTGCACAGGATAATCATGATGTTTATGATTTGTCCGTTGATTATGGCAAAGCAGCTCAAAATTTGAACTTTAAATATGCTGGCGATACGGGTAATGGCAGTACTCCGTTGAGTAATACCATGAATTTCAATGGTATGACCAATCAGGTTGTGACGAAAGCTGAAGCAAATGGCAAAATCACATTTGGGCTCACGGATGAAGTAGATATTGGTCAAACAGCAAGTGGCAGTGATGGTAAAATCAATGTCAATAACAAGAATGGCACGACCGGTGTATCTATCTGGACCAACAGCGATAGTCAGAACGGGAAGACGCAAGGTGGTCATATCATCCTGAATGGAGAAAAAGACAGTAATGCTACAAAAGGGGCCTATGTCGACATCTGGACAGCTTACAGTGACAATGCGCTGACGCCGTCGACAGATGGCAAAAAAGCCAGCCGTATTGTTTATCAGGATAGCGAAAATGGGAAACAGGAAGTCGCTAACTTAAACGATGGGCAGAAATACAAAGGCGACTTCGGCAATAACGGCGAGGCTGCTGCTGTCAAATTGAACCATCAGGTCAATATCGTCGGTGATGTTTCTGACTATAATAAAGGAAAAGACAAAGACCATCAGATGAAAGAATCAGACCTGATGGACGGTGCGGCGAATGTCGGCGTTATTACGACGAAAAATGGCGATGATGCTACGCTGACCATCAAGTTGAACCGCAATCTTCATATCGATTCTACGACGATGGAGAAGTCGGATGCCAAGGGCAGTATTACCAATATCACGAATGCCGAAGGTTCGACCATTACAAAGACAGATGCTGCTGGCAAAGCGACAGCAACTACGTCCACTTCTGCTGGTGCTCTGACTATCCAGAATGGCAAGACCAAGACGACGATTGACCAGAACGGTATTGCGACGAATCACATCAACGTTGGCGAAAAAACGCGCATCGGTGATGCGGCTGCCAAGATTGGCAATGTCAACATCGACGGCAGGAAAGGGCAAGTCAAAGTCGGTGCTGACACGACCATCAATGATGGTGTTGCTTCCATCGGCGGAGTTAAGATTGGCCAGCATAAAGCTAATGACTCTAATCTCACTATTTTCGATAAGGATGGCAATGCCACGGCGAAGAAAGATAAAGCCGGCAAGTATGTGACGGGTCTCGACAATAAGACTTGGAATGATGATAATTCCTATGTCAGCGGTCGTGCGGCAACGGAAGACCAGCTGCATCAGGTCGTGTCGAATCTCATCGGACCAGGGGCCAAAGGCGGTTTCGGCTTGTCTGCTAACGGTGACAGTGTCAAGAAGGCTTTGGGCCAGACCATTGCCATTAACGGCGACGGTACTTATGACTCTACTGGCAAACAGACAAAAGCTGGAAATATTATTACATCCGTAGACCATGGTGCTATCAAGGTATCCTTGAATCGTGACCTCAACATCGACTCCACGACGATGGAAAAGACGAATGACGATGGCAGCAAAATCAGCAATGTGACGAATGCAGCCGGTTCGACACTGACGAAGACAGACGCCAGTGGTAAGACTGTCGCAAGTACGACCACATCTGCCGGTTCTCTGACTATCCAGAATGGCAAGACGAAAACGACAATCGACAAAAACGGCATTTCAACGAACCATATCAATGTCGGCAAAACAACGCATATCGGCGATGGGATTGCTAAAATCGGCGGTGTGACCATCAATGGCAAAGGTGAAAAGGATGGCAATGACCAGCATAAGAGCACCGTTACAGGCCTGACAAATAAAAAATTTGACACGAATCATTTAGATTGGTACAGCGACTCCGGCCGCGCGGCTACAGAAGCTCAGTTGAAGACGGTTTACGACAAAGCTTCTCAGCATACGACGGTCACTGTCAACGATAATGAGCAGGCACCGAGCACTGACGGCAATTTGGTTCTGAAGAGGAATGACAACAAAGATGGCAGCAGCAACTACAATCTTTCTCTCAATGATAATGTCACGCTCGGCCATAAAGACAAAGACGGCAAACTGACTGTCCAGAGCAAAGACGGCACGAAGTCGATTACGACGGATGGCCATTCGGGTCAGTTGACATTCAAAGATGGTGACAATGAAGTTTCCGTCAAGGCAGCAGCTGCAGTAAAAGGTGTGGACGGCACAACCTCCATCAAGCGTCTTGCCATGGACGGTCACACTGTTGCTACCTTGGACGACGGTATGAAATATGCCGGTGACACAGGCGATGCTTTGAAGCAGACGCTCAACAGTACGACGAATATCAAGGGCGGCATTTCTGATGCCACGAAGCTTTCGGACAACAATATCGGTGTTGTCTCAGATGGCAAGGACACGCTGACGGTCAAGCTCGCGAAGGATGTCAAGGGCCTGAACAGCATGGAAGTCACGACGGTCAATGCGAAGACGGTCAATGCCGACACGTTCAATGCAGGCAATACGACCATCAACAACGGCGGCCTGACTATCAAGACAGAGGATGCAAATCGTTCTCTGACGATTCGCGACGGCAATGTCAGCATGGGCGGCAATCAGATTCACAATGTCGCCCCCGGCACGGCCGATGACGATGCCGTCAATGTCTCGCAGCTCAAGAAACTCGGCGGCGAGGTCAGCAATGTCAGCAACCGCGTCAACCGTGTCGGTGCCGGCGCGGCCGCCCTTGCTGCCCTGCATCCGCAGGATTTCGACCCTGACGACAAATGGGATTTCGCAGTCGGCTACGGCAATTATCGCGGTGCCAATGCAGCGGCTGTCGGTGCCTTCTATCAGCCAAACGAGGATACGACTTTGTCCGTGGGCGGCACGGTCGGCGGCGGGGAAAACATGGTCAATGTCGGTGTCAGCTGGAAGTTTGGTCAGGGCAACCACATCACCCGTTCGCGCGTGGCCATGGCCAAGGACATTCTGGCCCTGCAAAATCAGGTCAATGTCCTTTCGCAGAAGCTCGCGGCCTATGAAGCCGCCGGCCAGCAGCCAAAGGCCCTGCCGGCCACGGGCACGATGACATTCCCGGATGTACCGGAAAATCACTGGGCTTATCAGTACGTGAAATATCTGGCCGAACGCGGCTACCTGCAGGGCTATCCGGATGGCGAATTCAAGGGCGACAGGGCCATGACCCGCTACGAATATGCGGCCATCATTTACCGTGCGCTGCAGAATGGCGCTCCGTCCGATGGCAATATGGCGCGCTCCGTTGACGAATTCGGTCCGGAACTCACGAAAGTCCAGAACATCGACCGTTTCCGCGTCGACCGCATCTCCGGCAAGGACAACGACCGCCACAAAGTCGAACGCGTCCGCGTCAATGATCAGGACCATCCGGACAAAGGCGACTACCGCGACGTATACGGCTCGCGCATTGCCAAGTGACAAAACTCTGCTGTAAAACATCGATTGCATGACAAAATGATTTAGGTATATATAAGTGACACATCTTTTGTCAAGACAGATATCACAGCGAGATTATATTTTTCGTATTTTTTGCTCAAGAAACAGTATCTTTTACGAGGATGCTGTTTCTTTTTTTATGTATTTTCGTGATTAAGATATGTTGCTTCGCGTCATTTGACCTTCATCTTAGAACAGACCGTAAAATTGTTTATGTAACCTTAAGATTCAGTTAACTCTGACTAATGGTTTGCAGAAAAAGAAGAGATATGGGGGAGTTTTGTCATGAAGCATTCACATCGCAGGCGCCGCAGCGCATTTAAGGCAAAAGTCGGACTGACTACGGCTGTTTTGCTGACTTTGTCAGGGCCGATGGCCGCGCAGGCCGCGGAGAAACCGTATGGTCCCTTAAAGTATTTTATAAAAATAATAAAATTGAGAAATTTATTAAAATATGTTAAATTATATGATATAAGGAGCATTCCCGTTAAGATCAAATTCCAGGTTTGAGCAAAAAAGAAAACTCCCCTAAACTAGAGATATACACCGGGTCGTCAAAGCGCCCTAAAAAAATCTAGTTAGGAGAGTTTCCAATATGAATTGTACACAGAATCTCAAGATTAGTCAAATCAATAAAAGCACTTTAGTCGTCGGCATCGACATCGGATGCACCACGCATTACGCACGTACCTTCGACTGGCGCGGCAGAGAAATCGGCCGTGTGCTTAAATTCTACAATTGCCGGGATCAGTTCGAGCGTTTTCTCCGCTATATACGCGGATTGGCGCGTGAGAACGGCAAGACCAACATTCTCGTAGGAATGGAACCAACCGGCCATTACTGGTTTGCCTTGGGGCAGTTTCTCGAGGAACACAATATCACGCTTTGCATGGTCAATCCATATCATGTGAAGCAGACCAAGGAACTGGACGACAATAATCAGACAAAGAACGACCAGAAAGATCCTAAGGTCATTGCCAAGCTCGTCATTTCAGGGCGTTACAGTTATCCGTATGTCCCGAAAGGCATTTATGCGGATCTTCGCATCCTGAATACCATGCAGCTGAATTTAAATAAGGAACTTATCCGGTACAAAAATCAGCTGGCGAGGTGGTTCAATGTCTGGTTTCCGGAGTATCAGGAAGTTTTCAAGAATGTCGGGGCAAAAAGCAGCCTGCTGTTGCTTGAGAAGGTTTGCACGCCAGACGCTATCGAGGCGCTGGGCGCAGAGGGAATCAACGCAATCTGGCGGGAAAAGATCCGCGCGGTAGGTATGAAACGTGCTCAAAGACTGGTAGACGCCGCCAAAAGCAGCATCGGCCAGAAAGACGGACGCCGCTCGGCGGCATTTCAAATGAAAATGCTGCTGTCGGACTACCGCAAGGTACACAATCAACTGGAAGAGGTTATGGCAGAACTGGAAATGCTGTGTCAGCAGATTCCGGCAACCAAGCAGATGCTGGCCATCAAAGGGATTGGCGTCAGGACGGTTGTAGGATTTCTGGCTGAAGTGGGAGATATTAGACGTTTTCAATCACCGAAGCAAATCCAAAAGCTGGCAGGACTCGCTTTGAAAGAGAACAGCTCGGGAAAGCATCGGGGAGAAACCACCATCAGCAGGCGCGGCCGCGCCCGCCTCAGGACAGTTCTCTTTACCGCAGCAATCTCGCTTATCAGTAAAAACGAGGCTTATCAGAAGATACATCAACATTTCACGCAGCGGCTTCATAATCCGCTGAAAAAGAAACAGTCTGTCGTAGCTATTGGCTGCAAACTCATACGGATTTTCTACACATTGCTCAGTAAGGACGTCGCTTACGACGAAGAAAAGATGCTGAAAGATATTGTCTGGGAAAACGAATTGTTAGCAGCATAAGGGAACGCTCAAATATCTCTGTTTTCGGGTAAAACGTCCACCGTAAGGTGCCAGGAAGTAGAGCAGCACAACTGAAAGAGAAGAATCGGTAGCCAGATTTATTTCCATTAGAGCGCATAGCGACTCAGCAAAGGAGCATAATGGCACCCAGATATGGATAAGCGGAACGAAGGAATTTAGGACTCTGCCATGCAGATGATCCTGTTAGACATGGGAGGTACGTTGCCATAAAACGAAGGGGATTTTATCGGTCTTTGAAAAATCAAGGCAATGACGTTAGCTTTGCTGCGCCAAAAATCCCACTTACGCCGTGCAAATACGCCATTCATCCATATACGCAAGTTCTTCAATAAATATGCTGCTACGAAAAGCTGCGAAAACAGGAGATATTTGAAGAAATCTTAAGATTATATAGGGAGGTGAGTTGGATGCTTTCCAAAGATGTTCTTCGCATTCTTCAAGTATCGAGGCCGACTTTAACGAAATATGTCAAGACTGGTATCATCCGTGTCCATGTGATGCCAAATGGCCATTATGATTATAATGAACAGGATGTTTATAAATTTCTCAATAAGGACGTCAAACGCAGGACTTATATTTATGCCCGGGTATCCACCAAGAAGCAAAAGAAGGACCTTGAAAATCAACTGCAAATGCTGAAAGAGTTCTGCTTTGCTAACGGCTATACCATCAACGGTGTCTTTTCGGATATTGCCAGTGGCATCAGTTTTGAGCACCGGAAGAATTTTTTCAAGATGCTTGACGACGTGCTGGCAGGACGCGTAGAACGTGTTGTCATTACTTATAAAGATCGTCTGTCACGAGTAGGATATGAATTATTCTATTATCTATTTCAGAAATATAACTGCGACATCGTCGTTATGAACGAAGTCGGCTCAGAAGAACTTGACTCACAGGAAGTATTTGGAGAGATTGTCAGCTTGCTTCATTGTTATTCCATGAAGCTCTATTCCAGCCGCGGAAGACTGAATAAAATCAAGGAGGCGCTTGAAGATGAGCCGGCGAGCGGAACGCCATCGACTGAAAAAGAGCACCCCGTATTATGAAAAAATCCGGCAGTTCTGCCATTTGGCCAAGAATTTATACAACCATGGCAATTATCTGATTCGGAAGGAATTCATTGAAAACAGAAAATGGCTGCGTTATGGTGAGCTGGATGTTCTCTTGAAAAAAGATACGGAATATCCGGATTACCGTGCCATGCCGACGGCCCAATCTGCCCAGCAGACGCTTCGCCTGCTTGACCGAAATTGGAAATCCTTTTTCGCGGCCATCAAGGACTGGAAAGTACATCCCGAGAAATACAAGGGGCGTCCGAAGCTGCCAGCTTATAAGCGGAAAGATGGCCTTTCCTTGCTGATTATGACAAATCAGAACTGCAAGTTACGGGATGGATCTATTCAGTTTCCCCGGGTTTTCGGTGATTTTAAAGTCAAGCCTGTTTTCACGCAGCAGGAACATGCTGTCTTTCAGCAGGTGCGTTTTGTGCCAAGCGGCGACAGCATCATGATGGAAATCATTTATGATCTGCCCGATGTGCCACAGAAACAGGATAATGGCCGTTATGCATCGATTGATATCGGTGTCGACAATCTGGCGGCGATGGTCTTGAACGTCGGTCAGGCCCCATTCCTTTTCAAGGGGACGCCGCTGAAAGCCATCAATCAATATTACAATAAAAATCTGGCGAGAATGCGAAGTATCTGTGAGCGGATGAATGGACGCCATTCATCGAAGCGAATCACGCAGCTCACGGCAAAGCGGAATCGCAAGATCGAAGATTATCTGCATAAGGCCAGCAGGAAAGTCATTGAAATCTGTGACAGACACGATATTTCTATCTTGGTGATTGGTCAGAATAAAGGTTGGAAGCAGGAAGTATCCCTTGGCAAAAAGACGAATCAGCATTTCGTGCAGATTCCTTTTGCCAAATTCATTCAGATGCTGCAGTATAAGGCCGAATCGGCAGGCATCCAGGTCGTTATGACGGAAGAAAGCTATACCAGTGGTACATCCTTCCTTGACAACGAATGCCCAATAAAAGAATTCTACAATAAGAGCAGACGTGTGCATCGCGGCCTTTTTCGTGCTAACGACGGCCAAACAATCAATGCTGATGTCAATGGAGCTTTTCAAATTATGAAAAAAGTATTCCCGAACGTGAAGGCCGACGGGATAGAGGGCGCAGCGTCACGCCCAACTGTAGTAACATTTTTGATGAAAGAAAAGCACGGCCTTCGTCGTGCTTGACTTGAGAAACTGCGAACAGTAAAATTTATTAAAAATTTTATCTATAATGGATTTGATTTATAATAAATGTGACGTGACAGTGTCAGCCGCTGGGGAGCGGCTGAGGCCGCGGAAGGGGACTCCATCACGGTCAATGAAGTCAATGGCTGGGGCTCATCGGAGAAGGATCCGGTCCATCTGAAAGTCGGCACAAAGGATACGCAAAATGTCACCGTCCATAATTATTCTGCCGGGGAGTCGGACTTTCCTACACGCAGGGCAAGGGCAGCTATCTCGGCGGTTACAGCGATGTGACGGGCTGGGGTCTCGGCCTTTACGATACACGTGCCAAGAGTGACGGACAGTACCTTGACTTTGCCTTGCGGGGAACGCATCTGGAGGGAGAGCTTCACGGGGCTTACAGTCATGGCGAGAATCTCGACAATAACGGTTACACTTTTAGCATGGAATACGGCTGGAAGCATTCGTTCACGCCAAATAAGCAGGGCTGGTTTGTCGAGCCTCAGGCACAGATGACATTCGGCTGGCTCGATGGCGCGGACCTGACTTTGGCAAACGGCGTGCATTACCACGAAAACAACATCAAAAGCGCGGTCGGCAGGGCCGGGCTGCGCATCGGCTATGAAGGTGAGCAGGCCCAGTTCTTCGCCAAGGCCGACTGGTTCCACGAATTCGGCGGCAGCAGTCAGCTGCATCTTGCTGATGATGAAGGTCAGCTGCATCTCGATACCGACTATGGCGACAATTGGTTCGAATACGGCCTCGGCCTGACGGCGAACCTGACGAAGAACAGTCAGCTCTATGCCGACATCGAAAAGAGCAGCACGGGCTCCTACCATAAAAAATGGGGCTGGGATGCCGGCGTCCGCTGGAACTTCTAAAACAAAATCGATAGGGAAAACGCAAAACATGCAGGCACAGACACCTGCATGTTTTTTTTCATCGAAATAATGGATAAGACATCATCGCAATCGTTTTAGCATAGTGGTATTGCATATGTTATAGGATTTGCATATAATATATGGATGAAAAAACAAAAAGATTTCAAAAAAATGACATCATACAGGTACCTGTATATCGAATTCTTCTTGTTTTTTTTCGCAATTCTTGTGCTATAGCGTAAGCGCTTAATAATCCAGTGTATTTAAATCCTTTCACCCATATGAGATAATACTCTCGCACGGAAAACTCAAAAT
>NZ_JBHYRS010000040.1:0-220 GCF_047974105.1 Mitsuokella apri
AGCCCCTTGATGCGGTCCTTACGGCGTCCACAGAATAGAAAAAGCGTTGGTTGAAATGGATTCTTCTTGAAATGGTCTTTGACTAAGCTGGCCAGCCCGTTGATGGATTTACGCATATCTGTATGGCCACAGGCCAAATAGATGTGGTCTGCTGTGATATTCCGGATTAACATGGTGGAAACACATCCCTCAGAACGCAAAGCGTCTGCCGCAGCAAATC
>NZ_JBHYRS010000041.1:0-201 GCF_047974105.1 Mitsuokella apri
GAGGCGACCGCCCCAGTCAAACTGCCCACCTGATACTGTCCTCAGCTTCGTTACTTCTCGAGTTAGATCCCTAGCACGCAAAGGTTGGTATCCCAACAGCGACTCCGATAACCCTGGGGGGCTATCTTCTCCGTCTCCCAACTATCCTGTACGTTACATGCCAAAAATCAATGTCAGGCTGCAGTAAAGCTCCATGGGGTC
>NZ_JBHYRS010000004.1:0-3797 GCF_047974105.1 Mitsuokella apri
TTCGAAGCGTTCTCGCTTCAAGCGACTCATTTATTGTATCGCAGCTTCTTCATTCTGTCAAGAACTTTTTTCTTTTTCATTTTGAAGATTGTCGGCTATATGACAGCGACGAGCGGCTTCCGATCAAGGAGCTTCGTTCTCATCTTTTTCATATTAGCCAGTGTCTTGCGGCGACTTGTATTATATTACATGACTTTATGCCTTTTGTCAACAATTTTTCCATAAAAAATATAAAAAAGATACCTCACCACTTAGACACATGATGAGGTATCTCTCAATATGATCTTTTGCGTCAGCCATTCAGCCTAAAATGAGCCTTAAGACGGGCCCTCCGTATAGGCCTCAGCGTCGATGACAACGTCATCATCCGCTTCGGAGATCTTGTAATTGCCACGTGGTGTACCGCGACGCTCCAAATCGCGCACAATCGCTGCACCGTCTCCAGATTTCAGCTCTGTCGTCGCTGCCTGCGGCTCATATGCGCGAGCAAAGACAACGTGAGCATCTGAGAGAAGGAACATTACGGCAGCGAAAACGGCTGCCAGGCAAAGCCCTTTTCCAAATAAGATTCTGCTCATGCTCTCACCCGCTTTACCAAGATTGAAAAACAATCTTCCTTTAAATAAAAAGCAGGCTACATGAAATCATACAGCCTGCCAAGATATATCCAGTCCGGTCTTACACGCGAGCAGTAAGGGCTCAGTCACCAATCAGTTCCATAGCCCAATAGTAGTGACCATCACTGCCTCTCACACAAGATACACCCATCTTGGTGAAATGATGGTTGAGGAGATTAGCGCGATGCGTCGGGGAACCCATCCAAGCGCGAACGATCTTTTTTGCATCCACTACTCTGCTGATGGCAAGGTTTTCACCGAACCAGGAGCAGGATGCACCATTCAAAACTGACTTCACAGGGCTGCCGTCCGGGCGCTGATGAGCAAACAAGATGCTTGCTTCCTGCGCCCGCGTTCCAGCCGCCTGATCAAGATAAACAATCTTGGTTAACGGCTGAATTCCGGCTGCCGCACGTTCCATATTGACGCTATCCAGGATTTCGTCCTGAAGGCTGGCCGCAAAAGCCGTGCTTGATGCAAAAACGATACATGCCATGACCAGCAAGGTCATCATCTGCCGCAAGGTTTTCATAATTGGCCGCCTCTTTCGCTTCAAATAAGATTAACATTTGAGTACTTTGTCTCCAAACTTACCTTGTACTCTCCTGTAAAAACAGGCTGCCATCTCATTATTGCGAACTTAAGCAGATTTCCCGCTGTCGTAAATGTCACACATCCACGAAGCATGTTTTGCATCATTTAGTTGTATCAGTTTCGTCTGGTTTATCCTTACTACCTATAGTTTATCATAGTTATTTTGACAGGTCAATTACTCATATTCTTCTAAAGAAAACTATTTTTCCTCTAGAAATATTTTTCTTTATTTACATATCGAAGTGAACATAAACACCGTCAAGGTCCTCAAGAACAAGGCCCATCTCGTTGAAACCAGCGTGGAGAGCCTGTGCCGAGAGTTCCACATTGTTCTTTGCATCGCCAAGGCGGACAAGAGCCATAGCAGCTTCGTCAACCGGCGCAATATTGAACGTGGAACCATTGTACGTCATGCGGAACATGCCTTCTCCATCGGCCGTCACGAGAGTCTTCGTATATTCACGGTACTGCGTCTTCGGCTGATTCGGCTCCGGCAGGCGTTTGCCCGTCGGCTCAAGGCGTACCTTGTCCGGATCTGCCGCAACGTCATACGTGCCATAGTTCGAGACCTGGCCGTTTTCGACTTTGAAGAACGGAAGCTCAGCACTGACGAGACCTGCGACACGGTCGACGCCCGGAATGCCCCGGCTGCCGAGATTGTTCGTCCACAAACCGGAACCATTGAGGTTCGTCGGGTTGTTGTGGTCGATATCCGGCTTCGTCGGAACATCTGGGTTTGTCGGTTCAGGAATCGGCGTAACAACGATACTGCCATCATAAATATAGCGGTAGTTGCCTGCAACATCGCCAGAGATAATTGGCGTGCCGTTGATGTTGGCCACTACGTCATACTTGTTGTCGCCAAGACTGCTGCCATTCGTATACGTCGCATCAACATGCTCACCATAGACAAGCTGGCTGTCAATATCCGGCGTAACCGTATAGGTGACGTCAGACAGCGTACTGCCAGAACCTTCCACAGAGAATTTAACATCTTTCGGCATAATCAAGGCTTCCGCGTCGCCACCCAAAATCGTGTAGTTCTTGAGGAAATCTGCACCCGAAAGTTTCGTACCGAATGCATACGTACCGACGTTGTTCGTCTTCGTATTGTTATTGAGATATGCTCCGCCGTAATCGCCATAGTCAAAGAGGAAGCCTGTTGGCATATCGCCATTAACAAGGCCATCAACCGTCGAAGAGGTCGTCTTGACCGTGCCATACGTCGTTTCGACATCATCCGTATGAAGCGTGAGCTCTGCCGGCGTAACGCTGGCTGTCTTCTCGAAGACTTTGCTCGTTTCACCATCAGCGAAGCGATAGTTCGGATTGTTTGCATCAAGCGTTACCGTCGTGTTGTAGACATTCGTACCGACATCGTTCGTTACACGGCCTTCCGTATTGCCCGTCAAAGCATTGGAGCCCGTAATATCAGCCTCAAAGTCACTGTCGCCATTGACGCCGCGGAACGCAGCTTTGCCAAACTCACCAATCGTACCATACTTCGTCGTGTAGCTTGGGCTGACCACCAGGTCATTCTCCGTAACCGTATACGGCGTAATGTTGACGTAGTTCGTCTCTTCATCCGTAACATTGTAGTTGCGAAGAACATTGCTCTTGCTGTTGAGCGAAGCTTTGTAATCGTACTCGCCGACGTTGTTCGTCTTCGTCAGTTCATCGTTATAAGCCTTGCCATAGTTGCCATTGTCGTAGGTGATGTCATCGGCATCGCCGTTGACCAGAGCGGAATGGCTCGTCATCGTGCCATCATCCAGCGTGACCGTGCCGTAGACCGTGTCGATGCCCTTACGGTTGACCGTCAGGTCTGCCTTTGTGACGCTTGCCGTATTGTCAAACGTGAAGGAGTCCGTATTTGTCAGGCCATAATTTTTCTTCGTCTGTGCATCGAGGTTGTCAAGCGAGACCACCGTCGTGTAGGCATTGTCCGCTGCATCCTCCGTGATGCGGCCTTCCGTATTGCCCGTCAGTGCACTCGAACCCGAGATGCTGAGCTCTGCCGAATCGCCATTGACGCCCGTGAAGGCGGCTTTGCCGAAATCAGCTTTCTCACCATACTTCGTCGTGTATGTAGCACCCGAGATGTACTGGCTGACATTGTCCGGCGTGATGTTCAGCGGCGTGATGTTGACATAGTTCGTGCCTTCATCGATGACATTGTAGTTGCGAAGAACGTTGCTGTCACTGTTCAGCGTTGCCTTGTAATCATACTTGCCGACGTTGTTCGTCTTCGTATTATTATTGAGGTAAGCCGTACCGTAGTCGCCATTCTCGATCGTGATGTCATCGGTATCGCCATTGACCAGGGCTGTATATGTCGTCATCGTGCCGTCGTCCGGCTTGACTGTACCATAGACCGTCTCAATGCCTTTACGGGTGACTGTCAGATTTGCCTTTTCAACCGTTGCCGTGTTGTCCAGCGTTGCCGACGTCTTGTCCGTCAGACCGTAGTTCTTTTTCATCTGGTCGCTGAGGCCGGTGAAGGAGACCACCGTGTTGTAAGCATTCTTTGCTGCATCCTGCGTCTTGCGGTCGCCGCCATTCTTGACCAGAGCATCCGAATCCGTG
>NZ_JBHYRS010000004.1:3891-218234 GCF_047974105.1 Mitsuokella apri
TGTAAGCATTCTTTGCTGCATCCTGCGTCTTGCGGTCGCCGCCGTTTTTGACGAGGGCATCCGAATCCGTGATATCCAGCGTTGCCGTATCGCCATTGACCCCCGTGAAGGTTGCCTTACCGAACGCAGCCTGCTCGCCATAGATTGTCTTGTACGAAGAATTGATATATTTCTTGTACTGATCCTCATCAATCGTGAATGGCGTAATATTAACGTAGTTCCATTCCGTATCATTGAGGACATAGTTGCGCAGGACATTGCTGGCACTGTTCAGCGTGGATCTGTACGAATACTTGCCAACATTATTGGTTCTCTTGTTGCCATCAAGATAAGCATTGCCATAGCTGCCATTGTCATAAGTAATATCGTCGATATCACCATTAACAAGAGCCGAATGGCTCGTCATCTTGCCGTCATCCAGCTTGACCGTACCATAGACCGTATCGATACCGCTGCGGTTAATCGTCAGAGGTGCTTTATTGACACGGATCATGCCAGTTTTTACAGATGCAACATGGTAGTTATTCGCAATATCAGAATACTTCGTGGAGATGGAATATCCCCTTGCATCATTCGTATAACGATGACCCTCGCTGTCTGTTACGATATTGCCATTTGCATCCAGCTTGTAAGGAGACACATTTCCCTGAATCGTAGTATATGCCTTGAGAGCCTTCAAAATATCATTTTCCGAATCCCAAGAAACAAGACCATCGAGATGAAGCAGATTTCCTGCTGCAAGACCATTATAAATGGTATCGCCATCACCATAGGTGGTATTAATATCATCCGTAAGAATCTGGATGTCTTTTTTCGTGATGACAGCATTGCCACCAGTTTTCTCTACTTCATAATTCTTATTGATTGTATCCTGAAGCGACCCCAGATTAGCAGTGATCTCATAGCCGCCTTTTTTGACATCATTCGTACGCTCTTCACCATTGACCGTAATCAAAGCTTCCGATGTACCATTCACTGTTTCGGTGGCAGGACCGTCGCCATTGATCAGGCCGCTGATTGTAACGGCATTCTCCAGGTCTTTCTTGACCGTATCAACATCGCCATACGTGGCTTCAAAGCCCTTCGTGTTGACGGTCAGCTTAGCCTTCGTGACACTCGCCGTATCAGCAAACTCTTTGCTCGCTGCGCCGCCCTCGAACTGATAGTTCTTAGCCAGGGCATCGTTGAGTTCAACTGTCGTGCTGTAGTTGTCACCAACATCCTTTGTCACTTTGCCAGTCGTTTCGCCTGTCAGAGCAGTCGTATCCGTGATGGCAAGATCATACGTGCCATCGCCGTTGACACCGTGGAATGTGGCCGTGCCGAGGTCTTTTTTCGTGCCGTAGGTCGTCGTGTAGAGCGGCTTGCCGTCAATGCCAAGTTCATCTTTCTGGATTGTTTTCTTATCGACCGTAACGTCGCCATTACCCGTGAACGTGTAGTTGGCATCCATGTTAGTCGTGCCATTTACAGCATGAACATTGCTGAACTCAAGCTCATCTGCGTACGTGCCGGCATCGGCCGTCACGCGGCTGCCTTTGTTTGCTTCATATTTGCCCGTCGTGCTGATGGCATATTCCACTTTGTCCGTATCGAGCTTGTCATTGCCGTAAAGGCCCGTATCTCCAGAGCCAGACTCCGCATAAACGGTCTTGTTGTTCAGAGTGGCATCGCCATACGTCTGCGCTGCGCTGCCGTTCAGGTTTACCGTACGGCGGTTGATTTCAAGATTACCATTGATGAATTCAGCTGCACCATAGCCGTCTTTACTTTCCAGATTGCCGCTGACCGCAATGTCATAAATGGCCTTGTTGTTGTCATCTGCTGTACGCACACCGCCCGTACGGGTAGCTGCAGCAGCTGCACCGGCGCTCTCTGCATTGATCGTGCCCGTGTAATGGCTCATGACGTCGCCTTCCTGGAAGGCATTTTCATAATTATGAACGTCAATGTCGGTGCCATTCTGACCTTTGAACGCTGCCGCTTTCTTAACGGTCAGGTCGTTCTCGGAAAGTTCAACACCATATGTTTTTTCCTTATCGTCAGCCGCAACGTTCATCTTCGGCTGTACCTGGAAGATGTATTTGTTGCCGTCATTTGCTGCCGAATACGTGGAGCTCGTCGCATTCCACTGTGCATTCGTATTGCTGTTGAGGTTCGTGCCAAATTCGTCGCGGTCCGGCGAAGCGGAATAGACCTTCCAGTTGCCGTCCGTGCCCGTCGTGATAGCAGACGCGCCCGTCGTATTATTATGGAAGGAACCGTTCGCGCCGCGGGCGTCGATGATGACAGCATCATTGGCATTCGACGAAGTAATCAGAGCACCATTGCCGTCCGTGTTGTCAGCCAGCGTAATGGCACCATTGCCGTTTGCATCCGTAGAAACAAGACGAATCTTATCTGCATTCTGGATACCGTGTACGGTGATATCATCTGCAGATTCAATCGAAACCAGTCCATCCGTGGCAATATTGCCATTGACGTTGACATGTTTTTCTGCGCCCGTGGACGAAATCTCGACTTTTTTGTCTGCTGTAATCTTCCCTACATCAACATTGCCCTGTGTCGTAATTTTGACATTGCCGTTTGCCAGATCCGCTGCAGCGTTCGTATTGTTGTCGTGAACATAAATGGAATCGAGGACTTTGACATCGCCTGCAGTCGTTTCAATCGAGACGTTGCGCAGGCCTGTACCTACGCCGCTGCCCAGTTTTCCTGTATTGGCAGTCCCCTCTGTACCGACCGTAACATTACCAGCACCGCTGTTGATAGCAAGAGCGGAGTTTGGCAGTTCTGTCTCACGGATAAAGCCGTGAATCGTGCTTGCCCCATTGTGGACATCATCCCAGCCATTCTCATCGGTCCAGCCAATGGCAACGTAAGGCTGTTTCGTTAAGCCGTTGTTATTATTCGGTTCGCTATAGCCATTGCCGCCCTGTACCCAGTTGGTATACATACCATTCTGGTCGCTGCCCTGGCCAATGCCCGAAGAAATGTAGAACGTCGTGCCTTTTTCCGGACCCGTAACCCAGGCAAATTTACGTCCACTTGTACGGTTTGCCGACATATTGGTTGTCTCTTTGCCGCCGGTGAAGTATTCCAGAACTGCCCCACTCTTTTTGACCGCATTGGCCATTGCCGCCGAATTCTCATACTTGTCCGTAATCGTGACAAGATGGGTTCCATTCAGCTGCTTGCCATCTGGGTCCGCCGCGCTATTGCCCTGTGTTGCTGCAAGGTTAGCAAGTTCCCAAGTTTGGGCCAGCGCATTGCTAAGCTGAACTTTTTCAGCAGGTTTTAAGTCGCTATAATTAGCAACTACTTGCTGCCCATAACCATAATATGTCTGCCGGGCGATAGCAAACTTCTTCGTAACACCATTGCTATCCGTATATGTCTTGCCATAGATAGACTGCAGTATATTATCCCAATTCCGCGCTTGCTCCGTCCAATCACTAATTTTCCCTTCATAATAATCAACAAAGTCATGGTCCATGAATGCTTCGTATTTATTCATGGAAGCAACATTCTTGGCAAACGTCACATTGCCGCCCGACGTATTGATACTCAGAGTACCGCCATTCAGCTGCAGACGCGCTTCATTCTGGATATTGACTGCACCGCCCGCCGTTTCAATGACGCGGTTCGCCTCGCCTTCCTGCGTGCTGCCAAAGAAAGTAGCGCCGTTTTTCCCTGTAGTCAGGGAGCCGCCGCCCGTTCTGATGTCCGCATTGATGTTGACACCGCCTTTGTCGTTGCCATCCGAATCTGCATTCAGGACAACGTTCAACGGGCTTGTTGCTTTGATATCCGCATTAATATTGACGTCACCCTGCGACTCCAAGGTAAAAGTATTTTTACCCGTTGTCGTCTGATTGACGTTCAGTGCCGAATCCAGCGTGATATCAGCATTGCCATACTCTCTATCTACGGCCTGAATCTTGACATTATTATTCTGCAATGCCTTGATAATAGACGATGTTTTTAAGTATGTTGTGCCACTAGTGTACTGATTGTCTCCACTTGCAACTTTGGAACTTCCTGTATCATTGATAACAACATTCGTCGGATCGAGCAGCCACTCGCCGGCACTGCCTGTCCCGCCTGCTGCGTCGATGTTTGCTTTATCGCTGATTTCGAGGTAGTCGCCCGACGTTTCAATCAGACCGCCGTCAACATTGCCTTTTGCGAGGAGATTTGCGTCATCTCCTACGTGCGTTTCTGCGCCGATGGCCTTGATCGAGCCTGCACTCTGCCCGGCCTCCATGCCGGATGCATCAATCGTGCCGCCTAGCTCGACAACGCCGTGATCGCCGCCGTCCAGTAAAATTTCGCCTTTTTCATTCTGGCGAAGGGTCTTTGCTTCCATCGTGCCCGTGTTGTTCACAACGGTGCTCATGACATCGCCGGCACTCCTTGCCGTCATGACGAGATAACCGCCATTTGCCGAGAGCGTGCCGCTGTTTAGGGCTTTGGCCTGTGCCAATTTGCCGTCCACGGTGAAGTTAATCTTGCCTGCCGTATCAGCAGAAATACTGAGGTTCTTCGCAGCTGCCAGAGCTGTCGTGCCGCCCGGATTCGTGATTGTGCCGGTGTTTCGGGCATCGGCTGCATGCAGAACGACAAGGCCGCCTTCCGCGCGAATCGTGCCGGCGTTGATGACCTTGGCCTGCGAATCTTCCGGAACTGCCATTGAGATGGCACCGTCACTCGTGCCAAAGTTCATCATATCGGCATCCGAGATTTTCGCGGTCGAAGCCACGAGCGAGCCGACATCGACGCTTGCCCCCTTGCCGAAGAGCACGCCGTTCGGGTTGACGACATAGACATGGCCGTTGCCCGCAAGCGTACCATCGATGACCGAAGCGGCATTTCCTACCACGCGGTTCAGCGCCACGGCGTCCTTACCGGGCTGCTGGAATGTAACTCTTTCATCATTGGCAATGTCAAATCCGGCCCAATCGATAGCCAGGCGCTTGGAATCCTGGTTGATCGTCATATCCTTGTCCTGACGGGTAATTTCCCCTTTACCGGAACGGATATTCTCACCCTGTGGCATTGCGTAGGCGATACCGCCGACCGACATAGCCATTAAAGCAGCGGTAATCGCCGCTGTCTGGCGCTGCCATTCCTTTCTTTTACGCATCGCTGTTTTCATTTTGGTTCCCCTCTTTCGTTATATAGTAAGCATCTTCTTCCTTTCAATAAGCTGGATAAAAAACAGTATGATATAGGCAAAGTCAGACTGTTCCTTCCAAAAAATGATATGGGACAATAGTGAAGACGTCCGCCAAGCTGCAATCGCTTTTCTAAAGCGTTTTGCATGTTTATGCACCAACCAGAACATTTTGTTTTCACTATTCTATTTATATTATAGCACATAATCGAGAATACACAATAACGGATAATAATTTTTAATCATATATATTCTAAATGATATAGACTGAATTTATTAATATAAATAATGCATCATCAAACATAAACAAAGCTATTTTTACGATTTTTCCATTGATTTTTAGGTTATTTTATGCCATTTAATGCTATTATATGTAATTTCAAGACACGAATCTTCAAAAAACAAAAACCGTGTTCAATTCCCAAAAAGACCTTTTGCAGGAGTCTGTTCCGCCTATTAGTTCCTCTTTTTTCCAAGAAAAAAGCAGAGTGTCTGTTATACACTCTGCTTAAATTTTTATGTAATTCTATGCACGTTCATGACGCTATATGCAGTTTTATGCTGCGTATTTCTTAGAAATAGACACCGCCGCGGATCCAGAAATGGCCGCCCGAATGGTTTGTGTCGCTCGTCGGCTCTTCCGAACCGAGTTTCCAAGCGTAATCGGCACGCAGGAACCAGTCTTCATAGCGCGACCAGATGAGGCCGAGGCCGACGCCCTGCAGATTGCGGTGATTCTTGTAGCCATTGCTCAGGCTGCTGTCCTTGTTAAGCCAGATACCGCCGTGTTCGAGATAAGTCGCGAGGTGGAGCTGCTGGTCTTTGGCACCGAGTGGCAGGAGCCAGCGGAGCTCGGCGCGCGTCAGATAGCCCGTATCGCCGGAAGCCTCGCTTGTCGGATAAGCACGCACGCCGTACGGGCCGCCGAGGGCAAAATGCTCCGAAGAATCGAGATTGTTGAACGCGTACTGGCCGCGGGCCGAGAGCAGCAGATACGTGCGGTCGTTGAAATTTTGACGGCGAAGAATGTTCGCGCGAATCTTGTTGTACGTGCCATCCGTTGCACGGTCGCCAGCCAGCCATCGCGTAACCATATCGCTGGAATCAAAAGCCGAGTTCGTGATATGCCCAAATTTATACTCGAAACGCCAATCCGTTGCGCCCTTGCGGTCCTGCTCATCGCCATAAAGGGACCAGACAGCGGCATTGCCTTTCTTGTCCGCATACGTAGAATCCCAAAGACGGTACTCATCCTTGATATCGCTGTGCTCATAGCGCAGGCCCGTGTAGAGGTTGTGGCGCTGGCTGCGCTGGATCGCATAATCGAGACCAAGCGAAGCGATACGGGAATGTCCGACACCGTCGAGCGGTTCAAAAGTATCGCCGAGCTGATACGTCAGGACATTATAGCCAGCTGAAAGCTTCAGACCATCGCGGATGACCGGGATCGTGTAATTTGCACCCCAGTTGAAGAGTTCATTGCCCGTCGTCGTGATGCCTACGGCCAGATGGTCGCCCTCACGGGCAAGGTTCAGAAAGTCGTAGTCAAGGCCGTATTCATTGTAGCCCGTCGAACGGTTGCCGTAATTATCGATGGAAAAAAGGCCCTGCTTGCCGTTATGCGGGTTGAGGTCGAGTGTCACATGGACCGTTCCCGGGGTGTCACCCGTCGTCAGCACAGCCTTGGCGTCCGCACCGGCAAGATCCGAAAGCAGCCAAACCGCACGTTCGAGATTCGTGCGCGTCAAATAATCACCTTTTTTCAAGAAGGCGGTCTCGCGTTTGATGACGCTGTCATGGATTTTCGTGTTGTTCGTGATCGTGATGCCATCGAAACGTCCGACAACAACGGCATATTCGACCACACCGTTTTCGATTTTCTGGACCGGCAGATAGGCGTGGGCCGCGATATAGCCCTTATCGCGGAAATAACGCGAAAGCGTATCCGCTCCGTCCTGCAGGTCTTTAAACGTCAGCAGTTTGCCTTTTTTATCGGCCAAAAGAGCCTTGAGTGAATCCTCGCTGCAGATGTCCTGTCCCGTAATCTTAAAGTCATTGACCTGTACCTTCAGGGATTCCGGCAGATTCAGGCTTGGACGTTCTGCCTCTTCTACCTTCAGGTCTGCATTGCCAAGAGATACTCCGGCCTGATCCAATTCTTTTTTCGTCTGCTGCTCTTCCTGCAGTTTGCCAGCATTTACCAAGACATCACGATGACTGTCAATTTCCTGCTTCTGTGCCTCAGTCGGTACCGGTGCAGCCGAGGCCCAGCCCATATTCATAAAGCCAAAAGCTGCTGCGGCGGCCAGCATGCCAATTTTCTTATTCATACCCGTTTTTGCGTGTCTGCCATGTCTGCAGTGTTTCATATACAACACTCCTCTTTTTGTAAATTCTCTTCATTTGAATGGGAATCACTTTGCTTGCAACAGCAGACTTTGCCTATATTCAAGTACATATTCTCTATGTAAGGCAGAATTTCCTGCTCCTTTATATGAATACATAAAAGAATAAAAACAATCCGCATTCCGCGCAGGACAGACACTCCTGAAAAGCACAAAAAATAAGCTGTCTCCCGCAGGAAACAGCTCAATATTATATATGTAGGATATTAATAGATAGGCAAATTTTGTACATCCATCCGCCTTTCATCAGTCTTTGATATTCGTGATGATGCGGCCGAGACGCGTACCCGAGAAGAGGTTCCACGTCCATTTGATGGCAACGGTGAAGTTGGCATGCGCGCCGGCGAGGCGCAGGAGATGAACGAACATCCATGCGCACCAGGCGAGGAAGCCCGTCATCTGCGGGTTGATCTTCGTCTTGTCGACAACGGCTTCACCGCGGCCAATCGTGGCCATCGAGCCGAGATCTTTATAATGGAAGGTAGCGAGGTCATTCTGACCATGGATGAGTTTCATGATATTGTCATGAGCCGTCTGTGCCTGCTGCATGGCAACCGGAGCAACGGTCGGCAGCGGGCGCTCCGTACCGTGCTGATAATGCGCGCAGTCGCCGATGGCAAAGACGCAGTCGCTGCCTTCTACCTGCAGTTTCTCATTGACGATGATGCGGCCGCCGCGGTCGACTTCGCCGCCGCAGTCCTTGATGAACGGCACGGCCTTGACACCAGCTGCCCAGATAACCGTAGATGTTGGAATCGTGCTGCCATCCTTGAGCTTGAGTTCCTGACCATCGTAATCGACAACCTGCGTGTTCAGCATGACATCGACGCCCTTCTTGCGCAGGACTTTGACAGCATGCTCGCGCAGATTCGGAGCAACCATCGGCAGAACATTCGGCGTAGCTTCGATGAGTTTGACGGAAACTTCATCGAAATCGAGGTGATGGAACTCTTTTTTCTGAATGCCGAAGAGTTCTGTCAACGCACCGGATTCCTCAATGCCCGTCGGGCCACCGCCAACGACGACGAACGTCAGCATGCGGCGGCGGACTGCAGGATCCTTTTCCTTATTGGCACGCTCAAACATATGCAGAACATGATTGCGAATATGCAGGGCTTCCTGCAGGGTCTTCATGCCATAGGAATTTTCCTCAACAGACTTCATGCCAAAGTAATTTGTCGTAGCACCGGCAGCCAGAATCAGATAATCATAAGAAATTTCTCCGTGATTCGTCAGCAGGACCTTGCGTGCCTGGTCAACGCCTTCCGCCTTAGCCATGAAGAATTCAACATTCTGATTCTTGCGGAAAAAAGTACGAACCGGATAAGCGATCTCATCCGTATCGAGAACAGCCGTCGATACCTGATAAAGAAGCGGCTGAAACAGTTGAAAATTATGGCGGTCCACTAACGTTACGTCAACATCTTCCTTAGCAAAAAGCTTGGCCAGCTTAACGCCGCCAAAACCTGCACCGACAATGACAATACGTGGTTTTTTCTGATCTGCCATGATAAGTCCTCCCCTAAGACAAGCTTACGAATAATTGCACAATTGTAGTGAAAGTGAAAAAATTAACTTTATTTGACGAAAAAAGGTATTATAAATGTGCTCTCACTTCACATATCCCTTGCTCCCAATAATAATAATCCGTGAGAACGTGCTTTTTTTAACTTATCTATCTATACAACATTCCGTCGGATCATCTGATTTCTATAATAGCACGTTCCTTATAGAATGCAAGCTATTTTGCGTATTTTTTCACAAAGTTATTATTTCCTTTTATTTCGGCGGTATTTTCTATTTTGTTTTTACTTCTTATTTCTTGTGTATGTCTATTTCATATAGCAGCTATAAAATAAAAAACCTGCCCCAGAGGGCAGGCTGGCAAATCAGTACCGCTTTCGTTTCACCGAGGAATCATAGCCGAGCTGTTCACTGTATTTCATGACTGTACGGCGGGAAAGGATGATATTCTGCTCCTTCAGGAGTCCGCAGATTTTCTGGTCCGAAAGGGGTTTGCGCGGATTTTCTGCAAGAATCAGTTTGGCAATGGCCGCTTTTGCCTGAGCAGCAGCAACCTCCTCTCCACTCTCCGACTTGACACTGCGTGACGTAAAGAAACTTCGCAACGCAGCAATGCCATTTGGCAGTTCCGCATATTTATTGGCCACGGCACGGCTGACCGTCGATTCGTGCACGCCAATCGCATCTGCCACTTCTTTCATCGTCATCGGCTGCAGATAAGCCGGTCCTTTGGCCAGAAACTCCGGCTGCCGGCGCACGATTTCCTCAACGACATGACGGATGGTCGTGCGCCGCTGTTCAATACTGCTGATCAGCCAGGATGCAGCATGCAGACGACTTGTAATGTATTTTTTCGTTTTTTTATCAAAAGCATCTGCCTGACGGTACAGCGCTGAAATATGAAGCTGCGGTACATCGCCGTCCTCGAGTTCCACACGATAGCCGCCTTCCACGCGGCGCACAATGACATCCGGTGTAATATAGGCTGGTTCATCACTGCCGTAAGCAGCACCAGGCTTCGGATTGAAGCGTTTGACGATATCGACGGCCATCTGCACGTCGGCAGGACTTGCCTGCTCCGCAGCAGCAATTTCTTTAATATGGTGCAAAGCCACATCATCGAGGTGGCGGTCAATGACCGCGGCGACCAGGCCATTATAAAGGCCCTGACGCTCGGCCTGCAGGCGCAGACATTCCGAGAGATTGCGCGCGCCCACGCCGGCCGGGTCAAAATTTTGGATAACAGCGAGAACACGGGCGGCCTCCGGCATCTCGATCTGTGCAGCGCGGGCAATTTCTGCCAGCGGTACGGTCAAATAACCGCGGCCGTCAAGAGAACCGACGAGAAAGACGGCAGCCGCCTTTTCCCGTTCATCCTGAAATGTAAAATTAACCTGTTCCAGAAGTTCTTCTTCCAATGTCATATGCAGCGGGGCTGCTGCCTCGACGTGTTTTTCACTATCTTCAGCAAAATAGGCAGGCTGCTTGCCACCGCCATCGAGATAATCTGCCAGAGCTGCGGCATTGCCAGCCTGCAATACTTCCTGCATTCTCTCACCATGTTCTGCCGCATAAGAAGAGGGCTCGTCCATCTCCAGCACCGGATTCTCCAAATATTCTTTTTCAACCACTGCACGCAGATCCTGTGCTGAAAGCTGCAGAATCTGAATGGCCTGCTGCATCTGCATCGTCATGCTCAGATGCTGGGTCATGGTCATATTAAGTGACTGTTCGATGGCAAACGCCCCCTTTCCCCGATTTCTCTCATATTGATTTTTTTATTATATCACGAATAAGGTGTCATTTATATAAAAATCCACTGCCATCTCCAGGAGACAGCAGTGGCTTCTTTATTCAGTATTATTTTTTTGCTTAGGAAATCACGCCTGCTTCTGCGACATGGCAGCGGCGATAGCAGCACCGAGGCCAGAACCGCCGTTTTCAAGGACCGTATCGACATTGGCAGCAGCCTCACCGAGAAGTTCGGAAAGCGCACGCATGATGTTTTCCTTGGCCAGAGGCATCTTCTCGTAAACGGAACCATCGATGGCAATGTGCTGCTTCTTGACGGCTTCATCACCGGCAAGCTGCCAGATGATGCCGACATACGTAGCCGTTACGAGGCGTGCTGAACGCACGACGATGGCCGAGGCGAGTTCCTGCAGGCGCTGCAGGTCGACTTCTTCAAGTTCATGACCTGTCTTGGCCTTGACAATGCGACCAACTTCTGTAAGGCCAGCCGTTTCATCGAGGATGATGTTCGACATATCGATGCTTGTGAAGCCGTATTTTTTGCCCTTTTCACCGAGGAGCTCCGCAATGGCCATGCCGAAGAGCTCGCCCATGTAACGGCCCGAAACCATTTTCTCGAGACGCTGCTCACCCGGTTTTTCCGAAGCGGCATCAAATTCGGCATCAAAACGGTTCGGCGCGAGTTTCATGAAGCCGCCCGACTCGAGATTCAGGATCATCGGCTGCTCTGCCTTGCCCTTGAACGGCTCAAAGTAGCAGGTATTATGGCCCGTCGCGTAAATCGAGCCGATGTACGTATCGGCCTGCTTGTAAGCAGCGGCTAGGAGAACGGCAACCGTATCGTTGATGACGGCCGTCGGCTCAACATTGTCGATGCCCTGACGATGCAGAGCTTCTTTGAGGAGGTCGTTGACGACCTTGCCCTCAACGCCCTTCGTTGCAAATTCCTTCGTCCAGATAATCAGTTTGGCATTATAAAGATTCGTCTGCTCCGACGGGAAGGAGAACGTATGGCCGAGCAGATACTTCGTCTTATGGTCGCCCTCAATGGCTTCATCGACGAGCTCGGCAATGAAATCGAACTGCTCCTCTGCCATCGAGCCCTCACCGACGAAATCATAGACACCCTCGACGCGCAGCGGTTTGGCAACTTTCTTCAGGATTTCAAATTTGCCGTGGCCGTCAAGGCGGATGCGCAGGACACGCACGTTCGTGCCGCCAAAGTCAAGTGCGAGGTATTCGCCCGTTTCTTCGCCAGTCGGCAGGCCGACGTACGATTTGAGCATGCGCAGCGACGATTCATTCGGGTCCTCAAGACCTTTGCGCAGGTCATAGCGGAAGTCAGCCGCGACTTCATGAAGGCGCGTGCCGTCTACCTTGAACTCCTCGACGATGTCTGCAAACTGGTTCTTGTCAAATGCCATGGTTACCTTCCCCTTTATATGTAGATAGAATAAATGATTGACTGTTTAATCCTGATTTTCCGCGATTTCCTCGAGGTAAGCCCAGCGTTCCATCAAATGGTCGAGTTCCGCGGCAAGGCGTGTTTCCTCACGGCCGAGTTCGGCAAGGCGCGTGTAGTCTGTCGCTGCCTGCTGCATCTCGAGCCGCACGACCTTGAGCTCTCCTTCTTTGCTCGCGATGACGCCCTCAATTTCCGCATATTCCTTCTGTTCGCCAAAGCTCAGACGCTTTTTAGTCTGACGCTGCGGACGTTCCGCGGTCTTAGGCTTTTCGCGTACTTCCGCTTTCTGCGGTGCAGGTTCTGCTGCGGCTTTGGCTGCTTCTTCCTCGCGTTCCTTTTCCTTGTAATAACTGTAGCCGCCCGCGTACATGCGCAGGCTGCCGTCCGGCTGATAGACAAAGACTTTATCAGCCAAGCGGTCGACAAAGAAACGGTCATGCGAGACGAAGATAATCGCGCCGCGGAAATCATCGATGAAGGATTCGAGCACGGACATCGTCTCGAGGTCGAGGTCGTTTGTCGGCTCATCGAGCAAAAGAACATTCGGCTCTTCCATAAGGATGCGAAGCAGGAAAAGTCTGCGCTTCTCACCGCCCGAAAGTCTCGCAATCGGCGTCCACTGCAGCTCTCCCGGAAAAAGAAAGCGTTCCATGAGCTCGCTGGCCGAAATGCGCGAGCCGTCCGCCAGTGTAATGGACCTTGCGGCTTCCTGAATGTATTCGATGGCCCGCAGGCGTTCATCCATTTCTACAGCACGCTGCGTGAAATAGCCGATCTTGACCGTCTGACCGATGGTCACGGTACCATGCGTCGGCTGCAGACGTCCGGCAAAAATGTTCAGGAGTGTGGATTTTCCCGTGCCATTGCGGCCGAGAATGGCCACGCGGTCATTGCGCAGGACGGTGTAGGAAAAATCCTTGATGATCGTGCGGCCGCCGACTTCATAGCCGACATGGTTGAGCTCGATGACCGTACGGCCGAGGCGGCTGCCCGCGAGTCCGATTTCCACGGTGCTGCGGTCGAGGTCAACCTTCTTGTTTTTGACTTCCTCATACCGCTCGATGCGCGCACGCTGCTTCGTCGAACGCGCCTGAGCGCCGCGGCGCAGCCACTTGAGCTCGTTGCGCAGGAAATTCTGGCGTTTCTGTTCGCTGGCTTCCTCACGCTCGATGCGCGCTTCCTTCTGTTCGAGGAAAGACGAGTAATTGCCTGTATAGGTGTAGGCACTGCCTTTATCGAGCTCAAGGATTTTTGTCGCCGTGTTGTCGAGAAAATAGCGGTCATGTGTGACCATCAAAAGGGCGCCTTTCTGCCCTTTGAGGTATTCCTCGAGCCATGCGATGGTCTCACTGTCGAGATGGTTGGTCGGCTCGTCAAGCAGCAGCAGGTCACAGGGCTGAATCAGCGCTGTCGCAAGGGCCAGACGCTTCTGCTGACCGCCGGAAAGCGTGCCGGCCTTGGCTGTATAATCGCCGATGCCGAGCTTCTGCAGGACCGTTTTAGCCGTGCTCTCGACCTGCCAGCCATCGAGTTCATCGATTTTTTCCGCATACTTCATGATGCGCTGCTGGATTTTCGGGTCATCCGGAGTCTTCTGCGACTCAGAGAGGGCCAGTTCATATCCGCGCAGGGCGTCCATAAGCGGCGTCATGCCGCGGAAGACTTCCATGAGCACGGTATTTTCCGGATTGAATACCTTGTCCTGTGCGAGATACTCGATGCGCAGGCCGCGCATCGTGACCATCGTGCCTTCATCGACAGGCACGAGTCCCGCAATCGCCTTGAGAAACGTCGATTTGCCCGTGCCGTTGACCCCGACGATACCGACTTTGTCGCCTGCATCCATACTGAGGTTCACACCGGCAAAAAGCTGCTTTTCGCCATAACTCTTTGTGAAATTTTCGAGTGTAATGATCATCTATTATCTTCCTGTTTCCATCAGATACGTCTTTATTATACCGTTTTCATCCTGAAAAGCCTAGTACAGGAAATGAAACGAAATTCTTATCCTTTCTTGTCTTTATGGGGCACTTACTGCGGCATATCGACAATCTCATCGTGCTCCTTCTGGAGATCTTCGGCACAGTGAATCAGGACGCGCGTGATGCGCACGCCGTCAACTTCCTCAACATAGAAGGTATTGCCGCCCGAGGCTGCCATCTGCCCGACGCGCGGCGTCTGGCCAATCTGGTCGTAGAGCCAGCCGCCAATCGTATCGACGTCTTCATCCTCAATGCGGATTTCCAGAATGTCCTCGAGTTCCTCCAAGAGCATCTTGGCATCGACCGAGAAAATGCGCTTGCCGCGGCGTTCAGCCGTCGGACGCTCCTCGTCGAATTCATCCTGAATATCGCCGACAATTTCCTCAACAATATCCTCAATTGTCACCATGCCGGCCGTGCCGCCGTATTCATCGACGACAATGGCCATCTGCGAACGCTGCTTCTGCATGGTCTTAAGAAGAACGCTGACGTCCATGCTCTCCGGCACAATCAGGGCCTTGCGCGCGAGGCGGCGCAGATTCGGCTTGCGTCCTTCCGCCATGACGCGCATGAGGTCTTTGACGTGCAGGAAACCGACGATGTGGTCTTTATCCTCGCGGCAGATTGGGTAACGCGTGAGCTGCTCCTCGAGGATAACATTGAGATTTTCCTCCATGCTGTCCTCAAGATAGAGGCAAATCATATCTGTACGCGGCGTCATGATTTCGCGGACATTGAGGTCGGTGAAATCAAAGACGTTGTCGACAAAATCGACTTCCGTATCATCAATGAGGCCCTGACGGTGGCTTTCCTCCATGAGCAGGCGGATTTCCTCTTCGGTATGAGCATCATCGCCCTCCGAGGCCGTATGAAAGCCCAGACGATGTGCCACCCAGTTGGCCACATGATTGAGCAGCCAGACAAAGGGGTACATCACGCGCTGGAAAATCAGCATGGGCAGTGCAACATTCAGCATGATTTTCTCGACATTCTGGATGGCCATCGTCTTTGGCGTGAGTTCGCCGAGCACGATATGCATGCCCGTGATGATGGAAAAGGCCAAAGCAAGGGAAATCGTATGGCCGATGACATCATCGAGCCCGAGCATATGCGTGACGGGCAGGATGAGCGTGGCCACGGCAGGTTCACCGACCCAGCCTAAACCAAGGGAGGCCAGCGTGATGCCGAGCTGCGTCACGGAAAGCGACGCATCGAGATGGTCCGTGAGCTTCTTGGCATACTTTGCCTGACGGCTGCCTTCCTGAATCAGCGTCTCAAGGCGCGACGGACGTATCTTGACACACGAAAACTCCGCCGCGACAAAGAAACCATTCATCGCGATGAGAAAGAGAACGAGCAATAACTGAAATAATATGGGCACAATGTCCACGTTTAAAGAACCTCCTAGTTCTGATGCAAAAACCTATCCTGTCCGGTCTATCGAGTCTTGCCTATTGATATCGACAGGAACCTTATTTCTGCTTGAAAAATGATTTTTTAGCAAGTGACTTTGACGACTTTTCCGGCTTGCCGCTGCTTGCCGCCCTGACTGGTCTTTTCTTTCTGCCGGCAATCTCCCCATGAGCTTTTGGCAGACGCTCGAAGTGGATGCCAAGTTTTTTCTCGAGCTTCTCGAGTTTTAAGGACTCTTTGACGTCAATCAGCGTGATGACGGCTCCCTTGTGCCCTGCACGGGCCGTACGGCCGGCACGGTGTTTGTAGACCTGCGCACTCTCGGGAAAGTCGAGATTGATAACGTAATCGACATCGGGAATGTCGAGTCCGCGGGCGGCAAGGTCCGTCGAAAGCAGCAGATTGGCACGGCCGCCCTTGATGGCAGCCATGGCCGACTGGCGCGACTGTTTGGCGTCTTTGCCGAGCAGGGATTCGGCGCGGATGCCCTCATAGCAGAGTTTAGAGAGTGTCTGTTCTGCCGCAAATGTCTTATTGATAAAGACAAGGCCCCGTTTGATGGGCAGGGAACGCGTGAGTCTCCGCACGCGCTCGATTTTTTCGCGGAACGGCACCATGACAAAGTAATGGCGGCAGGCCGCAATTTCCTCCGCCGACTGCTCAATTTCGATGAGTTCCGGCTGACCGAGGAACGAGGCCCGCTCTCTGGCTTTTTTCGGGTCCGTTGCCGAAAACATCAGGGCCTGACGGTCCTCCGGCAGGAGTTTCACGACATCGGCCGTCGTCATGTCGTTCTGGTCGTCGAGCAGTCGGTCAAATTCGTCGAGGACGAGCATCCTGACGCCGTGCAGCTTAAGCTTGCCCTTGCGGTTAAGTTCGATGATGCGTCCGGCAGAACCGACGATGAGCTGCGGTTTTTCCTTGAGCTTGTCCATCTGACGCGCAATATTGGCGCCGCCGATGAGGCCCTGCACACGGATGCCGAGACTGGCCTGTTGGCTGAGTTCGCGCGCTTCGCCGGCAATCTGCATGGCGAGTTCATACGTCGGTGCAAGCACGACAGCCTGCACTTCGCGGCGTTCTGGCTCGATTTTCATCAGCAGCGGCAAAAGATACGCAAGGGTCTTGCCTGTGCCCGTCGGCGCCACGCCGAGAATGTCCGTACCCGCAAGAATTTTAGGGATGGTCTGCAGCTGGATGGGCGTTGGGGCCGTGATATTTCTTTTGGCCAGAGCCTCGCAGAGTGTCTCGCTGACACCTAAATCACGAAATGTTGTCATGTTTTCTCCTTATATTATCCTATCTATTTTCTATTTTTATTTCCTGCTTTATTTCAAAAGCGGCCTGCCGTGGTCGTCGTCAAAGGTGGCCGTGCAGCGCGGATAATTCGAGCATCCCCAGAAGACACCGTTGCGGCCATGCAGACTGCGCAGATGGCCCTCGCGGCAGCGCGGGCAGAGATAGGTCTTATCCTGCTCCTTTTGTCCGTCCGGCTCCTGCATATGCTCCATGGGGCTGGCCGAGTACTTCGGCTTGTCCGCCCAATTTTGCCATGCAGACTGCTGCTGGGATTCGTAGCTTTTGCGGTCTTCTTCCATTCTGGCCGCATAATCTGCGGGTGAAAACAGGGAATTCAGTGCTTCAATATCGGCCGCTGTCTCCTGATACCGGCCGGATGCCGCATAATCTGCTGACAGATAAGACGTTCCCGCCGCGTTCATTGCTGCAGGAATCTGCCGCGAAGCTGAACGCTGCTGCCGCGCCAGCGCTGAGGCCGAGACGGCCGCGGGCGCCATATCGCGCGGCGTACGCGCGAGACGTGCTTTCGCGTCTTCAAGGTCAGGTTTGCCGTTCTTATCGTTGCAGGTCATGCGGCATTTCGGGTAATTCGAGCAGCCCCAGAAGACACCGTTGCGCCCCTTGCGCTGAATGAGCACGCCCTGATGGCAGCGCGGGCAAACATTTTCGCCCTTGACTTCCATATGAATATCCTCGGCCTTTTGGCAGAGTTTGCGCGTAAAGTCAATCTGTCCCTGCAGAAATTCCGCAAGGGTTCCTTCGCCTTCTGACATTGAGTGGAGTTTGTCCTCCCAGATGGCCGTGGCATCCGGATACGTCAAATCATCGGGCAGGGCGTCGACTAAGAGATACGCCGCCGGCGTCGGCACGAGGTATTTCTTTTTGCCCTGTGCCTTCAGAAATTTGCGGCGGATTAGGTCATCGATGATGGTCGCACGCGTGGCTTCGGTGCCGATGCCGTAGACATCCTTGAGCTGCTTCTTCGCTTCCGGATTCTTGACGTATTTATGAATTTCCTTCATACCGGCCAGCAGCGTCGAGGCTGTAAAACGAACCGGCGGCTTCGTCATTTTTTCAAGCAGACGGCCGCGCTGCCAGTTGACGATGTCCTTTTTCCTCATGGCTGGCAGCGTTTTTGTGCTCTCATCCTCGTCTTTGCCTTCTTTGCCTTCCTCTTCGGACTCATCGGCAGACGCGGATTTTTTCTTCATGGACTGATACATGACCTTCCAGCCAAGGTCCCGCTCCGTGCGGCCGCTGGCCGTGAAGAGTTCATCCTTATATTGGACCTCAATTTTCGTCTGGTCATACGTGTGGACCGGATAGAACTGGGCCAGATAGCCGCGGGCAATCAAATGATAGAGATTGCGTTCCTCGGCCGTCATCTTCGTGACATCGGCCTGTACCGTCGTCGGGATGATGGCATGATGCGCCGAAATCTTCTTATCGTTCCACGCGCGGCTCTTCTGCTGCGGATTGGCCGCCGGCACCCACGAAGAGACGAGCCCGTCGCCGGCTTTTGCAAGATGCGACAAAATCGTCTTAGCATCGCCAAACTGATTTGTCGGCAGATATTCGCAGTCCGAACGCGGATACGTCGTGAGCTTTTTTTCGTAGAGCTTCTGCGCCGTATCGAGCACAAGCTGCGGCGCATAGCCAAAGCGCTTGCCTGCGAGAACCTGCAGCGTGGAAAGTGAAAACGGCAGGGGCTGCGGCTCCTGCTTCTTTGTCTTCTGATACGAAGAAATCACGGCCTCGTGCGGCTCATCCTTGAAAAAAGCCAATTTCTCATCGGCGATTTTCTTATCGATCAGACGATTCTCGCTGTCGAGCCCCGCCATCGTGTCCTTCGGCTTCCACTGCGCCTCGAATGAACCGTTTTCATGGCGGAACGTGCCTTTGATGAGATAATACGTCACGGGTTTGAAATGCTCAATCTCACGCTCACGGCGCACGACAAGCGAAAGCGTCGGCGTCTTGACGCGGCCCACAGGCAGCACGAGCCCTTCATGACCGGCGCGGCGCGCCGCGAGCGTGTAAGCCCGCGAAAGATTCATGCCGATGAGCCAGTCCGCTCTTGCCCGCGCAAGGGCTGACTGTTTTAAATTGAAGAAATCGCGGTTGTCACGCAGGCTCGCATTGGCCTTTTTGATGCTTTTTTCATCCAAGGCGTTCAGAAGAATGCGTTTCACCGGCTTCTTGTTGCCCAGATAGTCGAGCACCTCGTCGACGAGCAGCTGTCCCTCGCGGTCCGGGTCGCCGCCGTGTACAATCTCATCGGCCTTGTCAATCAAAGATTTGACGATGGCAAACTGCTTCTCACAGTCCTTATCGACAAAGAGCTTCCACTGCTGGGGGATGATGGGCAGGTCCTCTGCGCGCCAGCGCTTGTACTTCTCGTCGTACTCCTCCGGTTCGGCCTGACGCAGGATATGACCAAACAGCCACGTCACGATGCCGTCTTTCGTCATGAGATAGCCATCACGGCGCGCGATGGGTCCCCGCAGACATTTCGCGAGTTCACGCCCCACGCTTGGTTTCTCGGCAATATATAAACGCAACGGTCAAGCAGCCTCCTTTCTCATATTTCCATTATAGATAACACGCTTCCCAATTATTACAATTCATTTTTTACGATAGCAGCTTGTAAATTCCCCAGATTAACACACCGGCCCATAAAAGGACAAAAAGGCTCAAAAAGGCCGCGGCCAGTTTCCCATGCCTCAGAATATAATCGGCCTGCCCCTCACAATCATAACGGACCTGCGGCGGCAGAAAATGCATGAGCGCCGCGATGACGGTCGGCACAATGACGGCATCATCGAGAAGCCCTGCCACCGGAATGGCATCGGGAATCAGGTCAATCGGGCTTAAAAGATAGAGAATCGCAAAAAGCATCATGCCCTTGACCTTGCGCGGCGTCTGCCGGCTCTTGAGCGAGAGCAGCATGACAAGGATATCGTGCCGGAAAAGTCTCAGCACGCCAAATATTCTTCCCATATTTATTTTACTCCTAAAAAAGAATAAACCTTCTATTATTATATACGGTATACGATTTATTTTACCACACAATGGACCAGGCTGCCTGTAAGGCATCTGAATTTACTAGAAATCTTTCCCCGATACAGTGATTTTATTATACAATTATAACATAGGAATTGACAGCAGTATTCCTGTTTGTTATAATAAATTAACAATTTTATAGATAATAATTCTCTTTGGTTCTTTTATCGTTTCACAGGAGGACAATTTTATGAGCAAAAAGACTTTCCCGCTCACGAAGGATGAACTTGAAGAAGTCATCAAAAAGTATCCGACCCCTTTTCACATCTACGACGAACACGCTATCCGCGAGAACATCCGCAATCTGCAGAAAGCATTCGCCTGGGCACCGCGCTTCCGCGAGCAGTTTGCCGTCAAGGCCCTGCCAAACCCGCGCATCGTTCAGATTCTGCATGAAGAAGGTGCCGGCACGGACTGCAGCAGCCTCGCCGAACTCATCATCTCCGATGTCTCGGGTGTCAAGGGAGAGGAGATTCTCCTGACCTCCAACGACACGCCGGCCGATGAATTCCAGAAGGCCATCGAACTCGGCGCCATCATCAACCTCGATGATATCAGCCATATTGAATACCTCGAGAAAAATGCCGGCCTGCCAAAAGTCATCTGCTTCCGCTACAATCCGGGCGACCTTATGGAAGGCAACGACATCATCGGCAAACCGACCGAGGCCAAATACGGCCTGACGCGCGACCAGCTCTTCGAAGCCTACAAAATCGTCAAGGAAAAAGGCGTCAAACGCTTTGGCCTGCACACGATGGTCGCTTCGAACGAGCGCCGCACGGAAGCATTCCTCTTCACGGCCAAGCTCATGTTCACGCTGGCCCGCGAGCTCAAGGAAAAACTCGATATCCATGTCGAATTCGTCAACCTCGGCGGCGGCTTCGGCATCCCATACCGTCCGGAGGAAGAACCTCTGAATCTGCAGGAAATCGGCGAAGGCATCCACAAGCTCTACGATGAGCTCATGGTACCCTATGGCCTCGGCGACGTCGCCATCCTGACCGAGAGCGGCCGCGCCATGACGGGCCCTGCCGGCTGGCTCGTCTCCACGGCCATCCACGAGAAAAAGACGTACAAGGATTACATCGGCCTCGATTCCTGCATGGCCAACCTCATGCGTCCGGCCATGTACGGTGCTTACCATCACATCACGATTGCCGGCAAGGAAAACGAACCGTGCGACCACGTCTACGACGTCACGGGCTCGCTCTGTGAAAACAACGATAAATTTGCCATCGACCGCAAGCTGCCGAAAATCGACATCGGCGACCGCGTCATCATTCACGATACAGGCGCGCACGGCAGTGCCATGGGCTTCAATTACAACGGCAAACTCTGGTGCGCCGAACTCCTGCTGCGTGAAGACGGCAGTATCGAGCTCATCCGCCGTGCTGAGACTCTTGATGATTATTTCGCCACGCTCAAATATCCGGGCAGCATCATGTAAGTTCTTACTTGTGAATACGAAATACATACAAAAAAATCTGGTCTGCAAATGCGGACCAGATTTTTTATTGCGGATTTTTAAATCAGGCAAGCACGCGTGCAAGGCGTACGAGTTCCGGATTCAGGGTCTTCGTGTTGTTGACCGACTCGAAGAGGTTGACGGCTACGACCTTGCCTTCGTTGAAGCCGAAGACGACGTCGGATGCACCCGAGATGATCGCGAGAGCTGCCTTTTCGCCGAGCATCGAAGCCTTCATGCGGTCTTCGACCGTCGGCGAACCGCCGCGCTGGATGTGGCCGAGAACCGATACACGCGTATCGATGCCCGTCTTTTCCTCAACGGCCTTGCCGATCTCGATGGCCGAGCCGGCACCTTCAGCAACGACGATGATGCTGTAGCGTTTGCCGGCATCATACATCTCTTTAATTTCTTCGCACATCGTGTCGATGTTGAATTTAACTTCTGGTACGAGGATGAACTCAGCACCGCCGGCAATGCCGGACATCATGGCGAGCCAGCCCGAGTTGCGGCCCATGACCTCGACGAGCATGATACGGCGGTGAGCCGATGCCGTGTCGCGCAGTTTGTTGATGGCATCGACAATCGTGTTGGCAGCCGTATCGCAGCCAATCGTGTAATCCATGCCCCAGACATCGTTATCAATCGTGCCCGGCAGACCGACAATCGGCATGCCCGTTTCCTTCGAGAGCAGCGAACCGCCCGTCAGGCTGCCGTCACCGCCGATGATGACAAGGCCTTCAATCCCACGCTTTACGAGGTTGTCATAGCCCTTGCGGCGGCCTTCCGGCGTCTTGAACTCCGGGCAGCGGGCCGTGCCGAGGAACGTACCGCCGCGCTGAATGAGGTCGCTGACGCTGCGGCTCGTGAGCTCCACGATGTCGTCATCGAGCATGCCCTGGTAGCCGTTGTTGATACCATAGACTTTTACACCCTCATAAAGTGCCGTGCGGACAACGGCGCGTGCCGCGGCATTCATGCCCGGGCTGTCGCCACCGGATGTCATTACAGCAATCGCTTTTTTGATCATGGGAACATCTCTCCTATTCCATACTTATCCCATTATGCCAGGTCTTTGGCATAACCAAATAGCTTGCTTACTATATCTTTCTTTATTTTACGGAATTCCCCCACAAATGTAAAGGGTTTCATACAAAACAACGCCCCTTCCCGAGGGAAAAGGCGTTGCAAATTACGGATTTTGTTCCTTAATCAGACGGATTGGACTTATTTGACATTCATGATGCCAAGTGCATAGCAGACAATGCCGAGTGCGAACAGACCAAAGATGATCCAGATCGGATTGACCTTGCGTTTCATCAGGGCCATGCAGGCAAATGTCATTAAGAGTGGAATAAGGCCAGGCATCAACTGGTCGAGGATGGACTGAACCGTCGTCGTGACGACTTCACCCTTCGCATTCGTGATCTGCGAGACAACGACCGGGATATTGACGCTTGTCCATTTGTTAACGAGAGCACCCATGACGAACAGGCCGAGGATGGAAGCACCTTCCGTGAGTTTCTGCAGGCGGTTGCCGGCAACATCCTGAACGATATCCGTACCTTTGGAATAGCCGTATTTAATGCCGTACCAGCGTACCCAGAGGCGGACAAAGTTGAAGAGCACGAAGAAGATAATTGGGCCGAGGATGCTGCCGGAAATCGCAAACGAAGCGCCGAGAGCTGCCGTGATTGGACGCAGCGTGCCCCAGAAAATCGGGTCGCCGACGCCTGCAAGAGGGCCCATCATGCCGACTTTGATACCGTTGATAACACCGTCCGGGATATCGGCACCGTTGGCTTTCTTTTCTTCCAAGGCTGCCGTGATGCCGATGATCGGTGCCGTGACGAATGGCTGTGTGTTGTAAAATTCAAGGTGGCGTTTCATGGCCTTTTTGAGTTCCTCACCCGTGTAAAGACGTTTGAGGATTGGCACCATGCCAAAAGCAAAGCCGAGGGCCTGCATACGTTCCATGTTCCACGAGCCCTGCAGGAAATTCGAGCGAATGAACGCCCAGAAAAAATCACTTTTTGTCAGTTTCTTCTCCATCGTATTTTCCCCCATTCGTCAATCAAGTTCATCGTCGAGATCATCATCTGCATCCGAAGAGGATGAAGACGAAGCTGCCGGAGCTGCAGAGAGCTGCGCGTATTTCGGGTTGAGCTGGATGTAAACAATTGCGCAGACAAGGCCGATAACGCCAAGTGCAACGAGGTTGAACGTCGTAAAGGCCGCAATGACAAAACCGAGGAAGAAGAACGGCATGAGGTATTTCGCACCCATCATGTTGATGACCATCGCATAACCTACGACGACGATGAAGCCGCCGGCTACCTGCAGGCCGCCCGTGATAACTGGCGGAATAGCAGCGAGCATGGCTTCAACAGCACCCGTGCCAATGTACATGGCAACGAGCGTCGACGGGATGGCTACGCGCAGAGCCTGAATGAGCAGAGCGCCGAGATGGCAGGCATCGATGCCGCGCAGCTCGCCTTTTTCGGCGAAGCCGTCAGCCCAGTGCTGGAACACGACGGTGAGCGTACGGCAGAGGATGGTGAGCACCTGACCGGCAGCGGCAAGCGGCATGGCAATGGCGATGCCGGCACCGATGGTCTGATGACCGGCGATGACCAGAATCGTCGAAATGACGGAGGCCAGTGCAGCGTCCGGCGCCATGGCAGCGCCGATGTTCATCCAGCCGAGTGCAATCATTTCAAGTGTACCGCCGATGATGATGCCAGTTGTCATATCACCGAGAATGAGACCTGTGATCGTGCAGGCAATGAGCGGTCGATGAGTCTGCAGCTCATCGAGTACGGAGCCCATGCCGGCAACAGCAGATACGATGAAAATCGCGAGAATCTGTAAACTGCTAATTTCCATGATTTACCCCTCCATATTTTGTTACATAAATATTTAAGCGATGTGCTAATAGCCTTTCTTTATCTAATCTTTATCCATGTCGGTCCATGCCGGAAAAGCCCCCTATCTTGTTTTTCCGGCATGTCATGACCGCTGCATGTTTATTTCAGCACATCCATCAGGTTCTGTTTCTTATCTGTATCAACCTTGCGGATTTCGAGCTCAATTCCCATATCATTGAGTTTCTTGAAGGCCGCAATATCCTCATCATCGACCGAGACAGCACTCGTGATCTGATGCTTGCCTTCATGGAAGCTCATGCCGCCGATATTGACGCTCTTGATGGGTACGCCGTGCTCCACAAGATACAGCACGCTCGACGGATTTGTAAAGAGCAGCAGGCAGCGGTCGTTTTCATACTTCGGGTTGTTGTAAACGCGAACGGCCTTCGCGAGGTCAACGACATGGCTCTTGATGCCGGCCGGTGCGACCTGTTTTAAAAGCGTCGAACGAATCTTATCCTTGGCAACTTCATCATCGCAGACAATGATGCGCTGGCAGTTCGTGGCTTTCGACCATACCGTTGCGACCTGCCCGTGAATCAGGCGGTCATCAATTCTTGCTAATACGATTTTCATTAGAGATCCTCCTCCTCTTCATCATCGGCAATCTGGCTGGCATGGAAAAACTGCATACCGCTCTTGCCGGCTTCTGCTGCTTTCTGCATGAGCTCCTGAATGCTGAGACCTTCGTCCATCATCTGCGCACTGCACATCTCGATGAGCATCGGCAGATTGACGCCCGTTACGATGCCATACGCTTCGTTGCCAATGACGAGCCGGCAGGCTGCGTTATACGGGCTGCCGCCAAAAAGATCATTGAGGAACAGCACACCGCCTGAGCAATCCAGCTCCTTGATGGCTTCCTCATACTTCTTGACAACATCGTCAGGTCCTTCGCCCGGCACGAGCGTGACGGCGCGGACATTCTTCTGTTCCCCGCAGATCATCTCACAGGATTTCACCAGTTCTTTTGCAAAAAGTCCATGCGTACCAACTATGATAGCAAACATTTAGCATAACCTCCCCTTATAATAACTCCTTACGATTTTCCCGACCTAATACAATGCAAGATGCGTGCCAACTTTGTGTATCAAAGACTTGATCATCTTTCAGGCCTATGTTTCGTAACTTTTTCCTTTCAGTAGCGTCAAATCAATACTATATCGTTCAAATTAGATACTCTACCTGCCGTGTTTTATCGTGTTTTGATACTGTACTATAAAAAATTGCGCAAAAATAATACACTGCTGTCTATAAAACCAGCAGTGTACTTAGTGTATCGATTTGTTAAATCATCTCAGCCATAAAATAAATTTCATCATCTGCCAAATGCAGCTGCAGTGAGGCCTCAAAAACCGCGGCGGCCTGATGCAGGACTTTGATTTTTTCAGCGGTCAGACTGCCAGCCGTCTTATCATAATGCAGGGGCTTATGCATGACGGCACGTTCCAGAGCACAGCCGCAGTGTACGAGCAGGCGGATGCGCAGGGGATTTGTCAGGGGCTTAGGCAAATTCTCCATCAGCCTATGATCAAATTCCAGCAGCAGCGGCATGACTTTGTCGGGATTCAGATACGTCAGGAACTTGCGCAGAGACTCCTCACAGAGCTTGCGCACGACGGGAGCCCCTTGACTGTGCTCCGGCAGATTGGCGATGCCGCCGACAATTTCCATCAGCGTATTTTCGCCATTCCCATCGATGAGCGCCTCCAAAGGGATAAACGGGATTTCCATTTGCGGCTTTTTGACGCCGACTGCTGCAACAATGTGATGCTCCTCGGCAATTTCCCGCAGATGCTCCTCGAGTTTGACAAGCCCCACGGGAATCACCGTGAGCGGATGGCCGGACTGACCGAGAATATCCTCCACCAGAGCCTTAAGCTTCAGTGCTGTGCCCTGCCCCGTTGAGCAAATAGTAACGATGACGCCATCATCATTTTCTGCCATATCTTCCTCTTTGGTAATGTCACTTGTCTCATAGCCATGGAAACTCAAAAGGGCATCATAGAGCCCTTCAAGGTCCATCCCCGCCAGCTCCGCCTTGCGCATAGCTTCAAGAATCAACGGCGTTGAGACCATATCAATAGTTCTTACCGGCACCTCAAGACGTTCCGCGAGAATCGGACCGAGATTGCACAGAGAGCCCATATCCGCAAGAATCAGGACGCCTTTAAGGCAGCGCATGGCCCGCAGCATCACAAACATTTTGTCGAGGACTTCCTGCGGTTTGACTTCAAGCGGCATATCCACAGCGAGTACGCTGACGTCCGTCGTACCGAACAGACGCTGTGCGACCTCGACCATCGATGTGGCCGTACTCTGTCCATGCGTAGCCACCACGATGACGACGCGGTCTTCCATATCATCGTCCTCAGCCGACTCCAAGAGCAGCGCAATGTACTCAATCTCCACGCGCGGCACTTCCAAATGATAATGCTTGCTGATGAAGCCGCCAATTTCCATTGCGACTTCAAGACACAGAGAATCCTGCGGCACAGCACCTTCAATTTCCGTATAAGAGATGGTATCCTTTGACTTGACGCGCTTGAGAAAAGCCGAAAGGTGCAGGCTGAAGGCATAGAGAAAGCGGTCGTGATAACTGCGGTTCATGCGTTTCTGCACATAAAGTGCCACCTGTTCCGAAAAATCAATCAGGGATTCATCGACAATCTTCAAAAGACGTTCCCGCGTCGTCATGTTGACGGAATTCTTCTTATTATATAGGGTGCGCACGTAGACATTGACATCGGTCGCCACAATCTGCTTGATGAGGTCGCTGCTGATGCCCTCGCCCTTCAGCAGTTCGACTTTTTCTTCAACAACCTGATAGAGATTGAAGGGTTCCACATCATTTTCTTCATTTTCAAGGTGAAAGTCGGGTCCCGGCGGCACGATGATGCACGAGTCACTGCCGAGTTCCTTCGTGACTTCGGTCAGGGCCTGGCGATTGGCCGACAAAGTCAAAAGGCCATTTCGGATCTGCTGCGGCAGCATCTTGAAGTCGACTTCCATATAGTCGGGGCTGTCAATGCCATTTAAGAAAGCCTGTGCACAGAGCAGCTTGATATTGGACTTGAGCTGACCGACATTGCCATTGCCGATGCTGCCGACGAGGGCCTTGATGGATTCCACCCCGACGCGTATCGGCTTCTTGACGCGCTGTGCCTCGTCCTGAAACATCAGCTTGATGATATCGAGCTTCTCAGCCAGCGTGCGTTCGACAAGCGGCGGGATTTTCATGATGTTCGGGATGCGGCGCACAAACGTCTTCGTAAGAGCCGAGTCCGGGTCTTCCGTCGTCGCGCCGATAATAAGGACTTTCGCCCTGCGGTCGCGCCGCGTTTCGCCGAGGCGGTTGAACGTGCCTGTATCCATGAAGTAGAAAATCATTTCCTGCCCTTCCGGCGGCAGACGGTGAATTTCGTCAAGAAAGAGTACGCCGCCGTCCGCTTCTTCAACAAGACCCGCTTTCGACTGCTCGGCTCCCGTAAACGCCCCTTTGACATAGCCAAAGACATGTGAAATCAGGAGCTGCGGATTGTTGTAATAATCCGCACAGTTGAACGTCACAAACGGCGCATCCTCGGCAAAACGGTGCATGGCCTTGCCATATTCAAACATCATATGGGCAAACAGGGTCTTGCCGACGCCGGTCTGACCGACAATCAGCGTGTGCAGGCCGTCGGGCGGGTAAAGAATGGCCGCTTTGGCCTGCTCAACCTGACGTTTGAGGCTGCGGTCCGCGCCAATCAGCCGCGCAAATGGATTTTCAGGAACTTTGGGCTCCTGTTCCTGCACAATTGACTCGACATCCTCAAATTGACAGGGGCCGTGTCCAAGCCCGACCTGCAGTACTTTTTCGAGAGTCTCCCTGTCAAAATAACGGACCGGACGCCCTGCAAACTTCACGATTTTCCCCTGACGGTGCAGTTCATTGAGCTCCTTCGAGACATTATTGCGCAGAATGCCGAGCTCTTCGGCAATCTCCTGTGCATCAAAGCCAACGCGTCCTTTTATCTCATTCTCCGGCAATGCCGCAGATTTTTCCTGAATATACGCATAGATACGTTCCCCTCGTTTCATCTGCTATTTCCCCTTCACATCGCTGCATCATTTCCATATCACATATGTTCCTTTCCATTATAACAGATATCGAAAATTTCACATCCGCCAATTCCGCAAAATCACAATATGACAAATGTCATATTACCATTGCGTCATATTGTGACGCATATCAGCTGATTTTATCTTTGTTTTATCGTATTATAAGAACTGTCAGATAGATAAACAGCCCGCCACGTCAGGGGCTGTAACGAGTGAAAGAGAGGTACTATCATGGAAATCGCATTCTGCCGTATTGATGACCGCCTGATTCACGGCCAGGTCGCAACCGTTTGGACAAAGGTAACGGGCTGCAACCGCATCATGTGCTGCAACGACGATGTTGCACAGGACACGCTGCGCAAAAAACTCTTGCTGCAGGTCGCTCCTCCGGGCATCAAGGCTTATGTTGTGCCAGTCGAGAAAGCTGTCGCAGCCTACAAAAACCCGAAATACGCTCCTTTTAAGACGCTCTTCCTGTTCACGAATCCGCGCGATGTCGTGCGCGCTGTCAAAGGCGGCATTCCGTTTAAATCCGTTAACCTTGGCGGCATGACGTATAAAGACGGCGATACGCTGATTTCGCAGGCTGTCGCGGTCAACAAAGAAGACGCCGCTGCCATCAAGGAACTCGTCGACATGGGCATCGAAGTCGAGATCCGCAAGCTCGCGAACGAGCCGAAAAAAGACGCCATCGAAGCACTCAAAGCAAAAAATCTGCTCTAATGGGGGAAACAGGGCGGCAGTGATACCAGATAATAGATAACAGAGACAAAAAGCTGCCGCTCTCAAATATAAGGGGGAACAAAGAAAATGACGACAATTCAGTTCATTCTTCTCATCCTCGTCGCGGCCGTAGCCGGCATGGGCTCGGTCCTCGACGAATGCCAATTCCATCGTCCGCTTGTCGCCTGCACGCTCGTCGGCCTTGTGCTCGGTGACATCACAACCGGTATTATCCTCGGCGGTACACTTGAAATGCTCGCACTCGGCTGGATGAACGTCGGCGCTGCCATGGCACCTGACGCCGCACTTGCGTCCGTTATCTCCGCCATCCTCGTCATCGTCGGCCACCAGAGCATCGGTGCCGGCATCGCCATTGCCGTGCCGCTCGCTGCTGCCGGCCAGGTCCTGACTATTTTCGTTCGTACGATCACCGTCTTCTTCCAGCACCTCGCCGATAAATTTGCCCTCGATGCCAACGGATTCGGCATCGAGATGTGCCATATCGGCGGCCTCTTACTGCAGGCTATCCGCGTAGCAGTTCCGGCTGCCCTCGTCGCTGCCATTGCCGGCACGGACACGGTCAACGCCCTGCTCGCTTCGATTCCTGAGGTCATCACGCGCGGCCTGCAGGTTTCCGGCGGTTTCATCGTCGTCGTAGGTTATGCAATGGTCATCAACATGATGAATGCAAAATCCCTCATGCCGTTCTTCTTCCTCGGCTTCCTCATCGCCGTATTCACGAATGTCAACCTCATCGGCTTTGGCGCCATCGGCCTCATCGCTGCTTATTTCCACATCAAGGGTCTGCAGCGTGACATCGCCATCGAGCAGGCAGCCCAGACGGGCGGTCCGGCAGCTGGCGGCGACGGCCTCGATGATATCGACGATTCGGATCTCATGTAAGGAGGGGCAGCATCATGGAAAAATCACTCAGCAAAAAAGATCTCGTCAACATCTTTATCCGTTCAAACTTCCTGCTCGGCTCCTTCAACTTCGAGCGCATGCAGGCCATCGGCTTCTGCGTCTCGCTGCTGCCGGCCCTGCGCAAAGTCTATAAGGGCGACAAACCGGCCATGGCCGCAGCCATGAAGCGTCACCTCGAGTTCTTCAACACGCAGCCGTTCCTCGCCACCCCGATCATGGGCATCACGGCCGCCATGGAAGAAAAGAAGGCCAACGGCGCGGACATCAGCGATCAGACGATCTCCGGCGTCAAGGTCGGCCTCATGGGCCCGCTCGCCGGCGTCGGCGACCCGATTTTCTGGGGCACGCTGCGTCCGGTGCTCGCCGCCCTCGGTGCCGGCATTGCCCTGACGGGCAGCATTATGGGCCCGCTGATTTTCTTCCTCGTCTTTAACGCCATCCGCCTTGCCACGAACTGGTACGGCGTCATGTACGGCTACAGCAAAGGCACAGAACTCGTCGATGAAATGGGCGGCAACAAGATGCGCTTCCTCACGGAAGGTTCTTCCGTCCTCGGACTTCTCGTCATGGGCGCTCTCGTCGCCAAGTGGACGACCGTCAATATGCCGCTCGTGCTCTCAAGCTACACGAACAGCGCCGGTGAGCAGGTCACGACGACCGTACAGACCATTCTCGACAGCCTGATGCCTGGCATCGTCCCGCTTCTCATGACGTTTGCCTGCATGTGGCTGCTGAAGAAAAATGTCAATCCGCTCATCATCATCCTCGGCCTCTTTGCTCTCGGCATTGTCGGCTATGCGATTGGCCTCTTCGCTTAAAAAATAGTATCTCTCCATATTTTATATAAGCCCTCAGCAGATCCCTATCCCTGCTGAGGGCTGTTGCTTTCTCATAAAACATTGACTTTTAGCCTTTGCTTCTATTACTATGGAAACAAATATTCAAATACTATGGAAGCAAAGCAATGCTTCAACAGACAATCCCTATCGAGAGGAAGTGAACCAGCCTGTGCAAAGTCCCCACCATCCGCATATCATGACACGGGCCCGCGAGAAACAATGTATCGCCATCCTGCTTGCCGTCATCATCGTCGCCATCACGTTAGGAGGGCTGTACTCCCAGAATCACGACTTCAGTCTCAGACAGGACGAACACCGCCGAAAATTCGGCGCCGTCTACATGACGCTGAACAATCCGTTCTACGAAATTATAGATGAGGAAATCCGCACGGTCGTAGAGGACCACGGCGATGTCCTGCTCTCAAGAGACCCTGCCCTTTCTGTCGAGAAGCAGACCGAAGAAGTCAAAGACCTCATCGCCGACGGCGTTTCCGTCATTTTTCTGAATCCGGTGGATTTTGAACGCATGGGGCCGGCCCTTGAATCCGCCCGGGCAGCGCATGTCCCCGTCATCACGATTGATACCAATGTACAGGACAGTGAGTACGTCGCCTCGACCATCGAAACGGATAATTACGCGGCAGGCGTTGCCTGCGCCGAGCATCTTCTCACCACGGCCCCGAGTGCCAAAATTCTGCTGCTCAAGCACAGCACGGCCCACTCCGCCGTGGACCGCATCGACGGCTTCAAGGAAACCATAGCCGGCCACGAGGGCTTCACCATTCTCGATGAAGAGGAATGTGACGGCCAGCTTGAGCTTGCCATGCCCGCCACCGAAAAAATGCTGCAGCGCCATCCGGAGGCCGATACCATCATGGCCCTCAACGACCCCTCCGCCCTCGGCGCCATGGCAGCCCTCGAATCTCTGGGCAGGCTGCAGGGATTCCGCGTTTACGGCGTCGATGGCGTGCCCGAAACAAAAGAGCTGATTCTTGCCGGCCGCATGACGGCCACGGCAGGACAGTCGCCGCGCCGCATCGGCCATATCGCGGCCGAGCAGGCTTACGAACTTCTACAGGGAAAAAGCATTGACCAGCTCATCCAGCTGCCCACGCATCTCTGGACGCACGATAATCTGACCTCTGCACAAACAAAGGAGTGGGATTAAGCGTGAAACAAAATGCTTATCATCAGGCCAAACGCCTTGCCAAGGCACTCGATGCCAGCGAACTCCGCGCCATGCACGACATCCTGACCATCTACAATGGCATGGCCGTTGTGCTCATCGCCGGCTTCATGAGTATCACACAATTGAAAATCATCCAGACCATGAATGCCCATACATTTTTGGCACAGCTGCCGAGCCTGCCTCTGCCGCCCGCTGCCATCCTGATCGATTCGGCAGGGGCATTCCTGCTGCTCGTCCTGCTCGGCTGGCTTTACCGCGAGGGGCCCCTGCCTGCCGTCATGCGCTATATCTGTCTGGGGCTGGAAATCATCGTCTGCGTCATCATCATGCGCAGTCTGAATCTCGCCTATGACGGCGTTGTCCTGCTCGTCGTGGCGGATCTTTTGCACCGCTATTCCGGACGCCACCAGCTCATCCTGCTCACCGTGGCCATGATGGGCCTTTATGCCATCGTCGACTACAACCTCGCGTCCTTTACCAACCATCTGTCCCCTTTTGACGCCTACACCTCTTACTATGCGGTGGAGCCGCGTGCCTGGATTATCGCCGTTCACCACGGCCTGACTTCCATCAATCTCATTCTCTTCGTCTTTTACCTGACTTTGCTCATCCGGCAGAATCATCAGGAAAAACAGCGCATCGCCAGTCTCAATGCCCAGCTTGAAGAGGCCAACACCCGCCTGCGGGCGTATGCCATCGAGGCAGAATCCATGGCAGAGACACGCGAACGCAACCGTCTGGCGCGCGAAATCCACGATACGCTCGGCCATGCCCTCACAGGCATAGCCGCCGGCCTCGATGCCACGAACATCCTCATGGATATTGCCCCCGACAAAGCCAAGGAGCAGCTTGTCAAAATCAAGGAGATTGCCCTGCGCGGTCTCAAGGACGTGCGCCGCAGCGTCAAGAAACTGCGGCCCGACGACTTGGAACAATTATCCCTCAGGCAGGCCATCGAGCACATGATTGCAGAATTTGCCGATTCGACCGGCATGAAAATAAAATTTGATGTACTGCAGTGGCCGGAACGCCTGCGCCCTGACCAGGAAGAGGTACTTTACCGCGTTGTGCAGGAAGGCATGACCAATGCCCGCCGCCACGGCCATGCCGAGCATCTCACCATTACGATTGGCTCTCGGCGCGGCATCGTCTATCTCGTGCTTGCCGACGACGGCTGCGGCGTCGATACCAGAAAGCTGGAAAAAGGCTTCGGCCTGCGCCATATGCAGGAACGCCTTGCCCTGCTGCATGGCAAACTTCGTTATTGGAGCGACCAGGGCTTTACTCTTGAAGCCATCTTACCGGAAAATGAGGAGGCATCCAGATTCTTATGAATACCAAAAAAATCAAGGTCATGATTGCCGATGACCAGGAACTCATACGCGAGAGCCTGAGCATCGTGCTTGGCACCAACGCCGATATGGCGGTCACCGGACTCGCGGGCAACGGCCGCGAGCTTCTGGAACTCATCAAAAAAAATCCTCCCGACGTCGTGCTCATGGATGTGCGCATGCCGGAACTTGACGGCGTCGAGGCCACCCGCGCCGTCAAAGCCCAATGGCCGCAGGTGCGCATCATCATCCTCACGACGTTTGATGACGACGAATACGTCTTCAATGCCCTCAAATACGGCGCGAGCGGCTACCTTTTAAAAGGTGTCTCCGTGCCGGAGCTCAGCAATGCCATCCGCACGGTCGCTCAGGGCGGCGCCATGATCAATCCCGGCATCGTCGCGAAGGTCGTCAAATTCTTTAACCAGATGGCACAGTCGAGCCTCGCGACCGACCCCGAGTACACGAAGGGCATCGAAGTCCTGAACCGGACGGAGCGCAACATCGCCCTGCTCGTCGGCCGCGGCCTCTCGAATAAAGAAATCTCCGGCAGACTTTCCCTCTCAGACGGCACCATCCGCAACGGACTTTCCTCCGCACTCGCAAAACTCGGGCTGCGCGACCGCACGCAGCTGGCCATTTGGGCCGTGCAGACGGGACTTGCCAACGGCGAGGTCACGCCATGAGTGAGCAAAAACACGGACTGCAAAGATTTCGCCGGCCCCCTCGCTTTCTTTTGGGGCTGCTTTTTGCCTATCTCTTCGTCTTTCTGGCACTCTGCAAGATGGAGCCCCAGCCCATCATCCTGCGCGTCGGACTCTTTGCCGGCAGCAATTGGGACGTTCCCCAAGGCAACAGCTATGCCTACATCGATGAAGTCATCGCGAAATTCGAAGCCGAGCATCCTAATGTCAAAGTCGTCTATCAAAGCGGCATCCGCAAGGAAGATTACAGTGAATGGCTCGCTGGCAAGGCTCTGGCAGGCGAAATGCCGGATCTATTCCTGATTCCGCAAAATGACTTCAATCTTTATACGAACCGCGGGGCCCTTGCCCCTTTGGATACACTAGCCAAAGATGATGCAAATTTCGAGCTTGCCGACTTCTATCCGACGCCGCTTGCCTACGGACGCAGCAGCGAAGCGGGCCCCCTTTATGCCCTGCCCGTCGAATGCGTACCGCGGCTGATGTTCGTCAACCGGACACTCCTCTCACGCGAGGGCATTCCCCTGCCCGATGACGACTGGACATGGGATGATTTCTTGTCCATCTGCCAAAAAGTCACGCGCGATACGGACGGCGACGGCCGCCTTGACCAATTCGGCGTTTACGGCTACACATGGCAGGATGCTGTCATCACCAGCGGGCAGAAACTCTTTCGCGCCGACGGCAAGGCTTCGTACTTTGCCAATCCGCGCATCGAAGATGCCATCCGCTTCACGATTGCCCTGCATCAGACTCAGCAGGGACAGACCGTACAGGAGCGCGATTTTGACCTCGGACACGTTGCGTTCCGCCCGTTCAGCTTTGCGGCCTACCGCACGTATCAGCCCTATCCGTGGCGCATCAAGAAAGCAACGAATTTCGAATGGGACTGCATCCGCCTGCCGCGCGGCCCTGAGGGAAAAAATACCTCCCCGATTCAGACGCTCTTGATGGGCATCAATGCGCAGACGAAGCAGCGACAGCTGGCTTGGGAATTTTTAAAGGCTGTCTGCTACGAAAAGGAAAACCAGCAAAAGCTTCTGACCCTCTCCGCTGCCCTGCCCGTGCACCGCGGCATCATCGAAAATGCAACGTCTGCTGAACTTTTCGGCCCTGCCGCCGACGAAAAAAGCGGCCGCAGCCCTCAGGCTGTCAGCCGCGTCATCGAGGAAGGTTCCCTCCCCGACCGTTTTCCGCAGTACAGCGAAACCATCCTGCTCGCCGACCGCGAAATCCAAAAACTCATTCAGGGCAGTCTCACAGAGACCAACGCCATGAACCGTCTGCCAAAAAAAGTTAACGACCTGCTTCTTAAATAGTCCGGATGAACGAATCAGGCAATGATTCCATGCTTTTTCAGATACGCATAGATGCCATCCTCTTCATTCGAGCAAGTGAATGCCGTCGCTGCCTCTTTGACTTTCTCTGGGGCATTGCCCATGGCCACGCTCGTGCCGGTATAACGGAGCATCTCAAGGTCATTGTAGTTGTCGCCGAAGGACAGCGACTCCTCTGCCTTAAGGCCGTAATGCTGCAGCATAACCTCAATGCCGCTTGCCTTTGTCACGGACTTGTCCATGATTTCGAGCAGAGTGGAAAACGAACGCACGATATTTAAGGAAGGAAACAGCGCCTGCAGCTCCTTCTCGGCCCGCTCGCAGTCATCCGGCTCCATCATCATGAGGATTTTGTGCGGCAGAATACCCTTTTGCAGGCAGGCGGCAAAATCTGCTTTTTCGGCCTTGGCCTCGGTAATCTCCATCTCAAAAACGACGCGCGGGTCCGTTACGTCTTTGACATACCAGTGATGACCGGCATAGTAATTGATGGTCGCATCGGGGAAACGGCTTTCAGCCTCCTTGAAAAAAGCAGCGGTCACGTCTTTTTTCATGACGGTGCTGGCAAGCGTCTCGCCTTCTTTCGTCAGCACGAGCGCCCCGCTGTAGCAGATCAGGGGAATCGTGATGCCCATCTTTTCTGTGATGGGATAGATTGCTTCCGGCATGCGGGCCGAAACCAGTACAAAGGGAATATCTTGTTGCAAAAGCCCCTTGACGGCCTCTTCCGTACGCTTTGTCACATGCTTGTCATCCGTCAGCAGCGTCCCGTCGATGTCCGAGAATACAATCTTTACCATGTCGCTTCCCCCAAATCTTTTTTATACAATCCCTTGTTCATGCCCTGCATGGGCGTTTCAGCCAGCCTGCTGTGCATCTTCGGCAAGGTCATGAATCATTTCGAAGCTGAAAGAGCCGGCAAGGCCGTAATACTTGATGGCCAACGGCAGATTCATGCCGCTCACGACTACTGAGCGTTCCGCGAGACCCGAACGCGCCAGCAGCAGCCGCACCTCATGGTCAGCCGTGCTGCCAAACGTATCCGTCAGGAAGATGAACTGCTCATCCGGATTTTTCCTGAGGTCACGGCTGAGGGCAGCGGCCAGCTGACGTACACTTCTTTCATAATACGGCTGTATAAAGTCGATTGCCGTGACGTCCGGCTGGTCAAAATAATGCGTAAGGGCATCTTTCAAAGCAGAAGCAAGGCATTCGTTGGCTACAAAATAGAGTTTCATGATAAAGTCCTCCTTATTATCTTGATAACCTTTAAAAATTCACCTTGCGCGCTCAGTGGTGTTTTTTCTTTCTGTCTGTATCATAGCAAATACCGCATCGTTCTGCCAGCAAAATACGCCATTTTTTGTTGCAAAAAACGGGAAAATCGGCCATAATTTGTTTTTAACAACATAATTGTAATATAGAAACAAGGAAAAGAACAATCGTCAGACAATATAAGAGGTGGTTTCCCATGCATACCCGCGAACGCCGGACAGCCCTGCTGAGCATCATCAAGGAACGAAAGAAAGTCAACGTTACAAAACTTGCAGAGGAATTAGACGTCACGACCATGACCATACGGCGCGACCTCAAGAGGCTGGCCACAGAAAATATCGTGACGCTCGTACATGGCGGTGCCATATACAACGAAGGAGGCCTCGCGCTGGCCTCGGTCGGCGCGCGGGCGCTTCTGAATCAGCGTGACAAGAATGAGCTTGGCAAATACTGTGCCGGCCTTGTACAGGAAGGCAATGCCATTTACCTCGACTCGGGCTCGACCTGCATGAGCATCGCCGCAGCCCTGTCGGGGCGCAAAAACATTGCCGTGCTGACAAATTCGCTGGCCGTGATGAACATTTTAGCCAGCAGCTCGGGCCTGCAGCTCTTCTCAATGGGCGGCATCTTCGATTACGGCACGAATGGTTTCTTCGGCGACCTTGCCTGCCGCACAATTCGCGGCTTCCGCATCGACCTCGCTTTCTTGGGCGTCAGTTCCCTCTCTTTAGAAGGCGGCGTCATGTCGCCAACGGCGAACGATCAGGCCCTCAAAAAAACCTTGTTTGAAGCCGCCCGCCGAAAAATCGTCGTCGTCGACCACACAAAAATTGGCCGTGAATCTTTCCTGCGCGTCGCCGACCTGCGCGAAATCGACACACTTGTGACCGACAAAAAGGCTGACAAAGATTTCATTGCCGGCGCCCGCCGTCAGGGTGTCGAAATCGTACAGATTTGAAAAAAGAACAGATGCCTGTTTTTCCGGCAGGCATCTGCTCTTTTTTGCTTCTATTATATTTATTAGCAGGAATCAGCCTACGAGCTCGTAGCCGGCATCCTCGATGACCTTGCGGAAGTCCGCTTCGGCGATATCATGCGTAGCCTTAACATCGGCCTTGCCGCCTTCAAGGTCAACCGTAACGTCCGTGACGCCGTCCATCTTGGCAAGGGCATCATGAACGTGTTTCTGGCAGTGTGCACACATCATGCCTTTAATCGTAAGGGTCTTTTCCATTTTAATCTCTTCTTTCTTTGCATTTTGTTCGCTTGCCGCAGGTGCAGCAGCTTTTTCTTTATCAGAGGAAACGGCAGCGGCCGTTTTGTCTGCAGGAATCACAGAAGCGCTGTGCTCCGTCTTGAAGAAGCGCAGGCGCAGGGCGTTCATGACGACGCAGACGCTCGACATGCTCATTGCGGCGGCGCCGATGACCGGTGACAGCTTAATGCCGAAAGCCGGATAAAGGATGCCGGCGGCGAGCGGAATGCAGATGACATTGTAAATGAGCGCCCAAAACAGGTTCTCCTTAATGTTGCGAAGTACGGCCTTAGAAAGGCGGATGGCGCTGACAGCGTCGAGAAGGTCGCTCTTCATGAGCACGGCATCGGCACTTTCAATGGCGACATCCGTGCCGGCGCCAATGGCCATGCCGAGGTCTGCCTGCGCGAGGGCCGGCGCATCGTTGATGCCATCGCCGATCATCGCAACTCTATGGCCTTCGGCCTGCAGCTTTTTGATGTGCTCGGCCTTGTTTTCCGGCAGGACGCCGGCGATGACCTTCGGAATGCCCATACGGCGGCGGATGGCCTCCGCCGTGCGCGCATTATCGCCCGTGAGCATGACGACGTCAATGCCCATCTCCTTGAAGCGTGCGATGGCCTCCTTGCTCGTCGGCTTCTCGACATCGGCGGCAGCAAGGATGCCGATGACATGATCATCCTCGGCAAAAATCAACGGCGTGCAGCCATCGTCCGACAGCGCGGCCAGATGACTTTCATAGGCCGTAAAGTCGATTTTGTTTTCCGCCATGAGCTTGGCATTGCCGGCATAATACGTATGTCCGTCGGCCTGTGCCTTGACGCCGCGGCCAAAGAGCGCCGCAAAATCCGTCATTTTTTTCGGCGCCGCACCTTTTGCCTGCGCGTAATTCAGGACAGCTTCGGCAAGAGGATGCTCACTGCCCTGTTCGAGACCGGCAGCGATGGAAAGAAGCTCCTGCTCCGTCATGCCGACGGCCGTGACGTCCGTGACCTCGGGACGCCCCTCGGTAATGGTGCCCGTCTTATCCATGACGACGGTATCGACCGACTGGGCCGTCTCAAGGGCTTCGCCCGACTTAATCAAAATGCCGTTTTCGGCACCCTTGCCCGTGCCGACCATGATGGCGACCGGCGTAGCAAGGCCCAGTGCACACGGGCACGAAATGACGAGAATGCAGATGGCAATGGAGAACGCAAATTCAACGCTCGCACCCATCGCGAGCCAGATGCCGCCGGCAATCACGGCAATCGTGATGACGGCCGGCACGAAGACACCGGCAATCTTGTCGGCCGTGCGGGCAATCGGCGCTTTTGAGGCGCTGGCCTCATCGACAAGGCGGATGATCTGGCTGATGGTCGTATCCTGTCCGACGCGGTCCGCGCGGAAATGGATGAAGCCCTGCTTATTAATGGTCGCCGACGTGACTTTGTCGCCCTGCTGCTTTTCGACCGGAATCGGCTCACCCGTGATGGCCGACTCATCGATGCTCGTCGTGCCCGACAGCACAACACCGTCAGCCGGGATGCGTTCGCCCGGACGCACGACAATCTCATCGCCCGCCACGAGCTGCTCGACCGGCACAACCTTTTCTGCGCCGCCGCGCACGACCGTTGCCTGTTTTGGTGCGAGGTCCATGAGTTTTTCAAGCGCCTTGCTCGTCTGGCCTTTGGCACGGGCCTCAAGGTACTTGCCGACCGTAATCAAGGTGACAATCATGCCGGCCGATTCAAAGTAAAGATTCGTGCTGTACTCCGCGACCAGCGCCATGTCATTATGGCCAAAGCCCCAGCCCACGCGGAAAATCGCAAAGGCACCGAAGAGCGCCGCGGCCATCGAGCCCATGCCGACGAGGCTGTCCATGTTCGGCGCACCGTGAAAGAGATTGCGGAAGCCCGCAATATAATAACGACGGTTGAGGTACATGATGGGCAGGACGAGCAGGAACTGCGAAAACGCAAACGTGATGGCATTTTCCGGTCCGTCAAAAACCTGACTGACAATCTGCGGCACGGGCAGGCCGAACAGCTTGAAAAACAGCCCATGCATTGAAATATAGAGCGTCGGAATGAGGAAAATAACCGACCAGATCAGGCGGTGCTTCATCTCCGCAATGTTCTTCTTGACGGGGTCTTCCTGTACGGCAGCAGCTTTGGCTGCAGAAGCGCCCTTGACGGCTGCTCCGTAGCCGGCGTCGACCACGGCCTTGATGATAGCCGTAGGATTTGTCTTGGCTTCATCGTACTTGAGCTGCATGCTGTTTGTCAGCAGATTGACGCTGACATCCTGCGTACCCTCGACTTTTTTGACGGCCTTTTCGACGCGTGCAGAGCAGGCCGAACAGGTCATGCCCGTAATCGTAAATTTTTCTTTCTTCATCTTGGATTTCAGCCTCCTTGGTGGCTATATTGGAAAATACAAGTCATTTCATGACTTTCTGCAAAGTCGCGACGAGCTCGTCGACAACTTCGTCATGGCCCGCGCGGATATCATCGACCACGCACGATTTGATATGCTGCGCGAGCAGTTCTTTATTGAAGGCATTCAGGGCCGACTGAATGGCGCTGACCTGCGTGAGGATATCGACGCAGTAACGGTCATCCTCGACCATCTTGCAGACGCCGCGGACCTGACCTTCGATGCGCTTGAGGCGCGAAACAAGGCATTTGTACTCTTTGCTGTCCTTATCGCGGTATTTGTGTCTGACACAGCCGCTGCAGGACTTTTCTTTTTCGTCTTCAGCAGCATCTGCTATTTGACATTTTTTATCTTCACATGCACACATGAAATATACCCCCTAACGGTATTTAATATATACCACGAGGGGGTATCTGTCAAGCAAAAAAATATCTCCCGACCAGCGGGAGAAAAAATCAGCCTTTATCCATCGAGTGGATGATGACGTCCGTAATAATCTGCGTCCAGTTAATGCCATTGCCGCGGCTGCCGCCATTGTCTGATTCGCGCGGCTCCTGTGCCGGCGGATTTTTCGCGCGTTCGGCTGCCAGTCTGGCCGTGCGCAGGTCATCGGCAAGCGCCATGTCCTGTTTATCCGAGTAATTCCATGCCGTCTCAAGCTCACGCACGGCATCGTCGTAACGCCCTTCATCATAATAGATCAGACCTTCGTACTGATGGCTGCGCCAGATGGGGTATGTCTTATTGTCATGCGTGGTATTGTCAGCGGCACTGAGGTCTTCAAGAGCTTCATGCATGCGGTTGAGACCGTAATACGCGCGGCCGCGCAGACAGTAGGCGTAGGCACGCGGATTGCCTTTGACGCTGCGGTCTTCAAGGAGATTCGTCAGTTCGTCGATAGCCCTCGTGTACTCGCTGCGCTGGATATAGCCCATGCTGCGGTCAAAAATCTTGCCGTAATCGTAATTATTTTCGAGCTCCGTGCCGATTTTCTGCTTTTCCTGCCCATTGGCCTTCTTGTATTCCTGCAAAAGCTCCTCATTTTGTTTTTTCAAGGCATCGCGTTCCTTCTGCAGCTTCTCGACCTCCGCTTTATTCGCCATGATAGCCTGCAGATTGATGTTGTCCGTATCGACTTCAGCCGTCAGATGAACGGTGTATTTCCACGTTGTCCCCGAGATCTCCGGTATGGAATCCTCCTTGATGACCTTAAGCACCGCACCCGAAATCATCTTGACATCGTCTTCCGTCAGCTGCAGATTCTTAGTACGCGAATAGCTCTCGACATAGACACCGGCTTTTTCCACGGCCGCGCGCATGGCTTCCTGACGTGCCGCATCGCGCGCAATCTTCGGCGAGTCATTGTCCCCCATGACGTAAACACCGGTCGCTTCAATCGTCTGCGGCGCTGCCTCGGCCGCCGGAGCCCCCGCCCACAGGCAAAAGAGAGCGCAGAGCATAAGGCACATCTGCCCAATCTCTCGTATCATATCAACACCATCCTTCACAATAGTGTACACTGCCAACTACTTATCTACTATTATAAAGAGATTGCCCTGCCTTTCCAATTAAAATCGGTTAAATTTCCGCTGCTTTCCTGCCCCCTGCAAAAAAAATCACAAAATCGAAAAAAAATGATTGACACACAGGCCCAAAATCGATATACTATATCTTGTCAGTTGCGACAAGCGACAGATGCTGATTTAGCTCAGTTGGTAGAGCAGCTCATTCGTAATGAGCAGGTCGTAGGTTCGAATCCTATAATCAGCTCCATATTTCGCTGATTTAGCTCAGTTGGTAGAGCAGCTCATTCGTAATGAGCAGGTCGTAGGTTCGAATCCTATAATCAGCTCCATCTGGAACATCAGGCTTTCGAGAAATCGAAAGCCTTTTTTATTTTCTATAAGCATCCATTGAAAACAGCAGAATCGTCCAGTCATTTTGCCAGTAAAGATGGGAAATCCTTATTTTACAGGCGTTCTTTCTCTTTACTTTTTGCGGAATCGTGAAGGAAATTGTCCAAAATTTAGTCTATCATAGAACCGTAGTCAGAGAGGCGGCAGATATGGCCGCCAAGACTCACTGACAATTTTTTTTGCAAAGTAACGTTCTATGTAAAGAGGAAAAAGATATGGAACTCATTTTGAACCTTCTCCACCCGCGTGAAAAACACGCCGTATACTCGCGCGAACGTCTCGTGCGCACTGCCGTTTTCGCCTTTGCCCTGACGCTTATGGCATCTTCTACTTCCCTGCTGCGTCTGAGCCTTTTCGGCAACGACCCGTTCTCCTGCATGAATCTTGGGTTCAGCCTTGTCTCGGGGCTCAGCTTTGGCACCTGTCTCTCTATTTTCAATGTATTGGCCCTGGTCCTGCTCTTTTTCTGCGGACGCCGCTATATCAGCATCGGGACCTGGATTTATTTATTTGCCCTCGGACCGATGGCCGATGTCAGCTACAATCTGCTCGCGCCATTCCTGACGGTCGGCACAGCTGACCTCATCGGACGCAGCCTGCTGCTCATCTCCGGCATTCTCATTTCCACCTTTGGCGTTTCCCTCTATATGTGCTCGGCCATCGGCATGGGCCCATACGACGCCATCAGCTGGATCGTCGAAGACCGCACAAAGGGCCGTATTCCCTTCCGTTATGCGCGCATCGCGCTTGATGTAACGGCTGTCATCATTGGCTTTGCCTTCGGCAGTATCGTAGGACTCGGCACGCTCATCATGGCCTGTGGCACAGGACCTCTGATTTCCTTCCACAGCCGCCATTTCAGCCGGCCGCTCCTGCAGCATCTGCTGAATGTAAAATAAAAACCCTTCTCATACCTGCTGCCTTCCCATTTGCAGCAGGATTTTTTCTTGCACGGCGAGAATTCATCAACAAAACAGAAACAAAAAGCTTCTATATTATATCGAAAGAAGATGATTCCCATCGGTCTCTCCATCGACATCAAAAAGCCGGAGCCTTCCCCCTTTGAGCAGGAACCCGCGCTCATCGGCTTTTACCACTGGCCGGAAAGCATCCGTGCCATGCATGCCCACGCCGATTACATCGAATTGAACTTCATTCTGTCCGGCAATGCCACGTATATTGTCGGCAACGACCTCTGCCATGCACAGGCCGGCGATATCGTCGTTTATGACAGCGGCGTGCTGCACGACGAAAATCTCGCCCTGCATCAGCTGATTGACACCTGCTGTATTGCCGTACGCGGATTGAAACTCCCGCAGCAGCGTGAAAATACGATGCTGCCATCCAATGTTCAGCCCTGCATTCCCTGCCAGACCATCGCCGGGGAGCTGCGCAGCCTCTTTTCCATTATCAAGCAGAGCCTGCTGCACCCGCACGGCTATCACACGGCCGATATGGCCGCGAAGACCATCGTGCATCTCGTTTACGATGTCATGCAGGAGCGCGCGGCCACGACGACGCGCAAAGAAAATTTTCTTGTGCAGGAAGCCCTTGCTTACATTCACTTGCACTATACTGCAAATCTTCATGTCACCGATATTGCCCGTGCCATACATGTCAGCCCCGACTATCTCACGCATATTTTCCGCAAAATGACGAATTACACCGTCATCCAGTACATCCAGCGCCGCCGCATCGGCAAGGCACAGTCCCTGCTCATCTACACGGATATGTCGCTTCTCGAAATCGCCTCCCGCACGGGCTTTGATGATTCCAATTACTTCAGCCGCGTCTTTCATAAAATCGCCGGCGTCCCGCCCATGCAGTTCCGGCGCCTCTGGCGCGAGGCCTCCAGCCCGCAGGCCGCCAAAAAATAGAGCAGGATAGTTCAAGTTTGCAGCCCTGACCGCACCTATAATAAAGACATAGATGAAATTCCGTTTCTTATCATTTATTATGTATTGAGGGGGACTTACTATGTCAAAGACTGAAGATGTCGCTTTTGCCATTATTTCTGCTGCCGGCGATGGCCGTGCCAAAATCGCGCAGGCACTCAAAGAAGCACGCCGCGGAAATTTCGGCGTTGCCGAAGACTGCCTCAAAGAAGCCGATGAGTATCTGCTCAAAGCCCACAAACTGCAGACCGAAGAACTCCTGCAGAAAGAAGCCAACGGCGAACTCAGCGGCCCGTTCAACGTCCTCGTTTCCCATGCGCAGGATTACGTCATGACGGGTATGGCCATGAAGGAAATGGCTGCCGAGATCGTCAACCTCTACACGCAGATCCGCGCAAAATAAGCAAAACAACACCCGCTAAAAAGACAAACCTCTTTATGAAACAGCAGCAGAAATCTGCTATACTTTTTCATAGGGAGGTTTTTTCTATGCTCGGATTAGTCGAAATACAAAAACAGGAGCCTTCGCCATTTGAACAGGAGCCGGAACTCTGCGGCATTTATCACTGGCACGAAGGCTGCCGCTCCATGCATCAGCATGAGAACCGCATCGAGCTCAACTTCATTTACAGCGGCAATGGCACGCATATCGTCGGCGGCGAAATCTGCAATACCCAGCCGGGCGACGTGCTCATTCACAACAGCCATGTCCTGCACGATGAGAGCATGATGCTCGATAATCAGGTCAATGCCTGGTGCATTGCCATCAAACATCTGAAACTGCCCGGCATGCGGGAAAATGCCCTGCTGCCCGATGGCATGCACCCGCGCGTTCCCTGCCAGAGTGCCGCAAATATCCTAGGGGAACTCTACCCCATGATTCATCATTATGCCCTGCAGCCTCATGGCTACCAGACTGCCAATTCACTGGCCCGCGCCGTGGTGCTCATCGTTCATCAGCTGATTCAGACCAACGCCGTCGCAGCGACAAAAGAAGACAACGAGCTCGTCAAAGAGACTGAAGCGTTCATCGAAGAGCATTATACCGAAAATATCACGCTCTGTGACATCGCCGCCCACGTCCACACCAGTGAATCGTACATCTCGCATCTTTTCAAGAAAGTCACCCAGTATTCTCCGCAGCAGTATGTCCTGCGCCGCCGCATCGGCAAGGCACAGTGCCTGCTCGTCTACACGGATTTGACTCTGACGGACATTGCCTATCGCGTAGGGTTTGAAGACTCGGGATATTTTTCCCGCGCGTTCAAGAAAGTCATCGGCATGCCGCCAAAACTTTATCGCCAAAAATGGCAGGCCTCTTCCATTGGCTCCACGCCATCCGACATCCATATTTAAAAATTCGTCTTTCCCCTCCTGAACTTTCTTTCAGGAGGGCTTTTCTATGCCGTTTTTTGCCTCAATAGCAGGATTGTCCAATTTGACACAATTCAAAGCTGCGGCACGGGCGTATTTACAGAAAAATGATACGTCATGATTGCACAAATCGATTCAAGTTTGTTTCTTCGTATTATCCTATAATATAACCATAAAAGATAAACAACACGCCAAAACATACAAGGGCATGAAACGTTGAAAGGAGATTTTCATCATGAAAGACGGAATGTTACAGCTTGGACTCATCGGTACGGGTGCGATTGGCCGCACGCATATTGACCGCATCAACAACACGCTGCAGGGCGCACGCGTGATTGCCGTTTCCGATGCTTTCCCAGAGGGCGGCAAAAAAGCAGCAGCACAGTTTGGTTGCGAATTCATCGCCGACGGCGAGGCTTTGATCAACGATTCGCGCATCGATGCTGTCATCGTGACGACGGCAGACCCGTACCATGCACAGTACGTAAAAGCTGCAATTAAAGCCGGCAAATACGTTTTCTGTGAAAAACCGCTGGCACCGGAAGCAGAGGTCTGCAAAGAAATCGTTGACCTTGAAATGAAAGGCGGCAAGCGCCTCGTACAGGTTGGCTTTATGCGCCGTTATGATTATGGCTACCGTCAGCTCAAGCAGTATATCTCCGAGAGAAAATTTGGCGAACCCCTGATGCTGCACTGCGCACATCGCAATCCGAGCGTTCCGGAAAGCTACGATACGCCGATGGCCGTCGAGAATTCCATGATTCACGAAATCGACGTCCTGCGCTGGCTGCTCGGTGAAGATTATGTTTCTGCCGAAGTTGTCTTCCCGAAGAAAACGCGCCATGCCCACGAAAAACTCCAGGACCCGCAGATCATGTACCTGACGACGAAATCCGGTGTCCGCATTGATGTCGAAGCCTTCGTCTGCTGCGGCTACGGCTATGATATCAAATGCGAAGTCTGCTGCGAGGACGGCATCATCAGCCTGCCGGAGCCGTCGAATGCCATGATTCGCGCCAACGCTTCCCGCATTTATCCGATTTGCTCCGACTGGTCCGAACGCTTCGTTCAGGCCTACAACACGGAATTCCAGGAGTGGATCAACGGCGTAAAAGCGGACCACATCACGGGACCGAGCGCCTGGGACGGCTATGCCGGCCAGGTCACGGCAGCTGCAGCCTCCAAAGCCCGCGACACACAGACAAAAATCAGCATCGAACTGCCTGAGACGCCGGCTTTCTACAAAAAATAAATAAAGCATTGCAGTCAAAAGCCGCCCTGCGTCTCCTTGACCACGACACAGGGCGGCTTTTCTGAAATACGGATGCTATGATAATTTGCTTACAAGGGAATTGAGAAAAGATAGAATAGCAAATGATTTAAGGGGAGTGAAATAAATGACATCCGAACAAATCAGTCCAGCCGCCAAACGCTTTATTTTTACGGTTATGATTACTTCGACTCTTGGCGGTTTGTTATTTGGCTATGATACCGGCGTCATCAATGGTGCCCTGCCTTATATGGCACAGCCGGACCAGCTCAATCTGACACCGGCACTTGAGGGCTTCGTCGTTTCGGCCCTGCTTTTGGGCGCGGCTATCGGCTCCGTCACGGGCGGCCGCATCGCCGACCTCATGGGACGCCGCAGAATGATTCTGGCTCTCGCCGTCATCTTCTTTTTTGCGGCTCTTGGCTGCACACTTTCGCCAACGGTCTACGTCATGCTGCCATGCCGTTTCATCCTCGGCCTGGCCGTCGGCGGTGCTTCCGTCACGGTTCCTGTTTATCTCGCTGAAGTAGCTCCTGCCGACAAACGCGGCCGCATGGTCACGCAGAACGAACTCATGATTGTCTCCGGCCAGTTTCTCGCCTATATCTGCAATGCCATCCTCGGTACGCTTTTTGATGGCACGGGCCATGTCTGGCGTTACATGCTCTTTTTGGCCACGCTGCCGGCCCTCGCCCTGTTTTTCGGCATGCTGAGAATGCCGGAAAGCCCGCGCTGGCTCGTGTTAAAAGGTAAGGTCAGCGATTCTCTCGCCATACTCAAAAAACTGCGCGGCTCTCAAAATACCGCAATTGCCGAACTCAATGATATTCAGGATAACATCGCCCAACAGGCTGCCATCAAACAGTTCGGGTGGAAGGATTTGAAACGCCCCTGGGTGCGTCATATCCTGTTCATCGGCATCGGCGTTGCCGTCGCGACCCGCTTCACCGGCGTCAACACCATCATGTTCTATGGCACACAGATTCTCACCGAAGCAGGTTTCGGCCGTCAGATTGCCCTGATCGCCAATGTCGCCAACGGCCTGACTTCCGTGCTCGCCACGTTCGTCGGCATCTGGCTGCTCGGCAAGATTGGCCGCCGCACCATGTTTCTCACAGGCATCTGCGGCACGATGTTCGCCCTGATTGTCATTGCCCTTTCTTCTATTTATCTCTCTGGGTCAACGGCTCTGCCTTTCATCGTCCTCTCGATGACGATTTTCTTCCTCGCTTTCATGCAGGCCTGCATCGGCCCTGTTCTCTGGCTCATCATCGCTGAGATTTTCCCGCTGCAGCTTCGCGGCCTCGGCATGGGCATCTGCATTTTCTTCCTCTGGATTGTCGACTTCTGCGTCGGCACGGCCTTCCCGATTCTGCTTTCGGCTATCGGCCTCGGCGCTACGTTCTTCTTCTTCGTCGGCGCCCTGATCATCGCCTTCATCTTCGTCAAGACCTGCGTGCCTGAAACAAAGGGCAAGAGCCTCGAAGAAATTGAGCGCTATTTCCGCAGCCTCTATCCGGATAAAGATGAAAAGCAGAGCACACTCAAAGCCTGAATTCTTCTTCGTATTTTGAATTTCAATCTATCAGCATAAAATCATAAGATTTGGAGGTATCATCATGCAACTTTCCATCTGCACCGATGTTTTCGGCAAAATTCCGTTTACGGAGATGCTCGATAAAGTCAAAGACTATGGTCTCGATGCCATCGAGCTCACGACCGGCGGCTGGGGCGGCTGCTTCTTCGTCCCGTCTGCCGAAGAACTCGTCAAGAATGCCAGCAAGCGCAAGGCCTTCCTGAAGGAAATCGAAGCGCGCGGCCTTAAGATTTCAGCCCTGAACTGCTCGGGCAATCCACTTGTCAACAACGCCATGGGCCGCGCCCACAGCAAGACCATCCACGATACGGCCGAACTCGCCGGCCTGCTCGGTGTCAAGACGATCGTCACGATGTCGGGTCTTCCCGAAGCAGCACCTGGCGACACCACGCCGAACTGGATCACCTCGACCATTTCCTGGCCGGACTTCAATGGCCGCAATTACATGCGCGACGCTGTAAAATACCAGTGGGAAGTGGCGGGCAAATGGTGGCAGGAATACGCTGCCTTCGCCAGGGAAAACGGTGTCGAGAAAATCGCCATCGAGGAATTCCCGTGCCAGCTCGTCTACAATGTGCGCTCGCTCAAGAAACTCATCGAAGTCACGGGGCCGGAGCTCGGCAAAATGATTGGCATGAACCTCGATCCTTCACACCTGATGATTCAGGGAGCTGAGCCGATTGCCGCTGCCCGCGCCCTTGGCAATAAGATTTTCTACGTCCATGGCAAGGATGCCCGCATCGAGCGCGGTCTTGCCGATGTCGACGGCCTGCTCGAGAATCTGCCGGTCGACCAGTCGGCAAAACGCACCTGGAACTATGTCGGCGTCGGCTGCGGCCGCGACCTGCAGTGGTGGAAGGAATTCTTCTCCGTAGTCCACATGATGGGCTACAACGGCTATGTCTCCCTTGAAATGGAAGACCTCACCATGAGCACGGAAGCCGGCCTTGCCACCTCCATTGATGCTCTGAAACAGACCATCAGCCGTTAATCTCTCTTGATTAACGCTCCAACTTTTGACTTCCCAACTTTTATCGCTTTATTTTGTAAAACCCCGCTTTATTTCCTTTCGACAGGGACTCGTTCCCTGTCTTTTCTTTTGCCCGTTTTGCAGCGGACCTATGTTATAATGAAGGAAAGATATTTTTGTTATTTTGCCTGACAGTATAATGACAGGACAGGAGGAACCATCATGAAAATTGCAATGGCCAATGACCACGCCGGCACGAAACTCAAGAACGAGATCAAGGCGTACCTTGAGAGCGAAGGACATGAAGTCAAGGATTTTGGCACGTACGACGAGGAATCGTGCGACCTTTCGGATTTTGTCTATCCGGCAGCCCTTGCCGTCGCGAAGGGCGAATGCGACCGCGGCATTTTTGTCGACGGCGTCGGCTACGGCAGTGCGATGATTGCCAACAAACTGCGCGGCATTTTCGCCGTGGTCTGTCAGGACCCGTTCTGCGCAGCGCTTGCCCGCCAGCATAATGACAGCAATGTTCTCTGCCTCGGCGGCAAGATCATCGGCCCGGCCATCGCCATGGAAATCGTCAAGACCTGGATGCACACGGACCCGCTGACGGCCGAAAAATACCGCCGCCGCGTCAAGAAAGTCCAGGAAATCGACGCGAAGCACTGCGTCGCCGTAAAATAAACCGACACTCGAATAAAACTGCACAAAAAAGAAGGCGTCACCCATGCGGGCGGCGCCTTTTCTATGGAAATATGCTGCAATATATTTCCAAGACTATATGAAATTGGGAAGTGTTTAGGGAATTTAGAAAGTGAATGCGTCCGTCGGAACGTCAATACGGTTGAAACTGCTGGTGTCTCAGTCGTAGAAAGCCGGTTTTTCCTGTGCTGGCTTGATTTCTTCAACTTTGCCGCTCGTCTGTGCACGGACAAGGGCATCGGCCGTGATGGCTGCGAGATAGCCATCCCAGGCATTCGGGCCGCCGATGACTTCTTTTGCTGCGTCGTTGACCCAGTTCTGGACCTCATCATCGTAAGCATCGTGGAAGCGTACGAAGCAGTCCGTATCGATGGTCTGCGTGATCTGTGCGTTCTTGCGATACGTCGGATAAAGCGGCTGCGGCATCTCGATGACACCGTCTTCGCAGACGACATGGCAGTTGATATCATAACCGAACTTGCAGTTGACGAAAACTTCATCTTCTACGACAATGCCGCTCTTCGTCTGCAGGATCATGAGCTGCGGGTCAGCGAGTTCCTTATGCGCATATTTCGTGACTTTCGGCATGATGACCTGAGCCGAAACGAAATCGTCGTTGACGAGCCAATGCGTAACATCGATTTCATGAATGGCCGTATCATGAACAGCCATAGCCGTCGTGTAGCTGTCCGGCACTTCCGGATTGCGGTGCGTGCAGTGCAGCAGAAGCGGCGAGCCGTATTCACCGGAATCAAGGGCTGCCTTGACTTCGTTGTAGCCTTTATCATAGCGGCGCATGAAACCGAGCTGAATCAGGTGTTTGCCGGATTTGACTTCGGCATCGATGACTTCGAGGCAATCCTCAGCCGTCGTGCAGAGCGGTTTCTCGCAGAAAATACGCTTGCCAGCCTTGATGGCCATGAGCAGAGCTTCTTTATGAGCAAAGCCCGGCGTAACGATGAAGACAGCATCGACTGCAGGATCGTTGATGAGGTCTGCTTCGTTCTTGTATTTCTTGCAGTTCGGGCCGGCAATGGCTGCACCCTTCTCGACGAGGGCATCGACCATATCGGCAACAGCGACGACTTCTGCGCCCTGCGTGCGGTTCGTCAGACGATCAATATGACTGCGGCCCATGCCGCCACAACCGATAACACCTACATGTAACATGATAATTCCTCCCAGCTTTATTTTAAAAATTGATATAGCTACTGAAATCTTTTGTGTGGATTCGGACTTCAGCTTATGACTCAGTCAAAATTTCTCTTGATGACGGCTTCGGATTTTTCCTTGCCGATGCGGTAAACATCCTCTGGGTCCATCTTGTAGTATTCCGGACGGAAGAGTTCAAGCGATACGACGTCTTCCTTCCAGCCGATTTTCTTCAGAGTCTGGAAGATGGCATCGAGATCGATGCAGCCATCGCCCGGCCATACGCGGTCTTCATCGAGCAGCGAACCAATCGGGAAATCCTCAGTATCGTTGAGATGAACGATGAAGATCTTCTTGCCATCGGCCTTGGCAAGGTCCTCAAGCTTCGAGCCCATGCCATGGAAGTGGAAGCAGTCGAGCGTGATGCCGACATTGTCCATATCGACATCCTGGATGACGGACCAGGCTTCGCCAAACGTGTTGATGGAAGCAGCCGGATGGCCGATGAATTCGACGGAGATGCGCATGCCGTACTCAGCAGCGATGGCGCCCATTTCCTTGAGGCTCTTGACTGCGGATTTATGGATTTCCTGACGCGTGACTTTCTTGAGGTCGACCGTCGGCACCGTGATGACGGTCTTGCAGCCGATTTTCTTGCCCCATTCGCACATCTGGCGCAGCTCCTGCAGCACCTTCTGATAATCTTCCGGTGTGCGGTTGTTGAAGAAGCACAGCGTGTTGAAAGCCAGTGGTTTGACCTTATGGCTCTTGAACCAGGCGGCCAGATCATCGATCGTATGGTTCTTGAGATAATTCGGAATGCCGTCCATCGTGCGCGGCTCGATCATGTCGTAGCCGTACTTTTCGCAAAGCTCAAGGTCTTTTTCAAGGCTGGATTTTTCGAGGCAGGTTGCCTGATTCATGCTTAATTTCATTTCTTATGCTCCCTTTCTTTATTCTTTGAGCTGTTTTTCTCTCATTTGATGGTTTAAGTATACCGCTATTTTCAGAATATTACTTTCTCGTTTCTGCTTCCTTTCCAGCAAAAAAAAGAGTGCAGGCCGCTCGGCTTGCACTTTTCTGCAAAAAGAGAATGGCTGATGCCAGATCCCTTACTTATGAATGTTGGATGCTAACGTGTTGAGGTTCTTAAATTGATGTTCTCCGACCTTCGCCTTGCGGTAGTTCTGTGGCGACATTCCTGCAAAGCGTTTGAACTGATTGTTGAAGTAGCTGATATTATCGTAGCCAACGCGCACGCTGACTTCTGTAATGGAAAGGTCCGAGGTCATCAGCAGCGTCTGCGCCTCGCCGATGCGCCGCCTGATGATGTACTGGATCGGCGGAAAGCCGAAAAATTTCTTAAACTGATGGGCAAAGCCCGAAACGCTCATATGTGAGCGTTCCGCTAACGCTTCTACGGTCAATTCCTCCATAAAATGACTGTCGATATAATCCTTGCATTCGATGAGCAGCCGGTCCTTCTCACGCGCCGGCTGCTGGCGTTCATGCGGCAGCTGGTAAAGCAGGATCTCGATGAGGGCCGTGAGTACAGCCTGCGTGATTTCACCATTTCGCGGCAGATCCTGGTCGACTTCCGTATAAAGCAATTGAAAAAGACTCTCAATCATTGAAGCGGCCGCTCCCGCATGGATGCGCGGCGAGACATCCTTAGCCACAAGAAAATTATCCGGCAGATTCGGCAGCGAAAGTCCCTTGACACCGCAATTATAGAAACGCAGTCCTTCCTCAGGGTCCGCGCTCTCGTCATGGAGCTTGCCCTGATTGTAAATCAGAATATCCCCCTTCTCTACCTCATAAAGCCGCCTGCCGATACGGATATTGCCGCGGCCGCTGCAGATATACTGCAGTTCAAGATTGTGTTCATGGCAGTGTACGGCCGTCGGCGTGACCGTCTCCCGCTCATCATTGAAGCTGACATAGACAAGCTGTAGATTTTTCCACGAGATACACGGTTCTAAAATATTTTTGTTCTGCTTGTAATAAATAACACCCATTTGACTCACCCTAAATAAAAAAACCGGTCCGCCTTATTTCTGCGAAATCGATGTCCGTTCTCCCTCTTTCTTTCATTCTAACAATCCGCATCACGCATTGACAAGAGATATTCTGCACAATCCTAAGAAAAAAGAAAGTCTCCCCGTGCCAATAGCACAGGAAGACTTTCTAAAGCGGGTATTTATAATAGAAGCATTGAAAGAAATCAGGCTTTCTCTTCGCAGTTTACGCGGTCCTTCTCGCCATGGTGACGGAAGTCATGCTCAATCTGCTCAAGCGAACGGCCGCGCGTCTCTGGTACGAATTTATAGACAAAGCCGAGACCTAAGAGACCGACAGCTGCAAAGATGAAGAACGTAGCCGAAAGGCCGAAGGAATACAGCAGCGACGGGAAGACCGAGCCGATGCAGAAATTCGTGAGCCAGAGGCAGAGGACGGCACAGCCCATGCCCATGCCGCGGATGCGCAGCGGGAAGAGCTCCGACAGCAGCAGCCAGGTAACCGGGGAAAGGAAGCCCTGCTGGAAGAACAGGAACGTAACCGTCAGGGAAAGAACGACAAACGGCAGAATGGACGTGCCTGCAAGAACGTTCGAGAAAATACCGATGGCACAGAGGCAGGCCATCGTGCCAATCTGGCCCGTCATAATGAGCGGACGGCGGCCATGACGCGTCATAAGCCACATACCAAAAATCGTAGCGGCAACCGAAATCGTACCATTGGCGATATTGCCAATAAGGGCTGCTTCCGTTGAGAAGCCTGCCTGCGTCAGAATCTGCGTACCATAATACATGATGGAGTTGACGCCCGAAATCTGCTGGCAGATGGATACGCCCATGCCGATGAAGACGATGCGGCGGATCCAAGGCGTAGCGAGGTCCTTGTAGCTGGCTTTATCAAGATGCTGCTCGGCACTGATGTTATCCTGAATCTCATTGAGTTCGGCAATGGCCTGACGCTCATCGCGGATTTTCTTCAGGACTTTCATGGCATCGCTGACGCGGCCCTGCAGCAAAAGCCAGCGCGGGCTCTCCGGCATCACGAGCATGCCGAACCAGAGCACGACAGCCGGAATGGAAGCAAGTGCGAGCATGTAGCGCCAGATATGGCCGACTTCACCAAACGTGATGCCAAGAATAGCATTTAAGATGAAGGCTAAGAGCTGTCCGGAGACAATCATGAGCTCGTTCTGCGTGACCATGCGGCCGCGCCGGTCAGCCGGAGCCATCTCAGCGAGATAGGCAGGAACTGTGACGGAAGCACCGCCGACGGCCAGACCGAGGATGAAGCGGAAGGCAATGAGGATGCCTGCAGTCGGTGCCAGCGAGCAGCCGATTGCTGCACAGAAGAAGACGACGGCTAAGCAAAGAAGCATCTTGCGGCGCCCTTCTGCATCGGAAAGACGTCCGCCAAAGAACGAACCAATCGCTGCGCCGAACAGCAGGCCGCTGGCGACGAAGCCTTCAAGTGCCGGTGTCAGATTGAGCTGATCCGGACGGGCCATAAAAGCAAGCGCGCCGTTGATGACGCCAGTATCATAACCGAAGAGCAGTCCGCCGAATGTCGAAATGACGGTGACTCGTTTGAGGAACTTTTGATGACTTACCTCTGCCATAATTGCATTACCCCTCTCAATAATCTTGTAATTTCTTTCTTTTCTTTCTATAGAATATAGATGAGCTCATATCGGAAAACCTCAGCGGTTTTTGTTTACATGCTTTATTATAGATGAATTTTCAGAATAATACTTCACGATTTCTGTCTCATTTCGAATTAGAAAACGTTATCTTTACTATCCTTTTATATTATTCTGCAAGACATTGTTCGCAAATTCTCGTTTTCATCCATTTTACGCTCTATATTCCATCACACTTGCTCATTCTTTCGGCCGACCGCAAGATTCTATAGTCAGCATGCTCATACAGTGCGTCACACCTGCTATATCCCTGTACTTTTCAAAAAATTACGCCAAAAAATTGAAGAATATCACCGTTTGCGCATGGTATAATAAACGTAAAGTTAATCAAGAAGGACAACACAGATAACAAATAGTTGTCCAATAGCAGTCAGGAAAGGCGGTTATCACAATGATTAAAGTTGGTATTATCGGCGCAGGTCGTATCGGTCACGTACATGGCGAAAGCATTTCGAAGTTCGTCAAGAATGCAACGGTCAAGACGATTGCAGATCCGTTTATGAATGAAAAGACGGAAGCTTGGGCAAAATCCCTCGGCGTTGAGAAGACGACGAAAGACTACCATGAAATCCTGAACGACCCAGAAATCAAGGCAGTTCTGATTTGCGCTTCCACGGACCAGCATTCCCCGCTCTCCATCGAAGCTCTGCGTGCCGGTAAGCATGTATTCTGCGAGAAACCGATTGACCACGATGTCAATAAGATTAAGGAAGTTCTCGATGTTGTCAAAGAGACGGGCATGAAATATCAGGTTGGTTTCAACCGTCGTTTCGACCACAACTTCAAGGCTATCCGCGATGCTGTTGTTGCTGGCAAAGTCGGCAAACAGCAGATCATCAAGATCACGTCGCGTGACCCGGAGCCGCCTTCCATTGACTATGTAAAAGTTTCCGGCGGTATCTTCCTCGACATGACGATTCATGATTTCGATATGGTTCGTTACCTCTCCGGCGCAGAAGTCGAAGAAGTTTATGCAGAAGGTTCCGTAACGGTTGATCCGGAAATCGGCAAAGCAGGCGATATCGATACGGCTGTCATCACGCTGAAACTCGATAACGGTGCAACGGCTGTCATCGATAACTGCCGTGCAGCTTGCTATGGTTACGATCAGCGCGCTGAAGTATTCGGCTCCAAGGGCTGCGTCGCCATCTCCAACGATTCCGACTCCAACGCTGTTTACAGCTGCAAAGACGGCGTCATCGCTGAGAAACCGATGTTCTTCTTCCTCGAGCGCTACATGATGGCTTATGCAAACGAAGTCAACCAGTTCGTCGAAGCAATCGTCAACGACACGCCGACCCCGGTCAACGCAAACGATGGCCTGCAGCCGGTACTCATCGGCCTCGCTGCTAAGAAGTCCGTCGAAGAGCATCGTCCGGTCAAAGTTGCAGAGATCCGTGCTCAGTACGGCCTTTGATTCAGACCTTACATGTATCATCAATCCTAGTATCTTAGTATCCTAACCTAGTGATTGAAATTCCTTCGTTCCTCTCCATACGGCACCCCCTGCCGTATGTTCCATACCAAATAAAAAAGGACCCTTCCCGGGGTCCTTTTTTTATGGCAAAAATACAGACATTTTTTTAGGCAATACATCTCCTCTTGTTAAAATGTAATGTGTTATATATTGGGTATATTTTGATGTATCTATGATAAAATGTTTGCGTTCTTTCCCTCATTCTGCTAAAATAGAGTCAGTTAATGATAGGATTCATATAAAATATCACGAGCATAGGGGCTGCAGCACACGCTGCGGCACCTCTATCGTTTTAACAGGAGGGGTATCATTGCTTCAATATTTTCCGAATCATCGCTATCGCTCCACATTCAGCAAAAGCGCTGCGCCAAGACTTGAATATGTCTGTCACGTTGGCGAAGATGCTTCCCATATGCCGCGCAGCATGCACGAACACGACCATCTCTGCGAAATCGTACTCGTCTATCAGGGAGCCGGCATCTACATGATCGATGGCAGACGTTATACGGCCCAAAAGGGCGACCTCATCTTCTATAACAGTCATTCCGTTCACGATGAATTCGGCGGCTCCGGCAGCGGCCTTGGCACCTACTGCATCGCAGTCAGCGGCCTGCGCATCGAGGATTTGCCGGACGACCATCTGCTGCCTGAGGGGCTTTCCCCTGTCCAGCCTACAAAAGGCCACTTCAAGGAAATCCTGCATCTCTTTGACTCCATCGAACAGGAGGCAAAGGAACACGCAGAAATTGCCAATTACCTGACCATGGCCCTGCTCACAAAGCTTGCAGCCTTCCTGCGCGAAGAAGGGCTGCCGGAAAAACAGCAGACACCGACGCTTGTCACAGAAGCCCGTGCTTTCATCGACAAGAACTACAAGGAGAACATCCGACTCAACGACATTGCCAAGGCCACGCATACCAATGCCTATTACCTTTCGCATCTCTTCAAGGCCGAAGTCGGGCTTTCCCCGATGAAGTACGTCATCCTGCGCCGTCTCGGCGAAGCTCAGAATCTCCTCATCAACACAGACATGACCATCACGCAGATCGCCGCACAAGTCGGCTACAACAACTCCAACTACTTCCAGAACGTCTTTAAGAGCGCCCTTGACATGACCCCCGGTGAGTACCGGCGCAAATGGACGATCTGAAATCCGAAGCCCAAGGTCTATATATAAGGGTCTATATATAATAGAAGCAAATGACAAAAACAGCGCGGCTGCCTGAATAGTCTTCAGACAGCCGCATCACTTTTTGTCATTTTTTATTTTAAAAGAAAAAATCCCCGAAGGCCGGGTAAGCCTTCGGGGCAAAATTGGGATGGGCGGATGTTCGTGCCATTCACACTTGCATCCTGTTTATCTCAATCAGAGTTCTCCCTTCGCCTCACGTGCGACGAGGTCACGCATAATCTGCGGATACTGCTTATCGAGCTTGTAAGCCCAGAGGATCAGCAGCAGGACAACCCAGACAAAGATCGGACCAAACTCATAAAGGTCAATGATCATCTGGATGGCGCTGTCCGGCTGGACAGCAGCAGCCGTCGTCGAAGAAACGTAACCGGCATAGGAGAGCAGGCCCGTGAGGACTGCACTCGTAAGACCGGAACCGACCTTCGTGCCGACAGAACCACCGGAGAAGATAAGACCTTCCTGACGGATGTGGAACTTCCACTGGCCATACTCAACAACATCGCCGAGGAAACCGAAGATGACGGAGTTCAGCGGGGCAAAACCAATGCCGCGGATAACGCAGCTGAATACGACCCAGTTAAAATCAAGCGGATTCAAGAGATAAATCAGATGACCGACAAAGCAGACGCTGATGCCGATGAGGCTCATGTTGCGTTTGCCGAAGCGGCGCAGCAGGGCCGGGCAGAAAACAATCGTGAAGCCGATTGTCAGGCCCGTCTCCAAGAGGTACAGGATGGAGTAAAGCGAGCTGTCCATGAAGATGTATTTGCAGTAATACGGCAGGACCGTACCCGTGATATAGAAGATAACGTTCTGCATCATCCAGATAGTCATGGCCATCCAGAAGTATTTATTGAGTGCGAGGCATTTCAGAGATTTGCCAACAGGGATCTTCGCGACTTTCTTGCGTGCTTCGATGACAACCGTCTCTTTGCACTGTGAGAAGCAGAAGAGCAGGAGAATGAGACCGAGAACTGCCCAAATGCTCATGACTTCGACCCAGGCCATCTGGTTATCGCCAAACATCTTGACGAGCGGCAGCGTAGCCGAGACCGAGAGAATTTTACCAAGTGGAGAAAGGGTCATACGCGTGATGGACAGCATATCGCGTTCTTTCGAGATACGCGTCATCATCGCCGAAAGAGAACCATACGGCAGATTCAGTGCCGTATAGCAGACGGTTGTACAGAAGTTATACGTAACAAAGAGGTACGCAAACTGCAGAGCCGAAGAACCTTGTGGTACCGTATAAATAAGGACGATAGAAAGAGCGAACGGAACACTCATCCAGAGAATCCAAGGTCTTGATTTGCCCCATTTGGAATTCGTACGCTCCACGATGAAGCCCATGACGACATCGGAAAAACCATCGAAGCAGCGGGAAATGAGGAAAACAAGACCAACCATTGCAGGATCAATGCCCGCATAGTCGGTGTAGAAGAACGTCAGGATGCTCATTGCACCCCAGACAATGTTCTGTGCCGTATCGCCAAGGCCATACGCAATTCGTGTGAGCCAGGACAGCTTGCCGGAATTCTCCGCAGCTGCATTTGCTGGATTTGCCATGAAAAAACCCTCCCATTTCTTGAGCCCTATAAAGCTCTATCATTATGAAACTACATTATATTACGACAATTCTCATCGGCAAACATATATCTCATGAACAAAAAGAATGGCTTCATGAAATATCCTGGCCGGGGACAGGCTCCCCTCCTGTCCTCGGTCAAGGAAAACTTTCATTTTTTGCTTTACCGTTTTCACTGCTTGCCAAGCAGAATCATTGACAACGGAACAATAAGTTATATTTTAAATCAATATACAATAGAAACCGGCTTGCCTTCTTTATAAGACTGCGTCGTAGCAAAGGCAATCTGCGTGGACTTCGTGCCATCATAAACTTTGACTTCCGGTTTGCGGCCCGTCTGGACACAGTCGATGAATTCCTGCATCTCCAGGAGATAAGCCTTGGCAAAACGCTCCGGAAAACCGCTGACACATTCTTTGACGGCACCGTGCTTATCATAGATCATGCAGAGGTTCTTCTCCGGAACCGGGCTGATGCGCAGCGTTCCTTCCGTGCCGACAACTTCCGTTTCAACATGGTAGCCATACGGAGCCGTGCGGCCGACATGGACAAAACCGATTTTGCCGCTCTTGCATTTGTACATCGCTACGCCCGTCTCATCATCGCCGGCAGCCTTGAATTCCGGATGCTTGAACGTCGCACCGGATGCATAGACTTCCGTCGGGTCCTCGCCGAGGAACCAGCGCATGAGGTCGATATCATGGATGGCCATGTCGATGAAGATGCCGCCCGAGGTCGGCGCAAAGCGGATGGCGCCTTGTACGAGAGCCTCCGGGTCAATGCCCGTAGCCTTTACCATATACGGCTCACCAATGAGGCCGGCCTTGATTTTTTCCATGGCATATGCATAGGACGGGTCGAAGCGGCGCATGAAGCCGAGGAAGAATGCGAGTTCCGGATGACGCTCTACAGCCTTTTCTGCCTGCTTGCATTCCTCAACGTTGACACCCAGCGGTTTCTCCGAGAAGACGTGCTTGCCGGCATCAAGGGCCTTGGCAATCTGCTCGCAGTGCAGACCGCTTGTCGTGACAATGGCCACGGCGTCGATATCGGCCTTGGCGAGCATCTCGTCAAAATCCGTATAAACATCCGTCACACCGAGTTCTTTCTTGGCATATTCAAGTTCAGCCGGCATGATTGAGCAGGCTGCCGTAAGCTCCGCATTGGGGATCTTATACGCGATGTTGCCTGCATGAACCTTGCCGAGACGACCGAGACCTGCGATACCAACTTTGACCTTTTCCATGATGACCTCTCCCTTTATGATAATCTAGTTCAAAACTTTATCATTTTTCTTCGTTCAAGCTTGTTTCATCTGAACTGTTATTATCATATCATGGGTCAGTTCTGAGGTCATTATCGCCACATGCTTAAAAATGTTCATTTCTTGCTCTCATGTGTCTGACTTCTCAGTTTCATCCGGAACTGTATCCTTGGCACGATCCTTCCCCTGGAACTTATCAAGGAAATGATACTTGCCTCTGGCAGAAAAATAATGACGGAATGTTTTCGGTGTCATATTCATCTCACGGCGAAAGGCACGCACAAAATACGAACTGCTTGTAAAGCCTGTCATCATCGCAATCGTATCGATTTTTTCCATCGTATAGACAAGCATCTTCTTTGCCTCGTCCAGCCGGTAATTGAGCAGGTACACATGCGGCGGCATCATCATCATGCGTTTAAAGAGCCGCGTAAAATAAAACGGACTCAGATTGACCGCAGATGCAACATCCGCTACCGAAATCGGCTCGGCAAAATGTTTCCTGATATAAGCAACGGACTGACGCACAGCTTCTTCTGCCGGCGTCTCCTCCTTAAGCGTCTGTTCAGCCAGACGGCAGAGCAGGCTGTACAGAAGGCGCGAAAACTGGAATTCGCTGCAGTCGCCGCTTTTCAGCCCTTTGAGGATATCGTCGACGAGTCCGACTACCTGTTTGCCATAAAAAGCGTTGAGGTGTCCCGAGCCATTTGTCTCATAAATATGCTCAAGGATTGGCGCGACTTCCCGGCCATCGAAATGAAACCATTTCACCACAGAAGGTCCCTCGGACCAATAATCATTTGACTCACGGCAGGCCAGCAGCACAATCTCTCCCTGCCGAGCGACAAAATGCTCACCGCGCAGCTTGAAATGCAGCTCCCCGCTTTCGATATACTGAATCATATAGGCATTCATGTAATCGCGGCGGATGCGGTACGGTGAGTCCAGCTTATACTTAGCTCCCCACATCGGATAAAAAAGATGCTGCTTGGCAAAATTGCTGGCCGAATAAAAATAGATGCCATCGCGCCAAAGCACGCCCGGTTCCTCTATCGTCATAAAAATCCCTTCTCTCAAGATATGCATTTCCTTGTTACCATTATCCATTATTGCACATTTTAAGAGAAGGGTGCAGGCAAATACAAATCAAATCAGAAGTTGCGTTTGATAACGGCTTCCGATTTTTCTTTGCCGATGCGGTAGACATCGTCAGCCGGCATTGCATAATACTCCGGACGGAAAAGTTCGAGAGAAAGTACATCCTGTGCCCAGCCAATCTTTTTAAGCGTCTGCAGGATGCCATCGAGGTCAATGCAGCCATCGCCCGGCCATACGCGGTCATCGTCGCGCAGAGCGCCATACTGGAAATCTTCTGTATCATTGAGATGAACAATGAAGATTTTCTTGCCATCAGCCTGAGCGAGGTCTTTCAGGCTGGAATGCATGCCGTGGAAATGGAAGCAGTCGAGCGTCAGGCCGACATTGTCCATATCGAGTTCCGAGATGATATCATATGCTTCGCCAAAATCGTTGATCGAAGCCTCCGGATGGCCCAAGAATTCGACCGAAAGGCGCATGCCCGCTTCACCGCAGATATTGCCCATCTCTTTGAGGCAGGCAAGGGTCGATTTGCGGATAGCCTGACGCGTGACTTTCTTGAGGCCGACTGTCGGCACCGTGATGACGGTCTTGCAGCCAATTTTCTTACCCCATTCACACATCTCACGCAGTTTGCGCAGCGTTTCCTTATAATCCGCCTCCGGCAGATTATTGAAGTACTCCAGCGTATTGAAGGCCCATGGCTTGACCGGATGCGCTGCAAAATAAGCGGCAAGTTCCTCGATGGAATGGTTTGCAAGATAATTCTTAAGGCAGTCCATCGTGCGGATCTCAATCATATCGTATCCGTACTTCTCGCAGAGCGCGAGATCCTGCTCCAGCGTCGTTCCCTTGCATTTGAGTGCCGTAGCTTCATTCATGCTGAGTTTCATTTCATACTCCCCTTTTCCTGAATCTGGCATCTGTACATGGTATAATATAGATGACGAATGAACAGATGCTTGTTTATTTATTGTTTACAGTTATTATTATATTGGTATTTCAGCTTATTTTCCTTTATGTTATTGTCGTTTTTCAGAAAAGAATGACGCAAATAAAGTGTTGAAACAGCACGCTCTGCCAAAAATACCATGCCATGTCTTCGAAAAATCCTCTATTATCTTGCTCTCATGCTGCTAAGAAGGTGATATTTTGCTTCAATATTTTATCCCGCGGACGAATGGACCTCATTCTGCCCAAGATTCCAGCTGCCATCTTCGCAGTGTCTGTGATATCGATTCGCGTCATGGCAAACTGCCGCGCACAATGCACATGCACACAGACCGCGCAGAAATCATCCTCGTGACAGCCGGACATGGCAGCTTCAATATTGACACAGGCCATTACCTCGCAGGCAAAGGCGATATCCTCTTTTTCGACAGCGGCATTCTGCATGACGAAACAACAGTCGAGGGTGACCTGGCTACCAGCTGCCTGTCTGTCTCGGATTTCAAGCGGACAAAACGACGGCCCAATGCCATGGTCGGAGACTGCTATGCTCCGCTCCTGCACCTTGGCGATTCCTTCCCTGAAATCTATGCGCTTTTTCAGGCCCTGACAAAAATGGCGCGAACAGGAAATCCTGTCTCCCTGCTCGATGCTCTCACGGCTGTCATTTTAAACAAACTTGACCTCGAACTGCACAAACACGGTCAAAAACCACAGAAGCAGGCAGAATCCTTAGGGCTGACCGTCAAGGCTTACATCGACCATCACTACCGTGAGGAAATTACCCTGAAATCCATTGCGGAGGCTCTGAAGTTCAATCCTTATTATCTTGCCCATGCCTTTAAAGAACATATAGGCTATTCCCCAATGCAGTACATCATCAGGCGGCGCATCGGCGAAGCCCAAAATCTGTTAATCAGTACAGACCGCAGCATTACGGATATCGCCCTTTCCTGCGGTTATAACAACTCCAACTACTTCCAGAGTGTCTTCAAAAACCTTATGGGTATAACACCGGGGCAGTACCGGCGGGACTGGGTCAAGAATACTTCTCTTCAAAAAGAATAAAATAAGCGGCTCTGGCAAACGCTGAAGCCGCTTATTTATCATATACGAATGGATTAGGGCAATTTACTTACCCTCTGGCCTTTGTCTTGGCCGTGACGACGACGTAGATGCCCGCCATGATCATGAGCATGCCGAGAAGGATATGGAGCGTCATGGGCTCGCCCAGGCAGATGATGCCGCCGACGACACCGACGATTGGTACGGCCAGCACGGCCACCGAGGCCTTGCTGACTTCAATATGCTGCAGGATCCAGCTCCAAAGGAAAAAGGCCAGAGCAGAAGCGAGCACGCCGTTATAGAGCAGGCAGAGGATGGATTCCTTGTTCCAGATGACGGGCCCCTGCGGCACGATGATCGTATAGACGAGCAAAGTCAGCGAGGCACAGACCATCTGCCAGGTCGTCAGCGAAATGGCGTTGACATCCGACAGCTTGAGCTTGACAAAAATGCTTGCGAGGCCCCAGAAAACAGCGCTCAAAAGGCCGATGAGGATGGCCGTAATGCTGCCGCCCGCGTGTACATCCATGAGGACGACCATGCCGGCAAGGGCCAGAATAATGCCAAATCCCTTGCGCCAGGTCAATTTCTCCCCGAGCAGAAAATGCGCCATAACCGCCGCAAACACCGGCATGCTGTAATTGAGCACCGAAACCATGCCGGCACCGAGCGTCAGCATGCTCGTCTGGGCCGCAATGTTGTTGAGCCCCATCTGCAGAATGCCCGTGAGGAAAATCCACGGCCAGTATTTTTTCTTTGGCAGCGGCAGACGCAGCCAGAGCCAGACCGACAGCAGCACGACAGCGCCAAAGAGAAAACGGTACGCCACAAACGTAATGGGCGGGAAAAATGTATTGGCCGTTTTCATGACAACCCAATTCATGCCCCATATCAAATAAATCAGCAATAATGCCTTAACCAAGGGAATCCCCTCTTTCCACAGAAGTACAGAGAACCAATCTGCTCAATATATACTCTTTATATTACCACGTTCATAAAGAAAAAACAGTTCCTATCTTGCGGAAAAATCGCATAAAAACAGCAAGACTGCTCAAAGTCTGGAACAGTCTTGCCAAATATGCAAAAAATCTGCGTATCTCTCTTCATCAGTCTTCACCGCGGGCAGCTCTTGCCACGAGATCCCGCATGATTCTCGGATAGAGCTGGTCGAGTTTGTAGCAGTAAAGAATGACAATGACGATGGCCCAGATGACGAGCGGGCCGTATTCATAGAGAGCCACGATCATGTCAATCGCACTCTGCGGCTGGGCAGCCGAGGCCGTCGCCGAAGAGACGTAGCCGGCATACGACAGAAGACCTGTGAGCAGGGCACTGACAAGGCCGCCGCCAATCTTATTGCCGACAGAGCCGCCCGAGAAAATCAGGCCTTCCTGACGAATGTGGAATTTCCACTGGCTGTAGTCGACTACATCGCCGAAGAAACCGAAAATAACGGAATTCAGCGGCGCAAAGCAGAGACCGCGGATAAAGCAGCTGAACAGCACCCAGTTGAAGCTGTACGGGTCCAGCAAATAGACCAAATGTCCGAAGAACGCCAAAATGATGCCGTAGAGCGACATATTGCGCTTGCCGAATCTCTTCAGGAGCTTCGGGCAGAACAGCATCGTCGCGATAATTGTCGTGAACGTCTCGACGAGGAACAGGATGCTGTAAAGCGAATCATCCATGAAAATGTACTTGCAGTAGTACGGCAGGATGGTACCGGTAAACAAGGCAATGCAGGCCTGCATCGTCCAGAGCCCCGTGGCCATCCAGAAGTATTTATTGAGCCCGAGGGCTTTGAGGGCAATCTTAGCGGGGATCTTCTCGGCCTTTTTCTTTGGGGACGGCTTGACTTTCTCCTCGCATTTATAGAAGCAGAGCAGCAGAAGCAGCAGGGCGACGACAGCCCAAAGGCTCATGACTTCAATCCAGGCCATCTGGGAATCGCCAAAGAATTTGACGAGCGGCAGAGTCGCCGAAACGGCAAGGATCTTGCCAAGCGGGGAAAGCGTCATACGCGTGATGGAGAGCATATCGCGCTCCTTGGAAAGATGCGTCATCAGGGCCGAAAGACTGCCATACGGGAGATTCATGGCCGTGTAGCAGATGGTCGTACAGAAATTATACGTTACAAAAATATAAGCAAACTGCAGGGCCGTCGAACCTTGCGGTACCATGTAGAGAAGCACGATGGAAATGGCAAATGGCAGGCTCATCCAGAGAATCCAGGGACGTGCCTTGCCCCATTTCGAATGCGTGCGTTCGACAATGAAGCCCATGCAGACATCGGAAAAACCATCAAAACAGCGCGAAAGCAGCATGACCACACCGACGACCGCGGGGTCAACGCCGGCATAATCCGTGTAGAAGAACGTCAAAATACTCATCGCACCCCAGACGACGTTCTGTGCCGTATCGCCGAGGCCATAGGAAATGCGGGTAAACCAGGAGAGCTTATCTGCAGTGGTCTGCGTCACCTGCGCTGCAGGTCCTGTTTGTCCTGTCATCGAAATTCCTCCTTTAATGCCAATGCTTATAATGCTTATTTATGAACCGACAGATTATATCATTCACGATTTCCCAAATTTGCCGAAAAAGAAAGCCTTCCGCGCGTCTGGGAAGGCTTTTCCCGCCATTACGGGATCATTTAGGAGTAGGTTTTCTGTTTTTGCATAAGAGAAACAAAAGCAGCAGTCAAGTGGGGGCAGCAAGAACGGTGCTTAGCAGAAACCGGCAGCACGCAGATTCTCGCGTCCTTTTTTCGCCAGTTTGAGCGGAATGTCAAACGATTTGACAGGGAACAGGTCCTGCTCGACGACGCACCAGCCGTCATAGCCCTTTTCCACCAAAGCGTCATGGAACTTCTTGAAGTCAATGCTGCCTTTGCCCGGCTCGACCATGATATCTTCTGTCACGGCCTTGGCAAACGACCAATGTTCCTTGTCCATCTGTGCCTTGACAGCAAGGTCGCAGTCCTTGATATGGATGTACGGAATGCGGTCTGCATGCTTCTTATAGAAGGAAATCGGCTCGCCGCCGCCATAAACGTGATGGCCCGTATCAAGGCAGAGCATGACGTTCGTATCCTTCAGCAGACGCTCAATCTGAGCCTCCGTCTGAACATGGGAGTCGACATGCGGATGGAACGTACCAATGAGGCCGTAGCTTGCCACATGGTCAGCAACGCGCTGGACGTTATCAGCATAGCGTTTCCATTCCTCATCCGTGAGCTCCGGATTCATGGCAATTTCGCCCGTCTCGAGGTCCGTGTACATCGGCGGCAGCATGACGATATACTTCGCCTGAGCAAAACATCTGAGTACCGGTGCCATCTCGTCAATCGTCTTCATCATGCCCTGCACAGAATCCTCATCGAGGAAATTTCCGCCAACCGTGCCAGCCACGAGGATGAGATTGCGTTTGTCGAGCTCTTTTTTGAGCTCCGGTGCCGTATTCGGGAAATAGCCCCAGGGGCCGAGTTCTACGCCGGCGTAGCCTGCTTCTGCCATTTCATCGAGGCAGCGGTCCCAGGACGGCTGTTTTTCATGTTTTGGGAACCATACGCCCCAGGAATCTGGGGCAATGCCAACCTGAATTGCCATTTTGCGTGCCTCCTTACTTTACATCAACCCATGCATGCTTGTCAGCCGACTCGAGGATGGCTTTGACCGTGCGGTCAATCTTGTAGCCGAACTCGAAGTTGCAGGTATATTTCGTACCCTTCGTGATTGCCGAGAAGAGCTCATGTGCTTCGAGAATCTTCATATCGTTGTAGGCAATGGCAATGCCGCCGGCCGGCTGGAATGCGGAATAGCCCTTGTGTTTCGGGTTCAGGAATACCTGACGGAAGCCGCGGTCGCGTTCATCATCCGACTGGAAGTAGACCTGTACTTCACCCATGCGCTCCAAATCGTATTTGACCGAGCCCTTCGTGCCCTGAATCTCATAAGCGAGGTAATTCTTGCGGCCCGTAGCAACACGGCTCGAGGAAATCATGCCCGTAGCACCATTTGCATATTCCATCATGAAGGAAATGATATCCTCGTTCTCGACTTTTGCCATTTCCTTCGAGCCTTTTGCTTTTGGACGCTCCGGGAAGATCGTGCGCTTCATGGCATCGACTTTCGTGATGTCGCCCATGATGAACTGGGAGACGGACAGCAGATGCGAGCCGAGGTCACCGAGTGCACCGCAGCCGGCCAGTTTGTTGATGTGGCGCCACGTGATCGGCAGATCCGGGTCAAGCAGCTGGTCCTGATCATAGCGGCCGATGAAGAGCATGATGTCACCGAGTGCACCGCTCTGTACGAGCTCGCGGACATAAGCATTGGCCGGGTTGCGCGTGTTGTTGAAACCGACGTAGTTGATGACGCCTTTTTCAGCAGCGAGTTTTGCGAGTTCTTCCGACTCCGCCGGAGAAATCGACAGCGGTTTCTCGCAGTATACGTTCTTGCCATTTTCAAGAGCAACCTTAGCTACTTCATAATGGAAGGCATTCGGCGTAGCGATATCGACGAGGTCAATGTCCGGATCCGTCACGAGCTCATGCCAGTCCGTCGTCATGCGATGGAAACCGATCTTATGCTGCGCGATCTTGGCACTTTCTTCATTATTATCAGCGACCATCTCAAAAACAGGTACGCCGAAATCCGGTCCAAAAAGCATCTGCTCATTGAGCATTGCCGTGCTGTGTGCTTTGCCCATCCAACCTGCGCCAACGAGGCCAATACGAATCTCTTTCATTTTTTACTCCTCCTCAATTTGTATAATCATGATTGTTTGGGGCTTTTGCATTTGCTCTAGCTCCTTACGTTGGTTATATTATATCTCTCTATGCGCTGGCAATCATTACATACAATTCGCACAAACTATACAAAAATTACTCTATTGATTTTTGTATAGTTTCGGATTAAAATAAAAGAAAATCCACCATTTTCATCTATATGATAAGAGGTGTTCATCATGGAAATACGCGATAAGGGCGTTGTGCCGCCGTCCTTCATGGACTTCTCGATCCCTTCGAGTTTTGCCCAGCAGGCACTTTATTACACACCGGAGTTCGGGCATTTTTACTGTCAGGAGAATTACCGGGTCAAGCGGCCGTACATCGATTCCTCTTTGCTGATGTTCGTAAAGAGCGGCGTCTTCTACGCTGAAAGCCGGGAACAGAAGGCAGCCGCCCATGCCGGTGAGGTTCTGCTGCTCGACTGCCGCTACGCACATATCTACGGCTGTCAGGAAGCCGGCGACTTCCTCTGGTTCCATTTCCGCGGAGCGGAAAGCGCCGCCTATACAGGCTATCTCTTCGAAAAAAACGGACTGCTCTTCACGGGTGAGAATATTCCGCTGCTTGAGCCGACCTTCCAGAGCATCCTCTCCATGGGACAGTATACGCTGCAAAGCGAGGCGATCCTTTCACACCGCATTGACCGCATTCTCATGAATCTCGCCAATTTAGAGGGCAGTTCCCAGCCGGTCAACGAAACCCTCGCGCCGGCCCTGCAGCATATTCAGGAACATTATGCAGAGCCTCTTGAACTCGACACGCTGGCCGGCCTATGCCTGCTGAGTCCCTCGCACTTCATCCGCACCTTCAAGAAATACCTCGGCTGCACGCCGCATGAGTACGTCCTGCAGTACCGCCTGCGCCAGTCCAAACACCTGCTGCAGACCACCGCGGATTCCATCGAGACCATCGCGGAAAACTGCGGTTTCAACAGCGCCTCGCATTTTGCCCGCGCCTTCAAACACGTCAACCACATGACCCCGACAGACTTCCGCCATCTCGATTTCTAAATTCTTCATAAGACTTAAGACGACAAAAAGCCTTTCCCCCTGGCAAAACCAGAGAGGAAAGGCTTTTTCCTGTTCTATGAAATAAGGAGAATCAGGCTTTTTTCTCAGCAGCGCGTTTCTGACGCAGCTCGATATACGAGATGATGAGGTCTGCTGCTGCTTCAAGCGAGATCTTGCTCGTGTTGATCATGAGATCGTAGTTCTGCGGATCGCCCCAGGTGCGGCCCGTGTAGTACGCATAGTACTGCTCACGGTGCTTGTCTTCGGCATCGAGGTCTTTGAGCGTATGGCCGGCATAATGCGTCTTGGCGCGCTCCTGGCGGAAATCATCGTCCGCATAGATGAAGAACGAGAACGTATTTGGATGGTCCTTGAGGATATAGTCAGCGCAGCGGCCGAGGAATACGGCACCCGTGCCTTCCTTGGCAATGCCCAGAATAACCTTTGCCTGTTCGATGTACATGCGGTTGTGCATTGGCACGCGGACATACGCATAGTCGCCGAGGTTGCCCATGCAGTTCTCCGGTGCGTTGTAGGAACGGTCGATGAGGTCATGGAAATTGTTTTCCTCGCCCATGTTCTGAGCTGCCATGGCCACGACCTTGCGGTCATAGCGGCGTACGCCCATTTTCTTCGCGACAAGGTCAGCAACTTCGCGGCCGCCGCTGCCATACTGACGTGTAATCGTAACAAGAGTGTTCTTTTCCATAATACTTCCCTCTTCTTTCTAAATTTCAAATTCCAAAAACAAAGCCGGCCTCTCCCGAGGGATCGAGCCGGCTGTATCTAACAGTGAATCTTAGAGTTCGCCTTTTGCTTCACGAGCAACGAGGTCACGCATGATCTGCGGATAAACCTTATCGAGTTTGTAGAAAGCAAGGACGAGAATCAGGACAGCCCAGACGAACATTGGGCCCCATTCATAGATCGAAACAATCATGTTGATAACGTCCTGGGACTGAGCAACAGCACCCGAAGAAGTAGCGACATAACCGACATAGGAGAGCAGGCCCGTAAGAGCTGCACTCGTGAGGCCGGAGCCGACTTTCGTACCAACGGAACCGCCGGAGAAGATCAGGCCTTCCTGACGGATATGCGTCTTCCACTGGCCATACTCAACAGCATCGCCGAGGAAACCGAAGATAACGGACTGGACAGGAGCAAAACCGATGCCGCGGATAACGCAGCTGAAGACGACCCAGTTGAAGTCCATCGGATTCAGAAGGAAGATTGCATGACCGACAAAGCAGACGATGACGCCGGCAAGACTCATGTTGCGTTTGCCAAAGCGTTTGAGGAGTCTCGGGCTGAAGACAGCCATGACGAAAATCGTGATGAGTGTTTCAAGGAGATACAGTCCGCTGTAAAGCGAATCGTTCATGAAGATGTATTTGCAGTAATACGGCAGGATGGTACCAGTAATCGTGAAGATGACGTTCTGCATCATCCAGATAATCATGCCGGCCCAGAAGTATTTGTTGACAGCAAGGCATTTGAGGGCTTTGCCGACAGGTACTTTTGCGACTTTTTCACGAGCTTCAATAACAACTGTTTCTTTACATTTTGAGAAGCAGAACAGAAGCAGGAAGAGTGCTACGATTGCCCACACGCTCATGACTTCAACCCAAGCCATCTGGTTGTCGCCGAACATCTTGACGAGCGGCAGCGTGGCCGAAACGGAAAGAATACGGCCCCATGGGGACAGGCACATACGCGTGATGGAAAGCATGTCACGCTCTTTCGAAGAACGCGTCATCATCGCAGACAGAGAGCCGTACGGCAGGTTCAGGGCCGTGTAGCAGACCGTCGTGCAGAGGTTGTAGGTTACGAACAGGTATGCAAACTGCATAGCTGACGAACCATGTGGTACCGTATAAATAAGGACGATAGAAATTGCGAATGGCACGCTCATCCAGAGGATCCATGGTCTTGATTTGCCCCACTTGGAATTCGTGCGCTCGACGATGAAGCCCATGATGACATCAGAGAAGCCATCGAAGCAACGGGAAATCAACATGACCAGACCAACCATAGCTGGGTCGATGCCAGCATAGTCAGTGTAGAAGAAGGTCAGGATGCCCATTGCACCCCAAACGACGTTCTGTGCGGTATCACCGAGGCCATACGCGATTCGCGTCAGCCAAGAGAGATGCGCGCCGGATTCAGCCGGAGCTGCTCCTGGATTACTCATTGAAAACCCCTCCCAATAATAATATGGAATTAAATATTTCTTGTGGATGAAGTCTCTCTTCATCTCTGTCTATATAATATTTTAATAGTTTTCGCACTATTTTGCCTATACTTTTTTGTCTTTTATGAGTAAGTTATGATTTTCTTTTGCTTGACTCATTAGCATTTTCAAGGCTTTATTGAGGTTATAACGCCAATGAAGAATTATCTTGCTATAAAATATTGCTTTCTGCCCTATGAACAATAAAAAAGACGGGGAAATTCCTGTCATTCCCCGCCTTTTCCAGTAAACGTTTCCTTTGAGATTGTCCCAGATTATGATTTCAGTCCACTATGTGTTGTCAGATAAACGCCGGCAAAAATTGCTGCGGCTCCAGCGAGCTCCTTGAAGCCAATAACCTCACCAAAGCAGAGCACACCGCCGATCATGCCGACCACCGGTGTGATGTTCTGGAAAATCGAGGTCACGCTCGCACCGGCATTGTGCACGCCGATATTCCAGAACAGCATGGCCATAACGCCGCCAAAGATAACGGTGTAAAAAAAGGCCAGCCATAAAGAGGTGCTCAGCATGACAGGAGCAAACTGCCCTGTGATGAGTCCATAGCCCGTCACGATAAACGCGCCGAAGATGCCGGCCCAGCCCGTTGTCTGCAGGGCCGACATGCGGCGCATGATCTTGAGTGCAATAAGAGAATACGTGGTCCAGGCGACCTGTGCGAGCAAAAAGAGAATATCGCCTTCATTAAAGGACAGCGTCCGCATAACCTCAAGAGAACCATGACTGATGACAATCAAAGCCCCCGCAAAAGACAGGACGATACCGCCCCAGGCCAGGAGACTCAAGCGCTCGCGGACAAAAATTGCCGCGAGAAAGGCCGTGATGGCAGGGCTGGCCGCTGCAATCAGGGTGCAGTTCGTGACGGTCGAGATGCCCAGGCCGGTAAACTGCATGACATTGTTGAGGCCGATGCCCGTCACGCCCATGAGGAAGAGCCCCAAAAGGCAGCTGCGCGGCGGCAGGAGTTTCTCACCGCGGTAAACTGACAGCGCCAAAAGTGTCGTGCCGATCAGATAATAGCGCATGGCCGTGATGGTCACAGGCGACCAGACTGCCACCAGCCATTTGATGCAGAGCGGCTGAATGCCCCAGATAATCGTAGTTGCCGCGAGCAGGAAATACGTCTTTCGCTTGGTTGCTTCGTCCATATAAGCCCTTCCTTTCCTTCAAGATTTACAAAAAACGTTGGGAACCACCAAAAAAATTACTTCATGCAAATCATTCAATGCCCGTAACCAGATAGATTCCGAGGCAGACAAAGACGACAAGTGTTTTGAGAAGTGTCAGAATGACCACATCGTAGTACGATTCACGGTGCGTGAGGCCGCAGACAGCCAGCAGCGTGACAAGAGCACCGGACTGCGGTACCGTATCAATGCATTCCGAAGCCATGCAGATGATGCGGTGCAGGACATCGGGACTCATGCCAATCTGCTGGGCCCAGGCCAGCCATTCCTGACCGAGCATGCCAAGGGCAATCGTCATGCCGCCCGAAGATGAGCCCGTCACGCCTGTCATAATGCCCGTCGTAACGATGGCCGACATCAAAGGACCGTCGCCAATCTGCAGGCCGAGCAGGGCTTCCTTGATGATGGCAAAAGCCGGCAGAGCGGCAATGACGCAGCCATAGGCATAGCCGGAAGCGACATTGAGAATGGCTGTAGTCGAACCAATCGCGCCCGTATTGATTGGTTTCGTGAGACCGCCCTTAAGACGCAGGCGCTTGCGGCCGATGATGGCCGCGGCAATACAGCTGACGATGAGCGCGGCATTGATGGACCAGATGGCCTGTACCTTATCAACACCGCCCGCGAGCAGCGAAAGGTGCAGCGGTACAAAAGAATCCAGGCTCGTCGGATCCCAGTGATAAGCCCAGTCCCAATGAAACGGATTGCTAATGATGAGGTTCAGCACAATGACAAGCAGCAGCGGCAGAGCCGAAAGCCTCCAGTCCGGCAGAGCCTCACGCGATTCTTCCGGCTCATTGAGGACGTGATGGCCATAGCCCTCGCCCTTCGCCTTGAGTTTTTTGTGACGATAGCTCACCCAGCCCCAGGCCAGCAGGAAGTAAAGCACGCCGCCAATCAGGCCGAGTATTGGTGCAGACCACGTCGACGTACCGAAAAAAGAAGTCGGGATGATGTTCTGAATCTGCGGCGTACCCGGAATGGCCACCATACTGTAGGTAAAAATACCCATCCAGAGCAGGCCCGGCAAAAGTTTTTTCGGAATGTCAGCCTGCTTAAAGAGGATGGCTGCAAACGGATACATGACAAAGGCGACGACAAAAACCGAAAGACCACCATATGTCAAAACACCGCAGCCTAAGAGCACGGCAAGGATGGCCTTATCACGGCCGAGTGCTGTGACAATCTTATCGGCAACAGCAGCCGCGAGACCGCCCTGCTCCATGATCTTGGCAAAAACAGCGCCGAGCAGAAAAACAGGATAATACGTCTTGATGTACTCAGCTGCCTTGGTCATGTAGATTTCGCTGTAAACCGGCATGGAAGCATGGCCGCTGCCGATAGCTGCCACGACCGCAAAAATCGGTGCAATGAAGATAATGGAATAGCCGCGATACGCGAAAAACATCAGGAGTATCAGGCTGAAGACAATCATGCTGATTCCCATAGGGATAATTCCTTTCTATATAATATATTGTGCAGTGCACAGGGGATGAGAACGGCAGATAAAAGGGGCTGCCCCCCTGCCCATGTTGCATGATGGACAGGAGAGCAGCCCCTGAAAATCCGATGTCTTTTGACAATCAGATATGTGCTTTTTCTTTGATGTACTTGCGAGCCTTGATCGCATACTCGAGCGGGTTGGCTTTTGCCGGATCCTGCTCAGCTTCGACGATGAACCAGCCATCATAGTCGCTGGCGTTGATGATGTCGAAGATCGGACCAAAGTCGATATCGCCATCGCCCGGTACCGTGAACATACCAGCGCGGACGCCGGCGAGGAAGCTCATGTTTTCTTCCTTGACCTTGTTGCGTACGTCCATGCGGATATCCTTGAGATGTACGTGGCGGATGCGCGGCAGATATTTCTTGAGGATATAGATTGGATCCTCACCGGAGCAGACGAGATGACCCGTATCATAAAGCAGGAAGACGAGATCCGGATCCGTCATTTCCATGAGGCGGTCAATTTCTTCCGTCGTCTGGACGCAGGTGCCCATGTGATGATGATACGTCATCGTCAGGCCGATTTTCTTAGCGACAGCGCCGAGTTTGTTGAGGCCTTCAGCCAGCGTCTTCCACTGCTCTTCCGTGTTATGCGGTTTGTCACGGAAAACAGCTTTGTCGAGCTTGCCCTGAACGCTCGTGCCCTGCTCTGCAACATTGCAGAACTTAGCGCCCATAGCTTTGAGGAATTCGCAGTGTTTGATGAAGTCTTTTTCGACCTGCTCATACGGCTGCGTGAGCAGATAGGAGCTGAACCAAGCGCTGGCAATCTGCAGTCCGCGCAGATCAAGTGCCTTCTTGAGGACAGCTGGATCTTTCGGGTACTTGTTGCCGATTTCGCAGCCCGTGAAACCAGCCAGAGCCATTTCACTGACGCACTGCTCAAAGGTGTTCTCTTTGCCGAGGTCCGGCATGTCGTCGTTCGTCCAAGCAATCGGAGCGATACCAAGTTTGATGTTAGCCATTTTGACAAACCCCCAAAATATGATATTAAATATGGGTCTTCCTGCCGCCCTGCTTAAAGGCAGAACAGCAGGCGCCCTCTTATACATCTAGAAAAAACGTTAAATATTAATATTTACGAGCTGCGTCGTAATGCGGTTTCATGACATCTTCATAGCACTTATTGACTTTGTCGAGTTTGGAAACCTGTGCGACGCCGACACGCCACCAGTCACCGTAGCCATGAACCATCGTCTTCGGCATAACCTTGCAGTCGATGAGCGTCGAAACCGTCTGTTTCTTAGCATCTTCCATAGCTGCCTTGAATTCCTCTTCCGTATGAACCGTGTAAGCAACGCAGCCATAGGAACGTGCGTTCATGGCAAAGTCTACCGGAACATACGCGCCGTCGAGCTGGCCCGTCTTCTTGTTGCGGAAACGGAACTCGGTGCCGTAGCTGCCCTGGCCATGACCAATCTCAAGGTTGTTGATGCAGCCGCCCTGCATGTTATCGAACAGGATGACGTTGATCTTCTTGCCCTCAGCGATCGACTGCGGCAGTTCGGAATGGAGCATCATGTAAGCGTAGTCGCCGACGAGAGCATAGACTTCGCGCTCCGGCTCAGCAATCTTGACGCCGAGAGCTGCGTTGACTTCATAGCCCATGCAGGAGAAGCCATACTCAACATGGTAGCTGCCTACCGTCTTCGGACGCCATACACGCTGCAGATCGCCCGGCAGGGAGCCCGATGCACCGACGATGATGCCGTTCGGATCCATGTATTCTTCGAGCATGCCGAGGACACGCGTCTGCGGCAGCGTCTCGCCAACAGCTGCTTTGTAGTTCTTGACAGCCTCTTCGAAATCAAAGTCATCTTCAACTTCCGGCTTGTAGTCCTTATCCGTGAAGCGGACATGGAAGACACGGTCGACTTCTTTGATATAAGCTTCTTTAGCTGCTTTGATGTCAGCTGCATAAGCATCCGATACATGATAGCCCGTCTTGCCAAGAGCTTCGTCGAGCATCTCAAGAGCTGCACCGGCATCGCCGACAACCTGGATGCCGTCGAGCTTATAAGCATGGAAGCGGGAAACGTTGATGTTTACATACTGGACGTTCGGGTTCTGGAAAATCCATTTCGAAGACGTCGTGAAGTCCGTGTAGCGCGTGCCGACGCCGATGACAACATCTGCATCTTTTGCCAGCGTGTTGGCAGCAAGGCCGCCCGTCTCACCGACACCGCCCATGTTGAGCGGATAATCCCAAGTAATCGTGCCTTTGCCGGCCTGCGTCTCGCCAAACGGAATGCCGTATTTCTCAGCGAATTTCTTGAAGACATCCTCAGCTTCGGAGTACTTAACGCCGCCGCCGAAGATCAGGAGCGGACGCTCTGCTTTCGCAATGGCCTTGACAGCTTCCTCAATCGCACGCTCGGACGGTTTTACGCGGTCGATGTGATGAACGCGTTTCTGGAAGAAGTACTCAGGATAATCCCAAGCTTCACCTTCAACATCCTGCGGCAGGGCGATGCAGACAGCACCCGTCTCAGCCGGGTCAGTCAGCACGCGCATTGCGTTAATGCAGGCCGTCATGAGGATTTCCGGACGCGTTACGCGGTCCCAGTATTTGCAGACTGCGCGGAATGCATCATTCGTCGTCGTCGTCAGGCTTACCGTCTGCTCCATCTGCTGGAGTACCGGATCCGGCTGGCGGTCGGCGTACGTATCGCCCGGCAGGAACAGAACAGGGATGCAGTTTGCCGTAGCCGTAGCAGCTGCCGTGACCATGTTGGCAGCGCCTGGGCCTACAGACGACGTGCAGGCGTACATCTGTTTACGGCGTTTCTGTTTTGCAAAGCCGATAGCAGCATGTGCCATGCCCTGCTCATTGCGGCCCATGCGCATGATCAGGTGGCCCGGATCTTCTTCGAGTGCTTCACCGAGGCCGACGACGTTGCCGTGACCGAAGATGCCGAAGATGCCTTCGAACATTGGGACTTCTTTGCCATCGAATTCTACGTACTGATTATTGAGGAATTTGACGAGAGCCTGTGCTACCGTCATTCTGATTGTCTTAGCCATTGGATACCCTCCACTCTTTATGCAGGATTACTCAGGATTATTTTTTATGCGGCTGCCAAATCTTTTCGTCGGCATCCGGCTCAAGGAGCCACGTGTGCTCCGGCAGATCGTTGCGCGTCTTCTTCCATGGATCCCCATCGAGATGACGGATCATCCAGCTGTACCAGATGGCATAACCAGGAGCTGCGCACTGCGGATGCATGTAGCCGCCGGAAATCTCCGACCAGCTGTTGTCTTCGATCTTAAAGACGTTATCGCCGATGAAGGCACAGCCGAAGCCCTGCGGACGGTCTACTTTATACGTGTAAACCTCCGGCTGCGGATGATTGTGCGGCGTGTAGCCCGTCCAGCAGCCCGGCGTCATGATGACTTCGCCGTTGACCATGTTGGAGTACGGTGCATTGTCGTAATCGAAAATCGTACGGACCGTACGCTCTGCCGTGCCCTGCCATACACCGCCGCCGAAGACGTCAGCCTGTACATCTTTCGGACGGTAGAAGACCGGTGCAAAATCGCGGTCATTGATGGTCTTCTGAATCAGGAGCTCCGATTTTTTCAGAGCTTTGACGACAACCTTCGTGTTGCGGGGAACATGCAGGCAGTACGGGTTCTCGTCGAGCAGAGAATCGCGGTGCATGATTTCCTTCTGACCATTCCAGGCAATCTCAACATCGCCCGTCGTGATGACAAAAGCGGTTTCCTGAAGCGGATCTTCGAACTCGACGATCTCGTTCTCATCCATTTCCTGATAACCGATATCCATAAGCATATCGCTCTCGCGCGTAGTCATTGCATTATAGCCGTGCTTGAGCTGACCTAAACGACCGAATCTCATAATGCTGCCTCCCAATCGAGTTCCGTAATGACTTTTTCATCCTTATGCTCCTGCATGAATGCATCGATCTGTTCGACCGTCTGCATTGCATCGGAGCAGCTGTGGCTGGCAACGACCATGGCGGCATGAGCCGTGCCATGCTGCAGGGCCTGCGGTACCGTCCAGCCTGCGAGCAGACCATAAACGAAGGCGCTGCCATAAGCGTCGCCGCCGCCGAACGATTTCAAGAGTTTGATATGATACGACTCAACCTTATAGGCTTTCTTGTCTGCCGTATAAGCAATCGAGCCCTTCTTGCCGTGTTTGATGATGACGATCTTGGCACCCTGAGCGATGTATTTCTCAGCGATGACGTGATCAGCAGGTTCCGTAGCCTCTTCATCAAGGCCTTCCGTGAGGTTGACCTCATCGCGCGAACCGATGATGACATCGGCCATGCTTGCGAGCAGCGAGTAGTAAATCTGAATGTCCTTCTTGCTGCGCCAGCTGTACGGGCGATAGTCGATATCGAAGATGACGCGCGTATTGTGCTTCTTGGCGTACTGTACAGCGAGCAGGCATGCCTCACGCGACGGGCTCTTCGAAAGGGCCGTACCGGAGACAATCAAGATCTTGCTGTCGGCGATATACTGCTCATCAACATCTTCCGGTGTAATCTCGAGGTCTGCGACCTGGTCGCGGTACATCAGGATGCTCGACTCCGTCGGGCTCTTGATTTCCGTGAACGTCAGGCCCATGCGCTCACCGTGCTTTGCACGGGTCATCTGCGTCGTGTCGATGCCGCGCTCATTGAAATAATTGAGAACGAAGTCGCCGAACTGGTCGTCGGACACGCAGCCAATAAAGCCAACCTTTTTGCCCAGTTTGTTGATGCCGACGGCCATGTTGCCCGGCGAACCGCCCAGATACATTGAGAACGTCTTGACCTTGTCAAGCGTGCGGTTCAATTCATTCGGATTGAAATCCAGCGTAACGCGGCCGATCAGAACGACATCGCGCTTTTTATTTTCATCAAAGGTAATGAGTGCCATGTTATTTATCCTCCTCATGCCTTATTTTCGAGACCGAAGATATGCATGTGTTTCTTGACATTTTCGTAAGTGCCCTGAACGATCGCATCGCTGAAGTCAAAGTACTTTGCCTCTGGGTTGGCAGCGGCGACTTCTTTGATCTTTCTGGCCGAAGCATCGTACGAAGCCGTGGCGATGTTGATTTTCTGGATGCCGTTGGCCAGGCAGTTCTTGAAGTCCTGCTCCGTCAGACCCGTGCCGCCATGCAGTACGAGCGGCGTCTTGACAGCCTCGTGGATTTCCTTCAGGCGGTCAATGCGCAGATGCGGCGTCGACTTGTAATTGCCATGAGCTGTGCCAATGGCTACTGCCATGGCATCAATGCCGCTTTCTTCTGCAAAGCGCTTGGCTTCTTCCACACTCGTGACGAGAACATCGACACTCTTATAATCGCCTTCAGCGCCGCCGACGCGGCCGATCTCGGCTTCGACATCAGCGCCATAGCTCTTGGCGAGCTTGACGACTTCCTTCGTACGGGCGATGTTTTCATCGAGCGGGTATTTCGAACCGTCAAACATGACGGAAGTAAAACCAAGGTCCAGAGCCAGCTTGATGGTCTCCATCGTGCCGCCGTGGTCAAGATGTACGGCTGTCGGCATCTTGCACTTCTTAGCTGCTGCTACCATCACAGGTCCTAAAAGGTCCAGCGGGGAATAGCGCAGGCGGCCTTCTGCAATCTGCAGAATCAGCGGAGCATGGAGCTCTTCTGCCGCCTTGATGGCCCCCATGGCCATCTCCATATCGGATACATTGAAGGCGCCGATGGCGTATGTGTTATCCGGTTTATTGATCAGGTCTGTCAAATGTACGAGTGGCATGACCACCCCTCCTATCTGTTGCGGTATATATTAGAAGAGTTCCTTGTAGATCTCGATGAGCTGTTCCTTCGTCGGGATGCGCATCGTGTTCTGCGGGCTGCCGCTCTCAAGGGCATCCGAAGCCATCTTGTCGAGCTGTGCGAGGAAGTCTTCCTTCTTGAAGCCGCGCTGCTCGAGCAGGGATTCTGCCGAAGGAATGCCGACTTCCTTGCAGAAGCGCGTAACTTCAGCAACAAAGGCCTCAGCCGCTTCATGATCCGGCGTCTTGTCATCGGCAACACCCATGATGCGGCCGATCGTAGCGAAGCGGGCCGTGTTCTCCTCGATGGCGAACTTCATGCAGGCCGGCAGCAGGATGGCATTCGAAACGCCATGAGCGATGTGGAACAGAGCACCGATTGGACGGCTCATGCCATGGACGATCGTGACAGAAGCGTTGTTGAAGGCGATGCCGGCTTCCGTAGCAGCAATGCTCATCTGCAGACGGGCTTCGACATTCTTGCCATCTTTGTAGCAGATCGGCAGGTTCTTATGAATCTTCTTGATCGCGGAAAGTGCGAACGTATCCGTGAGCGGCTGTGCCTTGCGGGACGTATAAGCTTCAATCGAATGGCACAGAGCATCGATACCAGTTGCAGCCGTAACGGATGGCGGAGCCGTCATCGTGAAGGTCGGATCTACAACAGCGAGTGCCGGGATGATCGACGGGCCGCCGAGCAGCATCTTAACGTTGTTTTCCGTATCTGCAATGATCGTGTTCTTCGTGACTTCAGAGCCCGTGCCTGCCGTCGTCGGGATGGCTACGAGATACGGTACCGGCATATCAATGTTGACATGCATGAACTCGTTGATCTTCTTGCCTTCCGGCTGCGTCGACATGAACATGATGGCCTTTGCCGTATCCATCGGGCTGCCGCCGCCGAGAGCTACGAGGAAGTCGCATCCTTCTTCGCGATAAACTTTCAGGCCAGCATCCACAATCTTGTCCGTCGGCTCCGAATTTGCACCAGCGAAGGTGACGTACGGGATGTTGGCTTTGGCAAGTGCATTCTCAACTTTTGCAGCATTGCCAAACTTAACCATGAACTGATCCGTGACGATCAGGGCCTTGGTGCCTTTGCCCTGAATGTGCTCACCAAGTTCTTCAATAACGTTCGTGCCAGAAATGATCTTTGCCGGAACCATGAAAGTATAACCCATATTGTCCACTCTCCTATTCTGATGATGTTATTAACGATGTAGTTGATAACCTTTTGATTACCTTATGGCTCTAATTTAATACTTTTCCGTCAGGTTGTCAATATGTTTTTGGGGATTTTGGCAAGATTTTGCGATATTTTATTTTTTCTGATAATCATGAGTAATCATGAACACTGTTACAATAAATATAGGTTAATTCCCAAAATAATACTATATTTATTTGCTTTTTCCCTTGTCTATCGATGGCGATTCTATTATAATAAGTTTATCAAATATACTCATAAAGTGATTATTTTTTGAATGCCTGTTGATTATTTATGACGTTCAGATTCGACACGCAGAATGGTCTCGGGCAGATAAAGCGGGTGATCTCTCATGAAAATCGATCGAATCAATCGTATCCATGAATTATTGAAGAATGTGCACAACATCTCCATCAATGATCTCTGTGATACGTTCCAAGTTTCCAAAAATACCATCCGACGTGACATTGCCGAGCTCGAACAACAGGGCGTCATCAAAAAGGTATACGGCGGCATCGTGCTGGCAGAGCCATCCGGCGATCCGGAACCGTTTGCTTCGCGCGAAGGGCGCAATGCCGATGCCAAGAAACAAATTGCGCGCATGGCTGCGGACTTCGTGCACGACGGCGATGTCATCTACATCGACTCCGGTACGACAACGATGCATATGATCCCGTACCTTACGGACAAACACCGCCTGACCATTGTCACGGCCAGTGTCCATGTCATCAACGCTGCTTCCAACTACAGCAATCTCAATGTGCTCGCCACGGGCGGGTCCCTGTTCTCTCCTTCCAAGGCCTTTGTCGGGCCGCAGGTCGTACAGGTCCTGCGCCGCTATAACATATCGAAGGTTTTTCTCGCCAGCACGGGCATCTCACTTGAGCACGGCGCCACGAATGCCTCCCCGCTCGAGTGCGAAATCAAACGCTGCCTCATCGAAAAAGACTGCGACCATTTTCTGCTCGTCGACGATTCCAAATTCGATGTGTCCTCGCTCATGAGCTACTGCACACTCAAAGAGGTCCAGTATATCGTGACGAATAAAATGCCGCCTGAAAAGTACGTATCGTACTGCACGGCCAATCACATCAAGCTGATTACACCGGATACCCTGCGCCAAAGCGAGGCCCAGAAAATCGCAGCCCTGCGCTGAAGCCAGAAATTCCGTACATATAATATAGATGTCAACAGGAGGAATGCACGATGAAGAAACAGCCCTTATATATTGGTGGGAAAGAAGTCATGACGGAGGAAACGCGCCCCGTCTATCATAAGGCGACCAATGAAGTCATTGCAGAAATCGCCGTAGCCGGAGAGAACGAATGCAAAGCCGCAGTCGATGCAGCAGAAAAAGCATTCCACGAAGTTCATCTCTCACCTTACGAACGCTATGAGATCATCCTCAAGGCAGCCAATCTCATGCGCGAGCGCATTGAAGAATTCGCCAGCACCCTTTCGGCAGAAGCCGGCAAGCCTCTTCATGATGCCCGCGGCGAAATCGGCCGCGCCTATCAGACGCTGATTCTCTCCGCAGAAGAGGCCAAACGCCTGAAGGGCGAGACGATTCCTCTTGCCGGTGCGCCAAACTGTCAGCATAAGCTCGCCTTCACGATTCGCCAGCCGCTTGGCGTCGTCTGCGCCATCACGCCGTTCAATTTCCCTGTAAACCTTGCAGCGCATAAGATTGGCCCGGCACTCGCTGCCGGCAATACCGTCGTCTACAAGCCGGCTTCGGCAACGCCGCTGACGGCCGCCCTGCTCTGCGACGTTTTCCGCGATGCGGGACTTCCTGCCGGCTGCCTGAATCTCCTGACAGGCCCCGGCGCACTCGTCGGCAAATACCTGACAAAAGATGAACGCATCCGCATGTTCTCGTTCACGGGCAGCGTGCCCGTAGGCAAATCCCTGCAGAAGGAAGCCGGCTTCCGCCGCTGCGCGCTTGAACTTGGCTCCAATTCCGCCAACATTGTCCACGAGGATGTCCGCGACGTCAAGAAAACAGCCGAACTTTGCGCGAAATACGCCTTCCTCAACGCCGGACAGGTCTGCATCTCGTGCCAGCGCGTCTATGTATCGCGCAAAATCTATAAGGAATTCTGCGACTATGCCGTTGCCTTTGCCAAGAATTTCAAGACCGGTGATTTAAAGGATCCCGCTACCTGCCTTGGCCCGATGATTGCCGAAAAAGAAGCCGTCCGCATCGAGGGCTGGGTCAACGCCGCCAAAGAAGCCGGCGCCAAGATCCTGACGGGCGGCCATCGCCACGGTTCGTACTACGAACCGACCATCCTCACAGATGTCACGCCGGACATGGATGTCATCAAAAACGAAGCCTTTGCTCCAATCTTCTCCATCATCCCGTATGACACGATTGAAGAAGCTGTCGCGGGCGTCAACAACTCGCGCTACGGCCTGCAGGCCGGTGTTTTCACGAGCTCCCTCTACATCGCGCATTACGCAGCTGAGCATATCGAAGCCGGCGGCGTCGTCATCAACGATGGCTCGAGCTTCCGCATGGACAATATGCCGTACGGCGGTGTCAAGGACAGCGGCATCGGCAAGGAAGGCCCTGAGTACGCCATCCGCGAACTCACGGAAGAAAAGACCATCATCATGAACTTCGATTAAATTTGATATTTCCTTCTATAATAAGAGGCCAGCAGCAATGCTGGTCTTTTTGCATGCCATCATATAGATGAAATATGCCAATAAAAAAGAGAGCAGGAATTTTCCTGCCCCCTTGGAGAGGTTTTCGTTGAAGCGAAATATTAACCATGAATGACATCGGTGTATTCCGGATACTCGCGCAGGCGGTCAACCGGCGGAAAGCCAACGGCCCCTGTAAAGCGGCCGCGCTCCCAGTCGGGACGCGTCGACCAGAACATATCGGTGAAGTCCCGCTCATTGGAAGCAACGACCTGATAACTCAAAAGTTCCGGGACAAAAGTGCCATCCGGGCCGACCTCGGCCGAAAATTCCGTGCGGATGCGCAGATACTGTGCTTCCGGCAGATTCGAGATATCGATATAATTGGTGCCGTTTTTCAGGACAATCTGACGGCTGCCCTTGATGGTTGCCATATCATCCGACACTTCAACCGTAGCCCTGAGGCCGGCCTGCAGCGGCAGATGCGTTTTGGCCTTGAGCTGTGTGAAACGCCAATATTTCTTCTGCGTTTTGAAAGCCGGATCATAGACAGCCGGATGACGCCATTCCGTCGTATGCGTGCCGACCTTGAGGATATTGCGGAAATCGAGCCAGACGGCGAGATTCTCACCCTTCGGTCCCTTATTTTCCGGATGCTCATAAATCTCCTCATTGTCCTCAGCCGTCAGTCCCGACTTATAGAAACGGACCTGACCGATATGAGCCGGCAGATGCGTGAAGTACTTCGGACGGCCGATTTCCGGAATGACGTGGCCGATATAAGAGTAGCCGACAAAGATAGGCTGATCATCCCACTGGCGGATTTCATTGTCCTCGGCAATGCCGGCGACATGGGCAAGCTGCTGGCCATCGCAGTAGGAATCCCCGCCGCGCTTTTTATCAAACGTCATTGTGTACTGCGCCCAATCGCCAATTTTCGCATCGCCGCCCTGCCACGAATATTCCGTGATGTCATGGCAGATGCCCCATTTGAGGCCGCCCGTGCGCTCCACGACCATGCGCAGGCAGTACGTTGCGCCCCAGCCGACCGACTTGCCGCGGACCATCAGCGGGTTGTGTCCCATCTCATTGGGACGTGCCAGGCGGTCGATTTCAGCCCAGACCATGCCCGTAAAGCCCTGCGGGGCCCGAAGGTCATGGCTTGCCGGAATCTCGATGTAATCGCCGTACTGCTCAAGAGCCACTTCCATATGACCATCGACTTCGCGCACTTTCGGCGAGCCGTGCAGCAGGGCCGTATGACCGTGTCCCGACTTATCGAGCACGCGCGGGATGATGCGGATGCCGCCCTCAATCGAGACTTCCTTGGGCAGCTGGTCGGCGATGCTGACCTGGTATTCGCCGCCCTGCTGGAATTTATAATGGAATTCGATATAGCGCTTCTCATGGCCGCGGAAGAACAGGCTTTTCGTCTCCGCAATGCGCTGATTGATATAAAGCGGTACCGAGACAAAAATCTCATGGTCGAGATTATTCGTCGCCTCAATGCCGGCAATCAGGCAGTCGGCAGCTTCTCCCCTGCCGGCGCGGACTTTCATATGCGCATAGGAAAGCTGGGTCGGCTCAAAGACGACAAGCTTGAGCTCCTGCTCACCGATGCGCAGGGTGTGTTCGCCGGTCTGCATGGCCTGATAGAAGGCACCGACCTTGCGCTTTTCTCCTGGCTTCAGGACGATGACCTGACTGTTCTCCTCCGTGCCAAACAGATTGATCGTATGCTCTGTCTTGTTATCGAGCAGGTCAATCGTGACCTCTGCCATGGCCGTGCCGCGGTTCTCCGCCAAGGCCCGGATTTCGACGTTGCCGTTATTGTCAACGCGGCGCAGTTCAATATCCGAAAGCTCCACAGCTGGTTCATCATGCGTCAGATGGATGGTGTCGACGAGTTTTTTCGTGCCGTCCTCGAGGAAGCCATAAATATGATAATCGATGGCCTCTTCACTCACATCAAGGATGCCAAAATTGCTGTTGCCCGTGGCTATGACTTCAGGGAACTCACTGAGCAGGCGTTTCTCACCGGCACTTTCTTCATAAGCAGCGGCAGGATCCTGTGCACTGCCCTCACAGATATAGACCGTGCGCGCGCCGATTTTCGGATTGACGGAAACCGATTTGATATAGTAATGAAGATGGCCGCCGAGCACGAGCTGTGCGCCGCAGCGTTCCGCAATGGGCACGATATAACGGTTATTCAGAGGATCCGTGTACGGATGATGCATCATGAGGATGCGCCATTTCGCCTTTTTCGCCGCAGGGCTCGTAAGGTCGTCTTCGACCCATTTCAGGATGCCATCGATTTTTTTGCGCGTTTCCGCGTCGAGCGGCATCTCGGAATTGACGGCATTCATCTCAAAAAGGCCCCAGGGGTTGCTGTCCACGAACGTGAAATGCACAGGCCCGTAGTCAAAAGAAAACGTATTGCCGCCATCAGCCGTGTGGACCGTGCGGCCCTGCGTTGCTACAAAGTAATCATCATAGAACGGGCCGTCATCATGGTTGCCATGCACATAGTATGCGGGGATGCGCGCGAGGATATCCGGGATCTTGTGGAACCAGTTATCCTTGTACTGGTCATGCTGATAGCCCGTGCCGAAGGAAATATCACCGCCATGCAGAATAAAATCCGGCTTCTCCTCAGCTATCATCTTCTTGAACAATTCGCTGTTATGGAAGAGATGCGAGTCCGAAAGAGTCAGAATGTGCATCGTCTTAGGCTTTGCCTGCAGCGTCTTAAAAGAAGCCGCTGCCACTTCGCCGCCGCCCGATACCGTATAAGCATATTCCGTATTGGGAGCCAGATTGCTGAGGACCGCCGTGTAAATATACGCACCCGCTGGATACTCCTGGCACGGCCCTTCCTTTTTGCAGCAGACATCCCCCTTCTGCTCCGTACCATCGGCCGTTCTTGCCGTCACCTGAAACTCCTTTGGCGCAGCTGTTTCCCAGGCCACTGTGATCTGCGTGGCGCGCGGGTCCAGAAGATAGGGCCCGTTGATGATATTCTTGTTCATATGATCTCCTCCAAGATCTGCCATGGTCCTTCCTTCAGCTGCAGCCATCAACACCATAAAGCTGGCAAACGGTACACCAAGGGACTAGGGTCATTTATTCCATAAACTACAATAATTCATTTCTGCCTTAACATAAATCATTCTTTCCCTATATCTATCTTAATAATAGTAGAGAAAGAATGATTTAGCAAATCTTATTCAGCTTCTTCGTCCGAATCCTTATGCTTCTTTGCCCAGAGAGTCGGTACGATGAGAATCGTCATAATGGCAACCGAAGCGATCCAGAAGGTCGTGATCGTCTCAAAATGGTACGTCGTGACACCATCGACAACAACTTTAGCCGAATCCACCAGAATACCGTTGACGATATCCTGCAGGGCTGCACCGCCATAAGCGAGCAGGCCGATAACACCCATGGCAGCACCGGTTGCTTTGCGCGGGCAAAGGTCAACAGCGAGCAGGCCGCCGACAAAGCAGAGGATGACGCCAAGGCCAAAACCGAAGATGGCAACACAGATCGAAGTGAGCGTCGGGTCGCCAGCCGGTACATAGCAGACACCAGCGATACCGATCAGCATGATGACGCCGAAAACAATCGTCGTAACGGAATGATGCGAATGGAAAATCTTATCGGAGATGATGCCGGAGAAGAAGGAACCAACACCACCGAGAATTGGCGAGAGAGACATGATACTGCCGGCCGTTACCAGGTCAAAGCCCTTTGCTTCCTGCAGGAAGATAACGCCCCAGCTCGAAATGGAATAACGGGAAATACCAAGGCAGATAGCAGCAGCGGCGAGCAGCCATACATACGGGTTCTTGATAACCATGAGCTGTGCTTCCTTCGTGGAAACCTGCTGCTCTTTCTTTTCCTGTGCAACTTCACCTTCAAATTCATTTGCAGACGGCAGGCCGTACGTCTCTGGACGGTCACGCATGAAGCGGTACATGATGAAAGCGAGCACGATGCAGCAGACGCCTGGTACGAAGAACGCTGCGTGCCAGCCGAGTGCGGCGATGATCAGCGAAGTGCCGAGGTACGTAGCACCTTCACCAACATAATGTGCGATACTGAAAACACCGTAATAAGTAGCTAACTGGCTCTTTGCAAACCATTGGGACAGGGAAACGATACACGGCGCGGAGCCCATGCTCTGGAACACGCCGTTGACAGCCCAGAGTACGATGAACACCCAGGTCGTATTGCTCATGCCGAGGATGGCATTGACGATAGCGGCACCGAGTAAGCCCAGCGGTACGATCTTCTTGATATTGCAGTGGTCGGCGATAAAGCCGTTTGCGCATTTACCGATGGCGATGGCAACGAGCATGCCAGCGCCCATCATGCCAAGTTCAGTCGCTGTGAAGCCATCCTGCAGCATTGGCTTTTTCGCAACGCCAAGCGTCATGCGCATAACGTAGTACATACCATAACCAAGAATCATGGCCGTAACGGCCTGGACACGTGCTGTATGATACATCTTCTTGACCACAGCCTTGTCCTGAATGCGAGGCTTATCTGGTCCTGTCAGAAACCATTTCAGCATTTTCTCCACCTTACCTTTCCTCTAAAAGCCGAAACTATAAGTTCTTTTTTCCAATCTCTCCGGAAAAGACTGGATTTTTTGTGATTTATCAGTATAATAATAAATATGAAGATTAAGTTTCCCAATAGTCAACCATCAAATTATCATCAACTGATCTTTCTGGAATTTATTATACCGGAATATGCCAAGAAATTTCTCTGAATTCTTGGTCCGTATTGTGCGAAAACTTATAATTTTTGTTTTTCCCAACGTATTTTCTAGTATTTTAACGCAGAAAGGTCGAATATCATGCCCACCATCCCGTTTGGCAGCCCCAAACAATCGCAATTCGAAATTGGACGGCGGCCTTACCTCGAGTCTGTTGAAAATCTCAATAACACCACAGCATTCGGCACATTGAAATCCCACCATGAAATGGCCGAGCTGCTCTTTGTCGAAAAAGGCCACTGCCGCCTGCTCTTAAAGGAAGGCAGTCTGCAGCTGCGCACCGATGACCTCGTGCTCATCAACAGCGACGTTTTGCACGACTTCAAGGTAAATACCTCCTTCATGGCCTTTACCCTGCATGTCAGTGCCCTGCAGCTCTGCGGACTTGCGCCGGGGCAGCTCGTAAAAACGCCGCAGCCCCTTGTCCTGCATCTTTCGCAGGAAGGACAGCATGCGTTTCTGCGCGGCCTGCTCAAAGAAATCAAGCTTTTTGCCGCGTTCCACGATGACAGCCCCGACCGTGCCGAGATTGCCGCGGGGCTCGTACAGGCCCTGATTCTCACGACGGTAAGGCTGGCTGCATCGGCCAATGAGAACAGTGAAGAAAATGCTTCCTTTAATATGGGCACACGCATCAAGGAATACATCGATGCCCATTATCTCGAAGAGCTCAAACTGCCGGATATCGCCGAAGCGCTGCACATCAACCTCTATTATTTATCACATACGTTTAAGGACCTCACGGGGTCCTCGCCCATGCAGTACATAATAAGGCGCCGCATCGACGAGGCTCAGACACTGCTGCTCACGACTAACATGACCATCACGGATATTGCGATGCAGTGCGGCTACAATAACTCCAATTACTTCCAATCCGTATTCAGCAACATCGTCGGCATGCCGCCCGGAAAATACCGCAAGACATGGTCAACCTAAAAAATCACCAGCCAATTCGCTGGTGATTTTTTTTGCGCAGTGCCATCTAAACGTGTTACAATGAACAAAATACGGAAAATTATTATTGATAAAGAATAGAGGTAAATTTTTATGATAAAAACATCTCAGCTGCACATTGGCTGCCATCTCTCTTCCGCCAAGGGCTTTCTCGCTATGGGCAGGGAAGCCGTAAAGCTCGATGCCGATGTCTTTGCCTTCTTTACGCGCAATCCGCGCGGCGGCAGGGCAAAAGAGCTCGACCTTGACGATGTCGCGGCCTTTCTTGCCTATAAAGAAGAACATGGCCTTGGCACGCTCGTCGCCCATGCCCCCTATACGATGAATGCCTGTGCGGCTAAAGAAAATCTGCGCGTCTTTGCGCACAATGCCATGGCGGATGACCTCGCGCGCCTTGAGCATCTGCCGGGGAATCTCTACAATTTTCATCCGGGCAGCCACGTCGGGCAGGGCGCGGAAAAAGGCATTGAGCTTATCGCCGGACAATTAAATGATGTAATCTTCCCCGAACAAAAGACGACCGTCCTTTTGGAAACGATGGCCGGCAAGGGCACGGAGGTCGGCCGCAGCTTTGAGGAGCTGCGCGCCATCATTGACCGCGTCGAGCAGCAGGATAAAATTGGTGTCTGCCTCGATACCTGCCATGTCTGGGATGGCGGCTATGACATCCAAAATCATCTCGACGAAGTCTTGACGGAATTTGATAAAATCATCGGCCTTGACCGCCTCAAAGCCATCCATCTCAACGACAGCCAAAACGAGCGCGGCAGTCATAAAGACCGCCACGCCCGTATTGGTGAAGGAAAAATTGGCCTTGAAGCCCTCGTGCGCGTCATCCGCCACGATGCCCTCAAGAACCTGCCCTTCATTCTCGAAACCCCGAATGACGCCGCCGGCTACGCCCGCGAAATCGCCATGCTGCGCGGGAAAGCAGAAGCCTAAAAGCGAAATAATTTCCTTTTCCTCTTTCCTCAAAATATCATATAATAAAAACAAACAGCTTTATCCCTATCGTCTTTCAAAGGAGCCCCCTATGGAGCATACAGCAAACAAAAATCCGGCTGCCCATACGCAGGGCCGGTATCATACCATATTGCCCAGCATGCAGGAGTTCTTCCATTCTGCAAAAGAACAGCTCGAGCAGGAATGGACTTCCTGTCATATGTTGAAATCATGTCCTGTGTTCTTCAACATCACGAACTTCCATCTCTATAATGCCGCTTATGGCATCGAGAGCGGCGACCAGTGCCTGCGGCAAATCGCAGCCCTCCTGCAAAAGTATTTTCCCGATAGGCTTATCACACACCTCGGAGCAGATCACTTTGCCGTGCTGGCCGATGCTGCCGACGTCAAGATCCGCGTTGAGGCTGTCTGCCATGAGGCCAGATTCCTGCTGACCAGCCCCAATATCGAGCTCAAGGCCGGTATCCGCTATCTTACAAAACTTTCGCCCGATACTTCTGTCCATTTTTTGTTTGACAATGATGCCGCACTTGCCTGCCATTCCGTCAAACAGGATGCCACGCGTCATTTTGCCGTTTACACCGAAGAGATGGGCCGCCTGCACCGGCTGCGCAATTACGTGCTCGAAAATTTTGAAACGGCATTGCAGAATGAATACATCAAGATTTACTACCAGCCGGTCATCCGTTCTCTCAATGGCAAAATATGCGGAGCAGAGGCCCTCGCGCGCTGGGAGGCACCGGAGCACGGACTGCTGTCACCGGATATTTTTATTCCTGTATTGGAAGAGGCCAATTTAATCCACCAGCTCGACCTCTATATGGTCAGAGGCGTTGCGAAGAGACTGCGCTTCCTGATGGATCAGGATACGCCCGTCTGCCCCGTATCCGTCAATCTCTCAAGGCTTGATTTCCAACTGACGGACCTTGCATCTGACATCGAGTCCATCTTGAAGCGATACGACCTGCCCCGCTGTCTCATCCACCTTGAAATCACGGAAAATGCCCTGACGGCCCAAAGCCAGTCCATCCGCAGGGGGATTAAACAGTTTCAATTGATGGAATATCAAGTCTGGCTCGATGATTTCGGCAGCGGCTATTCCTCTTTGAATGTACTCAAAGATTTCCATTTCCACACCCTGAAACTCGACATGGCCTTTTTGCGTCCCTTTACGAAGAAAAGCCGTACCATCCTGACGGCCATCATCCGTATGGCGAAAGAACTCGGCATTCATACACTCGCAGAAGGTGTCGAAACAAAAGAGCAGGCTGACTTCCTGCGGGGAATCGGCTGCGAAAAAATACAGGGGTACTATTTTGGCAGGCCGCTTCCAGAAGAAGAATCCCACGAACGCTGTCATGACCAGTCTCTGAAGATTGAAACCGAAGAAGAAGATACGCTCTTCAGTCAGGCCGGACTTATCGACATCAGCCGTGCCCTGCCCGTGGCCATCGTCTACGATGACAATGAGAATATACGCATCCTGCAGTGCAATTCCGCTTACCTCAAAACACTCAACAGCATTGGCACCAAGAACCTCTCGGACAGCAACTACTTTCTCAGTGCACCGGACTTTCCCATGCGCCATAAATTCCGCCGTTTCATCAACAAAGCAAAACAGAGCGGCCAGTCGGAATCCATGACGTATGTCGATAACGGGCAGTATCTGCGTGTCAATCTAAAGACCATTGCCCAAGTCGGACAAAAGGCCATCCACCGCGCAGAACTTTACAATATCAGCATTGATGAGGCCGTCAAAGACAGGGAGTCCAGACGTTTTGACCAAATCGTGCGCAATATCATCCTGACATTTGAAGGACTCTGGTATTTGGATATGCAGTACGATACTCTCGATATCATCGAAAGCGTTTCGCCGCAGTATAAGGCAGGCATGAGCATCCCCCATATCGATGAGGCCCTTTCTGTCTTTGCCAGCCGCTACATTCATCCATCCGACCGCCAGCGCTTCCGAGAGCTTTTTAAGAAGGACAATTTTTATGAGGCAGCCTCTGATTCCCATTGTTCTGAAGTATCTGCACCGTTCCGCATGCTGCGCACCAATGGCAGCTTTGACTGGCTGTTTTTTACGGGTATCGTCATGGTCAAGTCACCTGCCAAGGATGTCCTGATATATTTGACGAAAAATCCTCTCGACCATCTGCCCGACCGTCAGCAGCTCATCCTTGAGATGCTTAAATCGTACGGTATGGAACAAAATCTCTTTACGCCGCCGGACTCCGGCCTGCAGCATGTCTTCTGGCAGACGTTTCTCCATCATACCAAAAGTAAGTTTTTCTGGAAAGACCGTCAGCACCGCTTTCTCGGTGCCAGCAGAGCCTATCTGAACTGGCTCGGTCTTGCGGACGAAGCCTGTATTATCGGCAAGACCGCTCAGGAAGTCGGCATTTCCCTTGATGTCAAGGGCCGGCTGCAAAAAGAAGAAAATGTCATGTATGCGGGCAAGGCAATCGAGCATGCCGCAGAAACCGTGATCTTCCGGCAGAAACTCTATTACGTTTATGCATCAAAGTATCCCATTTACCAGCAGGAAAAAATCATCGGCATCATGGTATTCCTTGAAGAGACCAAATGCCTAAAAAGAAAAGATGAACACCTGCCAAAATCAGCAGCCGCTGCTCCGTCCATTCATTTTCCCTACGAGCTCTTTGAGAATACGGCCGATGGCATCGTCATCACCGATTTGGAAACATATGACGTACTTTACTGCAATCCGGCCATGCGCAGGAGCCTTCATCTGGCACCGGATGCTCCCTGCAAAGGAGAAAAATGCTATGCGCTCATGGCAGGGCTGACGGCGCCATGCGAAGACTGCGTGCGGCCGCAGCTGAGCTACGGGCATGCGCATAAACGCGTCTTTCACAATCCAATTGCCGGCTTGGACTTTCTGCTGCAGGATACGATCATCAGCTATCAGGGACGAAACTGCCAGTTCACCAGAATCCTCAATCTTGCGGATTACATCCATCGGGATACTCATGTCAAGGAAACGCTTTTCCGCGAAGCATCCATCAATGACGCCATCCGCCTCGGCATGTACGAGCTCAATCCGGAAGACGGCATCAAAAGGATTCTGGCCCGCATCGGCCAGCAGCTGCATGCCGAACGCATGCTGATCATCGAAGAGCAGGACAGCAATGTACAGGTTACCTATCATTGGACTGGGGACAAAGCTAAAGACCTGCCTTCCGACTTTCCTGCCATTCCCCGCACCGAGCTCTGGCCTCTCTTCAATCTGTTTGCCCAAAAACAGACGATTTCCCTGCCGGACCTCGATGCCTTCTGGAACATACATCCAGACTATGCGCCGCATCTGCCGGGCATCCGTCAGCTCGTCGCATCCCGCCTCATACTCGACGGGCAGCCTTTGGGCTTTGTCGAGGCCGTCAATCCAGCCCCTGAGCATATCCATGATGCCGCGCTGCTGCTCTCCACGCTGACGCGCTTTCTCGCCATTCTGCTGCGCAACCGCGATATGATGAAGCGTCTTGAACACCTCAGCAAGGTCGACCAGCTCACCGGCATTATGAACCGCCGCGGACTGCTCGACCGCATCAGCGCCTTGCCCGCAGACCGCTGCTACGCCTTTTTCTTCGGCGACCTCAACGGCCTTAAGGAAACGAACGACACGCAGGGGCATGAAGCCGGCGACCGGCTGATACAATCCGCTGCTGCCGTCTTCGTGCATGTCGGCGGCGAAAACAACGTCTTCCGCATGGGCGGCGATGAATTTCTCATGCTCTATGAAGCCCGTGACGAACAAAGTGCCAAGGCCATTGAGCAGAAACTCAACGAACATTTTGCGGCCGCCAAGATCAGCATTGCCCTCGGCTGGACTCTTGCGACCACGCCAATCGACAATATAGACCCAGTTCTTGCACGTGCCGACAGCCTGATGTACCAGCAGAAAATTCTGCACCACCGCACGCGTCATAAACATTCGTAAAAAAAGACAGCAAAAGACCGCAGTCCTTTTGGACTGCGGTCTTTCTGCTGCCTGATGAAAGTCTTTTGACTTCCATACCCTATGCAAAATTCGCCGTGCGAATTATTTGTTCATTGCTTCCTGTACAGCAACAGCAACAGCAACGGTCATGCCGACCATCGGGTTGTTGCCTGCACCGATGAGGCCCATCATGTCAACGTGTGCCGGAACGGAGGAAGAACCTGCGAACTGAGCATCGCTGTGCATACGGCCCATCGTATCCGTCATACCATAGGAAGCCGGGCCGGCTGCCATGTTATCCGGATGAAGCGTACGGCCCGTGCCGCCGCCCGATGCAACGGAGAAGTACTTCTTGCCCTTTTCAACGCAGGCTTTCTTGTAGCAGCCGGCAACTGGATGCTGGAAACGCGTCGGATTCGTGGAGTTGCCCGTGATGGAGATATCAACATCTTCGTGCTCCATGATGGCAACGCCTTCCTGAACGGAATCAGCGCCGTAGCATTTAACCTTAGCACGCTCCGGATCCGTACCGTATTTGATTTCTTCAACAATGTTGAGCTTGTTAGCCTTGAAATCATAATCCGTTACGACATACGTAAAGCCGTTGATGCGGCTGATGATCTGAGCAGCATCTTTGCCGAGGCCGTTGAGGATGACGCGCAGCGGGTTCTTACGAACTTTGTTAGCCGTCTTAGCGATACCAATAGCGCCCTCTGCAGCTGCGAAGGATTCGTGGCCAGCGAGGAAAGCGAAGCAGCCAGCTTCTTCCGAGAGAAGCATAGCGCCGAGGTTGCCGTGGCCGAGACCAACTTTGCGGTGGTCAGCAACAGAACCCGGTACGCAGAAAGCCTGCAGGCCTTCGCCGATCGCTTTAGCAGCATCAGCAGCCTTCTTGCAGCCCTTCTTGATGGCGATAGCAGCGCCAAGCGTGTAAGCCCATTTTGCATTCTCGAATGCGATCGGCTGGAGATCTTCTACGATCTGATACGGGTTGATGCCCTTCTCGTCGCAGACTTTCTTAGCATCTTCAATGGAAGCCAGACCATACTGTTTGCAGACTTCGTTGATTTTATCAATACGGCGCTCATAGCCTTCGAATAATGACATTCTATTCATTCCTTCCTTTTACCTTGAAACTCGGAATCTCGTTACGCAAAGAGATTACTCTTCACGCGGATCGATGAACTTAACACCGTCAGCGAAGCGGCCCTTCGTGCTCGTGTTAGCTTTGATAGCCTCGTTGGCATCTTTGCCGGCACGAACAGCTTCCATGACTTTGCCGAGCTGTACGACTTCGTAACCGATGATGCGGCCTTCTTTGTCGAGAGCCAGTTTCGTGACATAGCCTTCTGCGAGTTCGAGGTAACGCGGGCCCTTCTTGAGCGTGCCATACAGCGTACCGACCTGGCTGCGGAGGCCTTTGCCGAGGTCATCGAGGCCAGCGCCGACCGGCAGACCGTTATCGGAGAAAGCCGTCTGGCTGCGGCCATAAGCGATCTGCAGGAACAGCTCGCGCATAGCCGTGTTGATTGCATCGCAAACGAGGTCCGTGTTGAGTGCTTCGAGAACCGTGAGGCCCGGAAGGATTTCAGCAGCCATAGCAGCGGAGTGCGTCATGCCCGAGCAGCCAACCGTCTCAACGAGAGCTTCCTGGATGATGCCGTCTTTGACGTTCAGCGTCAGTTTGCAGGCACCCTGCTGCGGAGCGCACCAGCCAACACCATGGGTAAGACCGCTGATGTCCTGTACGTTCTTGGATTTGACCCATTTACCTTCTTCAGGAATCGGGGCAGCACCATGATGTACTTCCTGAGTTACGCATGCCATGTCTTCCACTTTCTGTGAATAAGCAATCATTGTTCGTATTCCTCTCTTTTCTAAAATATAATACTGAGGTGCATTCTCCATGGAGTCAGCATCAAGGGCAGGAGACCTGCCCTTTTCCCTGCTCAGGGGAATGCTGCCTCTATCTCGCCATTAAAGCTCTACGAGGTTCTTGCCCGTCATTTCTTTCGGGATCTCAAGACCAGCCAGCGTCAAAAGCGTCGGTGCGATATCGCAGAGAGCGCCGTCCTTGACGGACTTGACACGGTCCGAAACCACGATGAACGGCACAGCGTTCGTCGTGTGCTTCGTGAACGGCTGGTTGTTGACGTAGTCCATCATCTTATCGGCATTGCCGTGGTCAGCCGTGATGCAGACCTCGCCGCCGACTTCCTTGATGGCTGCCACGAAGCGGCCAACGCAGGAATCAACCGTCTCAACAGCCTTGACAACTGCCGGGAAGACGCCCGTATGACCAACCATGTCGCAGTTTGCATAGTTCAGGATGATGAAGTCGTATTTCTCGGAACGGATGGCCTCGCAAACCTTATCCGTGACTTCGACAGCACTCATTTCCGGCTTGAGGTCGTAAGTAGCGACTTTCGGACTCGGAACGAGGATGCGGTCTTCGCCTTTGTACGGCTCTTCGACGCCGCCATTGAAGAAGAACGTAACGTGTGCGTACTTCTCCGTCTCAGCGATACGGAGCTGCGTGAGGCCGTTGTCCTGAATGATCTCGCCGAGAGTCTTGTCGATGTGCTCCGGTGGGAAAGCGACAGCAGCATTCATGCCATCTTCGTACTGCGAGAACGTCGTGAACGGGATGTGAAGATTCTCATCGCGCTCAAAACCATCGAACTCTTTGTCAACGAAAGCATGCGTGAGCTGACGTGCACGGTCCGGACGGAAGTTGAAGAAGATAGCGCCATCGCCGTTCTTCATGCCTTCATAGCCCTTGACGACAAACGGCACGACGAACTCATCGTTGACACCGTTCTCGTAGCTTGCCTTGAGGCCCGCCACCGGATCATCGGCGACCACGCCTTCTGCGTGAGCAATGGCCTCATATGCCTTCTGCTCGCGGTCCCAGCGATGGTCGCGGTCCATGGCGTAATAGCGGCCGGCGACCGTGGCAATCTTGCCGACGCCAACTTCTTTGCATTTTGCCTCGAGTTCCTCAAGGTACGGCTGTGCGCTCTGCGGCGGCACATCGCGGCCATCGAGGAAAGCATGGACATAGACTTCTTCAATGCCCTGCTGTTTTGCCATCTCGAGCAGTGCATAGAGATGACCCTGGTAGCTGTGTACGCCGCCCGGGGAAACAAGGCCGAGAAGGTGCAGTGCACCGCCATTTGCTTTGACGTCCTGCATGCTCTTGACGAGGACTTCGTTCTTGAAGAAGTCACCGTTCTTGATGTCACGCGTGATGCGCGTGAGCTGCTGGTAAACGAGGCGGCCGGCACCGATGTTCGTATGACCGACTTCCGAGTTGCCCATCTGACCATCCGGCAGGCCGACGAATTCGCCGGAAGCCTGCAGATGACTCGAATTATAATTTGCGATGAGGCCGTCGAGGACCGGAGTCTTCGCAGCTTCTACCGCATTGCTCTTGTCGAGCTTGCCACCGAGGCCGCAGCCATCCATGATGATGAGAGCGACCGGTGCATGTTTGATTTTTGCCATTGTAGAATACTACTCCCTTTAAAGGAAAACAATCAGTAGTTTACGATCTCGCTGAAGTCCTTAGCCTTGAGCGAAGCACCGCCAACGAGGGCGCCATCGACGTTCGGCTGTTTCATGAGATCTTTGATCGTAGCCGGCTTGACGCTGCCGCCGTACTGGATGCGGATGCTGTCAGCTGCTTCCTGACCGAATTCAGCAGCAACCGTCTTGCGGATATGAGCGCAGACTTCTTCTGCCTGATCGAACGAAGCCGTCTTGCCCGTGCCGATAGCCCAGATCGGCTCGTAAGCGATGACGAGCTGAGCGACTTCTTCCGGCTTGAAGCCAGCGAGAGCAGCTTTGACCTGGCCTGCGACGAAGTCGAGGTAAACACCGGCTTCGCGCTGCTCGAGGGACTCACCGCAGCAGATGATCGGCGTGATGCCGGCAGCAAATGCTGCATGAGCGCGTTTGTTGACGCCTTCATCCGTCTCGCCGAAGTAGCCGCGGCGCTCGCTGTGGCCGAGGACGCAGTAATCTACGCCAATCTCGTTGAGCATGCCCGTGGAAATCTCGCCCGTGAAAGCGCCGTGATCTTCCCAATGAACATTCTGTGCACCAACGTGGATGTTCGTGCCAAGAGCAGCGTCAGCAACAGCGGCCAGAGCCGTAGCCGTCGGGCAGACGACAACCGTTACTTTTGCATCTTTGACGAGCGGAGCCAGACCGCGAACGAGGTTCTTGCCCTGAGCGATCGTGTTGTTCATCTTCCAGTTGCCTGCGATAATCGGAGTTCTTGCCATTTTTAAAATTACCTCCTAAATATTCATCCAAAAGACTTTGCGATTCTATCAAAAGATACAGGATTATTTGTCAGCAAGTGCTGCAATGCCCGGCATCTCTTTGCCTTCGAGGAACTCAAGCGTAGCGCCGCCGCCCGTCGAAACGTGCGAAATCTTGTCCGTCAGGCCCGTCTTCTTCAGGGCTGCAACGGAGTCGCCGCCGCCGACAATGGAAACAGCACCATTTTCCGTTGCTTTGGCAACAGCCTGAGCAACAGCGAGCGTGCCTTTGGCGAAAGCGTCGAATTCGAATACGCCCATCGGTCCGTTCCAGATAACCGTCTTTGCGCCTGCGAGAGCTTTCGTGTACTCTTCCGAAGTCTTTACGCCGGAATCGAGTGCCTGCCAGCCATCTGGTACCTTGTCAACATCAACCGTCTGCGTGTTGGCATCCGGAGCGAATTTATCGGCAATGACGAGGTCAACCGGCAGAACGACTTTAACGCCCTTCTCCTCAGCTTTCTTGAGGATGTCGCGTGCCAGGTCGAATTTATCCGGCTCGCAGAGGGAATCACCGATTGGCAGGCCCTTGGCTGCATCAAACGTATGAGCCATGCCGCCGCCGATGATGATCGTGTCGCATTTGTCGAGCAGGTTCGTGATGACACCGATCTTATCGGAAACTTTTGCACCGCCGATGATGGCAACGAACGGATGCTGCGGATTCTCAAGTGCCTTGCCGATGTAGTTGATTTCTTTTTCCATCAGGAAGCCGGCAACCGTTTCGATGTACTTTGGAACACCTGCGTTCGAAGCATGTGCACGGTGGGAAACGCCGAAAGCATCGTCAACAGCGACATCAGCAAGCGATGCGAGCTGGCGGGCAAATTCCGGATCGTTCTTCTTCTCTTCCTTATGGTAACGGAGGTTCTCAAGCAGCAGGACATCGCCCGGCTTGAGGGCAGCAGCTTTTTCCTCTGCTTCTTTGCCAACGCAGTCCGAAGCCCATTCAACCGGACGGCCGAGCAGCTCCGAAAGGTGTTTTACGAGATATTTCGTGGAGAACTTGTCCTCACGTGCCTCGGTCGGACGGCCGATATGGCAGGCGATGACCAGAGCAGCACCATGATCGAGTAGATAGTTCAGGGTCGGCAGCGTGCGGACCATGCGCGTATCGTTCGTGATGTTCATCTTGTCATCGAACGGAACATTGTAATCAACGCGGACAAATACTTTTTTGCCATTTACATCAATGTCTTTGATGGTTTTCTTGTTCATCGTAAAACCTCCAAGGTTTATTTCTCTCATAAAAATGAGGCCCGGCCCAAACAAACGGCCGGACCTCAAGAGATCTTCTACTGTATTCAGTTGAGAACTCTTAATTCAATTACTTAACTTCCTCAGCGAAGTATTTGATCGTGCGAACCATCTGGCTCGTGTAGGAGTTCTCGTTGTCGTACCAGGAAACAACCTGTACGAGCGTGTTGCCGTCAGCCATCGGGCTAACCATCGTCTGCGTTGCATCGAAGAGGGAGCCATAACGCATGCCGACAACATCCTTCGAAACGATTTCGTCCGTGTTGTAACCGAAGGACTCCGTGGACTCTTTCTTCATCTGCTCGTTAACCTGGTCAACCGTAACGTTGCCCTTAACAACTGCATAGAGCAGCGTCGTGGAGCCCGTCGGGGTCGGAACGCGCTGTGCAGCACCGATGAGTTTGCCATCGAGTTCCGGAAGAACGAGGCCGATAGCTTTTGCAGCACCCGAGGACGTCGGAACGATGTTCTCAGAAGCAGCACGGCTGCGGCGGAGGTTGCCCTTGCGCTGCGGGCCATCAAGGGTCATCTGGTCACCCGTGAAAGCGTGAATCGTCTGCATGATGCCGCTCTGGATCGGAGCGAGGTCATTCAGAGCCTTTGCCATCGGAGCGAGGCAGTTCGTCGTGCAGGAAGCAGCGGAGATGATCTGCGTGCCAGCCGGAATCGTCTTGTGGTTCGTGTTGAATACGATCGTCGGGAGGTCTTTGCCTGCCGGAGCGGAGATAACGACTTTCTTAGCGCCAGCTTTGAGATGAGCGGAAGCTTTCTCTTTGGACGTATAGAAGCCCGTGCACTCGAGGACAACGTCAACGTCATGCTTAGCCCAAGGAATGTTAGCAGCATCTTTCTCAGCATAGATCTTGATCGTCTTGCCGTTTACCGTGATGCTGTCTTCGCCAGCTTCAACCGTGTCAGCATACTCGTACTTACCCTGGGAGGAATCGTACTTCAGAAGATATGCGAGCATCTTCGGGCTCGTGAGGTCGTTGATAGCGACAACTTCATAACCCTCAGCGTCGAACATCTGACGGAATGCGAGACGACCGATACGGCCAAAACCATTGATAGCAACTTTTACTGCCATTTGAAAATTACCCCCTAAATATTCTTAGAAGTTTCAGTTCTTACAGCTCTAATGATACAATAAATGCCGGCAAAATGTCAATGGTTTTATCATAAATTGAAGCAATTACAGTAGCAATAAAAATGCATATTGTCAAAATATTATATTTTAAATCCATAACAATATTATTTTGGTTATGAATCCCGTTCAATACTGACAAACAATACATTCCTTCGCTTTTCCAAAGAAAAACTGACAAGCAAAAATGCTTGTCAGTCAGAAGATCATATATAAATATTGTTTATACTTTATAGCTTAGTCATTCGTCGCATTCTGCTCTTCTTTTTCCATTTTTTCGAGGGCCAGCAGTGCCTGTACGAGAATTGCGCACTCCAGACGTTTTTTCTGGATTTCGCAGCCAACCTCATATGGCTCACGGATGTTGCCATGGAAGAGGTCTGCGTTGGCGTGGCAGCCGCCCGAACAGAAGAAACGGGCCCAGCAGTCGCGGCACTTCGGCTTGTTGAGCACATGGCTCTCGCGGAAATAAGCCGGCAGTTCCGTATTCGTGATGCCTTCGTAGATATTGCCGAGCTTGTAGCCTTCACGGCCGACGAACTGATGGCATGGATAAAGGTCGCCATTTTCGGAGACCGCAACGTATTCATGGCCGGCACCGCAGCCCGAGAGACGCTTCGCCACACACGGGCCGTTCGAAAGATCCATATTGAAATGGAAGAACCAGAAGCCCCTGCCCTCGCGGTGACGCTTCATATACGCCTCTGTCAGGCGGTCGTATTCCTCACGGATGCGCGGCAGGTCTTTTTCGGTGAAGCCCAACGGGCTGTCCTTCATGACGACCGGCTCGACCGACAGGATGTTGAAGCCTTCATCAACCATCGAGAGCACATCGTTCGTGAAGTCCATATTGTTGTGCGTATAGGTGCCGCGCAGGTACGTATAGACGCCGCGGTAGTCCCAGTCGCCGCCCTTGCGGCTCGCGATGCATTTCTTGAAATTCTTCACAATGCGGTCATACGTGCCGTGACCGCCGGCATCCGGGCGCATGGCGTCGTTGACTTCCTTGCGGCCGTCGAGCGAGAGCACGAGGGAAAAGTCATTGTCATTGAGCCATTTGATATTTTCGTCATTCAGCAGCATACCGTTTGTCGTCATGGTCAGCTTGAATTTCTTGCCCGTATCCTTCTCACGCTCACGGGCATATTCCGTGACGGCCTTGACCGTCTTCATGTTCATCAGCGGTTCGCCGCCAAAAAAGTCAACTTCGCAGTGTTTGCGCGGACCGCAGCTCTCGATGAGGAAATCAATGGCGCGCTTGCCAACTTCCGGTGTCATGACGGCGCGTTCCTGTCCGTAGCTGCCGCCATCGCCGAAACAGTACTTGCAGCGCAGGTTGCAGTCCTGCGCAACCATGAGGCAGATGGACTTGATGAGGCCCTTCTGCTTGAACGTCGGCGGTACATCGATATCCGGTGCAAAGAGTTCGCCCATCTTCATGAGCTCGTGAAGTTCGCCAAGGGCCTCGCGCAAATCGGCTTCTGGGTACGTCCCCCTGAGGGCTTCAACGACAGCTTCGTCATTCGCGCCGTCAAATGTATCCATCATATCGTAAATCATCTTGTCGATGACATGAACCGCACCGCTGTTGATATCGAGCAGGATATAATGGCCGCCCTGCTCGAATTTATGGATTTTCGCTTTCATTACTTCTCCTTATAATAGAAAAAAGCCTTCCCGTATGGGAAGGCCTCTTACGAAAAATTATTTCTCGCAAACCTGATTGCCTACCGTGCAGGAAGTCTTGCAAGCAGACTGGCAGGATGCCTGGCACTCGCCGCAGCCGCCCGTCTTGAGCGAAGCCTGCATCGAAGGTTTGTTGACCGTCTTGATGTGTTTCATCGTCAGCCCTCCTAACTAGATAAAAATCATATCTTCTTTTATTCTATCCGTTTTCGGACATCTTCGCAAGAATTTATTTTTTCATAGCCTGCCCGGGCAAAAAAAATACGCGGTATGCCAGCAGGCATATCGCGCAAAAAGGAAAGAAAAGAATCATCTCGGGGAAAGAATCATCTTCATAAAAATAGAATCACCTTTTAGAGAATAAGAGTCTATTCAATAACCTTAGAAGACGCGTGGATTATCAGAAGAAGAATTCAACACGGCCCCAAAGGGTATCGACATCGCGGTCGGAGTCAATGCTCTTGCCATTGAAGTACTTCGCCGTAGCGAGGACATTGTGGAACGGTGCGTAGTTAGCGCCGACTTCCCAGCCCTTAGCACCGACGACCTGGGCATCTTCCGTGCCAAAGATCGACGTGTACGTGCCGAGGTAACGGTAAGCGGCATAAGCGCCCCACGTACCCTTGTTGGCCGGCTCTGCACCTTTATAATTGTAGAGAACCTGCCAAGATTTATCGAGATTATCGGCACTCGTGTTGTTCGCATAAGCACCGAACAGGGCGTTCGTCTTATCAAAGCGGTAGCCGAGGTTTGCCGACCAGATGTCGGCATTGTCCTCGTCATTCTTGCCATTCGTGTACGTCTCGCCCTTGTTGAGATCGTCTTTCAGGCCCTTAAAATCATCGGAATTAAGATGATAGTAGCCTACGCCGCCAGTCAATTTGCTGACCTCTGGTGCATCATACTGAACCGTGATGCCCTGGAAGTTGGCCGAATCGCCAATATTCGTATCTTCGCCACGTTTCCAAGTGCTTGCTTTCTGGTCATCAACATCAAGACGACCAGCCATCAATGTCGTTTTAACATTGCTGCCAAAGGCAACCTGAGCACCGGAGAACGCATTTTCTTCATTATCAAAAACCAAACCATTTTCTGGCGTCTCAAAGCCAAGTTTACCAAGCTTTACCTGGAAGTTCTTGTAATCGCCCTGTGCATAGACACGTTTGAGGTCAACCTTATCCTCATCATGATCTTCGCCCGCGCCTTTATCATCGGACATTTCCGTCGTGGCATCGAGACGGGCGTTTACATGCCAATGGTCATTGACCTCAGCGCTCGGTTCGAGACGAAAGAGCAGCTTATCGGAATTGTCACGGTCCTTGCCGCTGTCACCGGCATGCTCCGTACGCACGCTTCTGTACGTGTAACGTGCTTCGCCGTTCCATTTTACCATGTCGGCATTGCGCTCGAGGTTGCTGACGCGGACACCGAGGTTGTTGAGTTCATCGGAGAACTCAGCAGCGAGTTTGTCAATCAGCGCCTTATCGGCTGCCGAAACATCCGTCTTGGCCATAGCCTTGGCGACCATCTGTGCCATTTCATAACGCGTGATGCTCTGGTTGCCGCGGAACGTCGTGTCGCCGTAGCCTTCGATGACGCCATCAGCAGCGAGCTGGGATACAGCATCGTATGCCCAATGGTCTGCCGGAACATCCGAGAACGGGTTAGCGGCTGCAAACGTCGTCGAAGCAGCGCCGACTACGAGAGCCGTCGTCAATGCGGATACGAGAGTCTTTTTCATAACAATCTCCTCCTTGTACAGATAACAACCTTATGTGTACAAGAGATTCACCAGAGGTAAGTTGCCTTGTTTCCTTTCTCTGTGTTTCTCCTGACAATCTTTATTATAGCATTAATTTACGAAGTGTCAACTAATAGTTTACATATTGTCAATTAACCTTTATAGCGGATAGAAGGATTGTCGTCAGGGGCTATCTTGTCTATAATAGAAAGAGAATATTTGAACACGAACCTTAATTTAAAGCTAAGGAAGGATTCTTTATGACATTTCAGCGTGCCCGCAAGGCGGCCCAAATTGAAGAACGCAAGGAGCAGATCCGCAAGGCGGCTTTTGCACTCTATAAAGAAGGCGGCCTTGCACGTGTCACCTTCACAAACATCGCCAAGCGGACGACATTCACGCGGCCGACAATTTACACCTATTATAAGAACAGCGAAGAAATCCTGCTCGATGTGCTCTGCCAGATACTGCAGTCTTTTGCACGGGAACTTCAGCAAATGTTTCCGGATGAAAAAAAAATAACCCGGAAACATTTCTGTCAGCAGCTGACAGACTGGATTATCTCGCATAAGGTGGAATTGCGCCTCTTTTCAATCCACCATACCCAGCTGGAACCAAAAGTCCGCTACGAATTGCTGGTGAAGTTCTGTCATGAACTGTTCACGACCTTCGATTTCTATTTTCTCTTCCTAGAACAGCAATGTCCCCAAAACAGTCGGGATGATATCATGAATTTCATCTGCTCCCTGCTCTTTTTCCTGACCAGCGTCTATCCACTGGCCGAACCTTCATCCATACAAATGCAGGCCTTTCAGGATGCCAAGCCCCCCTTTTCCCCGCCGCCTATCAACGAAAGCATTTACATCACGCTTTTTGCCCTGACTTCTCTACTGCATTTCGATGAGAAAGAAGATACTGCGCTCAAATCCTGAATGACAAAAAACCTCTGACGGAACGTTTCCATCAGAGGTTTTTTGATGCATATTTATTTATCTTGAGCAGATTTCCATATGGCGCTCGCAGAACGTCACAATCTGCAGCCCTGCCGTTTTGGCAAGTTCTGCTGCAGCTTTGAAGTTCATCGCAACATTTTCTGCCACGTGCGCATCGGAACCAAGGGTGATGTACCTGCCGCCGAGTTCCCGATAGCGCGTATAGACAGGCTTGAGTGCCTGCAGGGCGCGGCGGCTGCCGAGGCGGCGCGTGTTGAGCTCCATGACCGTGTTTGTCTCGATGGCCGCGCGCAGGACCTGATCAATATCGTCAGGGAATTCTTCATATGAAACTTCAGGATTATCATACGGCGCATAGCGGCTGATATAGTCAATATGGCCGAGTACGTCGATGAAATCACCATGACGAAGCACATTTTCTGCCATGAGTTCAAAATAGCGGTAGAAGGCTTCTTTTTTTGTCTTGCCCTCATAATACGCAGGATAGTAAATATCCTGACCATCGACGATATGCTGGGAACCGATAACGAGGTCAAAAGGCACTCGCTGAATAAAAGCCTCATTCTGCCTGCAGATAGCTTCATTCATGCCAATCTCCACGCCGAGACGCAGTTTGTCGCCGCGGTATACCTCATAGGAATGCCAATATTCCTTAGGATTGAAGGTGAAATCCATCTCACCGGGGTAATCGAGGTCGAGATGCTCCGTAAAGACGAGGCCCACGCCCTCGGCTTCAGCCTTTTGCATGGCTTCTTCGGGATTCATCTCGGAGTCAGCCGAGAACGCTGTATGGCTGTGACTGTCAAAAATCATCGCACACCTCAGGCTTTCTTTTCTGCTTCATAGGCCTCTTCAAGAGCATGCGCGAGCTGGTCCGGGCAGGACGTCGGCCGCGGGCCGCAGGTATTGCCGGCAAAACGGCTGATGACAAAATCGATGTCCATGCCCTCGACGAGTTTCGAAATGCCGCTCAAGTTGCCATTGCAGCCGCCTTCAAAGGCGACATGCCTGATTTTTTTGCCATCGAGCTCCACCGTGATTTTCTTGGAGCACGTGCCCTTTGTCTGATAGGTATAGACTGACATATTCGTTCTTCCTTTCCAGTTTTCCAGCTTTCCAGCAAAATCAAAAATCAGCGGTCAAGGACAGGCACTTTGGCGCGGATGTAAATCATCGCAATGCCCAGGCAGATGAGGCCCGTAAGCAGGCCGAGCCAGCCATTTTCCGTCAGGCCGTCCACGATATAGCCAAAGAAACTGCACGTAGCCACGACAATGACATACGGAATCTGCGTACTGACGTGGTCGATATGGTGACACTGCGCGCCGGCCGAGGCGAGAATAGTCGTATCGGAAATCGGCGAAGCGTGGTCGCCGCAGACAGCACCCGAAAGAACTGCAGTCACGCAGACGACGAGCATGCTCGGGTCGCCCATACCGAGAACCGCAATGGCAATCGGGATGAGGATGCCGAATGTGCCCCACGACGTGCCCGTCGCAAAGGCAAGACCCACGGCGACGAGGAAGAAAATCGGCGGCAGGAACATGACAATCGAAGCATGTGCGCTGACAATCGCGCCGACAAAGCCGCCGAGATTCAGATAATCCTTGCTGCAGATACCCGAAAGCGTCCAGGCGAGACAGAGGATGAAGATGGCCGGCGTCATGGCCTTAAAGCCCCAGCCGAAGCTGTCGCAGAACGCATTGAACGAGATGATGCGGCGCGGCAGATACAAAAAGCCCGTGAAGACAAAGGCAATGAATGAACCGAGCACGAGCGATTTTGCCGAATCGCAGTTGGCGAAGGCTTCGGCAATCGTCTTGCCCTCGTGAATGCCGCCCGTGTAGAGCATGCCGTAAACACAGGCCACGATGAGCACGATGAGCGGCAGGATAAGGTCGATGATTTTGCCGTGGCCGAGTTCCATATCAGCCGATTTTTCTTCGGCATCCTGATATTCCTTCGGGATGACAAACTTCTTGTTGTTCTCGACAATACTTCTGCCCATGGCCGCAAAATCACGGCCCGACCAGATGATGAACAGCATGAAGAGCATCGTCAGCCAGGCGTAGAGATTGAACGGAATCGTCTGCAGGAACAGGCTGAAGCCATCAATCGTGCTGTCTTCCGGCAGCGAGGAACCGACAGCTGCTGCCCAGCTCGATACCGGCGCGATGATGCAGACAGGCGCAGCCGTCGCATCGATGATGTAAGCGAGCTTCGTGCGCGCAATCTTGAGCTTATCCGTGACAGGGCGCATGACCGTGCCGACCGTCAGGCAGTTGAAATAATCATCGATAAAAATGACGATGCCGAGGAGAGCCGTCAGGAGAAGTGCGCTGCGCTGCCCCTTGATGGTTTTCGAGGCCCATTCGCCATAGGCGCGCGTCGCGCCCGAGCGGCTGATGGCCGCCACGAGGATGCCTAAAATGACGAGGAAAACGAGGATGTTGACATTGCTGCCGACTTTATCGGCCATGACGGCGAACATCGTGAGAATGGATTCGAGGATATTGCCGCCCGTGAACAGCAGGGCACCGGAAAAAATGCCGATGATCAGCGACATGTAAACCTCTTTTGTCCAGAGTGCCAGTACAATCGTAATGACTGGAGGCAGTACGGACCAGGCTGTTTCTGCCATTATCATACCTACTTTCTTTGCTTTATTTTACAATACAGACCTATTCTATAACAAAATCGTCATAGGAGCAAATACTTTATGCAAGGTTCTGCGCGGCAAAAGCATCGGCAAGGCGGCCAAATTCATCAAGCGTCAGTGTCTCGCCGCGGCGCGTCGGGTCGATGTCCGCTGCTTCCAAAGCGTCGCGTACGGCCTCTTTCGGGAAGCCGCCACCCTTCAGCGCGTTCATGAGCGTCTTGCGGCGCTGGCCAAAGGCAGCCTTGACCACGCGGAAGAACATTTTTTCATCGCGTACTTTGACAGCCGGCTCTTTGCGCACACGGCACGAAACGACCACACTCATGACTTCCGGTGCCGGAATGAACGAACGCGGCGGCACGTCGAGCACGATTTCAGGCTCCGTATAATACTGTACAGCCACGGAAAGTGCGCCGTAGATGCGCGAACCCGGTTTGGCCGTCATGCGTTCCGCGACTTCCTTCTGCACCATCGTGACCATCTGCGTAATCGGCAGATGGCGTTCCAGAAGCGTCATGAGAATCGGCGTCGTGATGTAATACGGCAGGTTTGCCGCGACCTTGAACGGACCCTCGCCCATGATTTCGGGGATATTGACCTTGAGGATATCGCCCGGCACAATGCGTACATTATCATACGCCTTCAGCGTTTCCTTGAGTACTGCCGGCAGTTTTTTATCGAGCTCCACGGCCGTGACATCGGCACCGGCTTCGGCGAGGCCCTGTGTCAAGGTGCCAATGCCCGGGCCGATTTCGAGCACGCGGTCGCCGGGCTTTACCTCCGCGGCATCGACGATGCCCTGCACGATGCGCGCATCGATGAGGAAGTTCTGTCCGAGCTTCTTGCTCATGCGCAGGCCAAAGGCCTTGAGAATATGCGTCGTCACCTCGCGGCTCGCGATTTTTGGCTGCAGTACTTTTTCATCCTCTGCGTTCATTTCGTCTCCCCCTTTGCCTTTTCTCCGTCTTCCTGTTCCATTTCGGCCACAGCGCGGTCAAATTCTTCGCGCGTCACACCGTAGTGATTGAGCCTTGTCAGGAACGTCTTGGCATTGGCAAAACCGAGCCCGAGCTTTTCGCCGAGGCGCGCGCGGCGCGCCGAAGCCTCAGGGGCTCCCGACAGGCCGTGCAGGATGAGGTCTGCACCCGAGAAAATTTTCTTCGGCTCCCAATCGAGCGTGCGGACCTTGGCAAGTGCCTTGCGGATGGCCTCGGGTTTTGCCTGTTCAATGCCGATATCATCATTGGCCGTCGCTTCTTCCACGGGCACAAAAGCGTGCTTGGCCTCTGGAAAACGGCGTGACAGGTATTTGCGAATGCGTTCCCCCGCAGAATCGGGGTCTGTCATGATGATGATGCCGCGCTTTTTGTAGGCCTGCTCGATATTTTTGAGGGCCTGCGGCTTGAGGTTGAACCCCTCCGTAATGATGCAGTCGGCTTCGACTGCCTTGTCAATGGCGACGACATCCATTTTGCCCTCGACCACCAGAACTTCTTTAATCATATATTTCCTTTCTATATATTACGGCCAGTCAGTCTTCCAGAAGCGGCTGCACCGCCGCGTAAACATCCTTGTGGATGGCCTCGATGCTGCGTGGCTCATCGCCTTCGCTGCAGGGCACGCGCGTCCAGCCGTATTTTTTTGTCAAATCTTCATAAGCAGCGTGGCAGCGGTGCAGATAGTCGGTATCGCGTTCATGAATGTCTTTTTTTACCGCTGTCTCTGCCGCTCTTGCCGCAATCAGCTTATCCGCGACCTCAGGCTTCATATCGAGGAAGATGACCTTATCGGGTACGGGCAGCCCGAGCTTTTGGAACTCAAAATCCCAGAGCCAATCGAGAAACGTCTCACGTTCTCTTTTATCCGTCAGCTTGACGGCCTGATGCACCATATTCGAAGTCGTATAGCGGTCCGCTAGGATAATATCACCGGCTTCATAGTATTTTTTCCATTTCATGCGATAAGAAGCGTAGCGGTCGACGGCAAAAAACGTCGAAGCTGCATAGGCGTTGACGTCCTCGGCATGGCCGCCAAAATCGCCGCGCAGGTACATGCGCACGAGCATCGAGGAATCCGCCTGATAATCGGGGAATTCCACGCGGTGCACGCGGCAGCCGTCACGCAAAAGATGCTCGTAAAGGGCTTTGGTCTGCGTGGCCTTGCCCGAACCATCGCCAGCCTCGATGATGATGAGTTTTCCTTTTTTTGTCATACTAGCATATCCTCCGCTTTCACTTTTGGCAGACCACCTGCAGCTGCCGCAAAGAGGCATCGCGCGGGCCGACGACCTTGAGGCCGAGCTCCTGCATGGACTTGATATAATGGAGACTTTCGCGCATGATGATATCACCGGGCGCAAGAATCGGGATGCCCGGCGGATAGAACATGAGCTGCTCCGCGGCAATGCGTCCTTCCGCCTGCCAAAAATCCACATCTTCCTTGTCGGCAAAAAACGCTTCCCGCGGCGTCATGCCCTGCGGCGGCACGGCCGGCAGCTGTTCTAGTGCCTGCTCTGCCTGCTTCAAGACGAGGCGGCAATGCTCTTTAGAGAGTTTCCGCAGGGCCTGCAGCAAATAATCCGTCTGCTCTTCCGTATCGGCATACGAAATGATGAAGAGCAGATTGCGTGCATCGGAGAGCTCACACTGGATTTTATACGCATGGCGCAAAATGGCCTCGGCTTCTACACCCGTAAGGCCAATCCCCGTGACCTGCACCGTGACTTTCGTCGTATCGAGCCCTGACGCGCCGTCATAAACCGTATATTTTGGTCCAAACGACCAGAGGCCGTCGATTTCGTTGATGTCATGGCGAAGTTTCGCTGCGAGTCGTACTGCTCTTGCCACAGTCTCCGTGCCGTTTTCCGCCATCTGCAGCCGCGCGATGTCGATGGAAGCCAAAAGGAGCTGATTCGGGCTCGTCGACTGCAGGAGGCTCGCGGCCTCGCGCACGCGCTCGAGACTGATGCGTCCCTCACGCACGAGCAGCATCGATGCCTGCGTCATGGCACCGAGGATTTTATGCGTGCTCTGCGCCGCCATATCCGCACCGCAGTCGAGAGCCTGCAGCGGCAGTTCCTCGGAAAAACGCAGATGCGGGCCATGGGCCTCATCGACGAGCAGCAGCATACCGTGAGCATGAACGAAATCCGCAATTGCGCGCAGGTCAAAGGTCACGCCGTAATACGTCGGATAGACCACGGCCAGTGCCTTTGCCTCAGGATGCTCTAAAACAGCCCTTTTTACCGTTTCGAGTGTCAGGCCCATGGCGATGCCGAGCTTTTCATCGATTTCCGGCTGCAGGAACACGGGCTTTGCCCCTGCAAGGATTATGCCGCCAATCATCGAGCGATGGGCATTGCGCGGCATGAGAACGGTATCGCCCGGCCGCAGAGCACCCAAAAGCATCGTATGGATGGCCCCCGTCGTGCCGTTGATCATGAAAAAGGCAGCGTCGGCGCCATAGAGCGCCGCGGCCAATTTCTGTGCTTCTTTGATGCACATCGTCGGCTCATGCAGGTCATCGAGTTCTTCCATCAGCGAAACTTCTTCGCGCAGCCCCTCCGCTGTCACTAAATCCCGCAGCAGCGGATGTGCTCCAAGCCCCTGTTTATGCCCCGGCGTATGAAAGGCCATGGCACCATCCGCTGCATAAGCCTTCATGGCTTCCGCAATCGGTGCCCTCAAGTTCTTCGGCCTCTTTTTTTCCACGTTCCCATCTTTCCTTTCTGCTTTCTCCGCAGTTTTTCACAGGTTATCCACTGTTCCTGTTGAAAATGTGCATAAAAATGTGGATAACTTCGCTGAAAAACGTCAAGTTATCCACATACTGCATCGTATCATTTTTGCTGGCGGCGTACAAAGAAAATGCCCAAAAGCAGTACTGCGCAGCCCACGACGATGGCAATATCATGCTTCGTGAACAGCGTATCCGTGCCGCCCTGCTCTACTTTTACACAGATGGCAATGCCTACGAGCACGGCCACGAGGAGTTTCGAGAACTTTGACAAAAGCTGCTTGTTCATTTCTTGCCCTTGCGCTCCTTCGCACGCTCTTTTGCAGCCTTCTCCTTGGCCTTGACTTTATCGTCAAGTTTCTTCTGCTGCTGATATTTCGCATAATCGACGCCCATGCTCGCGAGTTTGTGCTTGACGCTCATCATCGGATGGCGCAGGAACATGCGCTTGCCCGTCGAATTCATGATTTTGAGGAATTCCTGCGTCTGTCTGGGGCCAAAGCACGGACGCTCACAGCGGTCGCAGATTGGCTTCGTGATGCCATACGGGCAGCGGTCAATCTTGGTCATGACCGTAGCTAAAAGAGCCGTGCACTTCGGGCAGAGTTTGCCGTCAGACGTGCCGTGATGGCTGTTGCAGTACATGCCAAATGTCTTGCGGATATTCGCTTTTTCCTTCGGAATATTATTTTTGATCTCTACCGGTTTCTTTTTCGGCAGGAAACGCGAGAAAATGCTCATGTCAATCACCCTTCATTGTGGTTTAGTGGTTTATAAGATAAATACTATTCTATTTTAAAGTCAATGGCCAAGAAAAGCAAGCCGACTTTCTTTTCTCGCTCATTTCCTTCTTATTTAAAGAGCTCGAAAAGCTGTTTGCCGATGAGTACGGTCGTCATGACGATGAAAAGAGGCCTTACATAGCCTGCTCCCTTCGAAAGTGCCACGCGCGCACCGCACCAGGCACCGACAATCATCGAAAGGCCCATGGGAATGGCGTGGGCAAAATCGACAATGCCAAAATAACTGAACAAAATGGCCGCGGCGATGTTGCTCGCAAAATTCAGGGCGCGTGCATTGGCCGCAGCACCGAGGAAGTCAAAACCGACCATCAGAAACGCGAACAGCAGGAAAGAGCCCGTTCCTGGTCCAAAAAAGCCGTCGTAAAAGCCAAAGGTAAAGGCCACGAGACCCGAGAGCAGCAGGAGCCTCGTGCTCATGCCCTGATACGTCGACTCTTTGCCCCAGTTTTTCCTGCAGATGCTGTAAATGAGCACGAGAATCAGCATGACGACGACGAGCGGCCGCAAAAATTCCGAAGGAATCTGACGCACCGTCACGACACCGACAGCCGAACCGATGAGCGAAATGGGGAAAAGACGGCGAATCAGCCAGCCGTCCACCTTGCCCGAACGCACAAACGTCACAAAACTCGTAAAGGCACCCATGACGGCGGCCACCTTATTCGTGCCGAGCACCGTAAGCGGCGGCAGCCCCGTCCACATCAGCGCTGGAATCGAAATGAGTCCGCCGCCGCCAACAACCGAATCGATGAACGATGCCATGAAGCCAAAAAATACGAGAAAGCCCAGTGTGTTGATATCCAATAATTCCATCGAAAACGTCCTTTCGTGAGTCAGATATTTTTTATTATACCATAAATACAACCCTTTCCCGCACGTCTGCACAAAAGAAAAAGCCCTGCAATAAAATTGCAGGACTTTTTTACGCGATATATTACTCGTCGAATTCTGCACCAATTGCACGCAGGCGGGCAATCGAACGGCGCAAAGCAAATTCGGCACGGTCAATATCAATATCCTTGCTTTCAGGAGTTCCCTGATGGAAAGCGGCGATACGTGCTTTTGCACGGGCCATGGCTTCCTTCGCACGGTTGATATCAATATCAATTGGCTGCTCTGCAGCCGTAGCGAGTACCGTAATCTTTTCCGGCGTGACTTCCATGAAGCCGCCAGCGACTGCGATGAGCTGTTCATCGCGGTCAGCGCCGATACGGATGCGCATCGCATGCGGAACAAGGCCGGTTACGAGGGGTGCGTGATGCGGCAGAATGCCGAGTTCACCGCCCGTTGAACGGACAATCAGCATGCTGATGTCATTCGTGTAGACCATTTTATCTGGAGAGACAATCTCTAGCTTGATAGTCGCCATCGATTATCCCTCCTCTTCTTTAATCTTCTTCGCTTTCTCGATAGCCTCATCAATCGTGCCGACCATGTAGAATGCATTCTCCGGCAGGTCATCATACTTGCCTTCGAGGATGCCCTTGAAGCCGCGAATCGTCTCCTTGAGCGGAACATACTTACCCGGTGAACCCGTAAATACCTCAGCAACAAAGAACGGCTGCGAGAGGAAACGCTGGATCTTGCGGGCACGCGATACCGTGAGCTTATCCTCATCGGAAAGTTCTTCCATACCGAGGATGGCGATGATATCCTGCAGCTCTTTGTACTTCTGCAGTACAGCCTGTACACCGCGGGCAACCTGATAATGCTCTTCGCCAAGGACATCCGGGCTCAGGATACGGCTCGTAGAATCGAGCGGGTCAACGGCCGGATAAATACCGAGCTCAGCGATCTGACGCGAAAGAACCGTCGTGGCATCGAGGTGGGTGAACGTACCAGCCGGAGCCGGGTCTGTAAGGTCATCGGCCGGGACATAGACAGCCTGAACCGACGTGATGGAACCATTCTTTGTCGACGTGATGCGCTCCTGCAGGGCACCGATATCCGTGGACAGTGTCGGCTGATAACCAACGGCCGACGGCATACGGCCTAAGAGTGCCGAAACCTCGGAACCTGCCTGAATGAAACGGAAAATGTTATCGATGAAGAGCAGCACATCCTGATGCTGAACATCACGGAAGTACTCAGCCATCGTCAGGCCCGTCAGGGCAACGCGCATACGTGCTCCTGGCGGCTCGTTCATCTGGCCGTAAACGAGAGCCGTCTTGTCGATGACGCCCGACTCGGTCATTTCACCCCAAAGGTCGTTGCCTTCACGGGTACGCTCACCGACACCGGCGAATACGGAATAACCGCCGTGCTCTGTAGCGATATTATGGATGAGCTCCATGATGAGGACCGTTTTGCCGACGCCGGCGCCGCCGAACAGACCAGTCTTACCGCCCTTAGAATACGGAGCGATGAGGTCGACGACCTTGATGCCCGTCTCGAGAATCTGGGCGCTCGTCTCCTGCTCATCGAATTTCGGAGCCGGACGGTGAATCGGCCAGAATTCCTTGTTGCCCACAGGAGCCGGATTGTGGTCAACCGTCTGACCGAGGACGTTAAATACGCGGCCGAGACATTCCGTGCCGACTGGAACCATGATTGGATGGCCCGTATCAACAGCTTCCATGCCACGCATGAGACCGTCTGTCGAGCTCATAGCAATGCAGCGCGTAACGTTGTCGCCGAGGTGCTGCATGACCTCGACCACGATATCAATCTTTACGCTCGTCTCACCCTTGATGGTGACGGCGTTGAGAATTGCCGGCAGTTCACCCGCCGGGAATTCAATATCTACGACAGGTCCGACGACCTGTACGACTTTACCTTTTGCCAATGGGAAACCTCCTTACGATGCCTTTACTTGAGCGCTTCGGCACCGCCCACGATCTCAGTGATCTCGCGGGTAATACCTGCCTGACGTACCTTATTGTAATGGATATCGAGCTTGTTGATGAGGTCCTCTGCGTTGTCCGTAGCATTGCTCATCGCATTCATGCGGGAACTCAGCTCGCTGGCAGCCGACTGCAACAAGGCTGCATAGATTGTCGTGAAGATGAACTGCGGGAGCAGAAAGCCAAGGACAGTTGCTGCATCCGGTTCATAGATGTACTCGGCATGCGGTTTATGATCCTGTTCCTCTGGTGCCTTGAATGGCAGCAGCTTCCCTGCCCGGGGTTCACAGCTGATTGCCGAAATGAATTTCGTATAGACCATCTGCACTTCGGAAATCTCGCCTGTCTTAAAACGTTCGATGATATCCAGTGCAATACTGCGGGCTTTCTCGACACTTGGACGCTCGCTGACGCCAACATAGCTCTTCACTACATCATAGCCACGATTTTTCAAATGACCAGCACCCTTGCGGCCGACAACTACAAACTGCGTATTGGCTTTATCCTCTGCAAGGCTCTCTGCCAATTTGCAGGCATTGCTCGTATAGGCACCAGCCAGCCCCTTATCTGCTGTCATCAGCAGGACAAGACGTTTGCCCTCAGGATGCGAATCGAGCAGCGGATGAGAAAATTCTCTGCCGGCATTGGCTGCGACCTGCGTTACGACTTCAGCAACCTTCTCTGCATAAGGCCGGTTTGCAATTGCAGCTTCTTTGGCATGACGCAGACGGCTCGTAGCGACCATGTTCATGGCACTCGTAATCTGCTTGGTACTCTTTACGCTCTTGATGCGATGGCGAATATCCTGTAAACTAGCCAAAAAGAATCACCTCGCTGCCTTATGCCATTTTATACGAAATCGTATCTCTGAACTCCTCAATCGCTTTCTTGAGCTCGGACTCCAGCGCATCATCGAACTTCTTCTGCTCAATAATCTTCTGGCCGACTTCCGGATGCGTCGTCTTCATGAATTTAATGAAGGAATCCTGGAACTCTACAACCTTCTCGACAGGGATATCCGCGAGATAACCATGAACAGCCGTGTAAAGGACCATGACCTGATCCTGTACAAGCATCGGGCTGTACTGCGGCTGTTTCAGTGTCTCTACAACGCGAACGCCGCGGTCGAGCTGTGCCTTCGTAGCTTTATCGAGGTCAGAAGCGAACTGCGAGAACGCTGCAAGTTCGCGGTACTGAGCAAGGTCAAGACGAAGGGTACCTGCAACCTGCTTCATAGCCTTGATCTGAGCCGAACCGCCGACACGCGATACGGACAGACCAACGTTGATTGCCGGACGGATACCAGAATAGAAGGAGTCCGTCTCGAGCATGATCTGACCATCGGTGATGGAGATAACGTTCGTCGGGATATATGCCGAAAGGTCGCCGGCCTGCGTCTCGATGATTGGCAGAGCCGTGATGGAGCCGCCGCCAAGTTCATCATTGAGTTTGGCTGCACGCTCGAGCAGACGGGAATGTAAGTAGAAGACATCGCCCGGATATGCTTCACGTCCTGGCGGTCTTCTGAGCAGCAGGGACATAGCACGGTAAGCAGCTGCGTGTTTCGTGAGGTCATCGTAGACGCAGAGGCAGGCCTTGCCCTGATACATGAAATGCTCAGCCATAGCGCAGCCTGCATACGGTGCAAGGTACTGCAGCGGCGAGCTGTCAGCAGCCGTAGCAGCAACAACAATCGTATACTTCATTGCGCCGCGTTCTTCGAGCGTCTTGACGACACGTGCAACCGTCGAAGCCTTCTGGCCGATAGCTACATAAACGCAGATACAATTCTGATCATGCTGATTGAGGATCGTATCAACGGCGATGGCCGTTTTACCGATACCACGGTCGCCGATGATGAGCTCACGCTGGCCGCGGCCGATTGGTACGAGGGCATCGATAGCCTTGATACCGGTCTGCAGCGGCTCTTTTACCGGCTTACGGTCGGCAATGCCCGGTGCATGGAACTCAACAGGACGCGTCTCCGTCGTCTCAATCTTGCCCTTGCCATCGATAGGACGGCCCAGTGCATCGACAACGCGGCCAATCATGGCTTCACCGACTGGTACCTGCATAATGCGGCCCGTGCGTTTTACCTGCGAGCCCTCTTTGATTTTCGTCTCACCGCCTAAGATAACGGCACCGACATTGTCCTGCTCAAGGTTCAGGACCAAACCATAAATATCATCGCCGAAATCGAGAAGCTCGCCAGCCATAGCCTTTTCGAGGCCATGGATATGAGCGATACCATCACCGATTTCGATAACGGAACCAACATCATCGACATTAAGATCGAGATCGTAATTCTTGATCTGGTCTTTAATGATGGCTGTTATTTCTTCCGGATTCATTTTCATAACTTCGCTGTCACCCCAGTTTCATCACTTGTTTGCCAGTAATTCATTCTTCAGCGTTTCGAGACGGCCAGCGACACTGCCATCAATGCGGCGGTCGCCAATCTTGACAACCACGCCGCCGATGAGGGCCTTATTTTCATGGAGACGAAGCTCCACTTTCTTACCCGTCACCTGCTCCAGCTTCTCGGCTATTGCCTTCTGCTGTTTCTTGCCTGCCGGAATGGCGGTCGTCACGTCTGCGATCAAGATGCCTCTGGCTTCGTTGGCATAAGCATGGTACTGGTCATCAATCGTTCCCAGCAGCATAAAGCGGCGCTTATCCACCAGCAGCATCAGGAAGTGATACATGTCCTTTGAGATTTTTCCCTCGAAAATCTTCTTGAGAAAACCCTTCTTCACCTTCTGGTCGACCTGCGGATTAGACAAGAATGCCATGGCCTGCGGCACAGACTCCAGTCCCTGCCGGACCTCAGAAAGTTCCTTGCCATACTCCACAAGCTTATCCTCTTCCTGCGCAATCTCGAAGATAGCGCGGGAATATTTCCGTGCAAGCTGTATGTTTAGCATGGCAGATCCCCAACCTTATCCTTGTCCAGCTTATTGACAAATTCTGTAATAATCTGCTCGTTCTGCGCTTTGTCGATATTCTTCTCGATGATCTTGCCTGCAGCGGCCATGGAAAGAGATACGACATCTGCGCGCAGCTGTTCCATAGCGCGTGCGCGGTCTCTCTGGATTTCAGCAGCAGCAGCCTTTTTCATCTGCGCAATCTCATTTTTGGTCTCGCGGATGCTGTCCTCACGCGTCTCGCTGGCGCGCTTCTCCGCATCCTTGACAATCTCTTCCGCCTTTGTACGCGCCTCTGCCAGCGCTTTGCGGCGTTCCTCGAGAACAGCCTGTGCCTCTGCCACATCGGCATCAGCCTTATTGAGGCTTTCTGCAATCTTATCCTCACGTTCCTTGAGGATCTTCTTGACCGGTTTATAAGCCAGCTTCTTGAGAATGAACACGAGCACCAGGAAATTGACAATCTGCGCAAAGAATGTAGCGTTTAAATCAATCAACCTTCATGCCTCCTTCATCTTTTCCTTGCATCAGGCAAATCTTATTTGATCAGCGGATTTGCATAGAGCATGATGAAGGCAACGACGACCGAGATGATAGCCATTGCCTCGATGAGGCCGACGGAAATCAGTGTGTTGACAAACAGCGTGTTCTTTGCTTCCGGCTGACGCGTGATACCCTCGATGAAACGGCCCGTGACAAGACCATCACCGATACCAGCACCGACTGCAGCGAGACCGGCAGCAAGGCCAGCACCGACAAGAGCACCTAAGATCATGATTGCATTTTCCATTGAATAATCCTCCTTGATTGAATATAGATTCGGATGATAGTTACTGTGCGTCTTCTTTTTCCGGCTCATTTACGGCATTTGCAAGATACGCCGTTGAAAGCATCGTGAAGATGAACGCCTGAACACAACTGATAAAAATACTGAACGCCAGCCAGAGAACACTAGGAATGATCCACCATCTGGTCAGGTCCAGCAGGATGAGAATCAGAATCTCACCAGCCAGGATGTTGCCGAAGAGACGGAAGGCCAGTGTGATTGGCTTAGCGAGCTCTTCAACGAGGTTGATTGGGAACAGGAATGCCATCGGTTTAAAGAAATGAGCAATCCAGCCCATCCCCTGATTCTTGAGGCCGATGACATGAACCATACCAATGACGAGGATTGCAAGACCCAGCGTCGTATTGAGGTCATTCGTCGGGGACGAGAACCCAGGGATAAGTCCCAGAAGATTGGACACGAGCAGGAACATGAACAGGGAAACAATGAACGGTGCCAGCATCTTGCCGCGTTCGCCCATCATGACCTTGACCTGGCCATCCATGCCGGTAACAAACATCTCAATGATGTTTTGACAGCCTGAAGGTACCAGTTTCAAGCTCCGTGTGCCCAGATAAGAAACAATGATGACGATTGCCATTGCCAGCCATGTCATCTCCAGTGTCTCGATGTCAAACGTGAACCCGCCGAAGTGAGCGAGTGCGCGAACACCGATTTCCTCCATAGCACATTACCTCCTATCTTAAATATTTATATTGTCAGCACGAAGCTGTGACAACACGAGGATTACAAGGAACATTCCCCAAGCGCCAAGAAAAGCTGCTGCTGCTGCAAGAATGGCGCCATGGCCAACCTTAGCAGCCAGAGCAAACGTGACTGCCACAATGACCAGCCTGAGAAACAGGCCCCAGCGCATGCGGCGTCCAGCTCCTTCGGTGCGGCCGCTGGCAATCTGCCACAAACGCGCTGACAGCGACCAGAAGCAAAAACAGGCAGACAGCACGCCCAGCACGAACACACCAGCAAGATGCGGCAGACCACTCAGGAACAGACCTCCTGCCCCTACAATCAGTAAGCCTGTTACACTGCGAAGCAGATGTCCCCGCACCCTACGAAACACTTCATACATGTTCTGCCTCCATAAAACAACGCAAACTCTTTTATTTGTTTACTTCGACACGGAAAAAGTATTTCCTTTCATGGTCAGGAAACTTTCTCCAGTCTGCCTTAAACCATAGGTGCGAACCATTGATAAATAAAATTTATTTTATCATGTCAATGCAAACTCATTTATTTATCGTTTATCGTCATGTTTTATATTATATACACCTAATTGTAGAAATTCAAGCCTTTTTTTTCGATAAGAATACGAATAACTATCATTTATCTAATCCATCTATAAAATGAATGGACAAGCAAGAATAATTCTCATAGAATGCCGCTGCGTCGAAGCTGACGAAACAGCGTATAAAAAGCTCCTGGAATACTGACAATAATGCCCACCAATTTTCCCTTGACTCCAAGGTCAAAATACCGGTCTGCAAGATCGCCAAAAAAGATGCCAATCCCGATGAATACGACAATATAAATCCCCATGCTGCCCAGCAGGGCAAATGCCTTAAATGCCTGTTTCAGACCGTCTCTCATTGTTTCGTGCGAATGATTCGGTTTTTTAGGTTCTTGTGTCTTGTTCAACATAAGCTTTCCCTTCATATTTCTATTCTATCGTTTCCAGTCAGGAATGTACAATACGAATATGGCTAAATAATGATATGTCACAATCATATATACTTATAATGATAATAAAAAAGCTCCCCCATGCAGGAGAGCTTTCAGTCAATGACTCATATCAGCCTTCAAAAACGTCAGGACGCCCATCAGCCAGTCCATAATGGTAAAGAATGGCCTGAATGATGCGCCTTGCGGCCTGGCCGTCGCCGTACGGATTGACCGATTCAGCCATACGGCTGTATTCTTCTTTGTCCGTCAGAAGTCTCTTCGCTTCTTCGTAAACGCGCTCGCGGTCCGTGCCGATGAGCTTGACCGTGCCGGCATCGACGGCTTCCGGACGCTCCGTCGTATCGCGCAACACGAGGACCGGCTTGCCAAGGGCCGGGGCTTCTTCCTGCACGCCGCCCGAATCCGTCAGGATAAGATAGGCGCGGTGCATGAGGTTTGCAAACGGCTCATAGTCGAGCGGGTCAATCAGATGAACCTTCTCAAGGCCGCCGAGCTCTTCGTTGACGACTTCGCGGACTTTCGGATTCTTGTGCACGGGGAAAACGACTTCGACATCATCAAATTCTTCCGTCAGCTGCTTCAGGGCCTTGTAGACATGGCGCATCGGCTCGCCGAGATTCTCGCGGCGGTGCGTCGTAACGAGAATGATGCGCTTATGCGCAAAATCGACATCCTGCAGCGAAGCATCCTTGAACGCAAAGTCATCGCGCACCGTATGGTGCAGGGCGTCGATGACCGTATTGCCCGTGACGAAGATGGACTCCGGCGGCACGTTCTCTGCAAGCAGATTTGCTTCCGACGTGCTCGTCGGCGCAAAATTAAGGTCTGCAATGCAGCCCGTCAGGCGGCGGTTCATCTCTTCCGGGAACGGCGAATACTTGTTGTGCGTGCGCAGGCCCGCCTCAACGTGGCCAACGGCCGTCTGATGATAGTACGCAGCGAGTGCACCGGCAAAGGTCGTCGTCGTGTCACCATGAACGAGGACAATATCCGGCTTTTCTTCCGTCAGGACCTTATCGAGGCCCATCATGGCTCTCGTCGTAATATCAAAAAGTGTCTGACCTGCCGCCATGATGTTGAGATCATGATCCGGTTTGATATGGAAGAGACTGAGCACCTGGTCGAGCATTTCACGATGCTGCGCGGTGACAGCCACCACCGGTTCAATCGTATCAGGATGCTTCTGAAGCTCCAATACGATTGGTGCCATCTTAATGGCCTCCGGACGTGTACCGAAGACCGTCATGACCTTGATCTTCTTCTTTTCCACTACAAGACCTCCTTAATGCCTTTAATGCCTTAAATCCCTTATGCCAAAAAACAGCTTACTGCTGATTTGCAGAATCCTTCATATGGAAAATTCCCAGCTTTTTCGCGCCAACCAGTACAACAATCACTACGACACAGACAATGACAATGGCAATCTGGGCGCTGACTTCCGTCAAAGCCACGGCACTGAGCCCCAAAAGTGCGCTGATGACATACATCAAAAGCACAGCCTGACGCTGCGAAAAGCCGAGGTCCAGAAGCCTGTGGTGCAGATGCCCCTTATCCGGCTTGAAGATTGGCACACCGCCGCGGTAGCGGCGCACAATGGCAAATGTCGTATCAAGGATCGGCAGGCCGAGAGCAAGAATCGGCACAATGAGGGCAATCGTCGCCGCGCTCTTAACGGCACCGATGACCGAAATGCCCGCTAACATAAAGCCGAGGAACTGACTGCCCGAATCGCCCATGAAAATCTTCGCGGGATTGAAATTGTAATAAAGGAAACCGAACGCAGCGCCGGCCAGAGCAGCTGTCAAAACAGCGACAAGCAAATTGCCCTGCTGCAGTGCCACGAGAAAAATCGTAATCGAAGCGATGGTCGAAACACCGGCTGCCAGGCCATCGAGGCCATCGATGAGATTGACCGTGTTCGTCAGACCGACGAGCCAGAAAAGCGTTGCGGGGATAGCAAGATATTCCAGATAGAGATAATCCCCAAACGGGTCCGTGATGAAGTCTATGCGGACATCAAAAGCAATGACCAGCACGCAGGCTGCCACAATTTGTATGAGCAGCTTGACCTTGGCAGGCAAATTGACATAGTCGTCGACGAGGCCGCCAATGAAAATAATGGAACCGCTGACAAGCAGACCGACTGTCTCATAGAAAACCTCTGATGGCACATCCGTAAAAGACAGGACGCTGAGAATCGCCACCATGAATGCAAAATAAATGCCAATGCCGCCAATGCGCGGAATCGGCTTCTTGTGGACCTTTCTTGCATCCGGGGTATCCATGGCCCCCGTCTTTCCTGCAAGACAGATGACACCTGGCGTTATCAAGAGCGCCACACCGGCAGCAATGACAAACGCCAACATATAGACTGGCATACAAGCGCACTCCTTTTCCTTGAATACACAACTGCTTTCGTCCCTGCACAGGCAAATACACCCGCATATACCTAGAAAGCAACCATTATAACAAACTTATTTTAACGCACAGACTGTACCGTGTCAATCATTTGGACGGCTTCCTGTCAATCATGGATTTCATCCGGACGGCAGCTCACAACGCTGCCATCTTCATCGTAATAAACGACTTTCGCGAGTTTCGCGTTGCGGAGCATGCGGCGGCAGAGCAGGCAGGGCTTGCCGGAAGCAAGGCTGCCGTCGGCATTGACCCCGACGATATAGATCGTCGCGCCCTCCATAGCAGCTGGATCCGCATTGATGATGGCGTTCTGTTCGGCATGAACAGCAACGCAGAGTTCGTAATTCTGTCCTTTCGGCACATGCAGGCGTTCGCGCTCGCAGTTGCCCGTATCGATGCAGTTGGCCTCACCGCGCGGTGCGCCGTTGTAGCCCGTACTGATGATGATCTTGTCCTTGACGATGATGGCGCCGTAGCGGCGGCGCAGGCAGGTTGCGCGGCGTCCGACAGCCTTCGCGATATCCAGAAAATATTCCGTCCAGCTTGGACGTTCTTGTTTCTCAATCATGATAATACTCCTTTATATAGCGTGTCGCGAGGATTACTGCGACAAAATCATCAACGGGTTCAGGCGGCACCTGCAGCCCGAGGGGAATAAAACGGCGCCACCCCTTAGGGGGCTTCGCCTGCCAGTAAGCCTTGCGCGCCATATCCGTAGTCCTGTATTCATCGACCACCTTGATGATGAGCTCGGGCATGGCCCTCGTCAGGCGTGCCTGTGCCTCTTTGCTCGTCGTACCATTGCCCTCGATGAGCCGCGTAAAGCCATACTGCTTTTGGGCATTTCTCACTTCCTGCTCCAGTTTTTTCGTCTCAAGGACTTTCTGAAAGAGGACGCTGCCTTCTGTATCAAGGACAGCAAAGCCGCATTTATCCCGCCCCGGGTCGAGTGCTGCGATTGTCTCCATAAAAACACCTTCTCGATAAAAATAGAGCTCTGCAGGCTATTTGCCCCGCAGAGCCCTGATTCTCTTTACTGCTGGTCCGGAAGCTGCTCTTCCTTGATGATCAGGCGCAGCGGTCCGAGTGCATCCGTATTGCCGCGTGCATAGGCGGAAAGCACGACCGTACCGTGCATGCCGTTAATCGCATTGACCACTTCGTAGAACTGCGCACCGTCCATGACGCCAATGGAGCCGCGGATCGGGTCCGGCAGGATGCCCTTGGCCGAAGCAGCCGCATTGATTTCCTTCAGGAAATTCATGACAGCCTGTTCCGCTTCCCCGTTATTCGTGCCCTTAAGCTGAATCGGACGCGCGAGGATGAACTCGCGGTCCTTATAGATGACGCTGTTCTTGTAGAGCTCAAGCGAGGCGCGGACTTCTTCCCCGCGCACGAGATTGCCGGCAGCCACGATGCGCACAACCATATCCTGCGGACTCTTGGCAATCGTCTGCACAGCCGATTCATACTCCGGCTTGTAAATCCAGACATCCTTATCCGAGACATTCTGGTTCAAACGCGTCGAGACATTGCGGCTGGCCAGCTGAGCAAGGGCCTGCAGGTCCTTATCGACTTCGGCAGCCGGACGGTTGCCGCGGATGACGCCGCTCGCGATGACTTCGCCGGCACGGAAGACAATATCGCCTTCGCGGATGGTAATGAGGCCGTCACGCAGGTCTTTATTGCGTTTTTCAAGGTCCTGATTGTCCGCCGTCAGACTGGCGTTGCGGCCCGTAAGTTCCTGATTCTTGCCAGTAAGAGCCGTATTCAGGCCCTGCAGCGAGGAATTTGCCGAGGCGAGCTGGCTGTTCTGCTGGCCCAGCTGACTGTTCTGCGCCGAGAGCACATCATTGCGCTGCATGAGTTCAGCCTTCGCGAGTTCGAGCAGGCGGTTGCCCTCCTGCAACCGCTGAGACTCGGCCTCGAGTTCCTGCTGCTGCTGTTTCAGCGTCTCGACGTCCTTGCGCGACTGGTCGAGTGCGTCATTGGCCTCTTCCTGCTGCTGCTGCGCCGTCTGCAGGTCGGCATTGGCCTGGTCGAGATTAGACTGTGTCGTCTTCATCTTCTGGTTGAGTTTTTCCATGCCGAAAAGTGCCGTACGCACATTCTGCGACGCCGCGGCCATGACACCAAACGTCAGGGTCGTAATGCATACGCCCGTAAAAATCGTGACGATGATGGATGTATGACGCGGACGCAGGCCAAAGATCGACAGTTTCTTCTTGCCGACTTTTGAGCCCAGGCGGTCACCGATAAACGCGATGGCTCCACCCGTGATGATGAGTACAACAATGAGAAGGACACCATACATCCTGTATTTACCACCTTTCCTGTCTTCCTGAAAGTCCATCCCAAAATAAATTTTGGGATGACCTTACCGGGAAGCTCTGCGAATTAAGATAAAGCCTGCGATGAGGCCGACAATATTCGGAATCCAGACCGCGATGATCGGCGCAATGGCTCCGCTTCTTGCTAGAGCATTGCCCATCGTCATCAAAGCATAATAGAAGAAAATGATGATAACACTCATGGCAAAGCCGGCAGACGAGCTGTTTCTCGTTGGCTGCAGTCCAAGAGGAACGCCGATGAGGGCGAAAATCAAGCTGGCCATCGGCACGGTGACACGCTGATAGAGCTCTGCCTCAAGCTTATTCGTATCGACATACTGCGACTTCATGATGTTGATCTGGGCACGCAGTTCTTTCATCGTGAGTTCCTCAGGATCCTTCTGCTCGCGCACGATCTGTTTTGGGCTCGCATTGATCGGCAGGACCTGCGTATCAAAGCGCATGCTGTGCTCGCTCTGTCCCTCTGAGATATCGTAGAGCATGCCGTTGTGCATGACCCATTTATTCATGCTAAATTCCGCATACTCGGCATTCTCGACATGGCTGACCTTGCCATCCGTATTGAAATCCTGCATGGTCACGCTCTGCAGCGTCTGCGTGTCCGCATCATAGCGGCGCGCGTAAACAAGGCGCTGAATCTGGCCGTCCTTGATGTCCTTGAGGATGATGTGCTCCTGCGATTTCATGCCGTTGTTGCCCTGAATCTCATAATAGAGCACGTTGCGGTAAGCCGTGTTAGCCCATGGAACGACGTATTCATTGAAGGCAATCGCACCGATGCTGACCAAAAGGCCCATGAGAATGGCCGGTGCCGCGATGCGGTAAAAACCGATACCGCATGACTTCATGGCCGTAATCTCGCTCGAGCTCGACAGTCGGCCAAAAGTCAAAAGCGTTGCCAGCAGCATGGACATCGGGAAGGTCCACATGACGACGGACGGCAGGCCGAAAACAAAAATCTTGATGACGGCGGAAAGCGACGCGCCGTAGTCCGTGATGTACTTGGCAATCTTGAAGAGCGTACCGGAACCGATGAATACAGCGGAGAATGCGCATATGCCAAAGATGAAAGCCTTGAAGACTTCCCGAAATATGTACTTGTCTAAGATTCTGATATGCATTGCTGATTCTCCGTTACAAGGTGAAATTATCGCCAAGATAGAACTTCTTGGCAATCGGGCTGTTGGCGATGGTCTGACTGTCACCCTCCAAAAGGATCTTGCCGCTGTTCAGGATGTAGGCACGGTCGACAATCTGCAGCGTCTCGCGGACGTTGTGGTCCGTGATGAGAATGCCCATACCGCGTTCCTTTAAATACTGCACGATTTCCTGAATATCGGCAACGGCCAGCGGGTCAACGCCGGCAAACGGCTCATCGAGCAGGATGAACTGCGGCTCAAGTGCCAGGCAGCGGGCGATTTCAACGCGGCGGCGCTCGCCGCCTGAAAGCTCCGTGCCCTTGCGCTCGCGCACATGGCCAATGTGGAACTCTTCGAGGAGTTCCTCGAATTTATCCTTCTGTTCCGCTTTGGAAAGCTTGGTCGTCTCCAGGATGGCCATGATGTTTTCCTCTACCGTGAGTTTGCGGAAAATCGAGGGTTCCTGCGTGAGATAACTGATGCCGAGCGCCGCCCGATGATACATCGGCTCTTCCGTGATGTTGATGTCCGAAAGGAACACCTCGCCGGATGTCGGACGCTCCAGTCCGACAATCATATAGAATGTTGTCGTCTTGCCCGCACCATTCGGACCGAGCAGTCCTACAATCTCTCCCTTATCCACGCGCAGGGAAACGCGGTCCACGACCGTGCGCTTCTTGAATTTCTTTACCAGATTTCTTGCCTCGATATGCAAAATCGTGCCCTCCAAAATACCCACAGATTATCCTAAATCCATCTCTTTATTGTACCTTAGCTGACCCATCGTTCGCAAGATAAATCGTCATGCGGTTGCTGCGCATCGTATTATTTTCCTGTACAGCCCAGGCATTGCCCGTGATGACGGCTTTGCCCTGTTCCTTGCCATAGTAATCCATCTGGTCGCCGCCAGCTTCCATAGCTCTTGACGGGCTGACGACATGGGCATTGCCCTCGCCGATATAGTGCTCATCCTTAAGCCAGCCGTAAATGCGGTCAGCCGTGAACGTGTCATCTCCGCTCGTCAGCATGCCGCCGCGATCAATGACGATGTAATCATTCTGCTGCGGGAAATAATCCACCTGCTCCCCCGAGAAGGTCTTATCATCGCGCGTACCGTGAACATTGCCCGTAGCCATCATATGTTCCTGACCATCCGACATCAGATGGTCACAGGTCAGGCGCGTTCCCTGATAAACAGCGATGACATTGCCATCGACCGTAGCGGCCTGTGTCTTGGAATTATAGGTAGCACGGGCGCCCGTGACCTTCGAATCGCCGCGCGTCAGCAGTACATAGCCTGTAGCCGTGGCCTCGCCCGTCTTCATATCATATTCCAGCGTATCTGCATCGAGCGATGCCGGCACACTGTCTTCTGCAGCATAAATTGTTCCCATCTGCAGGGACAGAGCAGCCGCAATCACGGCAAGCATGCCTTTCATTTTCTTATTCTTCATTATTCTGCCCCCCTGCCAGTTTTTCGATATGTGCTTTGCCAGAAATTTTGACTTTATTGAAGCCATCCGTACTGTCGATGCGGTCACCCCAGGCTTTGATGGTATCATTGGATACCTTTGCCTGACCAATGGCAGAAAGCATTCCTTCCTTCGCTGTCCAAAGCAGCTGGTCGCTCGTAAGCTTTGCCCCATCGCTTGTCGTAATCGTGACATCACCGTCAATCTGGATGTCCTTTGTTTCATTATTATAAGAGCCGTGCTCTGCCGTTACCTCGGCAGAACGGCCGTCAGCCTGATAAAAATGACCCGTAATGCCTGTCATTTCGGCATTTCTCGAGTCGATATCGACTTCGATATGGTCCGCCGTGAGGTCCCAGATCTTGACACCATCTTTTTCCTCGCTGATGGTATTGTTGTCATACGTCATGACGCGCGGCTGGTCATTCTGCGAATTATCGACTTTCGGTGTCTGCGGCACCGTGCGTACCGCCCAGATGACCACACAGGCAAAGAAAATGAGGCCCAGTGCCACCAGGGTTTTCTGCTTGCCATTCATTTTTTCTCTTCCTGCCCCCTTACCGTATGATGCTTGCCGAGCTTCTGCTGTTCCGGCTTTGTGTTCCAGCGTTTCTGGAACCAGAGCCACTGCGTCGGGTTGTCACGGATAATCTGTTCAACAATTTTGGTCATGCGGGCTGTAAAGTCCAGCAGGTCCTTATCCGTATCCCCTGTATCATGATACCGCATGACCTCGCCGACGACAACCTTATGTTTGCCATTTGGCTGACGCAGGATGAACGCCGGCACGACCGGCGAGTTGAACTTGCGTGCAAAAACAGCAGGTCCCATCGGCGTAGCCGCAATCTTGCCCAAAAACGGCAGGAACGCGCCGCCAGGCCCCGCATCCTGGTCCACGAGAAAGCCGAGGATCTTGCCGCTCTTAAGAGCGCGCGCCGCAGCGATGAGCTCACTCGTACCGCGCGAGAAAATCTCAACGTGGATCGTCTTGCGCAGGTCATTGAGTGCATAGGTGTACTGCATATTCGGCTGCGGCTTGGCAATGGCCGTGACCGGCAGTCCGTTTAAGGTAAAGGCAGCAGAAAGCCACTCCCAAGTGCCGATATGGCCGGTGATAATGGCCACGCCATGACCTTCTGCCAAGGCATCCTTCAGGCGTTCCAGATGATCAATCTCGATGTAATCGCTAAAATTCTTTTCATTGAGATGCGGCATGTAGAGGATTTCCAAGACATTGCGGGCAAGATTGATGAAGGATTCTCTCACAAGATGACGGGCCTTGGCTTCATCGATGCCGAGAGCCGGCATCATCTGCGCAACAGCGCGCTCCCGCTCCTTCTTGATGAGAAGATAGTAGAGATTGCCAAGTACCCAGCCAATGGCCATCAACAGCCGGTAAGGCGTGTGGCAGGCCACTTTGCTCAGAAACATCACGAGTTTATACTGCATGGAAAATGCCTCCAATGTCTTTCCTAAAATTACTGGGCGAGACCATCCATATGCTCAGGAGCCTTGAACCCTTCCAAAAGCATCTGCCATTTTCCCTGAGCTTTGAGAATGAATTCGATGATTTCCCGCACAGCACCGCGGCCGCCCGGATAGGCGGAAACGATTGCGGATATTTCGCGTACTTCCTGCACGCCATCGCCCACGGCTGCAGGGAAGCCGACCTGCCCCATGATGGGCAGGTCGACGAGGTCATCGCCAATATAGGCGATTTCTTCATCTTTAAGGCCGGTACGTGCCTTGAGTTCCTTATAGGCTTCCCGCTTATCGAGATTGCCCTGGAACACCTCGGTGATATGAAGCTCCTTGGCACGGTATAAAAGCTGCTTTGACTCACGGCCGGTAATGATGGCGGTCTTGAGTCCTGCACGGTGACAAAGCGTGATGCCGAGACCGTCGCGGCAGAAGAACGGTTTAAAAAGCTCGCCTTCCGCGCCGATGTAAATGCCGCCATCTGTCAGCACGCCGTCGACATCAAAGATGATGAGCCTGACTTTTTTAGCGCGTTCGCTTGCGTCTGTCCGAAGTTCCATATCAAACAACCCCCTGACGCAGAAGGTCCGTCAAATGGACAATGCCAACCGGCACACCCTTGTCATCAATGACGGGCAGAACCGTAACAGGACGCGGTTTATGCTTCTCCATGACGGAGAGGGCCGCCGCTGCCATCTGCTGCGGTGCAATCGTCAAAGGCTCCGTGAACATGATCTTCTCCACGGCCTCATCAAGGAATTTATAATCTTTGGCGAGCGCGCGGCGGATGATGCCATCGGTTATGAGACCGACAAATTTGCCGTCATCATCAACAACCGAAACAGCACCGAGGCCCTTGTCCGTCATGACGAACAGAGCATCCTTGACCGTCTTGCCGCAGTGAATAAGCGGATTATCCTTGCCCGTATGCATGACGTTCTCGACTTTGAGCAGCAGACGGCGTCCAAGGGCACCGCCCGGGTGGAACATCGCAAAATCCTGACTCGTGAAATTGCGTTCCGACATCAGGGCCATGGCAATCGCATCGCCCATGGCAAGCGTGGCCGTCGTGCTGGCCGTCGGCGCGAGCCCTAACGGGCAGGCCTCACGCTCCACGCTGATGTCGATAAAATAATCACAGAATTTGCCGAGCTGTGATTCGCGGCGTCCGCACATGGCGACAATCGTCGCCCCGATGCGGCGGATAATCGGCAGGATGTTGACGATTTCCGTAGACTCGCCGCTGTTGGAAATCGCAATGACGACATCGTTTTCCGTGACCATGCCGAGGTCACCGTGAAAGGCTTCCGCCGGATGCAGGAAAAAAGACGGCGTGCCCGTGCTGGCGAGGGTCGCCGCAATTTTGCGGCCAACGTGTCCCGATTTGCCCATGCCCGTCACGACAACGCGTGCAGGGCAGGCCAGAATGCAGTTGACAACATCGACAAATTCACTGCCGATGCGGTCTTTGAGGGCAAGGACTGCCTTTCCTTCGATATCGAGTGTCTCAATGGCTCTCGCTTTGATGCTGTTTTCGTTGCTCACGCTGCTCCTCCTCATGCCTGATGACGAATGACCTTATGGATGGCAAGAGCATCCTTCAGGAGATCTTCGAGTTTATCGAGATAAACCATGTTGGCACCGTCTGACAAAGCCTCTTCCGGATTGTCGTGCACTTCAAGGAAGAGGGCGTCAATGCCGACGCCGGCGGCCGCGCGCACGAGGTACTCGACGAATTCGCGGTTTCCGGAAGACGTCGTGCCGTTGCCGCCCGGCAGCTGGACGCTGTGCGTGCCGTCAAAAACGACCGGATAGCCGAAGCTGCGCATAATCGGCAGGCTGCGCATGTCGACCACGAGATTATGATAGCCAAACGAAGCACCGCGCTCCGTCAGCATCATCTGCTCGCAGCCGCATTCGTGCAGTTTATCGACAACATTGCGCATATCCTCAGGCGCGAGGAACTGCCCTTTCTTGACATTGACGACACGGCCCGTCTGAGCCGCAGCATGCAGAAGATCCGTCTGACGGCAGAGGAAGGCCGGAATCTGCAGGATATCTGCGACCTTGGCAGCGGGCTCCGCCTGCGTCGTCTCGTGAATGTCCGTCACGATGGGGACATTCAGCGTCTCCTTGATTTCCTGCAGCATCTCAAGACCTTTTTTGAGGCCCGGGCCGCGGAAACTATGATAAGACGAACGGTTTGCTTTATCAAAAGAAGCTTTGAATACGTAATTGATGCCGAGACGGCCGCAGATTTCCTTGATCGTGCGCCCGATGAGCAGGCAGCGGTCCATGCCTTCAAGGACACAGGGACCGGCGAGGAGTGCCAGCGGCTCGCCTTCACCGATCATGAAATTTCCAACCTTGACCTTATTCATACGATTCACCTTCCACTTTCTGTGCTAAAAAATCTTCTGCTTCTCATATTTATTTTTCCATCATCTGACGGTAAATCTCGTTGACCTTAGCGAGGTCTTCCGCCGTATCGACGCCGACGAAACGGTACGGCGTCTTGATGACCTTGATGCGATAGCCATTTTCCAAGGCCCGCAGCTGCTCGAGGCTCTCAGCATGCTCAAGAGGTGTCTCTTCCATCTTGGCATACTGCAGCAGGAAATCCCGCTTGTAGGCGTAAATGCCGATGTGCTTGTAAACGGGCGTGCCCGTATGGCGCGGGTACGGCAGCAGCGAACGCGAGAAGTACAGGGCATAGCCCTTCCTGTCCATGACCACCTTGACATTGTTGGGGTTCTTTGCCTCTGCCTCATCCGTGATTTCCGTGCAGACCGTTGCCATCTGCAGGTCGGCGTCATCATCGAACGCAGCGGCGAGTTCATCAATGAGGGCCGGCTCAATGAGCGGTTCATCGCCCTGCACATTGATGATGAGGTCGACATCCGGATATTTCTCTGCCACTTCTGCCAGGCGGTCCGTGCCCGTTGGATGGTCCTTACGCGTCATGACGGCCCTGCCGCCATTTTGCACGACAGCCTCCAAAATGCGTTCATCATCGGTCGCCACCAGGGCAGCCGATACACGCTTAGCCTGTGAAGCTCTATCGTAAACACGGCAGATCATGGGTTTGCCGGCAATATCCTTGAGCGGTTTGCCCGGCAGGCGCGTCGATGCATAGCGCGCGGGAATGACACAGAGAACATTCATGGACTTTCTATCCTTTCTATTATATATAGAAGAAAATGAGATTTCAACGGGGGCCGAGGCGTTCTGCAAGGCGCTGCTTCAACATTTCATGGAGGCCTTCGCTGCCCTTCTGGAACGTCACTTCTACGCAGATAACATAAATCGGGATGGACCATTTCTCACGGGCTACGTCCGCCGGAATCTTAACGGCATCTTTCTCCGTGATGACGATGGCCTCTGCGCCGGCATTTTCAGCCTGCTGGAAAATATCGGTCATCTCCGACATCGCATAATCGTGATGGTCCGGATAGCGCAGGCTCTCGATGATGACAGCACCAAGGTCGGAGAGTGTCTGTTCAAACGAAGCCGGATTGCCGATAGCCGAAACCGCCATGATGCGCTTGCCGCGCATTTTTTCAACATCGATACCCTCACTCGCAATATTGACATACCATTCCGTCAGCGGGATAAAGCAGCGCGGCTGGTGAATGCTCTCGACAATACGGGCTTCCGGATTGTAGCGGTGCACCGTCTCGCGGATGTAATCGCACGAGCCCGCTGCTGCCTGGTCCACCTTGGTCATCAGGCAGATATCGGCCCTGCTGATATGCGAAATTGGCTCGCGCAGCGTGCCGCGCGGCAGGATGTAGCCATTGCCAAAAACATTGACCGCATCGACGAGCAGGATGTCAAGATCCCGCATGAGCTGCCAATGCTGGAAGCCATCGTCGAGGATGGCAACTTCCGCGCCGAAATGCTCCATCGCGTAGCGGCCTGTCTTTGCGCGCTCCGCGCCGATGAGCACGGGAACTTCCGGCAGATGCTTTGCCAGCATATAGGCCTCATCGCCGGCTTCAGCCGCATCCATATGCAGTCTCTTGCCGTCCGAAACAATGCCGACTTCGCCGTGCCATTTGGCACGGTAGCCGCGGTTGAGGATGACGACGCGGTAGCCCATGTCGCGGATATCGCGCGCAAGGCGCTGAGCCGTCGGCGTCTTGCCCGTACCGCCGACCGTGACATTGCCGAGGCTGATGACGAAGCAGTCGAGCTTTTGTTTCTGGAACACGCCGTATTTGTAGCCGGCGAGCTTGATATTGACGAGCAGGCCGTAAATCAGCGAGAACACATAGAGGATGCCCATGATGATATTCGGGAAGAAACCATCTACTTCCTTACTATGTACGAGGTCGATGAAATAGGTCTGGAAGTTCGTGATTTTTTGCGTGGAACGCACGTGATGGCGGTTTTCGGGGCTGCTCTCATAGGCATCGAGCATCTGATGGAGCAGAACGGCCGATTTGCGCGAAGCGCCCTTATTCTCCCGCACGATGGCGCGCGTTTCTTCTTCCATGCGGTGGCGGTGATCCGGTTCATCAAAGAGACGCGTAACTTCCTTGGCCAGTTCGTCGCCGTTGTGGACCGTAATGCAGGCATTGCGGTTCTTGAAAAGAGCATATGTATCTTTGAAATTGAACATATGCGAACCGACGATGATGGCCTTGCCATGAGCTGCCGGCTCGAGGATATTATGGCCGCCATGCGGCACAAGACTGCCGCCGACGAAGACGACATCGCCGATGCTGTAGACCTTGCCGAGTTCGCCAATCGTATCGAGGATGACAATATCTTCATTGTGCGAAGGCTCCTTCTGGAGCGTTGTCCTCGTCGTCACAGTGAACCCCGCCTTGCGGCAGAGATGGACGACTTCCGTCGTGCGCAGGAGTTCACGCGGCGCGATGACGAGACGCGCGTGCGGATGCGTTTTGCGCACAGAAGCAAAAGCCTGCAGCACAGGGCCTTCCTCGCCGCGGTGCGTCGAGCCCGCGAGGAAAATTCCGTCATTTTCCGTCAGGCCCATATCCTCAATGATTTTTTGCTTTTCTTCCGGGCTGACGTCCGTATACGTCTGGTCAAACTTCGTATTGCCCGTAACGGTCACGAGTTCCTTCGGTGCCCCGAGGCGCATGATGTATTCCGCATCGATCGGCGACTGCATGGCAAAGAGCTTGACCGTGCCGATCATGTCGCGCAGCAGACTGTGCAGATGCTTGTACTGCTTGACACTCTTGTCGCTGATGCGGCCGTTGACCATCATGACCGGTACATGAATGCGGCGCGCCGTGCGCAGGAAATTCGGCCAGAGCTCCGTCTCGACCGGCAGGAATACGCGCGGACGGATGCGGCGCAGTACATGGCCGGCCAGCCACGGCAGGTCCAGCGGGAAATAAATGATGGCATCGGCATCCTTGATGATGCGGTTGGCCATTTCATAGCCGCTGGTCGTGACAACCGAGACGAGAATCGGGCTTTTGGGAAATTCTTTGCGGAATTCCTTGATGAGCGGGCTCGTCGCCACGATCTCACCGACAGAAGCCGCATGCACCCAGATGCAGTCCTTCTTCTCCACTTTATCAAGGGCGTGTTCCGGGAAGAAGCCAAAGCTCTGACGGATGCGTTCGACAAAGCCCTTCTCGCGCACCGAGCGGATCATGAACATCGGGATCACGAGGATCACAATGATGATGGCCGCTATATTATAGAGTAATTGCATAACCTCTTCCCTTCTTAAACGTTTTTCTTACTGAACTGGATGTTGTAGAGATAACTGTAAAGGCCGCCGAGCTTCAAAAGCTCCTCATGCGTGCCGTGCTCCTTGATATGGCCGTTGTCGATGACGTAAATCTGGTCGGCATTGAAAATCGTCGAGAGGCGATGGGCAATGACGAATGAGGTACGGCCGACCATGAGTTTATCGAGAGCTGCCTGTACAATCTTCTCACTTTCCGTATCGAGAGCCGATGTAGCCTCATCAAGAATCAGGATCTGCGGGTTCTTGAGGATGGCGCGCGCAATGGCCATGCGCTGGCGCTGACCGCCTGAAAGGTTCAGGCCGCGTTCGCCGATTTTCGTCTCATAGCCGTTTGGCAGCTCGCGGATGAAGGCATCGGCATTCGCCGCCTTGGCAGCCGCTTCGACTTCCTCATCTGTCGCATCGAGGCGGCCGTAGCGGATATTCTCGCGGACCGTCGTCGAGAACAGCATGGTCTCCTGCGGCACAATGCCAATCTGTTCGCGCAGGGAAGAAACCGTCACATCGCGGATGTCGAAGCCATCGATGGAAATAGAGCCCGACGTAACCTCATAGAAACGCGGGATGAGGTTCGCAATCGTCGACTTGCCGGCGCCGCTCGGACCGACAAAGGCGATCATCTGGCCCGGTTTTACTTCGAGGCTGACATCGGAAAGTGCCGGCACACCCTTCTTATATTCGAAGGAAACGTGGTCGAAGACGACATGGCCTTTAACTTTCGGCAGTTCCTTGGCATCTGGCTTATCCGTGATCGTCTCTTTGAGGTCGATGACGTTGAAGACGCGGTCGACGGCGGCCATTGCCCGCTGCAGATTGCCGTAAACGCGCGAGAGACGCTTGACCGGGTTTGCCAGATTGACCGCATATGTGAGGAACGCGACCAGCGAACCGGCTGTCATCTGACCATTGACGACTTCGTAACCGCCGAACCAGATGATGACCGTAACCGAGATGGCCGCGAGAAACTCAACGGATGGCGTCAAGAGACTCGTGAGCTGAACATTCTTCATGGCTGCCTGAAAGTTGAGTTCGTTCTGACGGCAGAAGCGTTTGATTTCGTAATTCTCACGTACGAAGGACTTGACGACGCGGATGGAAGAAATACTCTCCTGCAGCAGCGACGTGATATCAGCCATGCGTTCCTGAATGACCGTACCATTGCGCTTGATCTTACGGCCAAAAATCTTCATTGCCTGCCCGACCAGCGGGATGATGACGAGAGTCAGGATTGAAAGCTTCCAGTCCAGCACAATCATCATGACAAGAGAGCCGATGAGGATGGACCCTTCTGTGACCATCTCAATGAGCTGGTCGACGAGGGCCGACTGGATGGCTGCGACATCGTTCGTAATAAAGCTCATGACCTCGCCCGTCTGATGGCGGTCAAAATAGGCCATCGGCATGCGCTGAAACTTGCGGAACATGACCTCGCGCACATCGATGATGACTTTCTGGCCGATGAACGAAACGAGATAGGACTGACCGTAAAAAAAGATACCGCGCAGCAGGAAGACCACGACGATACCGACGCAGATGAGATTGAGCATCAGCATATCTTTTTCGGCCAGCACTTTATCGATCATGTCCTTGATGATCCATGGCAAATAAAGGTTCGCTGCCGCTGCCATGATGATGCAGAAGATGGCCAGTATGAGCTGCTTGACATATGGCCGCATATATTGAAGCAGCCGCTTATAATTCTTCATGTTGTTCTCCCGAATTTCGTTTTCTCTCTGCGGCCGCTAAGATTTTTGCGGCTACCCGTTTGGATGCACCCGGCGGCCCCAATTTTGCACAGGCCTCCCGAAGTTTCGCCGCCGTCGCACCGCGTGCCGGTGCCCCGCGATAGAGGCGGGCCAGCTCGCGCGCGATGCGGTGCGGCTCCACTTCATCCTGCAGGAGCTCCGGCTGGATGGTCTCATCGAGCAGGATATTCGGCAAAGTGAAGTGCCTGACATGCACGAAGGCACGGCCAATCATATAGTTGAGCGGTGCCAGCCGGTAAAGTGAGACGCAGGGCAGTCCCATGAGGGCTGCCTCCATGACCACGGTTCCCGAAGCTGCTGCTGCCACGTCGGCAAGTCCCATGAGCGCATAGCGGTTTTCATGTGTCAGCCGGACTTTAACATCATGCTCTGCCACCATGCCCTCAATCAACGCCTCATAAGCAGGAGCTGCTACGGGCAGGAAGAATTTCGTATCGGGCCGCTGCGCCTTTAAGAGTTCTGCCGCCTTCAGCATGGCCGGCAGCAGCATCGTGATTTCCTGACGGCGGCTGCCCGGCATCAGCAGGACGGCATGCTCGTGTTCATGGATGCCGAAAAATTTTCTCGCCTCGTCTTCGGGCAGCTCCGCCTTGACGGTGTCGACCAGCGGATTGCCGACAAACGAAATATTGGCGCCAGCCGCTTCATAGACAGGCAGCTCATGCGGGAAAATCGCGACGAACTCATCGGCAAGAGCCGCACATTTTTTTGCTCTGCCCTTGCGCCAGGCCCAGGCCGACGGCGGAATGTAGGAGAAGACCGGTATGCCGAGCTTCTTAGCGCGTTTGGCAAGTCTCCAGTTAAAGTCCGGATAGTCGATGAGGACCAAGAGGTCCGGCCTCTCTCTTTCCATGTACGCAGTCAGGTCATCAAGGAGTTTCAGGATGCGCCGGAGATTCTTGATGACCTCCCAGACGCCCATGACATTGTAATCCGCAAAATTGCGGAAAAGCCTGACACCTGCAGCTTCCATCCTTGCTCCGCCAAAGCCGACGAGCTCCGTCTCCGGGGCCTGCTCATGGATGGCTCTGGCCAAACGTTCTCCGTGCAGATCACCGGAAACTTCCCCTGCGGACATCATGATTTTCATCCGAACCCCTCCTTTCCTGCAAAGACACCGAAAAAATAACAGTCCATAAGAAAAGCCGAAAAGACGCGTGGATACCAGCATTCCTGATTCCGCCGCGTCTCACAATCACGTACTTACATGGCTGCAATCGTTATATTATTGGCATCTGCCAGTGCAAGCATCTCCTCACGCTCTACCAGAAGCGTCTTGTCTGCCTCGATGGCCAGCGCCGTTGCACCGACAGCGACCATGCTCTTGATCGTTTCCAGACCTACGGTCGGCACGTCAAAGCGGTCGTCCTGCTGCGGCTTGGCAACTTTTGCCACCACAGCGCCGCCGCGCGCGAGTTCGCCGCCGCGGCGAATGCAGGCATCCGTACCCTCAATGGCCTCAAGTGCCATGACAGCCATATTTTTGACAACAGCCGTCTGGCCGACATCGAGACGGCCGATTTCCTTGGCCATGCGGAAGCCAAACTCCATGTCCTTGCGCTCTTCCGGTGTCGGTTCACGCTTGGAGATTACACCGCGATGCGGCATCAGACGGCGTATCAGGGCCGTCTGATCAAAGGCCTGCATGCCGGCTTTCGCGAGTTCGCGGACAAACATCATCATGATGGTATCGTCCTTGCGGTCCGGCAGTTCCATGATGAGCTTCAGCATGCGGGCATCCGGCTGAACTTTACCCGAAAAGAGCAGTTCCTTCGTGACCTTGCCGATCATCGTAACCTTCGTGACCTGATGTTCTTTCAAATAATTGAGGACAGCATCGAGATGTGCGATGCTGATGAACTGACAATCTGCTGTGCAGTCCTTGAGTTCTGCATCCGTCTCCGGCAGCAGAGCGACTGCATAAACCTCATAGCCGAGGAGTTTGGCTGCTTTGGCACACTCCACCGGCAGTTTGCCAGCACCAGCCAGCAGTCCGATTTTTTCCATAACGATTCCCCCGAATTTCTCCATCAATACCGATATCAGTCACGCTCTCTGCGCTCACGGCAAATGCCGCGCTCTGCATTGCGCAGGAAACGCAGAAAATGCTCGACCTCTTCACAGGAATCGACTTCCTGCTCGATGACGGCAATTGCCTGCTGCAGGCTCAGACCGGAACGATAGAGAAGTTTATATGCCTTCTTGATATTGCGGCGTGCCTCAAGCTTGATGCCGGCACGCGAAATGCCCACGGCGTTAAGGCCGACGACTTTGGCCGGCTGTCCATCGACAATCGTATACGGCACGACATCCTGCGTGAGCTTCGACATGCCGCCGACCATGGCATTGCGGCCAATCTTGACAAACTGGTGCACACCTGCCATGCCGCCGATGACGGCGCGGTCCTCGACAACGACGTGACCGGCAAGACTTGCCAGATTCGACATAATGACATGATTGCCCACAACGCAGTTGTGCGCAACATGCGTCAAAGCCATGAGCAGGCAGTCGTTGCCGACACGCGTTTCCTCACCTTCGCCGGTCGCGCGATGGATTGTAGAACCCTCGCGGATGGTCGTGCGGTCGCCGATAATCGTATAGCTTTTTTCCCCTTTAAATTTAAGATCCTGCGGTTCTTCGCCAATGGAAGCCCCCTGGAAAATGCGGCAGTCTCTGCCGATCTGCGTCCAGCCGTGAATGACGACATGCGGGCCGATCTTCGTCCCTTCGCCAATCTCAACATTCTCCCCGATAACCGAGTACGGGCCAATTTCAACATTTTCTGCGATCTTTGCACCTGGCGCAACCACAGCAGTTTCATGTATATTTGCAGTGACTTTATTGTCCGTATTCATCTGCTCCAACTCCTTAACCTTCCTCCAATGCCGGCTGTGCCGGCCAGTTTGCTCTGTCCTTCTTTATATACTCCTGAATACCCTCATCATTCTCGTATTTCATTTGACTGCAAATCTGGGCGTTTTACGAGTTGAACAAAGACTAAATGTGCTTAGACAATTAATGCAGGCAAAAATCAAAGATCTTCGCCTTTTTTCAGGGCAAACTTAAAATCTGCCGAAGCAGCGAGCTCGCCATCCACATAACCGTCGCAATGGAGCAGGCCGAAGTCACCGCGCGTGCGGACGAGTTTGGCCTTCGTGACCAGCTGGTCGCCCGGCACGACCTGACGTTTGAATTTGACATGCTCCATGCCGCCGAACAGCGCAATCTTGCCGCGGTGCTCCGGTGGATACAGCATGGCCACGCCGCCGACCTGAGCCATGGCCTCAAGGATCAGCACGCCCGGCATGATCGGATGGCCTGGGAAGTGGCCGCGAAAATGGGGCTCATTCATCGTGACGTTCTTGATGCCTGTAGCCGACTTAAACGGTTCGAGCTCAATGATGCGGTCGACAAGCAGCATCGGCGGACGATGCGGTAAGATTTTCTGGATTTCTTCGATGTCTAATACCATGATATATCCCTCTTCTTCCTCTGAAAACTTCAGGTAAATCTTTTTCTTCTTATTCTTCTTATTCTTCATAAGCAGCGGCAATCTGTTTTGCCAGCTGCGTGTTGAGTGCATGACCGGAAGCCACGGCAATCACATGGCCGCGGATGATGCCGGAAAGGCGCAGGTCGCCAATGACATCGAGAATCTTATGGCGCACGAGCTCATCCTCGAAATGGAGCGGATTGAGCCAGCCCTCATCATTGTAAACAATGACGTTCTCGAGCGAGCCGCCGAGTCCGAGCCCCATCTCGCGCAGGGCCTTGATTTCCTTTTCATAGGCAATCGTGCGGGCCGGTGCAATTTCTTTATGATAGACTTCTTCATTGACATGAAAGTCTTCATACTGAACGCCAATGAGCTTATGCGGATTCAGAGATGTAAAGCTCACGCGGAATCCATCATAGGGAACGACCATGACGAAGCGGCCCGTCTTTTCATCATCGATGCGGTAAACCTTATCAATGACGATTTCCCGGCGTTCCTTCTCCTGCTCCACAATGCCTGCTTTTTCCATGAGCTCGAAGAATACGAGCGATGCGCCGTCCGCTACCGGCGGTTCCTCTGAGTCAAGCTCTACATACGCATTATCGATGCGGTGTGCATGAAAGGCGCTCATGAGATGCTCAATCGTAAAAACTTTATTGCCATGTTCTTCAATCGTCGTAGCGCGCAAGGTCGACGTGACATTCTGGGCCTTCGCATGAATCTGCGGCTCTCCCGGAAGGTCTTTACGCACGAAGACAATCCCAGCGTCCTCTGGAGCCGGCTTCAGCACTGCGTGAACCTCACGGCCGGAATGCAGCCCGATGCCAGTATAAGAAATTTCTGTCTTCAATGTTCTCTGCTTCTGCAAAATCATACCCCCTGCCGTAATATGCCTTCCTATATTGTACAAAACTATTGACCTCGATGCAAGTTAGGATTCTTCCCGCATGGATTTCCAGCGGTCATGCAGCCAAAACCATTCTTCAGGATATTTGCGCACATGGTCCTCGATGCATTTTGTCAGAACCTGTGTCGTCTCACGGATGTCCTCGCGCTTGTCGCGCGTCTTTTTCACAAAGACAGGGTTCTGCACGATCAGTGTATGGAAGCCGTGTTCATCGCGATGCATGAAGGCAGGGAAAATCGGTACACCCTGAAAGCGGGCCATCGAGGCCGCGCCCGGGACACAGTTCGTCGGTCTGCCGAAGAAATCGAGGACGATGCCGCTGTGACGGTTCGTATCCTGGTCCATGATGAGGCCAATAGCCCAGCCTTTCTGCAGCATCTCAAACATCTCCCGCACGCCGGTCTTATAGGTGATATGCATGCCGATAAGGGTGCGGTATTCATTGATGAAACGGTCTGCCCCCGTCGACTTCTGCTTCATGGCCACGCCGACGAGCGGAATGCCGGCCTGCGCAAAAGCGCCGCCCATGAGCTCCCAATTGCCGCTGTGTGCTGCCGCTATGATGCATCCTTTGCCAAGAGCCAGGCCTTTCTGCAGCTTATCGAGGCCTTCGATGCGCACATACTCATCGATGTGTTTGCGGATGACCGGAAAGCGCAGAACTTCCATGAGCATCGGGCCAAAGCGCACACTGCTGGCCTTCGCGAGTTTTTCTGCCTCTTTCTCGTCAAGACCCAGACACACCATGATCTGGTCTTTGGCGAGTTTTTTGCGGCGTTTCGGCACAAAAATCCAGGCGAATTCGCCAAGTGCCCTGCCCAAGACCTCACATACGCTGCGCGGCAACAGGCAGCAGATTTTGCTGATGAATTTCAAGATATAGTAGGAAAACACGCTTTTCTCCCCTTTCAGCAAGAAAGCCTTCCATCTTCAGGAAGGCTTTCTTCATCGCATCACTGCGTTATTGTTTCTCGTACTTGGCCAGCTTCTTTTCGAGCTGCCGGAACTTCTTGTACATTTCCGGCAGATGCTTCATCGAAGCCTGCATGCGCAGCCATTCCGCATGGCTCTGCACAGGGAAGCCCGCACAGAACACACCTTCCGGCATATCGCCGATGATGCCCGAACGTGCGGCATAGACGGAATTCGCACCAATCTTGATATGGCCGACCGTGCCGACCTGTCCGCCAAACGTGACATTGTGGCCGACAATCGTCGAGCCCGAAATACCCGTCTGCGCGACAATCAGGCAGTTCGGACCGATCTTGCAGTTATGGCCGATATGGACGAGATTGTCGATCTTCGTGCCGTGGCCAATGACCGTCGAGCCCATGGCCGCGCGGTCAATGCCGTCATGCGCACCGATTTCGACGTCATCCTCAAGGACGACATTGCCGACCTGCGGCACCTTCGTGTGCACACCTTCGTGCGTCGTGAAGCCAAAACCATCCGAGCCGATGACAGCTGAGCAGTGGATGACGCAGCGTTTGCCGACATGGCAGTGCTCGCGGACCGTAGCACTCGAATAAATGACCGTATCGTCTTCGATTTCTGCATACTGACCGATATACGTATGCGGATAAAGCGTAACGCGGTCCCCGATGACAGCATGGTCGTCCACGACGGCAAACGGCATGATGACAACATCTTTGCCAATCTTGACATCCTTGCCGATATGGGCCTGTTCGCTCACGCCCTTCGGGAACTGAAGCTTCGGTGTGAAGAGCTCGAGCAGCTTGGCAAAAGCAGCGCGCGGCTCTTCCACATAAAGTGCTGTCTTCGGGAAATTTTCAATTCCTTCCGGCAGCATGACAGCAGCAGCCTGACACGTCTTGGCTTCCTCAATATGCGGATCCACAGCAAAGGTCAGATCGCCTGCACCGGCCCCCTCGATATTGTCAAGCCCGCGAATGACGATGGATGCATCGCCTTCCACACGGCCGCCAACATATTCTGCAATTTCCTGCAAGGTCTTTTTCATGTCACAATCCCATCCTTACGTCCTTACGTCTTACTGCAGTTTGGCAATAACGTCATCCGTCACGTCAACGCAGCCCATCAGCGCCGTCGGCTGTTCCTTCTCGCTGTCCACTACGACATCGAGTTTCTTCTCTTTCGCGATATCCTGCAGAGCTGCGCTTACTTTCTGCTGCAGCTGCATCTGATACGACTGGTTGAGGCTGGCCATCTTCTGCTGGGCCTGAGCCTGTGCCTTCTGCGCATCTTCCTGACTCATATCCGGATTATCCTGCAGGCTCTTCTGAGCTTCTTCGCGGGCATCATTGATTTTCTGATTTCCTTCATCCACCAGAGCCTTGACCTGCGGAGCCTCCTGCATGACGCGGGAGCCTTCGATATAACCGATCTTGACCTGACCGCAGCCGCTCATGAGCATCGTTGCAGCGAAAGCTGCCGCCAAGAGGCCTACGGATTTTTTACGCAATTTCATGTTATGATTCTCTTCTTTCTATAATAGTATAGATTTGTTAAAGATAGGATAATATTTATGAGTTCTCAGATGAGCTGTCTGAAGTTCCTGAAGTTCCTGAAGTATCTGAGCCGTCCGCATCACTCGCAGACAAGGTACTCATCTCTTCGACCAGTTCATCCGTGACATCTTCCGTGTCGCTGCCGACCACAGGCATAAAGCGTTCCGGCTTCATGCTGTCCGGTACGGCAAGCGGAAGTTTGTAGACAAGGTCCTCCGCCGGATTGGCGAGGATCAAAGTAAAATGATGCAGAATGGCGATTTTGGCTGCTTTGCCCGCGATATCATTGCGGATATGCGTGTCAAGTGCCTGAATTTCTTCTGCCTTTGCCGCCATCTGCTGCTTGATCTGGGCACGCTGCTGGAGTTTCTGCGCTGCGTCCACCTGAGTCTGAACCTGCATGGCCTGCGTATCGCGCTGCTGCACCTCAGACTGCTTTTTTACGGCCGCCGACTTCTGCTGGCTTACCGTCGTCTTTGCCTGTTCCTGCCATTTGGCTACCTTCGGCCCCATGACGGACTGTACATACGCATTGACTTCTTTTTCCCATTCCTTGGCCAGCTCCTGCTGTCTCATGCCGCGTTCCTGCTGCAGGAGTTCGCGCTGGTTTTCCCAGTCTGCCTTCTCGGCATCGAGGTCTGCCTGCTTGGCCCAGGGATGGTGCATGACCTTTTGATTGTCAATCTTGAGATTCAGATTAAAAATCGCATTCTCATAATCTTCATCGACAGCCTTGCGGCGGCTGTCGTACTCGGCCTGATGGGCCTCACGGTAAGCTTTTTCAACATCCTTGGCCTCGCGCTCGAGTTCGGTGCGGCCGCCGATGACAGCCTGCGCATTTTTCTGCCAGACAGAATCATCAAAGGGCTTGCTGTCGACCTGCGGAGCCTGCACCGGCATTTCCGGCAGTTTCTCGGTATCCTTCAGAGAAAGCTCCAGACTCTTGTACTCCTTTTGGAGCGCTACGAGCTTATCATAGTCAGGATGTGCCTCCAGCGCCTTCTGCATGTCAACAAGACCAATGCTCGCGGCTGCCGCCGTATTCTGCGTGTCCTGGTGGCTCGGCATCAGGGCGCGCAGGCCCCAGGCCCCCAAAAAGACGAGGCCGATGGCGATGACGCTGCCAAGGATGATTTCCTTGCGCTTTTTCTGCCAAAGCCCGGATTTGGCAGAGTCCGCGGACTTTGCCGTTTTATTCGGATCTTCCACAAACCCTGCCCTCCTTACAAGTAGTACCGAGCGCAAACGCTCGGTACCCAACATTTCATATGAACCTCAGAGGTTTACTTGCTGAGCTTATTGATGACATCCTGCGTGATATCCTGGCCGCCGTAAACTACCGAGCTCTTTTCAAGGACAACAGAGAGGCCTTTTGCTTCTGCTACGCTCTTGACGGAATCCTCAATATTCTTCTGGAACGGCTCCATGAGCTCCTGATTCTTCTGTGCAAGGCGCTGCTGCGTCTGCTGATAGTAGTCGTTCTTTTCCTGGTCGCTCATGTTTGCGGATTTCTCCTCAAACTCTTTCTGCGCATCCTGAACTTCTTTCTGCATCTGGGACTGGATGTCCTGGAGCTGTGAGCTCTGCTGCGCAATCTGGCGGTAATCCACAACGCCGACATTCGAGCTTGCAGCGCTGGCAATGCCTGAACCGGACTGCGTGAGTGCAAGGGCTACAACAGAACCGACAAATACAAGTGCAATGAGGATACTGATGATCTTGACCTGCTTCTTCTGTAAAGTTACCATTTTATCTTCTCCTTCTTACGATTCCAAAGAAACACGTTTATTATAGCAGACTTCGCAGGGGTCTACAAGGAGTAGTTGACCTGCAAAGCTATTAGAAATTTCCAATGAGGCGGAGCCAGCCCTGCGTCTTATCGAGGACATACTCCAGACTCAGGAAATCATGAACTTTATATAGGAGACCTGCCTCACCGAGCTGGTCTGCAAAGCGGTACTCATAGCGGAGCTGCCAGCGCGGCGCTAACGTCTGCAGGGCACCGAGGACAAAGCGATTTTTGCGCATATCGTAGCGGACCTGCGGAACTGTCCCCATGCCGAAGCGGTGTCCATAGCCGAGTTCCCAGCCCCAATCCACTTTCTGCGGCATGAAGTCAAACTGCGCAAAGGCTTCATCGCGCGAGGTCAGCATGCTGCCCGCATGCAGGCGGAAACGCAGGCTGTCCATCTCGCCGTCATATTTGCTCTCACGCCGTCCCATATCGACCCAGCCGAGCAGCCGTGCACGATAGCGGTCCGAATTGGAGCGGCTCATGACTTCCATGCGCTCATGCGGTGTAATCGTCACGGATGTCGTCATGCGCAGCGCGCGAAAATCCTGCTGGGCATCAAGCGTCTTGGCAAACATCTGCTCAAATTCATGCTGATGACGCGCCACAAAAGCAACCGGCACGCCCACGAGCATATCAGTCTGCTGCTGCATGAGCTCGCGATGATTGAGCAGGGCAAAATTCGGTATGGTATCGGAGCGCATCGATAAATCCGTCGTACGCACCACAGGCAGCCGCGGATAGACCGTCAAACTGACGTTGGCCTTATCGCCATCTGTTTCAACCTCAAAGTCACCGCGAAATTCCGGTAAATGCACCGCGAGATAATCGTTCAGATGATGCTTGAGCACTCCGTTTGTCCAGTCTGTCGCCGCAACGGGCAGGCCGTAAAGAGCATCCGAAAAGACTGTATTGACATCGGCAAGGTCCTGGCGAATCAGGGTTTCGACTGCCGGCGGCATACCCTCGACATTTGTCTTAACTTCAATATTCCGGATCTGGTCCGACCATGGCATCAGCCGGACGGTGACGCTGGTCCCCTGAGCATCGTCCGGTGTGACTTCCACCTGACGTACTGTGTAGCCAACGAGGACCTTGTCAAAAACCTGACGAATGACTTCTGATTTTTGCTGCAGTTCCTCAGCAGAAGCATCTGCGGGCATGCCGAGCAGCAGCTGTTCCGCAATGACGCGCACGCTTGTCTCCATGCGCTGCTTCACAAGAGGCGGCATGCCCGTCTCTGCTGTCACATGGGCATCGACACTTTCCACGCGGCCGCTGGCCTCTGCCGTAAGCGGCAGCAGCAAAAGGAGCAAAATCGCCGCCAGGACTGCATTCCGGCCGCCCCTTCTGCCCAGCCATCGTTTCAGCAAAGAACATCCCTTCTTTGTATATTAGGTTCGGCTCTTTTCCTGATTAGAACGAGCTGCCGACGCTGAAGTGAACGCGGCCGCCGTCATCGCCCCAGCCATAGTCAAAGCGCAGCGGACCGATTGGCGTCGTCAGGGAAATACCGACACCGACGCTGCCGTGCATGTCGTCAGGCGTCAGGCCGCTGTCCCAGGCACCGCCCCAATCCGTGAACAGGGCACCCTGAACTTTTTTCATGAGCGGGAAACGGTACTCGAGCGTGCCGAGGAACTCGCGGTCGCCGCGGAACTGGTCTTCGCGGTAGCCACGCAGCGAGCCCTGGCCGCCGATGCGGTACTGGTTGAACTCGGAGATATCGCCGTTGCCGATGCCGTAGCGGGCGCGCATAGCCCAGACCTGCGAGCGGCCGGCACGAACATAGCGCTGACCGTCAATCGTGTACTTCTGGAAGTCGAAGTCACCGCCGAAGCCCGCGAACTCACCCGAAAGACTCAGGCGGCTGCCGCTCATCGGGTTGTAGACATTGTCGCGCGTATCCGTGACATGCTCGAGCGTGATGCTGCGCGTCGTACCGAAGTTATCGTTGCGCCAAGCTATATTCTCAGGAGTATCGATACTGCGGTCGCCCATATTGCCGTCATCGACATGTCTGACATACGAATCCTTGCGGTTGCGCAGAGTCAAATAGTTTGTCGTGTACTCGCTGACCGGACGTCCGAACGTCAGCTCGCCGCCGGCGTACTTACGCATGTATGTTTCCTTGAGGTCACCGCTCGTATCGTAATCATCGTATTCATATGTACGGTTGTAGATGCGGAAGGTGCCGACCGTCTCCTTGCTGTCGAGCCATGGACGGCGGTAGGAGAACGTGTAGCCGTGTGCATCCGTGTCATCGCCGCTCGTCTCATACGTCAGGCTGACGGCATCGCCCGTGCCGCGGAAGTTCGTATCGCCGATGGAGACCATGCCGATGACGCCGTCTTCACTCGAGTAGCCGGCGCCGATGCCAAACGAGCCCGTGCGTTTCTCCGTGACATCGAGCTCCATGACCACGGCATTCGGGTCGACACCAGGATTCATCTTGATGTTGACGTCCTCAAAGAAACCGAGGTTGTAAACGCGCTGCATGCTGCGGCGTGCGAGTTTCGAGTTGAACGGTTCGCCCGGCTTCTGGCGCATCTCGCGCAGAATGACGCGCTCCTTCGTCTTCGTATTGCCCTTGACTTTATAGCCCTCAAGGATGCCCTCGTTGACTTTGAGGTTCAGAATGCCGTTCTTATCGATGTTCATATCCGTGATTTTTGCGAGAATATAACCATCGCGGCGGTACTGCTCCTGAATGGCCGTGACATCCTTGCTGAGCTCACGGCTGTTGAGAATTTCGCCTGTCTTGAGCGTCAGGAAGTTCGTGAGCGTATCCGTGCTCTCGACCGTATTGCCGCTGATTTTTACACCCTTGAGAACAGGATTTTCAAGGACATGATACGTAATGATGACACCCTCCGGCACGTTCTGGAAGCTCGGATAAATATCATAGAAATAACCCGTATTATAGATTTTTTCGCGGTCAGCATCGAGCCCTTTGACGGTGAACATGTCCCCGGCTTTCATGGAAATGGCTGCTTTGGCCGTTCCCTCTGTCGCTTTTGACGTACCGTCAAAAATCGTATCGACAATGGTCTGACCCTCATACTGCTTCATGCTGTCCGAGATGGCCGTTTCCTGGGGGCGGTTTTTCGCCCAATTCTGCGTGCGTTCATCCACGGACGAATTGGCAGCCGCATCAGCCTGCGCTGCAGCCGATGTATCCGCCGTCTGTGCGGCAGGAGCTGCAGCCTTCGTCTCCTCCGCTGCGGTTTTGGCTGCATCTGCATGTTCAGCAGCGGTATCAGCGGCAGAAGGCTGTGCTGTCACGGGCTGCGCTTCTGCTGCCCAGGAAGTGCCCGGCACAGCAGCACAGCTGACGGCAATTGCCACAGCATAAGCGAGAGATCTGTATTTCTGTTTCTTCAAAGGTCAAACCTCCTAAGCGATATCTTCATCATTCATAAATCAATTCAACAAGGATATCTTATCAATTCCGCAGGGTTTTGCCCGCGGTTTGCATCAATTTTTGCATCCCGTCATCCGGGACTTTCGGTGTTTTGGCAGCAGGAGCAGCAGACTGCTCTGCCACAGGCTGCTGCGCCGGAGCGGCTGTCTTTTCCGTCTTCACCTGCACAGGGTCCGTCTGCACGGCCGCAGGGACAGATGGTTCTGCCCTGCCGGCCGGCGAAGGTGCGAGAGGCGCATCATGAGAGGCCGCTGCTTCCGGCATGGCCGCAGTCGTTTCCTGCGGCGTCGGCTCCTGCGGAGTCTCCTGCACCGCAGAAGCGGGCGGATACGAGGAAGACAGGGACGGCGTCCGTGCCTGCCAGAACAGCCAGCCGCCGCCCGCAATGAGCACGGCCATAGCTGCCGGCAGCAGGCGCATGGTCCATTTCTTCAGGAAACGGTGTCCCGGCGTTCCTTCGACGCGCGCGAGTTCCGCCTTGGCCAGCATGACTTTAAGCTCGCCCCGCACTCTGTGATTTTCTGCCAAGGAATGCTCGGCCTCGCCAAGCCATGCCCGCGCAGCCCGTATGTGACGGCGCTGTTTTTGATTCCGGTCCTTCATGATACACCTCCTGCCTGTTCAAATTCACAGACTCATCTTTTATATTCCGAGGTCATCATGGTATCCCGGCATGCCGTATAACGCCATAACAGCAGATGATAAGAAAATATCTGCTGTTTCCTTTTGCATGCAGGCCATTTTCACTTACTTTCTTGCTCTTCCTATTTTTACCAATAATGCATGAAGCGTGACAGCATGCCGCGGATGCGGCGGATGCCATTTTTCTGCAGGCGGTAAATGTGGGACGAACTGACATTGAGCGTGTCCGCCATATCAGCTGCATCTTCGCTGCTCCAGTACATGCCCTCGAGCACGGCGCGTTCCTTGTCCGGCAGGCGCGCCATCGCCTGATGCAGCTGTTCTGCGAGCTCATGGCTCTCTGCCTGTTCGGCAACAGAGGCCGTAAGGTCCACAAGATTTTCCTTGAGGCTGCCGGAACAGCCTTCCGCGGCCTCTTCCATGCAGGCAACATCCACCTGTCCCTCGCGGCGCAAAAAATCCATCATGCGCCCGCGGATCCGGTGGACGGCAAACAGGCTGAACGCCACGCCGCGCGTGTGGTCATAGCGTTCTACCGCTTCAATGAGTCCGACTGTGCCTTCCTGGATGATATCCATAATGCAGTCGAAACGTGCAAACGGCGCAGCCTGCTTAAAGACAAGCGGCTGGTACGATTCGATGAGAAGCTGGCGCGCCCGTTCATCACCCTGCTCCTTGCAGGAAGCCCAAAGAAGTTTTTCTTCCTCGGGAGACAAGGTTTTGACCTTGCTGAGTTCCTTCATATAATCATTCAGGCGCACGCATCTCACCTCCTCATTTTCCTATAACCATTATAACCATTAAAAACGAATGCGCGCTTCCAGTCCGACAATGAACTTCTGTGCCTCTTTTTCAAGAGACAGGCCAAAGCGGTCATTCATATCATACTGAACACCGACGCGGTGCGTATCATCGCCGCCAATCTGCTGCGTATACTTGAGCATGACCTTATCGGTGATGTACTTGCCCATCTCGACATGATAGACGTCGATGTCTTTATTGGATTCCTCATCATGCGTATCAAAGGCCGAGCCGCTGCCGCGCGCAATCGTGAAGCGGTCAAGCCAGAGCACATTGCGCATGATATCCTCGACTTCGGACAAAAAGCTCATCTGCAGGCCCACAATCAGGAGGTCGCCTGCATCGAGATTGGCCTCGCCCGCCCTATAGGCACTGCGCAGCGTCAGCATGCGGATGATTTCCGTCTGACTCATCTCCGGCGACGAACGCAGCGTAAACGTCATATTGTCAAGCGGTCCCGTGATGGACAGGAACACCTTGGCCTGCGTCAGCCGCGTATCAGCGATGAACGTAATGCTCGGCAGGAACGAATCAACCTGATTGAAATAGGCCGTACCTTCACGGACATTGAATTCCGTTTTGAGGTAGCTGACCGTGCCGCCGCGTTTTACGGAAACGGAGCCTGACGTCTTCGGATGATGCGTCGTGCCGCCGAAATGGACCTTGCCCACAAGATACATATCGTAAAGATACGAACTGTAGGCATGGACTTTATCGCCGACATTGACATCTACATCGAGAAGGACATCCGGCAGTTCGCCGCTGCTGTCCGGGATGGTCGGCACGGAAATCGTGCAGTCCGCGAGATTGACCTCGCCGGAAATCTTCGGCATTTTTTTGCCAAAGATCTCGGCATTGACAACGTGCAGGCTGCCGCTCAGAGGTCCTTTGAAAAAGTCACTCTGGATATCAAGGCTATCCGCTGTCAGCGAAAAATCGTATGTCGAAGGCGTCACACCGTCGAGTTTCAGCGTGCCCTGACCTGTATAACTGCCTTTGCCCATTTTACCAGAAAAGTCGCTGACTGTCATGGTGTCCCCATTAAAAACAAGCTGAGTGTTCATTTCCGTGACAGGTGTCGCAAGTGGTTTGAACTTAACCGCACCGTCTGTCAGAGAAACCGTGCCTTTGACAAGAGGATGGGCAAGCGTGCCCGTAAACTCCAGCGTGCCCTTCGTCGGCCCCAAAGCCCAGTCAATCTGGTCGGAGACAAACGGCAGGATGGAAAGGTCAGCCTGGTCGAGGTTGACATCGAGCTTGATGCGCTCATAATCATCGAGGTCTTCGTTGCGGTTTGCAAAAAGTGCCTTGATCGGCACGATGCCCTTGGCCGTGGCCTGATAATCCTTGCCTTCAATGGTCTTCTTGACGGCAAACTCCCTGACATCGACGAGACCATTCGTCAATTTGAAATGACCATTCAGGGCATCAAAAGTCGAGCCCTGGAAGCCGCCGTTATTGGCCGCAATCGTGACATCGGCGGCTGGATTGCCCGTTGTGCCGCCAAATTCGGCCTCGATATCCGCCGTGCCGTGTACCGTGCGTTCAAGGCCAGCCGACTTCGTGAACATGCCGAGGGCGAGCTTATGAGCCGAGAATTTTGCGGCAATCGGGCCATCAAGGCCCACACTGCCGCTGGCCGAAAAGCTGCCGTCCGTGCCCTGCATACCGGAAAGCTTGTCAATATAGACAACATTATCCAATAAATGTAAATTAACTTCCACATCATGAACATCATAACCGGAAATTTTGCCGCTGTCGAGAATGCCGTTGAGTGTGACATCCGGATTGTCGTACGTGCCGCCAATCTCGATATCACTGCTGAGCTTACCCGAAACGATATTATTCTTGAGATTGGCAATGGCCGTCAGGGCATTGACATCGCCATCCGTGACACTTACCGTGCCCTTTGCGTCATGCGTATCCGTATTGATGGTAAGTACGGCCTGATAGAGGCCATCCCCCTGATGGAAGCCGAACGGACTGACACTGACCACGCCGTCGCGGTAATTGACGATGCCGTGGACATCGCGGATTTCCTGGTCATTCAGGGTAATGGACGGGGCATCGAGCGTGCCGTCAAACTGCGGATTTGAGAGATTCCCGCCGATTTTACCGGAGAACGTGCCTTTGCCGCTGACCGGATACGGGAATTTGCTGGCAAAGCGTTCCATATTGATTTCATGGACGTTGGCCTGCAGGTCGAGGTTCATGTCGCGGTCAACCGTGCCATTGAGGTCCATATCGACCATAGGCGAGAAGACATGGAAGTCCTGCAGGCGTGTAACGCCGTCTTCCATGAAGTAATCGCCGTCCATGCCGGAAAGCAGGATGCCATTGTAACTGCCGTAATAGAAATGGATGTAGCCCACTGCATTTGGATGGTCGAGCGTGCCTGTGATGCGGATGGTATTATCCACATTACCGGTGATGGGCTGGTCCGGAAAGGCCAGAGCCGCAATGTCCTCCATACGGGCCCCGACTGTATCAATGCGCATATTGATGCGGCGTTCGCCCGTGAGACCGACAGAGCCATCGACATACCACGTCTGTTTGCCATCTTTTACCAGCGAGAATTCTTCTATCGTAACGCCGTCGAGACTGCCGCCCGCGTTGAATTTCAGGCTGTCATACGGCTGCTTGAAGAGCGTGCCGTTCGTCGCCGTGAATTTGAAATTGACCTGCGGGTCCGCCATATCGCCCTGCACCGTACCGGAAAAATCGCCAAGGCCCGTGATATCGGCCTCGGGAATCAGGGTGCTGACGAGCGAAAGGTCAACGTGGCCGCCGTAAAAAGCGAGGTCGAGGTCACTGCCATTTTTGATGCTGCCTTCAATGCCAAGGCTCGTGTGATGAGGCAGATTGAGGCTGGCATAATCAATCGTAATATCCCTGCCCTTCACGAAGAACGAGGCATTGAGACTGTCAATCGGCAGGTTCTGATAAGAGCCCGACTGCAGGGAAGCACTGCCATAGGCCTGCACAGCGGCACTGTCTGTACCCTGACCGCTGAGACCCATATCGACGCTCACACGCCCCGTGATGTCAGCAAGCTGCGGCACAAAAACAGCGGCCTGCTGCACATCAATATCCCTGCCAATGAGATGAGCCGTATACGTCAAATCACTCGGTGAAAAATAAACTTCGCCGCTGGCCGTACCGCCAAAAACACCTACGGAAAGTCCCTCAACAGAGACCTGATTGTCTTCATAGCGGACATGTGCACGGGCATTTTGGAACGGAATATCCATAGCCGTACCCGACGCAATTTTCACGTCACCCTCGACCACCGGCGACTTTACGGGGCCCGTGATATGCGCCGTAACGGCAGCTGCCCCCGCATAAGGAATATCCTTGAGCACTTTGGACGGATCAAAGGAATTCGACGAGGCATTGAGGTCAAGATACGGGGAATCCGTATCGTAACGCACCTTGCCATCGACATGTGCCTGCTGCCCCGCTGCCTCAGCATCGGCAAAAATCAGGGCTTCTGTATCGGTAAAAGAGGCAAAGCCGTGGATATCATCGACTTCCGTATCCTTGACCTTGACGGCGCCATCTTCATACTCGGCCTGGCCGGAAAACGAGAGCACACTGCCCATATACTGGCCGGAAACCTTGGCCGTCTTGACCTTGCCGCCAAGAATTTCAATGCCGCCTGGAATCAGGCCGTCCGGCACAAGCGGCAGAATTTTGCTGAGGTCCGCGCCTGCGACTTCCGCATTGAAAATCTGACGCTCTTTGCGATACGTCCCCGAAAGGGAGACATCCGCGTCAAGGCAGCTGCCCTTGGCGTCGAGCTTCAGCACGGGATAATCCGCAAAATCAAGCGTTCCCGCTACATCGCCGATATAAAGTTCTTTGCCCAAGGCGGCAAGTTTCAAGCCGCCGTCTTCCACTTTAACCGTACCGAAAAAGGAACCCTCGCCCGAGCTTTTCGTCTGGATATCCTGAACATTCCAAGTGCCGTCATCGCGCTGCACGAGATTGGCCTCAACGCCTGACAGCGTGACTTCTTTGACAGCATGCGCGGGATCCTTATATGCAGAAAGCAGGCGGAACTCCACGCGGGCCGTGTCGGCCGTCGCAATGCAATCCGCCTGCTTATCATAAATGGCGAGGTCATGAATCTCGAGGTCATGAAGCGAATTCACCTTGATAGAGCCGACGGAAACGGGCACGCCTAATGTATCGCTGGCAGCGGTGGAAGCAGTTTGTTCTACTTTATCCATGAAAGCGCTGGTCTGTATGTAATACCAGATACCGCCCAGTACCAGCACGAGTATGCCCAAAAGCACACCGATGCCTATCCCGATGGTTTTTCGTTTCATGATGGTCTCCCCAATGATTCACTCCTGAAATTCACGCTATAAAATTCTTATTTTCGTGTTTACACGCTGCTACGCGTGAGCAAAGCTTAATTGGCCATGTCCGAAGCAACCGTCTCGCTTGAGACATTGGCCGCACTCGCGTTATTCGCGGCTGCAGCAGCACTTGCGGCAGCCGTGTCAGCTGCTTTCTGCTGAGCTGCTGCTTTGGCAGCGTCAGCGGCTTCCGCCTTCGTCTCTGACTGCTGAGCCTTCTGCAGCTGCTCCATCTCAAAGATCGCATCATCCTTGAGCTTCGCATCATCGCGGGCCTTCGGCGCCGTCTTGCCGGCTTCCTCAGAAGCCGAATACTTGACGACATCGAGGTCTACCGGAATGCCCATGGCCTTGTCGAGCTGTGCCTTGCTCGTGTTGTAGTTATAGAGAGCCGTGTAATAATTCGTGCGGGCCGTCGTCAGCTTCTCGTTGGCATCCATGACATCGAGGTTCGTGCCGACGCCGGCGCTGTAGCGGACCTGTGCAATTTTGTAGTCCTCTTCGGCCCGTGCGACAGCGACAGAAGTCGTCTGGATGTTCTTTTCAGCAGCCTGCAGGCCAAGGTAATACGTGCGCACATCGAGACGAATCTGGTCATCGGTCTCGGCTGCCTTTTCCTTGGCCTTGGCAAGGGCCATATTGGCCGAGTTGACACTAGCCTGAGTCTGGCCATTATCAAAGACATCCCAAGAAGCATTAACACCAGCCGCCCAGCTATCGCTGCTCGTATGGTCGTGTGTAAATGGCTTTTCACCAGCAATAGCTTTATTCACTACAGCATTGACCGTTGGCTGATAACCTGCCTTGGCCGTTTCAACGTTTGCTTCCGCGGCCTTGACAGCGTAGCGCGCGGCCGCACCGTCAGCGCGGTTATCCAAAGCATAATTGACGCAGTCATCCTGAGTCAGGTCGTACTTCGTGTATTTAAGCTGGTCGCGGATGTCAAGGACCGTATCCGTCGGCAGGCCGATGACATTGTTGAGCGTCGAGACAGCGATATCATAGTTGTTCTGGGCCGTCACGAGCGCCTGCTGGGCATTAGCGAGCTGCACCTGAGAGGCGAGCACATCGGATTTTGCGACCGTGCCGACGCGGTACTGCGCGTTGACATTGTCGAGATGCTCCTGCAGGGTATTGACCGACTCCTGCTCGACATCGATGAGATTGCGGCACTGCAGAATACTATAGTAGTCCGCAGTTGCCTGCAGTCGGATAGCCTGCTTTGTCTCTTCCAATGCTAAGTCAGCTTCGTTAAGACCGTAACGGGCCTGCTTAATCTGACCTTTGATTGAAGCATTATAAAGTGGAATAGCTCCTTGTACTGTGTTGCCCCATGCATAATCATAAGCAGGGCCAACCAAGCCAGCAGAATGTTGGTTATGTACAGTATCCAAAGAATCACCGCCAATACGATTTGCGTTGGATGTCCACGTTACAGTTGGTCCCATCGTACGGCGTGCCTTGGACAGCGACCACTTGGCCGTGTCGACATCTGTCAAAGCCTGACGGATCGTGCGGTTATTTTCCAGTGCCATCTGCACGCTGTCGTGCAGGTCGAGCTGTACGGTATCAGAAGCCAGCGCCGTACCAGAGATGGTAGCCGTCATCAGGCCCATGGCGACAATGGCAGTCAGTTTTTTATAGAAGCGTTTTTTCGTATTCAAGGTCAGTTCCCTCCCAGAGAAATGTAGCATCTCTTCCTTAAATCTTCATTTGAACCAAGATGTTTCGTCAGAACGACTGGCGTATGCCGAGATACGCTGCGCGTTTATCGCTGTCGTTGACATCATTCCACTGGCCCATAAGCCAGGTGCCGGCATTGTTGAGTTCATATTGAGCCTGCAGGCGCAGCGATGGATCGTTGGGGTCCATGGCATCCGCCGAAAAGATGAAGCGTTTGCCCGCGTAAGCGTCGAGACCTACGCCCACATCGCCGTTTATGACCCCGCCGCGCACGCCGTAATGGTCACCGCGGCGTCCAATCTCAAAATTTCCGCGGTTGCCGTCCCCGATATCATCGAGTCCGGCCCGCAGAAAATTTCCTTTTTCAGGCCCAATATCGACATTGAAATCCGTCTGCCAGTCACTTTTGGCCCCACTATAAAGTACGTCTGCCGATGGGTTGACTTTGATATCTTCGAGCTTGCCCATCATATTTCCTGCTTTTTCGGACATTTGACGTGCATTATGAATTGTTTTCTTGATGTCCTCAGCTGTCTGCGGGTCGCCGACGGCGTTGTCCATGTTTTCGGCGATATTCGCGATGCGGTCGCTGGCGTCCTTGATGTTCATGAGCGTCAGGCGCAGATTTTCTGCCGTCTGCGGGTCAGCACCAACGGTCGCAAGATTCGTCATCATGGCCTCGACCTGCTGCATCGTGCGGTTGAGACCGCCCGAGGCCGCATTGAGATTGGCGAGCATCTGCGTAATATTGCCCTGATTATCCCGCATCGTCTGCTCCATCGCCGCGACGAGGCCATCCATATGAGCCGTCATATCACGGATATTTACGGCCATCTGCAGGAAGTTTTTCTGAAAGTCCGGATTGCCCATGACCTGATTCAGTGAATCGAGCAGGGTCTGCACCTGATCCATGACATCACCCGCTTTGGCCATCAGGGTATCGATGCCCTCTTCTTCCTGACCAATCAGGTAGTCGCCATCGCCAAGGTAGATGCCCTGGTCCTTGCCCGGCAGGATATTGACGAATTTATCGCCCATGACACCGGACGAGCCGATGGTCACCTGTGAGCCCTTCGGGATTTTCGTATTTCCCGTGATTTCCATGGCCACCGTGACGCCGCCGCCATCGTTGCGGATGCTCTTGACCTTGCCCACGGGCACGCCCGAGAGGCGTACGACAGATTCCGGCTCCACGCCGATGACCTGCTTGAAGCCAGCATATAATGTATAGCCTTTATGTCCGGACAGGGAAACACCTGAGAGCAGGGCGGCCACGGCCGCGAAAAGAATCACGCCGATGACGGTAAATGCCCCGACTTTTGCCTCTGTCGTCATGTCTCGTCCTCCTTCACTGTACGCAGGGTGCGGAAAAATGCCTGCACACGCGCATCTTTGATTTTCTTGAAACGCTCCACCGTGTCGACTGCGATGAGTTCGCCATTATAAATCATGGCAATGCGGTCGGAAATGCGGCAGGCACTGGCCATATCGTGCGTGACGACAATGCTCGTCACGGAAAGGGCCTTTTGTGTATTTACGATGAGTTCGTCAATTTTCTCGGTCATCAAAGGGTCAAGGCCGGAGCTCGGCTCATCGTAGCAGATGATGGAAGGCTCTACAGCGATGGCCCTTGCAAGGCTCACGCGTTTTTTCATGCCGCCCGACAGTTCATTCGGCATCATGTTTTCGACGCCGTCGAGTCCGACGAGATGAAGTTTTTCCTTGACGATGACGCGGATATCGTCATCACTGAGTTTTGTATGTTCGCGCAGGCCGAAGGCGACATTCTCGCCCACGGTCATGGAATCAAAAAGCGCGGAATACTGGAAAACCATGCCCATCTTGAGTCGGGCCTTGTTGAGCTGTGCCTCATTCATCGGCACGATGTCCTGCCCGTCGATGAGAATCTGGCCGCTCGTCGGCTTGATGAGGCCCATGAGCAGGCGCAGGAACGTGCTCTTGCCCGAGCCCGAGCCGCCGATGATAGCCAATGTCTCGCCATCGTATATTTTTAAATTGATATGCTTCAGTGCTTCTTTTTCTTCAAAGCGCATGCATACATCGACAAATTCAATCATATTGCTTTCCTAATCAAAAGAGCAAGAATGTCAGCAGAGCATTCAGGCAGAAAATGACAATGATAGACGCGACTACGGTCTTTGTCGTAGCCCGGCCGACGCCTTCCGCGCCATCCGGGCAGTGCAGGCCGTAATAGCAGCCGAGCACGGCAATGACATTGCCGAAGAACACAGCCTTGATGACACCGCCCATCAAATCGAAGAGGTCGCAGAAGACATGGATGGAATTCATATAACTGTATGTCGTCAGACCCTTGTAAAAGACGGCAATGACCCAGCCGCCGAAAACGCCGATGACATCGCCAAAGACCGTCAGGATGGGAACGACCATCATGCAGGCCAGCATGCGCGGCACCAAGAGATAATCAATGGGGCTCACGGCCATGACGCGCAGAGCGTCAATCTGCTCCGTGACTTTCATCGTCGCAATTTCCGCCGTGATGGCCGAGCCTACGCGGCCGGCACAGACGACGGCGACGAGCACGGGGCCGAGCTCGCGGCCCACGGCAATCGTGACAATGCCGCCCAAAGTGCCCTGCGCGCCAAAGCGAATCAGGACATCCGCTGTCTGCAGCGTGATAACCACGCCCGTAAAGAGCAGAGTCAGGCTGACAATCATCAGGGAATCCACGCCAAGATGCGACATCTGCGTCAGGATATGATGAAAGCGCGGTTTGTGGCGCAGCGAACGCAGGGTCTCGCCATAGAGCATGACGATGGTGCCAAGTTCCTCCAGCCTGTGCAGGACAAAGGCGCCGATGGCACTGAGTATCCGCAGCAGCATCTTATTCCCCCTCTCTTTTGCATAAATCCTCATAGTTACGATTTTAGCAAGCAATTGAAAAATAGTAAAGATAAGTTTACTATTTTGAACATAATTTTCTCTGTCTTTCTCAAAAAAAGTCCTTTATAATAGAAGAAAACCTTGTTCAGGAGGAGTCTATGCCCAAAAAAGTATACGCCGTACGCGTTGGCCGCAGCTGCGGCCTTTTCATGAGCTGGGAGGAATGCAAAAAACAAGTCGCAGGCTTTCCCGCTGCCCGCTATAAAAGCTTCACGAATGCACAGGAGGCCCTGAGCTGGCTGGCCGGTTCCGACACACCGCAGGCAAAAAAAGCACCGTCAGGCTCAGCCGCTCCCTTCCCTCATGCAGCAAAACCTCATAAATCATATGCCCGTACTGCCAGTCCCACTCCGTCAAAGCCGCTGCGCCCCGACGCCGAGCAGGATTTTGTCATCTACACCGATGGCTCGTGCCTGCGCAATCCCGATGGCCCCGGCGGCTGGGCCGCGGTCATCCGCGACGTCGCGACGAACGAAGTCACAAAACTGCATGAAGGCAGTCCCTCGACGACAAACAACCGCATGGAGCTCTCGGCAGCCATCGCGGCCCTCGCTTTTCCGAAGATGCCTGCTAAAATTGCCCTTTATACGGACAGCCAGTACCTCAAGAACGGCATTACAAAGTGGATGACAAATTGGAAACGGCGCGGCTGGAAAAAAGCCGATGGCCAGCCCGTCCTGAATCAAGACCTCTGGCAAAAGCTTGACACACTCTACAGCCGACACGATGTGACATTTCACTGGGTCAAGGGCCATGTCGGCGTTGAACTCAATGAAGAATGCGATCGCCTTGCCAAACAGGAAGCAATGAAATACCGCGCATAAAAAAAGACTGCCTCACGGCAGTCTCTTTTTATTTCATAATATAATCTTATTCCGGCTTTTTGATGACTTCTACGCCGCCCATGTACGGAATCAGGACTTTCGGCACGCGGACGGAGCCGTCAGCCTGCTGATAGTTCTCGAGGATGGCTGCGACCGTGCGGCCGACAGCGAGGCCCGAGCCATTGAGCGTGTGGACAAACTCCGGCTTGCTCTTGGCATCGCGGCGGAACTTGATGTTGGCGCGGCGGGCCTGATAATCCGTGCAGTTCGAGCACGAAGAAATCTCGCGGTATTTGTTCTGTGCAGGGAACCAGACCTCAAGGTCATACGTCGTGGCCGACGTGAAGCTCATATCGCCCGTGCAGAGTTTGACGATGTGGTACGGGAGCTCCAGAAGCTTCAGGACATCTTCTGCGGCGTTGACCATCGTATCGAGTTCATGCCAGCTCGTCTCCGGCTTGACGAATTTGATCATCTCAACCTTGTTGAACTGATGCTGGCGAATGAGGCCGCGCGTATCGCGTCCGGCGCTGCCGGCCTCGGCGCGGAAGCAGGCCGTGTAGCAGCTGTAGTATTCCGGCAGTTTGCTGCCATCGAGGATTTCATCGCGATGATAGTTCGTCATCGGCACCTCAGCCGTCGGCACGAGGTAATAGTCAAGGCCTTCAAGCTTGAACATATCCTCGGCGAATTTCGGCAGCTGGCCCGTGCCGATCATGCTGTCCTTGTTGGCAATGTACGGAGCCAGCACTTCCGTATAACCGTGTTTGTTCGCGTGCAGGTCCATCATGAAATTGATGCAGGCGCGCTCGAGGCGGGCACCCATGCCCTTGTAGAACGTGAAGCGTGCACCCGTGACTTTGGCGGCGCGGTCAGCATCGAGAATATCAAGGTCGGAACCGATATCCCAATGCGCCTTCGGCTCGAAATCGAATTTCGTCGGCTCGCCCCATTTGCGGACTTCCGGATTTTCTGTGTCGTCCTTGCCGATAGGTACGTCTTCGCGCGGCATATTCGGGATATGGAGCATGATGTCGCGCAGCTGCGCTTCGACATCTTTGAGCTCTTTGTCGAGTTCCGAGATTTTTGCACCGACCGTGCGCATCTCAAGAATCTTTGCCTCAGCGTCTTCCTTGTTCTTCTTCATGACGCTGATTTCCTTCGAGACCGTGTTGCGCTGGCTCTTGAGAGCCTCAGACTCCTGCAGCAGCTCGCGGCGTTTTTTGTCAAGGCCTTCAAAGTCATCGAGGTTCAGCGGATTACAGCGGTTCTTGAGCATCTGACGGACTTCGTCGAGATGTTCGCGCACAAATTTGATATCCAACAATGTTCTCACACTCCATTATGATTCCAGCACCGCAGGGCGCGGCACAAGTTTATGCATGATTTCTTCTAAAATATCATTATATCAGCTTTCTAAAAACGCGGCAAATCTTTCCAAAGAAAAAGGTCTCCCCTAAGGGGAGACCTCTATGCCTAATACGTCAAAGGAAACGCATAGATAGCAAAGGAACAAAACAAACGGCTTCAGGCCATCACGGCTTTGCGCGGCAGGTGCGAGATAACCTTGGCACCGGCTTTTTCTACGGCCTTTTCCGCGAGGACTTCTGTCGCATCGATGAAATTGCCCTCGAGATGGTACATCTCTACAGCCACCGGCACTTCCGTGCAGCCGAGCACAAAAGCCTCGCAGCCTTCGTCAGCCATCTTCTTCAGAGCCATGCGTACGGCCGTCGTATCGTAGCTCATGTCGCCGGCTTTGACGCCATCGTAAATCATGCCGTGCACGGCTTCTTCTGCTTCGCCCTGCGGCTGTACGACCTCGACGCCCTCGCGTGCCAGAGCGCGCTGATAAAGGCCCGACTTGCACGTGCCGGCCGAAGCGAGCAGGCCGACTTTGCGATAGCCTTCTTTGGCGCAGAACTTAGCCGTCTCCTCAATCATGTTGATGACGGGGATTCTCAGATGCGGCAGCATGAGCGGCAAGAAGTAATGTGCCGTGTTGCAGCCCATGATGAGGAAATCCGCGCCGCCATTCGTCAGGCGCTCAGCCGACTTCATGAGCTCCGGCAGCGGGCTCTCGCCTTTGCCGAGAATGGCTGCCGTGCGGTCAGGGATATTCGTGTTGTTGTCTACGAGAATAGGAATATGGTCCTGATCTTCACGCGCATCTGTGGCGAGAATGACCTTTTTCATGAGGTCCACCGTTGCCATCGGGCCCATACCGCCAATAATACCAATCGTCTTCATCATGACCACTCCTCTATGTTACGGCGCCCTGCGCCAGTCAAAATCTTTTCTTGTTATCAGCATATCATTTTGGTAGTATATAAACAAATACATATAATTATATAATATCTATCGAAATATTTTATGGCACAAAAGGAGATATATTCATATGCAGGGAATGGATTATGTCTATGCGGTCTGGCAGGAAAAAAGTTTTTCCGCCGCCGCGCGCAAGCTCTTTGTCTCACAGCCGGCACTGTCGGCCTCGGTGCGCAAAGTCGAAAAAGAACTCGGCCTGCCCATCTTCGACCGCAGCACTTCGCCGCTGCAGCTCACGGACGCGGGCCGCGCCTACATCGAGGCCGCGGAGCGCATCTTCCGCATCAAGAAGGACCTCAAGAGCTACTGCGACGACCTTGCCGGGCTCGAAAGCGGCACGCTGCAGCTCGGCGGCACGAATTTTTTTGCTTCGTGCTTCCTGCCGCCGATGATTGAGGCCTTCAGCCAGCGCCATCCGCATATCGCCCTGTCGGTCACGGAGTCGGACTCGGCCGACCTCTTCAATAAACTGACAACCGAAGAGCTCGACGTCATCGTCGACAGCGGTATTTACGACGAGACACTTTTTGAGGCAGTGCCCTTCTATCAGGACCACATCCTGCTGTCGGTGCCGGCGTCGTACCCCATCAATGAAAAATTTCCCGCTTACCGCATGACGCGTCAGGACATCCTCATGGGACGCCATCTAAGGCCGCAGATGCCCGCCGTACCGCTCGTGGCTTTTGAGGAGACGGATTTTTTGATTCTCGGCAAGGGCAACGATATGTACCGCCGCTCGAAAAAATTATTCCAGCACAATGGCTTTACCCCGTGCGTGCGGCTTTACCTCAACCAGCTCATGACAGCGTACCATATGGCACGTCAGGGACTCGGAGCTACGTTCCTGACAGATACGCTCGTGCGGCTGTCGGCGCCAAATGAAGCACTCGTTTATTACAAGCTCGAGGATGAAGAAGCCGCTCGGCAGATTTTTCTCGCGGTGAAGCGCCGGGGATACCGGACAAAGGCGATGCAGGGATTTATCGAAAGCAGTCTGGCCCTCTACCGCGGCGAATAATGTTTTCAGGTTATGGCATAAAAAAACTGCCCTCATAGGGCAGTTTTTTTGCTATCGCATAATCTTCGCTCGGAAAACGAGATATTTTTATAAGAGAGTCGAACGAAGAGTATCGCCGCTCTGCTGGCAGAGGTATGCTGGGGCAATGTCGAGGACGGTACGGCAGCCGGTCTGACCTTCCTGGGCGAGACGATAAGCGGCACGGGCATAGGCGACGAGGACGCTCGTGGTGAATTCTGGGTTGGAGTCGAGCTTCAGGGAGAATTCGATGATGTGGTTATGCTCTTTTTCGTGGCCCGTGCGTCCGGAACGGATGACGAAGCCGCCGTGAGCAAGGCCGCTGTGGTTCTTCTTGAGCTCTTCTTCGCTGATGAAGTGTACGGTCGTATCGTATTCATCGAAGTAGTTCGGCATGGTCTTGATGGCATTTTCGACGTAAGCGGCATCAGCGCCTTCTTCGAGGACGACATAGCATTCACGCGTGTGTTTCTGGCGCGTGGTGAGGTCCGGATTCGAGCCGGAGCGCACAGCTTCGAGAGCTGCTTCTACTGGAACGGTGTACTGCTTAGCATCTTTTACGCCCTTGATGCGGCGGATAGCGTCGCTGTGGCCCTGGCTGACGCCTTTGCCCCAGAACGTGTAGTCCTTGCCGTGCGGCAGGATGGCGTTGCTGTAGACGCGGGCGAGGGAGAACAGGCCCGGGTCCCAGCCGACGGAGATGATGCCGAGATGACCGCTCTCTTTGGCTGCATTGTCGACCGCAGCAAAATGCTCAGGAATGCGTGCGTGCGTATCAAAGCTGTCGATGACATTGAAGTATTTGACGTATTCCGGCGTCTGCTTCGGCAGGTCCGTGGCGCTGCCGCCGCAGAGAATCATGACATCGATTTTGTCGCTCCAATCCTCAACATCCTTGACGCTGACGACAGGAACATTCTTGGACCAGATTTTGACGCTTGCCGGGTCGCGGCGCGTGAAGACGGCCACGAGCTCCATGTCGTCGTTTTCCTCAACGGCGCATTCTACGCCGCGGCCAAGGTTGCCATAACCGAGAATACCAATGCGAATGCTCATAAAAACACCTTCCTGTTCTAAAAACAATGTTGAAAATCCCATCTCCAGTATACTATAAGAAGATACACAGGCAAATAGGAAAAATCACATTTGCGGAAAACAGGACAATAATCAAAGGTCATCAACAAGCGCGGTGCTCTTGGCGTAGGCCGTGCTGCGGCCTTCGATAAAGTCGGTCTTGATGAAATTCGGGTTGGCATACTGACTGACCCAGCGCATGGATGAAGGTTCTTCTTCGTGGCCTTCATAAAGCGGACCGAGGCCGATGCTCTCGGCGCGGGCATTGCCGAGGTAGAGAACGTAGTCTTCTATCATCTTCTCATTGAGTCCCTCGACCTCGTTGCCGATGGCATATCTGCCCCAGGCGATTTCCTGACGCACGCCTTCTTTAATCATCTCACGCATCATCTCTTCATTTGCCGGCGTGAAGAGGTCCGGCTCTTCGCCGCGCAGGTCGCGCAGGATATTGCGGAACAGCCAGAGGTGCGTGTTCTCATCGCGGTTGATGTAGCGGATTTCCTGCACAGAGCCCGGCATATGGCCAATGCGGCCGAGGTTGTAGAAGAACATGAAGCCCGAATAGAAGTAGATGCCCTCGAGGATGTAATTGGCGACGAGCACGCGCAGGAAATTCCGGCGCGACTGGTCCTGCTGGAATTCATTGTAGAGGTCGCCGATAAACGTATTGCGCCGCAGCAGATGCTCATCGTCCTTCCACTGGAAGATGATGTCCTGACGCTCGTCGGGGCTCGCGATGGTGTCGAGCATGTAGCTGTAGCTCTGCGAATGCACGCATTCCTGGAACGACTGAATGGCCAGACACAGGTCGACCTCATTGGCCGTGATATAGGCCGAGATGTTCGGCAAATTTGCGCTCTGCACAGAATCGAGGAAGACGAGGAACGACAGAATCTTGTCGTAGGCACGGCGCTCGGCCGGCGGCAGCTGGCGGTAATCCTTGACATCCTGCGCGAGGTTGATTTCTTCGGGAATCCAGAAATTATTCATGGCCTGACGGTACCAGTCCGAGGTCCATTTGTACTTCAGATTGTTGAAATCATTCATATTCGTCGTATTGCCGCCGAGCAGACGGCGCTTCGTCACGTCGATATCTCCCGCAGGATTGAACAGCGGACGTTTCTTCAGTTCTGACATAATTCCCCTTTTATCCTTTCTCTTCTCTTATTTTCCTTTGGCTGCATATCTGCATCAGGAAGAGCAGCTCTCGCATTCCTCGACTTCGAGAGATTTGCTGCGCACATAATAAATCGTCTTGACGCCCTCTTCATAGGCCTTGATGTAAAGCGCGAGGACCTGACGGAACGTGAAATCGTTCGTGATGTAGAGATTGACGCTCTGGGCCTGGTCGATATGGCGCTGACGGACGCCCGCGGCCCGTATGGACCAGGTCTGGTCGACCGTATGCGCGCTCTTGTAATACCAGTACGTCTTCATGCTGAGGTCGGGCGCGATGCGCGGCAGGATGGCCCCTTTCTTCTCTTCAAGGAAGAACCGGTTCATGATGGGGTCGACGCCAGCCGTCGTACCGACGAGGATGGACGTCGAGCTCGTCGGCGCAATGGCGAGAAGATACGCATTGCGCAATCCCTGTGTTTTGACGTTTGCCGCGAGCTGCTGCCATTTTGCTGACGTATAGCCGCGTTTCGTAAAATACGCGCCCGTCTGCCAGTCGCTGCCCGCAAAGCAGCGGTACGCTCCCTTTTCGGCCGCAATATCGGAGCTCGCCTCAATCGCCGCATAATTGATGCGCGCAAAGACATCATCGACAAAAGCGAGATGCTCCTCACTCTCCCAGCGGATGCCGTATTTCGCCAGCATATGATGATAGCCCGAGACGCCGAGGCCGATGCTGCGATATTTCTGGTTCGTGAGTCTTGCATACGCCAGCGGCGCCTCGTTGAGGTCGATGACATTGTCGAGGGCCCTGACAGCCGTGCGCACGACGGAGCGAAGCTCTTCCTTATCCTCCACATGAATGCGGCCGAGGTTGAGGCTTGCGAGGTTGCAGACGACAAAATCGCCGGGACGCGTCGTGACCTGCACGACCGTGTCCCCGTCCTTCGTCTTTACTTCCGTGCTGACAGCCTCGACCGGCGACATATTCTGCGCGATTTCCGTGCAGAGATTCGAGCAGTAAATCATGCCGGCCTGAGGATTTGGGTTGAGCCGGTTGACCGTATCGCGGTAAAATGCAAACGGCGTGCCTGTCTCGACGACGGATTTTAAAATGAGCCGCACGATTTCCTTGACGGGAATCACGCGCTTATCAATGCGCGGCTCGGCAATGCAGGCACGGTAGCGGTTTTCCCATTCCTCACCCCAGAAATCCTCGAGCGCATAGCCCATGACCATCTCGATTTCATGCGGGTCCATGAGATACCACGGCGCATCGAGGTCCTCGCGCGCCGTCTTCCAGAATAAATCCGGATAGCAGACCGCGGGGAAAATATCATGCGCCTTCATGCGGTCATCACCATTATTCGTGCGCAGCTGCAGAAATTCCGGCAGGTCCTTGTGCCAGGCATCGAGGTAGACGGCGCAGGCCCCCTGACGCACGCCGAGCTGGTCAACAGCCACGGCTGTATCGTTGACCAGTCGAATCCAGCGAATAACGCCGCCCGCCGCGCCTTCAAATCCGCGGATGGCCGCGCCCGTCGCGCGGACTTTGCCAAAATAGAGCCCCATGCCGCCGCCCCATTTGCTGACCTTGGCAAACGAATCAAGACTGCGGTAAATGCCTTCCAAAGAATCCGGCACCGTGTCAATAAAACAGCTCGAGAGCTGATGATACGGTTTTCTGGCATTCGCGAGCGTCGGCGTCGCCATCGTCACCTGCTGCAGGCTCAGCATATCGTAAAAACGGCGGACCCAGTCGAGGCGTACGTCTTCCTTTTCCAGCATGGCGAGGTGCAGGGCAATGCCGAGATACATTTCCTGCGGCGACTCCAAGGGCACGCCGTGATGCGTGTGAATGATGTAGCGCGAGAGAAGCAGGTCAAGGCCGGCATAGGAATAGAGGTGATTCCGCTCCCTGTCCATGAATTTCGCCGTCTGCCGCAGCTCCTGCTCCGTGTAATTCTCAAGGATGTAGCTGCCGTAAAGCCCTTTGGCCTCGAAATAACGCAGCTTCGCCACAAAATTCGTGATGCCGCGCCTAGCTTCGTCCTGTGCGAGCTGCAGCGAGAACTCGAGATAGCGCAGTCTTGCCGCAATCTTATCCCAATACGGCGCCTGCGCCGTCACGAGCTCCACTGCCGCGCGGATAAGTCCCTGCAGTTTTTCCTCGGGGCTCTGCGACGGCTTGGCAAAGACCTCATATTTTTCTACGAGCTCAAAAAAATTTGCCTGTTCGGCAGCAAAATCCCGCTCGATGCCTGCAAGGCAGGCCTCAAGACCATCTACACGGCATTTTGACAAAAGACTTTGCCATGCCGGTGACTTAACAGTACAATCCATATACTCCGCTCCTACTACTTCCTGTCAACTTTCCGTCGACGTCAACTACCAGATACAGTAGATATTTTTAAAATTATTCTTTTTAACCACTATATATTGATTACTGACTTAGTATAGCAAATACAGGAAAGGACTGTCAATGAAGCCGCATCACAATGCCTGTTCAAAAAGAATCGATGTGCGTTCAAAAAAACTTGCAATTCCCTCTCATATCATTATAATGAAAGTAAAGAATGTGTATTGTAGCAAAAGGAAGGACAACACGACATGATCACGAAAGAACTCATCGCCCGCATCAATGAGCTCTCCCGCAAAAAACGCAGCAGCGGTCTAAGCGAGACAGAACTCATGGAACAGCAGATGCTGCGTCAGGAATATCTCGCAAGCATCCGCGAGCAGGTTCGCCACATGCTTGACCAGATCGAAGTCGTTGACGCGCCGCTTGAAGGACCGAAGGTCACGCAGGTGAACGAAATCGCCTTTTCCCTGCGTCCGAGTCATAAACTGCACTGATATAAAGCACGGAACATATAAAAGAGGAAGATTCCAGGCTATGCCGGAATCTTCCTCTTTTTGTATCTCATGTTTTATTTTACTGCTCAGCAAAATACTCGTACGTGCGTCTGAGCCCTTCGCGCAGCGGGACGGCCGGAGCCCAGCCGAGCGAGCGACACGCGCGGCCGTTGGCCAGCATGGACTTGTAGATGTCGCCGGGACGGGCCTGCGCATAAGCCGGCTGAATTTCTTTGCCCGAGACATCGGTCAGGATGGCCACGAGCTCCTTGAGGCTCGTTTCCGTCTGCGAAGACAGGTTGTAGGCATGATTGACATGCTTCGTATAAAGCGCCGCGTAGATACCCGCGGCAATATCGCCAGCGTAGATGAAATCGCGCGTCTGCTCGCCATCGCCGTAAATCGTCAGGCCTTTGCCCTCAGCCAGACGTTTGGCGAAAATGCTGATGACGCCGCCTTCGCCGCCATTGCCCTGACGCTCACCGTAGACATTGGCAAAACGCAGAATGACAAAGTCGAGGCCAAACGCCTTCTGATACAGGCGCAGATAATGTTCGACCGTGACTTTTGAGAGTCCATAGAAGGACATCGGCTGCAGCGGCTCTGACTCGACAATCGGCAGCTTCTCCTCGGCGACATCGCCGTAACTCGCGGCCGTCGACGCAAAAATGACACGCTTGACGCTGGTGCGGCGCGCCTGTTCGAGCACGTGGATGGAACCGATGATATTTTCATGGCCGTCGAGCTCCGGCGACTCCATCGAGATATGCACCGTCGTCTGGCCGGCCAGATGCACGACGGCATCAAAATGGCCTTTGTCGAATACCTCGGCCAGGCGCACATCGTTCACATCCATCTCGATGCAGTCAAGGCCCTGTGCTGAATCCGGCAGATTGGCACGGCTGCCCGTGCTGAAATTATCGAGCACGGTCACCTGCTCACCCTCGGCCAGTAATTTTCTCACCAGATGCGAGCCGATGAAACCGGCGCCGCCCGTCACTAAAATCTTCACGTCAAATCCTCTTCTCTTTTATCTTTCTATCGATAAATCACGATGTTATGTTATTCAATCCCGATGGAAACGGTAGCCGGCACCGCGCACCGTCTCGATGTACGACGGATGCGCGGGGTCCGGCTCAATCTTGTCGCGGATGCGGTTGATATGCACAGCCACCGTCGCGCTGTCGCCGAGGGCATCGAGTCCCCAGATGCGCTCGAACAAGGTCTCGCGGCTGAAAACGAGGCCGCGGTTCTCCATGAGGAACTGCAGAAGCTCAAATTCGCGGTTGGTCAGATGGACTTCCTCGCCGTCTTTGAATACGCGGTGCGACTTGGCCTCGAGCGTCAGCCGGCCGCAGGAAAGCTGCGCGATGCGCGTCTGCTCTTTGGCTGTCAGCTGCTCGTAGCGTGAAACATGGGCCTTGACGCGGGCCACGAGCTCACTGGGGCTGAACGGCTTTGTCAGGTAATCATCAGCCCCGAGGCCAAAGCCGCGGATTTTGTCGATGTCCGTCTGACGGGCCGAGACGATGATGACAGGGATGTCGAGCTCTTCGCGCAGACGGCGGCAGAGATTGAAGCCATCAAGGCCCGGCAGCATGAGGTCAAGGATGATGAGGTCATATTTGCCTTTGAGGGCTTCTTCCCTGCCTTTGATGCCGTCGCCCTCAATCGTGACTTCAAAATCCGAAGCCTCCAGATAATCGCGCTCCAGTTCGGCAATCTCGCGGTCATCTTCTACAATCAGAATTTTTTTCATATCATCCCTGCCCCCTGTTTTTCCCTAGGCCTTCTCCCTCGCCGGCAGCCAGATGCAGATACACAGCCCTTTCGGCATGGCGGGCCTTGCCCAGATGCGCCCGCCCATGGCCGCCACAATTTTCGCCGTGACAGCAAGACCAAGACCGCTGCCCTTGGGCACGCCCTCACGCGCCTTGTCCGTGCGGTAAAACGACTCAAAAATGCGTCCGAGGTCTTCCTGCGCTACACCGCGGCCGCGGTCCTCGCATTCCAGAAGATAGCCTCCATCCTGCGCGGCCAGACGCAGCGTCAGACTGCCAGTGTCACTATCTTTGTATTTTAACGCATTACTAAGGGTGTTGTCGAGTACACGCTGAAACTGGAGGCGGTCAAGGCGGATGACGGCAGGGTCATCGCCGAGCCGATTTTCAAACGTCAGGGAGAAATGCTGTTCCTGCAGAGGCGCCGCCTGCAGTTTTACATACTGGGACAACAGATTGACCAGCGAGGCATTTTCCCATTGGAATACCGCCTTGCCGAGTTCGAGCTTCGAGAGCAGGAACAATTCATGCACCATCTGTTCCATATTCTGACTCGTATGGTAGACGAGCTCGAGGTAATGGCGCTGTTTTTCGGGAGTATTGGCAATGCCGTCGAGGACGCCGCTCGTATAGCCCTGAATCTTCGTCAAGGGAGTCGCAAGGTCATGGGCAATACCCGCAAAAAGTTCCTGACGATTTTTCTCGTACTGCTCGCGCAGTTTGCGGCTCTCTTTGAGCTGCTGGCGCATTTCCTCAAAAGTCTCCGCCGTTTCGCCGAGCTCGTCTGCCTCATGGCTCACGATTTTTGTATCGTAGTCGCCATGCTGGATGCGCCTTGAGGCCTGCTGCAGTTCCGTCAAAGGATGCAGAATATCCCGCGACATGCGCCGCACGAGCAGCCAGCCCACGAGCACGATGATAAACATCGACAGCAAAAAGACGGCCAGAGCGGTGCCGCGCCAGACAGGCCCCATATGCGGCGGGAAAAAGCCCCGCCCAATCTCAAAAGGCACCGGACCTACAGCCACGGCGATGGATTTCTTATCTTTCGAGATATAGCGGTAAACGAGCCCCTGCGCATCCCAGCGCATGACATTGCCCTCCTGCGGCGCAAGTTCATACGACTCGGCAATCAGGGTCTCAGAAATTCCTGGCTCCGTCTCGTAATCAATCACGCCATCGCGGATGCATACCACCTTAACCCCGAGCTTTTCTATAGATTCCATATGGCGCGGCAGGCTCTCCTTCTCGCCGCCATCGACATTGGCATAAAGGTGACTCAGGGCGATATAAACCGGAATGGAATTCCCAGCCTCCGGCCAAAGGACCTCAAGCTCGCGCTCGCGGAAGTTGCCCGTCGCCCGCAGCCCGTAAAAAACGGCACTGCCAATGGCCACGAGCAGAAACATCGGCACAAGCACCATGATGATATTGTTGAGCAGCAGACGGTGGTGCACCGAAAGATCCCGCAGTTTCATGTTTCATTCCTCCCCGACGCGTCAGGGATTTCGTGCTTCCTGTTTTTCTCCTGACAAACGCTCTACAATACTTCCATACAAGGTCTTGTTTTTCCTGTCTGCCCGATCAATGCGGCCGTCCGCATGGTACGGGATGAGCTTATAAACGCGGTACTGCGCATCGCTGCCAATTTCCGTCCAGAACCCCGGCACCTCTTCGCCGAGTTCTTTGCTGTGCCCCTTATCCGTGATAATGATGGTGTCTTTCGTGAAATCCATATCGGTGACGGCAGCAAACGGCATGATGTTCGTCGTTGTCCAGCTCATCTTCTGCGGACGGTATTTTTCGATATCGGCATCCGTCGCCACGAGACGGCTCGGCACAAGGCCGCTGTAATACGAAATCGAAACCGGATAGCGCACGCCGTAGGTCATGACGGCCGTATTTTCCGTGCTGTTGGCTTTTAGCAGCGCCGCGAGATCCTTGCCCGAGTGGTCCTGCGTCACAAAGGGTACGGCGACGAGCACGGCCGCGATATAAAGAGCACTCATGCCCTTGGCCATGCGCCAGAACATTTTCCCATGTGCCGCAAAATACGCGCCCATGAGAATGGCCAGCGGCATCATGTACGGGAACGTATACGTCGTGTACTTCGAGGCCATGCATTCAAAAGCCGCGAAGACCGCGAGTGCCCAGACCATCAGGAAACGTTCCTTATCCCCCGCAGGCAGGTGCAGCTCGTGCGTAAAAAGCTTTTTGAAAAAGGCCGGCACGACAATGAACGACCACGGAAAGAAGCCAATCACGAAGACGAGCAGATAATAATACCAGACGCTGTTGCGCACATGCTCCGGCACCGTCGCGCGCAGGATATTGTGCACGCCGAGAAACGTGTCGATGAAATCGCTGCCGTGCATCATATACATCGGCAGATACCAAATGCTGACAATCGCCAAGAACAAGGCGAGCCCGCCGAGCATATGAACGGAAAGGAGCAGGCGCAGTGCGCGCTGCCAGGTGAGGAACAAGAGAATGACGAGCCCCGGCAGGGCAAGGCCGATTGGCCCCTTTGTCAGCACGGCCACGGCAGCTGCCGCAAAAGACAGATAATAATAGACCGGCTTATCCGTCTCATAACCCCGATAAAAGAAAATGAGTGTCAGACTGACAGTCAGCCATAAGGTCATATCCGTAATAATCGCATGACCGAGGTACCAATATTCCACCGTCGTCGCCAAAAGCACCGCCGAAAAAATGCCCACTTTGCGGCTGTAAAGTCTCGTGGCAAAGGCATACGTCACGAGGATGCCGGCAATGGCAAACAAAGCGGGGAAAAAACGCGCGGCAAAATCCGTCATGCCAAACATTTTAAACGCCGCGATGAGCTCCAGATAAAACAGGATGGGCTTATCGTACCAGTAATTGCCGAAAATGCGCGGCGACATATAATCGCCGGCTGCCATCATTTCCTTGGCCGTCTGCGTATAATTTGACTCAACCGGGTCCGTGACCGGCATCAGCCAATTGCCGAGCATAAAAAGCGCCAGCCCGAAAAGTGTCAGGTATAAAAAATCCCTGCGTTTCATGCCATATCTTCCCTTTCTTTCGCGTAATCTCTTATTTACCTTAGAGTATAGTGAGGGAAGATAAACTCCCGTTAAACGGGGTTTAAAGAGCAAAAAAAGAAAGCCCCCAGCCTGTCAAAACAAGCTGGAGACCTTCATGCTCTGTCTCAATAGTGCGGATGAGCCTTCACGTAATCGACCGGCCTGCTCCAATCCACAGAAACATCCGTGGCCTCCCAAAGGCGGGTCAGGGCCGTCTGCAGGCTCTTGACATCGGCCTGCGGGTCAATCGTCTCATGCGTGAAATCCATGAGCGTCTCGTGCGGGATGTTGATCTGATGCGTCTTGCCGAGATAATCCTCGACCTTTTTCTTACCCTCTTCGTTGGCGAGATGAACGGTTGCCTTTTTTGCATCCTCATCATAGTCAATCCAGCCGAGGTCATTCTTGTAGCTGATTGCTACGCTATAGATATTTGCCATTTCTTTTTCCCCTTTATCTTTACGCTGACGCGTTTTTCTTCTTTTTAAATTGGGCTCTATTTCTCCATTATAAGGGATTTTAAGCTTTTCTACAACCAGCCTTCTTTATTGATTTGTCAAGACTTGCGCGTGTAAATTTTTTATGATATTATACACGTAAAGAAGGACAAGCCTGGGATGTGCGTGAGCTTTAGAAGTGTCTAACCTACATTTTTCCTAGGGAGCTTGATTTGATTCCGGCAGATGCCCGCCTCGGCGACTGCAAAAACCGGACTTAGGGCACCCACCTGCTAGCCGCAGGTTTTAGGCATTTAAAGCGAACGGCACCCTGGACCCCTGCTTTGAAGAGGGATTACTGCTGCAAGTCTGTAGTCCCTCTTCGCGTATACAAAATAAAAAATTCCTGTCACGGACACGGCATGCCGGTCTGTGGCAGGAATTTTTTTCTTCTATAAATATACGGCTTTATGGCATCATGAAATCTTGAGACTGTGGAAGCCGCTGGCCTTGTGCAGGCGATTCATGATGGCAAGGCCAAGTCCTTTTTCCGTCGTGCCCTCGCCTAAAAGCACATCGGCCTTGGTATCGTTGAAGGCGATGAGCTCCTCGTAAATATTAGAAGCAATCGCCAAAAGGTCTCCCTGAGGGCCGTAATCTGCCAAAAGCTCAGCGGGGATGAGGCCCTGCAGGCTCTTACAGATTTCGGAGCTCGCGAGCACCCCGACCGTATGCCCCTGCGACTGCAGCAGGCGGACCTGACGGCGAAACGCCGCTGCCATCTTGTCAGGTGTCCCTTCGAGAAGCGTCATCGGGGCATTTGGCGCATAATGCTTGTACTTCATACCCGGCGCTCTTGGCACCGTGTCGGCCCCGACGAGTGCGGGGTCAAGCTTACAGCCGCCGAGAACTTCCGTCAGCATCTCGCGCGTGATGGCACCGGGACGCAGGATGACGGCGACCGGCCCCGTGCAGTCGACAATCGTCGACTCGACGCCAAAATGGCACGGCCCGCCATCGAGAATCAGCGGAATGCGCCCCTTCATGTCGCGCAGCACGGAAGCTGCCGTCGTCGGACTCGGACGGCCCGAGATATTCGCCGAAGGCGCGGCAACCGGCACTCCGGCCGCGCGGATCATCGCGCGGGCCACCGGGTGTTCCGGCATACGGATGCCGACCGTGTCAAGGCCGCCCGTGATGCGGTCCGGCACGATTTCCTTACGGCGAAGAATCAGAGTGATCGGCCCCGGCATAAAGGCCGCGAGCAGCTTTTCGGCCATCGGCGTGACTTCCGCCGCGACCATATCGACCATCGCGCGGTCCGAGACGTGCAGGATCAGCGGATTGTCAGAAGGGCGTCCCTTCGCCTCATAGATGCGGGCGCAGGCTTCGGCGTCAAGGCCGTTCGCCCCGAGACCGTAGACCGTCTCCGTCGGAAAGGCCACGAGTCCGCCGCTGCGGAGGATTTTGCCGGCACGCTCTAAATCTTCCTGCTGCGCGCGGGCATCCGTTATCTTCACGATTTCTGTCTGCATGGTCACTCTTCCTCCACTTCGGCTTCTACTTGGGCTTCTCCGTTTTCATCCTGCCCAGTCTCTTTGACAGGTTCTGCCTGCAGCTTTTTCGGCCTGTTTCGCCAGGCCACGACGACGCGGTCAATGCCGGCGTAGTCGGGCAGAATCTCCGTTTCCGTAATCAAGGGATTTTCTTCGGCGAGTTTTGCGACCGCCTGAGCCTGATGAATGCCGACTTCAAAGGCCATAAAGCCTCCGTCTTCGAGCATGGCAGGAGCCTCTTTTGCCAGTCGGCGGTAAAAGTCAAGGCCGTCCCTGCCGCCCGAAAGTGCCGTATGCGGTTCCTTCAGACGCACTTCGGGGGCTAAGGCAGCAATATCGGCCTCGGGAATGTACGGCGGATTCGAGAGAATAGCCGCAAAAGTCACCCCCTGCAGAGGTGCGAGCAAATCGCCCGTATGGAACGTCACGCGGTCCGCGAGACCAAGATTTGCCGCATTTTCTTCGGCCACAGCCCTTGCCGCCGGCGAGATATCGACCGTATCGGCCGTCACGCCGTCAAGGTAATGCAGGACGGAAAGGCAGATGGCCCCCGTGCCCGTGCCGATATCGGCGATATGCAAAAGAGAGGCCTCTTTGCCGCTCTCCTGCTCTTCGCGCAGACGGTCAACAGCGGCCTGCACGAGAATTTCCGTGTCGGGGCGCGGCACGAGCGTATCGGGCGTGACCTTGAATTTCAGGCCCATGAATTCCTTTTCACCGAGAATCTGCGCGACCGGCACATGCATGACGCGTTTCTTGATGCATTCGCGGTAAGCTGCGAGCTCTTCTGCTTCCATCGGCTCATCAAAATGAACGTAGAGATAGATGCGCTCCTGTTTCAGGACGTGCGCGAGCAGGACCTCGGCGTCAAGCCGCGGCGACTCGATGCCCTTTTCCTTGAAATAGTTTTCCGTCCACTTGAGGATACGTCCGACGGTCCATACCTGATTTGTCACTTCGCGTCCACCTTCTTCAGTCGTTCGGCCTGGTCTGCCGTGATGAGGGCCGATAAGAGTTCATCGAGGTCGCCATCAAGGATGGCGTCAATCTTGTGCAGCGTCAGGCCAATGCGGTGGTCCGTCACACGTCCCTGCGGGAAATTGTACGTGCGGATGCGTTCGCTGCGGTCGCCCGAGCCGACCTGACTGCGGCGGTCCGCCGCGACGGCGGCCTCCTGCTCCTGACGCGCCTTGTCGAGGATGCGCGCGCGCAGGACCTTCATGGCCTTTTCCTTGTTCTTGAGCTGTGACTTTTCATCCTGACACTGCACGACAATGCCCGTCGGCAGATGCGTGATGCGGATGGCCGTCTCAGTCCTGTTGACGTACTGGCCGCCCGCGCCCGACGCGCAGTACGTGTCGATGCGCAGGTCCGAAGGATTGATGTCAACATCGACTTCTTCGGCCTCGGGCAGTACGGCGACCGTCGCCGCCGACGTATGGATGCGGCCGCCCGACTCCGTGACCGGCACGCGCTGAACGCGGTGTGTGCCGCTCTCATATTTGAGACGTGAATACGCCCCAAAGCCCGTGACCATGAACGTCACTTCCTTGAAGCCGCCGATTTCTGTCGCATTGGCATCCATGATTTCGACTTTCCAGCCCTTTTTCTCGGCATAGCGCGAGTACATGCGGAAGAGGTCGCCGGCAAACAGCGCCGCTTCATCGCCGCCAACGCCGCCGCGAATCTCGACAATGACATTTTTCTCGTCATTCGGGTCCTTCGGCAGGAGCAGGATGGGCAGCTCCCTGTCGAGCTTTTCCTTTTGCTCGACAAGGTTCGCAAGCTCCTCCTCGACGAATTTGCGCATCTCGTCGTCAAGGGATTCATGGAACATCGCCTTGGCTTCGTCGATGCCCGCGACGACTTTCTTATACGTGCGGAATTTCTCGACAATCGGCGTCAGGGCAGCATGCTCCTTCGTATAGGCCTGCCATTTCGTCATGTCAGCCATGACCTCGGGGTCGCTGATGAGCGACTCGAGTTCCCTATATTTATCTTCAACGGCTTGGAGCTTCTCCAGCACAGGATTCACCTCTCCATAGGATATATTTTAGGGCACGGGGACTTCCTGCACGGGCTTAGCCACATGACGGTATTCCCCCGTCCCTTCGACGATTTCTTCTTCCGGCAGCACGGCCTTCAGCGACTCGATGGCCACGGCGACCATTTCATCCTCCGGCGGACGCGTCGTCAGATACTGCAGCCAGAGGCCCGGCTTGATGGCCGTCTGGATAATCGGATTCTCGCTGCGGCCCGCGAGGCGAATGATTTCATACGAGATGCCCGCAACGACCGGCAGCAGCAAAATGCGCGAGGCAATGCGCTCCGCGAGATTTGGCCAGCCGAGAAACGCAAAGACGAAAATCGAGACAAGCATGACAATCAGCAGAAAATTCGTGCCGCAGCGCGGATGCAGGCGCGAGAATTTCTGCACGTTCTCGACCGTCAGCGGCAGTCCCGCCTCATAGCAGTGAATCGTCTTATGTTCGGCCCCGTGATACTGGAACACGCGGCGAATATCCTTCATGCGTGAAATGCCCCAGATATAGCCGAGGAAAATCGCGAGTCTCAAAAAGCCTTCCATGAGGTTCAGGAAGAACGGGTCCTCCGTAATAACATGGAACAGGCGCGCCGCGCCCGTCGGGATGGCGATGAACAGAATGCTTGCGAGCACGAGCGCAAAGACGATCGTGCCGGCCATTTCCTTGTCCGAAAGCTGCTCGTCTTCCTCGCCGGCCATTTTGGCCGAGTACGAGAGCGAGCGGATGCCGATGACAAGCGACTCAATGAGAGAAACCGTGCCCCGCAGCATCGGCTTCTTGAGAATCGGATAGCGCTCCGCAATGGAATGCACATCCTTCGTTTCGACCTGAATCTCGCCGTTCGGGTCGCGCACAGCTGTAGCCGTAAGTTTTGGTCCGCGCATCATGACGCCCTCAATGACCGCCTGACCGCCTACCATCAAATGATTGCCCATAAAAATTGGACCTCCTGTATATCAAAAAACAACTTTCTTCTATTATATATAGGATACATCTGGCTGCTGTATTTTGTCTGTATATAAAATGAAGCAGAGCGAGATTTCTCTGCTCTGCTTCATCATGCTGCATCTTATTTCTTGCCGTAGCGCTTGTTGAACTTCTCGATGCGGCCGCCTGCCTGTACGTCACGCTGACGACCCGTGAAGAACGGATGGCACTTGGAGCAGACATCGACGCGAAGTTCCGGTTTCGTGGAGCCAGTCTTGAACGTGTTGCCGCAACCGCAGATAACCGTAGCTTCGTAGTACTTCGGATGGATACCCTGTTTCATTCTATTACACCTCTCTTTCCCCCCAGGAACTGGGAATGGATACAAGCCCGCTCTGCGCAGGCTTGGTTTAGACCTAGCTCCCCTTTTTCGGGGGAAAGCCAGTCAAATTTTGACCTGGAAACAGACGTCATTACGTCCATTACCGATTTATTATATCACGAGTTCTCCTGAGTTGCAAGGCAGCCGGCCGATAATATTCCCTAAGATACGAAATCTGCTTGAAAAAAACAGACTAATAGGCGATAATAGAGTTAACGAAGACTGCCGTCTCCGCCTGTCCAGATGGATATGACGAAGACGGCAGTCTAAACCGTACAGAAAGGACGTTTTGCTATGGCTAACGATAAAAATAAAACGAACGAACCTGTCATGAAACAGCGCTGCAGCTTCTGCAAACGCGAAGTTGAGATTCATGACTCCTTTGACATGCCGATTTACGACCCGGCTACGGGCTTTGGCATCTGCAAGAACTGCATCAAGGAACTCGCCCATTACATCGAAATGCACGAAGCCGATACGGCGAAAAAAGAGACGCCGGACTTTGCCGCCCAGCTCGATGAGATTCTCAAAAAGAACAAACCGCACATCATCAAGCAGTACCTCGATGAGTACATCATCAATCAGGACCGCGCGAAGAAAATCCTCTCCGTCGCCGTCTACAACCACTACAAGCGCATGAAATACGGCTACACGAACGACGATGGCACGGAAATCGAGAAATCGAACGTCATCATGCTCGGTCCGTCCGGCTGCGGCAAGACGGCGCTTCTCTCGCACCTCTCGAAACTCCTCGATGTGCCGTTTGCTGTCACGGATGCCTCGAGCCTCACGGAAGCCGGCTTCGTCGGCGCCGATGTCGAAGTCGCCGTCCGCAACCTCTACTATGCGGCCGACAAGGACATCCAGAAGGCCGAGCACGGCATCATCTACCTCGATGAGTTCGACAAGATTGCGAGAAAATCCGGCGCGAACAACTCCATCACGGCCGACCCGGGCCATGAAGGCGTTCAGCAGGCCCTTTTAAAGATGCTCGAAGGCAATGTCGTCGAGTTCACGGCCCGCGGCCAGCGCAAACATCCGGAAGCCCCGACCATCAAGGTCGACACGAAGAACATTCTCTTCATCGTCGGCGGCGCTTTTGTCGGCATCGACGACATCATCGCCAAGAGACTCCAGAAGGCCGATTCCTCGATTGGCTTCGGCGCCGAAGTCACGAGCAAGAGCGAAAAACCGACATTTGACGAGCTCATTCATCAGGTCCGTCCGGAAGACCTCATGCAGTACGGCATCATCCCGGAAATCATCGGCCGCCTGCCGATCATCTGCACGCTCGAGACCCTCGACGAAGACGCCCTGCTGCGCATCCTGACCGAGCCGAAGAATGCTCCGGTCAAGCAGTACGAAAAACTCCTCGCCATGGATAACGTCAAGCTCGAATTCGCCGAGGACGCCCTGCGCGCCGTCGCCAAGAAAGCCATCGAGCGCAAGACTGGCGCTCGCTCACTCAAGGGCATCATCGAGGACGTCATGCTCGATGTCATGTACGACATCCCGAAATCCGACGCCCCGCGCAAAGTCATCATCACCAAAGAATGCATCGACGAAGGCAAAAAGCCGGAAGTCATCAATCTTTGATAAAATTCAGCCCAATAAAAAAGCCGTTTCGCAGGAAACGGTTTTTTTGTGTCTAAAATTCAGGGCTTGGCCTCGATGACGGGGAAGCTGCCGAGGTCCTTAAGCCATTTGCTCTTCTTCGCCACGGCTCCGACAGATGCCCGCAGAGCCTCTTCGTTGTCCGCAATCTCGAGGTCGAAGAAGAAAATATACGCGCCGAGCTCCGTCCTCGCCGGACGCGACTCGATACGCGTCATGTTGATGCCGCGGTCGGCAAATTCCTTCAGCACATCGTAAAGAGCACCGGCCTTTTGGCCGTCAATCTCGCAGATTACGAGCATTTTTTCGGCCGGCTGCGTAATTTTCGGCATATCCGGCCTTGTCAGGCGCTGCAGCTCAAAAAAGCGCGTGGCATTGGCCATATTGTCCTGAATCTCCGTCGCCTGCGTGATGAGGCCGTTGAGCTCGCCGCCGCGCTTCGTGCAGATGGCCGCAGCCCCCATGCCCCGCGGCTCCTTCGCGACGATTTCCGCCGCGCGCGCCGTGCTCGCGACCTTGATGAGTTCGGCCTCGGGATAATGAAGCAACAGATACTTGCGGCACTGCGAAATCGGCTGCGGGTGCGAATAAATGCGCCGGATTCTCTGCGTGCCGGGCTTGACCATCAGCTGATTGTGCACGGGCCAGATGAGCTCGCGTGCCACACAGAGGTCCTCGCTGCGCGCGAGCGTGTCGAGCGTGATGTTGATGGCCCCCTCAAGGGAATTTTCCACCGGCACAAGGCAGCTGTCCACCTCGCCATCCTCGACCGCCTGAATCACGGCGTAAATATCGGGATAGACGAGAAGGTCCGGTTTTTCCGGCAGCAGCTTCGACAAATACTGCGCCGCCGCCTCGCTGTGCGTCCCGCGCGGTCCGAGGACCCCCATTTTCTTCATAAAAAATCCATCCCTTCTATCCATGCATTCGTTCATCCGAAAAAAGCCCCGTCCCATAAAGGACAGGGCTTATGCTTCCTACCTTACCACATGTAAAACTGTAAAGTCAAGCCAGCAGGCCTGAAACATCTTAAAGGTCCTTCTGCAGCTTCGCGAGCTCCGGGCAGAGGTCGCCAATCGAGCTCGAAAGGTCGTCCTTTGGCTGCAGAATCTCAAGCACCGGCTTCATCGTCTCCTTGAACTTCGCGTCATCCTGCATGAGCGTCAAAATCGCACTCGTGTTGATGGCATCCGCGAGGGCCGTATGCTGCGTGCCCTCGAATTTATGGTCCATCGCGCCGAGAGCATGCTTCAGGGCGAGGCTGTTGTGCAGCCCCAGACGGTCGTCAAACTCCTGCTGCAGGTCGACCCAGCGCGAATTGAGCCACTCGAGGTCAAAATCCGGCAGCTTGTAGCGGCACTCGCTGCGCAGCTGCTTGATGTCCGACATGCTCCACGAATAAATCTTCGTCTCTTCCTCGCCGACCCAGTCGACAAAGGCCTTAAAACAGTCCGCATAAGGCTTTTTGTCCGCCACCATGGCCTGCGTGATGCCCGTCAGGCCCGTGATATGCTTCTTAATCGGCCCGTACTCAGGCTTTACATAACATTGAAACTCCGCTTCCTGCTGGAAATTCTCGTCAAGACGAACAGCGCCGATCTCAATGACTTCCTCATTGAGCTTGCGGCGCACCTCGCGAAACTCCCTGCTGACCGGATTCATCTCCAAGTCTACCACAACATGCTTCATCTATTTCCGAACTTCCCTTCATTTGGAGTTACTTGCACTATTCTATTCTACGTTATCCGCGCGTTTTCTTCAACCGGATAATGTGTTATTATGGAAACAGTGCTCACAGAAAATGCACTCAAGACCGGACCTGACTAAAACAGAAAAGGAAGTTTTGCTTGTGAATTACCGTCTCTATCTCTTTGACTTTGACTACACACTCGTCAATTCCGAAGCAGCCATCGTCAAATGCTTTCATATCACGCTCAAAAAACTCGGCTACGAGGACGTTCCCGACGAACGCATCAAAAAGACCATCGGCCTGCCCATCCTCGATGCCGTAAAAATCATCATCCCCACGGAAGATGACAAAGAGGCCCGTCACTTCCTCGACAACTACCGCCCCGAAGCCGACCGCTACATGACGCCCGGCACGGCGTTCTTCCCCGGTGCCGTAGAAACGCTGCGCGCCATCAAGGCGACGGGCGCCAAAATCGGCATCATCTCCAACAAGACGCACCGCCGCATTCAGGAAAAATTTGATGTCGACCACGTCCCCGAACTCATCGACCTGATTATCGGCAGCGACGACGTCAAGAGCCATAAGCCGGAGCCCACGGGCCTGCTGCGTGCCATCGAGCACTTCGGCGTCAAGAAGTCCGACGTTCTCTACACCGGCGACAGCTGGGTTGACGCCGAAACGGCCCAAAACGCCGGCGTCGACTTTCTCGCCGTCACCACCGGCACGACGCCGGCCGCCGACTTTGCCAAATACCCGCATATCGCCATTTTGGACAGCATCGCCGACCTCAAAGGCTGCCTGAAGGCCTGACTCTTGTCAAATCCGGCAAAAAATGGTAAAATAATTAAGTCGGTAACGACGCGGGCATAGTTCATCGGTAGAATGAAAGCTTCCCAAGCTTTAGAGGGCGGTTCGATTCCGCTTGCCCGCTCCATATGAAAAGCAAAGGCTGTCTGAAGAAAATCTTCAGACAGCCTTTTTTATGCTGCGATTTTTCGCCAAAGGTTAGAGAGCGCGATCATCCAGCTGTGCGGCACAATCGCCGTAATAAGCCGATGCAAGGTCGAAATCGGGTCCGGCGTAAAGACCGTAAAGCCGTGCTTCGCGGCCCAAAGCGAACGTCTCGCCACGGCCTTCTGCGTCGTCGCAAACGGAAACCCCTTGAAAAGCCCCGCTTTGTCCGTCTGTTTCGCCACGTCGATGAATTCCGTATCGCGAATCCAATACGGGCAGACCGCCGTGACCGAAATTCCCCGGCTCCCGACTTCTGCCGCCAACGCCCGACTGTAGCTCAAAAGGAACGCCTTCGACGCCGCATAAGCCGCGAGATACGGGATGGGCTGAAACGCCGCACAAGAGGCAATCTCAATGACGTGACTGCCCTTCGCCATATACGGAAGCACAAGTTCTGTGAGCTTTGCCGCCGCACGGCAGTTCAGGTCAACCAGCCTGCCCGTCACCTGCGCGCCAATGTCCGCCGCAAGTCCGATGCGCCCAAAGCCGGCCGCATTGACAAGATACGCGGCCGTCGCGCCCGACTCCTCCAAAAGAGCCGCAATGGTACGAAACGACTCCGTCTCCGTCAAATCAAGCGCCAAAACGCGGCAGGGCACGGAAATCTCCCCGGCAAGCGCCTCCAGCCGTTCCCGCCGCCTTGCCACAAGCCAAAGCTCTTCTACCTCAGACTCCTTCGCGAGTAACCGCGCAAACTCACGCCCGAGCCCGCTAGAAGCCCCCGTAACCAGCGCGATCCGTTTCTGCTCTGACATAATTGTCACTTCTCTCTGCCTTAAAGCTTATAATACGCCTTATACCACTTGGCAAACTCGCCCAGGCCCTCTTCAATCGTAGTCGACGGCTTGAAGTCAAAGTCGCGCTGCAGTTCGCTGACATCCGCATACGTCTGGTAAACGTCGCCGGGCTGCATGGGCAGGAATTCTTTTTTTGCCGTTTTGCCGATGGCCTTTTCCAGAACCTCAATGAAGTGCATGAGCTTTTCGGGCTTGTTGTTGCCGATGTTATAGACCTTATAATGGTCGCCAAGTTCATTGGCCCTTGGCGGATTGCAGAGCATGTGCTCAATGCCCGTGACGATATCATCGACATACGTAAAATCGCGGTACATATCGCCGTTGTTGTAAATCTGGATGGCCTCGCCCCTGCGGATCTTATTCGTGAACTTGAAATAAGCCATATCGGGGCGGCCAAATGGGCCATAAACCGTGAAGAAGCGCAGGCCCGTTGCTGGAATGCCATAAAGATGGCTGTACGTATACGCCATGAGCTCATCCGACTTCTTCGTCGCTGCATACAGGCTGATCGGATGGTCGACATTATCCGTCGTCGAGAACGGCGTCTTTTTCTGATTGCCGTAAACCGACGAACTCGAAGCAAACAGCAGATGCTCTACTTTATGATGACGGCAGGCCTCCAAAATATTGAAGAAGCCGATGATGTTCGAATCGATATAAGAACGCGGATGGTCGATGCTGTAGCGCACACCGGCCTGTGCCGCTAAATTGACCACAATATCCGGCTGGAACTGCTCAAAAAGACCATTGACCGCTTTTTCGTCGGCCAAATCGCCTTTGACGAACGTAAACGACGGATACTCGCGCAGAATCGCCAGACGGCTCTCCTTCAGTCCAACATCATAGTAATCATTGAGATTATCAAAACCGACAACCTTCGCCCCCATGCCGAGCAATCGCTTCGCAAGATGAAAGCCAATAAACCCGGCTGCGCCCGTAATCAGAACTTTTTTTGCTGCATCAAATGGTAAATAAGACATACTCTGCTTCCTTTCCTAACTGCCATCAATCACGGTCAAAAAGATCGCGCGTATATACTTTATCCTTTACATCCGCCAATTTATCATCCCAGCGGTTCGTGATGATGATATCGCTGACTCGTTTGAATTCATCCAGATCGCGAATGACCTTCGAACGATAAAAGTCCGGTTTATCAAGAGTCGGCTCATAAACCACGACCTCAATACCCTTGGCCTTAATGCGCTTCATGATGCCCTGAATGGCCGAAGCACGGAAATTATCCGAGTTGCTCTTCATCGTCAAACGGTAAACACCGACAATCCCCGGATTCTTCTCGATAATCATATCGGAGATGTGGTCCTTGCGCGTCCTGTTGGCCTCAACAATCGCCGAAATCAGATTCTGTGGCACATCATGGTAATTCGCCAAAAGCTGCTTCGTATCCTTCGGCAGACAGTAACCGCCATAGCCAAAGGACGGATTATTATAAAAGTCGCCAATACGCGGGTCAAGGCAGACACCTTTAATGATATCACCAGTATCAAGCCCGCGAATCTCCGCATACGAATCCAGCTCATTGAAATACGCCACGCGCAGCGCAAGATACGTATTGGCAAAGAGCTTGATGGCCTCCGCTTCCGTCGAGCCCGTGAACAACATTGGGATGTCTTTCTTTACCGCACCTTCTGCCAGCAGATTGGCAAAGACATGCGCACGCTCCGACTTTTCACCCACGACAATGCGCGACGGATGAAGGTTATCATAAAGAGCCTTGCCCTCACGCAGGAATTCCGGCGAGAACATGATGTTGTCTGTATGATATTTTGCCTTTATTTGCTTTGTATAACCAACTGGTACCGTCGACTTAATGACCATGACAGCCTTCGGATTGATCTCCAGCACCTCTTCAATGACATTCTCAACCGACGATGTATCAAAGAAATTTTTCTTTGGGTCGTAATTCGTCGGTGTCGAAATGATGACAAACTCAGCATCCGAAAAGGCTTCCTTCGCATCTAATGTGGCCTTGAAGTGAATATCATCACGCTGCAGGAAGGCAGAAATATCCTTATCTACGATAGGCGAAAGTCCTTTGTTCAATAAGGAAACTTTTTCTGCATTGATGTCTAATGCCACAACATCATTATGCTGCGCTAAAAGCATACTATTAGACAGTCCCACGTACCCGGTTCCGGCAATAGCAATTTTCATCTCTTTTACCTACTTTCTTTAAAAATGGAGTATAGACTCAACTAAGGCTTAACAAGCTGGTAATCTAATCTCAATTATATTATAATGTACAAAGATATTTTCTTGAAAGGTGACCTCACATGAACTTCTATCGGCGAAAACAACTAAAACTACATGGTTACTTGCTGGATACCATATTCCTTTACCTGACTGCATTATTGATCTTCCACATAACACAAAAAGAAACAGATTTAATACAGTACGGTATCATGATCCGTCAAATAATCGTGCCAATCATCGGCATCGGCCTCACGCAATACATAAATCGGAAACGCTTATTTTCGGCCATATGGCTACCAGTGCTTCTCATCAGTCTGAGTTGGATGGCTCTGATTCCTATACTGCAAGCCAACAGCAACATGACCTTGCATCACTGGAATCCCCGTCATGATATCTTATTGGGGCTATATATTCTGCTCTCGCTGATGCTCTTGCAAAGTTTTTGCAATTTGCTGAGGCAACATTTCGTTTCATTTCCTCTTCTTTCACGCGGAGCATCAATAGTGTATGCTATAGTCACTATATTATGCTGCATCATTCCACTGTCCGAGTTGATTCATTTCTCATTATATCACGTTACTGTCTCCGAAAGTTCTATTTTTGCTGTACAAGAAACAGATTATCAGGAAGCTCTCGGTTATCTGCAAACCTATATCAGCCCAGCTGTGGGAATTTCTATTATCTTTGTGTTCCTGCTGATCGGTTTCTTGAGCTATCGAGCAACTCAATTGATGCCATCCCTTAAAACCCGTTGGGCTTCCTGGTTCGTCATTATCCTGCTTCCTATCACAGTTTTCTATATAGTCGGTTCTCTGAAAGATAAAACTCTCTTTTTTTCCACATGGCAAACGGTCACAGCCTACCGTCATGAACAGAAATTATTCGCAAAAGATTATGATGCGCGCTATCAGGCTCTGCAAATCACTACAGATCATACACTCGCAAAAGATGTACCCGGTACCGTCATCATGGTCATTGGTGAGTCAGCATCCCGCGATTATATGACTTATTACACACCATCCCTGCCTTATGACGACACACCATGGATGGAAAGCCAAAAAAGCAATCCCAATTTCATTATATACAGCAACGTCTATGCCTGCTATAATCAAACGGTAGAAGCACTAATTAGAGCCTGTACGGAGATGAGTCAGTATAATGATAAAAGATTCAACGAATCCATTTCAATTGTAGATGTAGCAAAAAAAGCAGGATATCAAACGTATTGGCTGAGCAATCAAGGCAGCATGGGCGAAAACGATGCCCCTATCACTTTAATGATGAAAACAGCCGACCATTATGCCGTTCCTAACATTTCCGATCGTCTTATTTATGACGGCGATCTCCTGCCCTTATTAAAAAACATTGATAAAAATCAAAGTAATTTTATCGTTATTCATCTGAAAGGCAGTCATGTCCCCTATCAAAAGCACTACCCAGAAAGCCACACGCAATTTGATTCCTCTACACCGGAAGGTCAATATGCGAATACTATTCTCTATACAGATACCGTACTGCATGATATTTTTACCTATGCCCAGCAGAATTTAAATTTGAAAGCCATGGTCTATTTTTCGGATCACGGTGAAAACATTTATCACGGGCATGGCCCTGACGTAAGAACATTTGATACCTTACGCATACCCATGTTTATCTACTTATCACCGGACTATCAGCAATACGATCCCAGTCGGTACAATATCCTTAAAAAGCATCAGGATGCGTATTTCACTAACGATATGATTTATAATACTATCTCCGGTATTCTTGAGGCGCCTTCCAACCATTATGACAGCCGAGAAGATTTTTCTTCGCCAGATTATGATTTCCAGCGGGACACGCTCTGGACCTTCAAGCATACAGTACCGATCTCTGAGGATCCGACATAATTATAAGTAACCTATAGAAAAGCCTGCTACAGAATTACAGCAGGCTTTCTTTGTGCATCAATCAAAGTTTGTACCGAATCTTCAATACGGCATACCAGAACAGACACTGAAGCTCTTTCCAAGTTTCGCCTTTGCTCCGGTATACCTGAGCCAACTTTTTGAAACTATGATAATACGACGGCTTTTTCGGCGGCATAGGATCTGGCATGCTGTCCCAAAACGATACATCAAGGTAATGACGCCATAATTCATCATCTTGGTCTAACACAAGTTCCCATGGTTTATCACGTCCAGAATAATGAATCAGAACTCCCTGTATACTGAAATCTTTATTTTTATGATGGAAAAGATTCGGAATAGGTTTCATATTTCCTTCTACAACTAAATTGAGGAGGTCTTGTGTTTGCCCCTTAAATCTACGTGGGTCTGCGCCTTGATAACTGAATACTCTTTCCGTAATCTTTTCTTTAATCCACTCATTAATATCAATCCACATTAATCCATCAGAGAAATATACATCTTGCTTCATTTTCAAGAATGCTACACGATCCGGTGTATGATAAGTCAAGGCACCAATAGCTTTTCCCTCCAAATCTATTGATAAGAAAAACTTTAAGCTGTCAACACAAATCATATCTGAATCCAAGTATAAGTAACGATCTGTATAACGGCGCAACACCCAAGGCATGACGATACGAATATAGGTTACACGTGAAAAACGAGCTACCTTGATATGGAAATCCTGATAAATACTCATGTCCATGACATAAAGGTAGATGTTGCATTTATATTTCTGAGCGGTCTTCTGTAGATTTTCCTTATTCTTTGGCGTATAACTATCGACAAAAACATGAAAATTAAAAGACATGTCTTTATTTGTCTCTAGAATAGAAGTAATTTCTGCACCTAATGCTTTAAAAAATGGATCATTTATGTTAAATCCAATATGCATGGTCGGTCTTGTATCATCCTTAGGAATATACAGAAATTCATTTTTTTCAATATATAACTTATCGCTGTTTTTTTCAAAATACTCTGTTGTAAACTTATTTCCCATCACTATCACCTTATCTTAATATATAGAAATGTGTTTTTTATGCAGCAACCATAAAAAACGAATGCGTCTGATAAAGTCTAAATTTTCTTCTATAAAATCTTTTTGTTCTTTCTTTATCGAATAGACCTTATATTGGCTATTATCTTCACGGATAAAATGAAATAATTCACGTGCCAACTTTCTATTCAGCCTTTTAATATATACAGGATTTTTCATTCCATCTAATCGTATAAGATCATCTCTCAATTTTTCTGTACAAATACAAATATCCAAAAATCGCTTATGTCCACCATGAGTCGTACTTGTAGGATTTTTATAGTAATAGTATAGGCACTTATCTGTTATCATGATTCGCTGACTTCGATAAAGATAGCGTCCAGAAACATAATTATCTTGTGAATGACACCTCTCTGGAGATACAATTCCCATTACAATGTCGCGACGATACACCGCATTCCAAACGACCTTACAAAGAAATTCTGTAAAATATAATTCAAAAACATGGTTTCCCATAATAACAGTATTTGCTATTCCATCATGTGGCAAAATAGGATCTTCATTTTTCCCATCTGAGCCTATAACAGAGCAGCGTGCCATATCCAATTGATTTTGCTCCATCATAGTAATTAAAGTTTTATACATATCCGGATGAAGCCAATCATCGCTGTCAACAAAAGCGATATATTCTCCTTTAGCAAAAAGAAGGCCATTATTTCTCGCGCCACTCAAGCCTTCATTTTCCTGATGCACTGCTATAATCCGTGAATCACGGACTGTATATTCATCACAAATATCACCACACCGATCCGGTGATCCATCATCCACCAAGATAATCTGTAAATTTTTATAAGTTTGTTTACAAATGGAATCTATACAGCGTCGCAAATATGGTTCCACTTTATAAACTGGAACAATAACGGATAACAAGCCTTTTTCACTCATAACAGACATCCTATCATATCAATAATATTTTTATACTATACCAGTTATATTAAAAAATATTTACACAGTAGTATCCAGCTGAGTATCGTTAGAGATTCATATTTGTTTTAAATATTTATGTCTTATATGCGTATACTTCCTATATTTTCTCAAATAAAAATCTAATAATGCAGCTTCTATCCTTTGTAAAAAATTTATTCTTTTAATATAGCTTCCTGTCACACGATGAATACATACCTCATCATATATACCTGGATGAGTCTTTAACTCTGCCCGAACATGCAGTACTTGATCACTAGAAGAAAAAATAACTTTTCCCGAGTCTGTAATTTGGCTCTTAGAATTTTCTTGCAAATGGTATATTACATCTTCTTCCGTTCCATAACGATAAACGGATAGTTGACACTCTCTTGTTGAGAAGGGAATGATATAATCGTATATAAACTCATTTTCGCACATTATCTTGATATAGGGAATTTCAAGATTTTCAGGGAACTGACAAGAATACAGACCGACTGTACTGATACCATAATCGGTACCTTCTGTTCCCAAAATACGCAGTTGACATGCATCTGTACGCTGCACAGCAGGAAGACGATAGTGCAATAGATTTCCTGCTTTAGGCAAAGGACCTAATATATATTTGCTGCCATTTGAAAAAGATACTTCTATTTTATTTATCCTGCCTGTGTTTTCGACATTTCCTCCAATTTCCAAATAAGCAATATCTACATTCTTATCCCAATGAAATGATACTGTTTTTTTTGTATCATTAGTTTTAGGACTCCATAAATATTGTGTAAAAGAAATCGCTTTACTGTCTATATCTCTAATATTTAAAACATTAAACTCAGCAACTCTCTGATAATCTCCTGAACTTCCTGCGATACGTGCCTGATAGACAAGATTATCTGTCCGTCTCTGCCAAAAAACAGCATCCGCATTAGCAATACGGACAGCATGAAGAGCAGCACTCTGCGAAGCATGCTGGAACAATGCCTTATAAAGGATATTATGCCGTAAGAAGTGCCCCCTGCATGCTGGCAAGACTGGAATGCGTACACGATCCTTCCACGTATATAGAGATTTGTCAATAATTACATCTTCCCTTGGAGATGGCAACAGCACCGACCGGATATTGATGTCGTAAAAATCTTTTAGTGCACCAAAAGACGTACAATAAGCAAATCCCTTAAATACGGTCGGTCGATACATATTATTAGGGCGACACAGAATTTTCCCCATTGCCTCTTCAAATAGAATCGATGCTGCACGATGATCTGAATGAAGATCAAGATCTACACAAAAGATGATATCTGGTTGTATATCCAAAAGAAGTTCTTGTATGTCATTTCGAAAAGCACTTCTGCAGTATGGGCTATGTTTCTTATGTTTTTGATACGCATAATCCAGAGCAATATCAGACCCGTATGTTTCATTATGTCCCGAAGGTGATTCTACTGGTCGTTGCTCAGCATAAAATAAATGTCCACCTTTATAATTATTCGAAGTATCCCCGTACCCTAAAAAAATAATATTTTTAACACCCAGTACAGTTAATGCCCGCTTTGCCTCATCCATACGAGTCGCTGCTGAGAAAGAAAAGTCACCATTTGTCGTGAAAGCACAGTATACATCAGCGCCCTTGTGGACATAACTATACATGATACTCCCAGCTACGTTGATTTCATCATCTTCATGAGGAACAATCACTAGAACTTTTTTATCTGCAACTGATTGAGCCAGAAATGAATTATGTTCTTTGCCAATTTTTTCAAGCATATATCTTATTTCTTCCTCTTAAAATAGTAATGTACCAGAGATGCTACAAAATACGATATCGTATAGGTTTTATATTCCCATTTTTTTGCAATAGAAAGAGGCGTTTCCTGTAAAAATAATTCTATATCTTTACGATGGGAAACTAAGACAGTATTATATTGCTCCTTATCCCTATATTTGATATCATAACGTAATAAAGCGATGATAGATTTCACATAACCACGAAAAGCACTGTTTATTATTTCTCCATTAGCGGATTCCATCTCTTTTACACGCGAATATATTTTCCTACATACCTGAAAATTTCCATACCACACATCGTAATTATCCTGCCAAGAGAGACTGTCTTTATGTTGAATATAATGATAAAAAATATTATCCAGGAATACGACTTTCTTCGCTTTAAGAAAAATCTCTGTTACGAATAACTTATCTTCTGAATAAGATATATTTTCATCAAAACACGTTTCACCAATAATTTCCCTTGTATATACTTTATTCAGCGAGCTATCGACAAAATGGCCTTTCTTTGCCAGACAGTTTAATGGTGCTGTGCTGACATAGGATTGTTCTTTCTTGTATGAAATAGGTTTGTAGTTTTCTTCCTTTATGACACAGCAATTCACTAAATCAGCAGACTCCGCCTCTAATGTATCAATCATAACACGATACATATCGGAATCTATACAGTCATCACCATCTACAAAGGAAATATATTTGCCTTTTGCTATTTTTAAGCCGCGATTTCTAGCGGAGCTTACACCCCCATTTTTTTTATCAATAACAATGATTCGATTATCCATACCAGCTGCATTTCGACAAATTTCTAAGCTATTGTCTGTCGAGCCATCATTGACGAGAATCAATTCAAAAGTCCTATAGGTTTGTGCCTGTATACTTTTTAACGTCTGGGAGAGGTATTTTGCATTATTATAGACAGGAACAATGATGCTTAACAAATCATTCATTCAATCCCAGCTCCTTTTTTGCGCTTTCTATAGCACATAAGCAAAGTCCCCAGCAAAGCCAGTAAATCTGCATCATATTGCGGCTAAAAAAGTCGTAATCCAAAAAGCCAAAGATGAATACAGACACAATCGATAGTCCTATTCCCCCTAGCCATGGAAGTGCTCTTTTTTCCTGCGCATATATGCGATGCAGCCAATATATAATCTCTTTAATCTGATAAATGAACAATGCTAAGAAACCTGTTAAGCCAATGATACCAGACTCGTCCAGTACATGCAGATAGATGTTATGTGGAGATTGGATATTCTGTTCATGATTGGGATTCTGAGCTTCAAAGCGCTCTTTGTAAACTTTTCCCCAGTTGCCCGCACCGATACCGACAATCGGGTGTTCTTTCGCAATCTGAATGCCGGCCTGCATCAAATAAATGCGTCCATCCTGTCCAATATTGCGTTCGACACGCTGGGATATAATCATAGGCGACGCATAAGCAATCCCCAGACAAATGAATGCTATTACGGTACCAATAATCTTCAAAGAGAATGTATCACGATGCCTGTAAATAAGCCATGAGAGTACGAAGAAAGAGATTATAAACGTCCCGTATGCATTACGTGACCCCGTACACACTACAAGAAATACCGCTATCATGCTAAAAAGTAACAATACAATACTGCTCTTTAAAAAGCTCTTTCTATACTTTACGACGCCAAAAAGGACCATCGGTAGCATGATGACTAATAACCCCGCTAAAGTATTGGGACTGCTGAAAGGACCGAATAAACGATTCACTTCCCAAACTGGGGTGCGAGCTACAATTACAAAAAAGTATAACAGTGAAAGGCCCCAGCCATACCATATTGCCAGAAAACTCTCCGCCGTAGGTCTTGCTATAACAACAGCCAATATAAACGGTGCTAGGCGTGATATATATCGAAAAAGCAACCGCGGTTGCCCATCGTTAAATGGCAAGGGAATAAACGAGCAGACAAAAAAGAGGAAAATAAAGACCAAACTCACACGAAACATTTTTGTATAGATGATAGGGCCAAGAACAGGTTCGCGATAATATCTGCATAATAACAGATGCAGCAACAAAGCCACGATCATCAAGAATCCCGATGATGCACCACAGCTAACTACCAACATCAACAATGGCAGCTGTGAAATACAAGTTTGCTTCTTTATCATAAAGTCAGACATGCTTTTCTCCTTGATCATGATAACTTATTTCTTCAGCCACTTCTGCACAGGACGCAAAAGATTCGGATGCTGCAGAAGATATGCCGTCAGGCTTTTTTCTGCAGCACAAAGATCATCATATGGCGCTGTGCCCTGCTGGATATCACTTCCAGCTTTAGCAGATAGGAGCTGATAGTAGGTTGCATTACATGCGCCAATTGCTTCTCGCGTTGCCCAATGATACGGCGTCACACAATAGTCAACAGGCTCTGTTAACGAATCAAACAAAGAATAATATTGGAATCCCTTTGGAGCAATCAGTTCAAAGATAGTAGGCAGTATATTCATGTGGCCGCCAATCGGATTATTCGCTAAAGAATCTTTTGTAAGTTCCCTATGATGGAACATCAGAATTGGCGAATGCAATTCCCGGAATGTATATTCGCGCTTCATAAAAGATGTATGCTGCAGTTCCGAGCATTGTGAACCATGATCTCCGGTAACGATAAACAGACTATCTGGATAGATTGATTTCATCTCATCAATAAAGTGATTGATAGCTCGATCCGAATACCAATATGTTCCCAACACTTTCGGAATAATTTTTTCATCCAGCACATCCTGCTGAACTTTCATGATTTTTTCTGCTTCAAAACCAAGTTTACGCAGAGGCATCTTATACGGGCCATGATTGGAAGTCGTATAAATAAAATGGAATTGCGGCAGATGATCATCTTTTTTTATCAGTTCCGCCGCCTTCTCTAAGAAAATATGGTCGTATACCCCCACCCAGGAACGAGGTGCATCCGGAGCACAGATATCGGTTGCCGAATAAGCATGATCAAAGCCGCAGGCGGGTGCAAAATGCGTGAAATTGCCATGAGACAAACTGCCGCCATACCAGTAATTTGTCTCATAGCCCAACTTACGAAGCTGCAGAGGCAAAGCCGTAGGCATCGTTCCATGCCAAAACTCTTCGCGTTCATTCAGTTCCAAGCCAGCATCGAATATACCTGACATAAGGCTGACAATTGACGGTCTTGAAATGATTCCTGCCGATAAAGTCGTTGGAATCGAAGCCGTATGTGGATCTGCCATAAACTTCTTTCCTTCATCAGCAATATGAAGATCTGCGAAAGCCGGGTCAAAATAAGGCTGTGAGTAGCTTTCGCCTACGATGAGGAATATATGCAATGGCTTGGCTATCTTTGGTCCTTTCGCCTCATGAAGAAATGCCTGTATGGCGTCATCAAATGATTGGACACTGCCGCCATTTTCCTCAATGAATGGTTTTACACGAGCCAGATTTTCCGTATCACTGAGCTGCATGGTCTCATTCATGGGATGATGACGCAGCATCTTCAGAGCAATCAAATCATCTACCGTAGCTTTAGAAAGGAATGGATCCTCCTTGACCACAGCCGGAATCGTATCCCATTCCGGCTTATTATCATGCATAAAAGTTCCGCCATAACGGAAGAAATAAAAGAACGCTGCCAAGGCTAGAACGACTGCGATATTAAATAAATAATACGCTGCTCCGGCAAAATGAGGATAAGGAATACATGGTATGGACAATATCACACTGATGCCCCAACCGACTAAGAATTCATAAGGAATGAACAGGAGCAAGTTTCGTACGCCATGATACTGGTTGAAGAAAACATCAATCAGATTATGCTTCTCTGCCTTTTTTCCTAAGAAAACAATATTATTGAAAATATCATGGAACTGCGCATAAAAAATCATCTTGCCGACAAATGCAATATACAAGAAAAATGCATAAGTAAGGCCAAGAATCAAGCGTATTATGTCCCCATGCTGCGACCAAAAAGGAATAAACAAGCTTGGCAATGTAACAACTACCAAAGAAAGTAAAAATACATAGGCATTGATATCCATGCCCCACCAAAAGCCAAATCGGAAGCAATGAAATAAAGCCCTTTTCTTTCCTGATAAAGAAGAATATGGCTTATGAACTGCTATAAAAATAACGCGAAATATAGCGCAGAGAATTGGAAAGCAAATAAATAACTTGATATCCTGCTGTGCGGAAAGGAAAAATTGTTCAAACACGCCGTTATCTCCTCTTATTTGCAAATTTCTTGATTTCAGACTCTACAAGCGATTGCCACTGATCCCATATACGCTCAGGTTCATAAGGTTGCATATTCTTGGCAGCCTGATGACCCATTTTTACGCGCAAGCCTTGATTACGCATCAATTGCTCCAGACCATTAGCAAAAGCTGGGATACCATCAGCACATAATATGCCATTCCGCCCATCGGCAATTAAATCCTTAACGGCATCTGCAGAACGAAAGCCTACAGACGGCAGACCTGTAGCCATAGCTTCTGTCAAAGCTAACGGAAAGCCTTCAAATGAAGATGGAAAAGCAAAAATATCCGCTTCTTGAAGCTGCTTCTGGACATTTTTTGTTGTGCCCATAAAATGGATGCGGTTCTCCAAATGGTGTTCTTTGATAAACCGGCAAATTTTCTCGTAATAATCCTGCTTCTTTATCTTACCCCAAAGCTCTACCTGCCATTCAGGATAACGGTCTGCTAATAAGGCAAATGCTTCTACCAAAATATGTGTCCGCTTCTGATAGGGGTCTATGCGGCCGACCGTAATAATCGTATACGTATCTTTAGTTTTATCAATCCGTGCCTGCTGGTCCAAAAGAACCTGTTCTACAACATTTGGAATACAGACAACAGGTGTATTCTTGATATATTGTTTTGCCTCTTCCACATACGATGGCATCAATACCTGAATGATATCTGCCTTTTCTTTCTCTCGTAAAGTCATCTGATTACTGTTTCCCATAATAATGCGAATGGCATTGTGCATCATGGCAATTATCGGTACCGTTCCATGCTGCCAGCGGTCTGCAACTTGTATAGCTTCATGATTATAGACAATGATGCAGTCTACCTGCCTTCCTTGAAAAAGCTGCGATAATTTTTTTACAGACAATGCTGCCCGATACGATTCAACAGGACGATCCATAACAGGGATTACTCGATTGATTTCCCGCTTCACCTTGATATAAAAAGGTATTTTCACCTTCCAGAGATTCAGAAATACGAGTTCTACATGGGGATCAAACGGGAAATATGGCACTGCATTTGTATCATCATTCGTGACTACCACTACATGATAACCTCGTTTAACAAAGGCATTTGCCATATTGGTCAAGACTCGTTCCGTACCAGCACTAGCCGTAACAGTCTCATCGCCCATATATAACAATACGATCGTGCGCATTGCCCATTTCCCTCCTCTGTATTTTACATAATGGATTAAAAATCAGGATAAAAGACTTCGTAAAAATGACTCTGTGCTGAAATCCTGATTGATTCTTTGCAGCTCTTTTTCGTAAGTCGGCAGCATCTTTTTATAGTCATGCAAAAATTCATATAGCTGTTTCGACAAATGTGTTAAATCTTTTAAATCGACCTCTTTACCCACTCGATATTCTTTCAAAATCTCGGGATTCAATACATCTGTTGCTAAGACCGGTTTATACAGGGCAAAAGCATTAAAATATACGGCACTCCAATTGTAAAGATAACGTGTATTGCTATACGGAAGGAATAAAACATCTACACTCTGCAACAGATCATACCAATCTTTTCCGTAGACCTTATGCTTAATAAAATGCACAGATGATTCTTTATCATATTTGGCCATGATACCTTCGATATCCTGACGATCCTCTGCGCTTGTAGGAGCTGCCTGTATAACAAGCTCAGCCTTCCGGTCAAGGTGACATTGTAAAAAGGCCTGAATAATGCCATCCACGTCTTTTTCGCCTTTGCGGTAATGCCCAAAGAAGCCAATGCGAATTGGCTCTTTATACGAAAGCACCGGATTGACTTTTATTCCTTCCGGCAACAAAACTGGCGGCTTTATCAGTTCCACATTGAGAACATTATCATTCTTAAAATCATTACGGAGTGTCGTTACTTTTAATTTGATATTTTTATAGCTTTGACATTTACGAGCCTGCTCTAAAAATTTCGGTTTCTCCTGAGGATTTACTCCCAAGAATATAAAAATAACAGGAATCGGGCTGTCCTTCAGCCGACTCTTATGCAAAGACCGCAGATATCGATATGTCGCTGTTGTCAGCATGATGGCATCCACATCATGGGCACAGGCTTTTTCATAAGCAGAGTTGAACCAGTTAACGCGTCTGCGCTCTCGTTGGATTGACAGCCATATCTTCTTTAATTTTCCTGCTCCCTCATAATCGACAATCTGTCCGCCTTTCATATATTCAATCGGAATCTTGAAGTCGACAGGCAGGGTACTGTTTTCAGGCAAAAACAGTACCGGTTCATGCCCCTGCTTTTTAAGTTCGTTGATAATCAGACGGTCAAATTCTTGTTCAAACCCGCCAGACGTCTTTACTGTCTCTAAGATGGCTACACGCATTACTTTTTACCGTTCCTTTGCAATTCATACAGTTTGAGATATTTGAGCATTGTGTAAAAAAAATGATTGAAGCACATATAGGTTCCCATCCAGCCATCAAGAAAACCAGTTCTCACGACAAACATTTTGAAGAAGCCGCCTATGCTGTGTATAAAAATACCACTTAAGGAAATTTTCTTTCCGCCTTTATAGGCATCTTCTGCCCAAATTGTCGTATAGCGGCATAACTTTCCTTCCCAATGCTGCCAGCTTTTATAGGTATAATGCTCAATATGACCAGATAAATTTTTCACAGGCAATGAGCATTCCGGATGCTCATGAACTTTATGTACCCATTTTACTTGGGTCCTAGGAAACATGCGTGCAACATGATCTGGTTTCAAAACGCCATGATTGAACTTCGTACCAAATGCCACCGATTTTCTTTCCATAGAATACTGATATTTCATGTCCTCCGAATGGATAATCTTATTGACATTTTCTACTAATTCGTCATTCAAGCGTTCATCAGCATCAAGATACAGCACCCAGTCGGCTTTCGTCTGTTCCAAAGCAAAATTCCGTTGCGCAGAAAAGTCGTCAGTCCATGCACGAAAGCTGACTTTTGCACCGTGCTCTTTCGCCAGTTCTACCGTGCGGTCCGTACTGCCCGAGTCAATGATGATAACTTCATCCGTACACTTCTTGGCATTTTCTACAACAGAAACAATATTATCTTCTTCATTCCGAGTCAGGATTAAAATCGCCAGTGAGCTCATATTTCCCTCATTTATTTCATCAGTAATTTGACTTTCTCCGCAATCGACGCGTCGACTTCGTCGAGCAGGGCGTAGCGTTTGCGGTAGTTCGCGCGTTTGCGCGTGGGGACTTCTTCCATGGTTTTGCGGTATTCGGTCATGGGCAGTTCGTAGAAGCGCTGGTCGGCGCAGGGACGGCCGCCCGATTCCTTCCAGAAGTCGCTGAAGCTCGTCTTGAGCTTGCGGTCGCGGCGAATGTGATTGTTCGCATAGTAGCCGTAGTTCGTGACGGCATAGATATGCTTAAGGCCAAGGGCTTTCGCAACTTCCTGCGTCGCGTGCAGGATGAAGTTTTTCGTGCGGTAGGCATGGCAGCGCTTCGTGACTTTCTTAACGACATCTTTCGCGTTTTCCATGTTCGGCCCCTGCATTGCGCCAATCCAGAGGGCCCATTCACCGGCCTTATTCGGCGCAATCCAGAACATCATCTGGTAGAGGTCATTTTCATCGAGGCGTAGAACGACGGACAAAATTCCTTCCTTGCGCTGTCCCGGATGATAGAAAAGTTCAAAACGCAGGTGACCAATATCATCCTTGCTTTCCCAAAGCAGATAGCGCTGTCTTGCGTAGATTCCCAGTAAAACATCTTTTTTCAGATGTTTCGCCAGATACTCCATATGCTGCTCGACCAGTCTGGCCCGTTCGTCAAAGGTCGATTTGTTGTAGAAGAACGCTCTCGTCGGCTGTTCGTAGACAAAAGGATATTCCTCCGCAATCTGGCGCAGGAGCTCATCTTTCGTAAAAAACTGGTGCAGTCTGTTCATGCGGCCTGCATTCAGGAGACAGCGAGCGACAAAGACCACCATTCTTCGAGCTTCACGCGGGTTTTCTGTATTGTAAATCTTTTTTCCTAACTTGATATAGTCCAGCATGCAATCGATCCTTTAATATCTCTGCAGGAAAAATCCTGCTTATCTTTTCTTTTTTAATTCTACTCTATCCGTCCCAGAATGGCAAACAAAAAGCCCCATCTTTTGATGAGGCTAGCAAATTTATTTACATTTTGTCAGTTATTATGTTTTTTACCAACAGTTCCCGCAGGCTGCCGCCCTCATACCGCAGGCCCTTGAGCCCCGCGTTTTTGGCGCAGAGCATGTCGGCTTCGCTGTCGCCGACGAAGTAGGACTTTGTACGGTCGATGCCGAAACGCGCACAGGCTTTGTCGATGAGGCCGGTCGCGGGTTTGCGGCAGGTGCAGATTTTACGGTATTCGGGGAGCTTGGCTTCGGGATGATGCGGGCAGTAGTAGAGGGCGTCGAGGTGAGCGCCGATTTTCCCGAGTTCCGCATTCATCCAGTCGTAGACGCGCTGGACGTCGCTCTCGGGGTAAAAGCCGCGGGCGACGCCGCTCTGGTTCGTCACGAGGATGGCGAGGAAGCCCCTGTCATTGACGTACTTGATGGCCTCTTTGGCCCCGTCGATCCAGATGAAGTCCTCGGGGCGGTGCAGGTAGTGGATGTCGACGTTCAGTGTGCCGTCGCGGTCGAAAAAGACGGCCTTATTTTCCATATTCGTAATAACCGCCGTTGTCGAGGAATGTTACATACTCCTTGACGGCCTCTTCCATGTCGGTGAAGCCCTGGTCGTAACCGGCTGCCAAGAGGTGCGTCGGGTCGGACTCCGTGAAGTTCTGATATTTGCCCTTGAGGACTTCCGGGAAGTCGCGGAAGGCGATTTCGCCCTTGCCCATGGCCTTGATGACGGCTTGGGCAACTTCGATATAGCTGTGGGCATGGCCCGTGCCGCAGTTGTAGATACCCGAAGGGCCGTGGTTCTCCCAGAACCAGAGGTTGACTTTGACGACGTCCTTGACGTAGACGAAATCGCGGCGCTGCTCGCCGTCTTTGACGGGCGTGCCGTTGATGTCGCCCCAGCCGCGGAAGAGATGGGCCTTGCCTGTCTCGTTGATCTGGTTATAAAGCTGATAGAAGATGGAAGCCATCTTGCCCTTGTGGTGTTCCTGCGGGCCGTAGACGTTGAAGTACTTGAGGCCGACAATCTGGCTGTGGGCCTCGGGCATGACCTGACGGACGTAGCGGTCGAAGGCGAGTTTGGAGAAGGCATATGGATTCAGCGCATCTTCGCACTCGTCGCCCTCGCGGAAGCCGTGTCTGCCGCTGCCGTACGTCGAAGCGGACGAAGCGTACATGAACGGAATGCGGTGCTGCAGGCAGAAATGCAGCAGCGACTTCGAGTATTCGTAGTTCGTGCGCATCATGAAGTTGACATCGTACTCCATCGTGTCGGAGCAGGCGCCTTCATGGAAGACGGCGTCAATGTCCGTGCCGTCGAAGTCGTCATCTTCGATGGACTGAAGGAAATCATCCTTGTACTGGTAGTCGATGAACTGCAGACCGCGCAAATTTTTGTAGTTCGAACCGTCCTTGAGGTCATCGACGATGAGGATGTCCGTGCGGCCGCGGCGATTGAGTTCCTTGACAATGTTGCTGCCGATAAAACCGGCACCACCCGTTACGATAATCATGAGAAATTCCTCCCTGTATCTATAAGAGTCTGTGTTTTGACTTTATTCCTTGCTTTCGCCTTTGAGCACTTTCATGAGTTCTTCGCGGCTGACAGCGTACGTGCCGAGTTTGGCGACGACGACGCTCGCGGCGAGGTTGGCCATGTAGGCGCTGTCAGCAGGGCTCATGCCGCCCGCGAGGCCCATGGCGAAGACGGCGATGACCGTATCGCCGGCACCGGAAACATCGAAGACCTCCTGTGCCTTGGTCGGGATATGGACAATCTCGTCATCGCGGACGAGGGACAGGCCCTCTTCGGAGCGCGTGACGATGATGTTGCGAATTTTGAACTTGCGCATGACGTAATGCGCGGCTTTCTCGACGGCCTTGTCCTCGTTGCGGATGGGCTCTAAAAGCACCTGATTGATTTCCTTGAGGTTTGGCGTAATGTAGTCCGCATGGGCATATTTTGTCCAGTTGGCCCCTTTCGGGTCTACGACGACCGGCACGCCGTGGGCGTGGCAGGCATCGATAATCTTATGGCAGTTTTCCTCGGTGCAGGAGCCTTTGCCATAGTCGGAAATGATCACGCAGTCGAGGCTTTCATTGAGCTTCTGATTGATGTAATTGAGGAAGCGGTCGGCGTAAGGCCCCGTAATTGGTGCGGATTCCTCGAAGTCGAGGCGCATCATTTGCTGATGGCCGCCAATGACACGCAGTTTCGTCGTCGTCGGACGGTCGGTCGTGATGAGGCCATGATAGTCGATGCCCCTGGCCGTGAATTTGTCGAGCAGGCTCTGGCAGTGGTAGTCATCGCCGACAAAGCCCGTGATGCTCGTCTCGCAGCCGAGGAGCGCGAGGTTGTGCGCAACGTTGGCAGCACCGCCCAAGGTCTCTTTCGTGTCGAGCACATGCGTGATGGGCACCGGTGCCTCCGGCGAAATGCGCGTGACTTCGCCGTAATAGTACTTATCGAGCATGACGTCGCCGACGACGAGAATCTTGCAGCGCGATGTGCGCTGGGCGACAAAATCATAAAGCTTTTCTTTATCCATTTTACACCTCTCTGCCTCTAAATCTTTAGAGCTCAATGACGCGGCATTTGTAATCGCCTATGTGCTTGAGCAGCTTGTACGCCGGCTCCGCGTGATAGGCCGCTAAAAGTTCCTCTGCGTACTTCATGACGACATCTACTGGGATATTCTTCATGCAGGCCATGTTTTCCTTCCCCGTGCGCGGACATTCGTGGATGCCGCACGGATGGCATTTCTCGGGGGTCTTAATCAGGATATCCTTGCCGTCGTAGGGATAAAAGGTCGGCACGGGGCTCGCGCCGAACATCGTGACAATCGGGACATTCATGGCCACGCCGACATGCATGGGGCCGGAGTCCGTCGTCAGGAACAGGCAGCAGCGCCGCAAAAGGCCCGCGAGGATAATCAGGCTGACTTTGCCCGTGAAGACGTGAACCTTCGGGCTTTCCTTCTCCTGCATCTGCGCAATGCATTTCTCGACAATCGGCACATCCGTCGGACCGCCGAAAAACGCGATTTCATAGCCCTCGCGGATGAAGCGGTCGGCGCATTCCGCAAAGTACGAATCGAGCCAGCGCTTTGTCAGCCAGCTCGCGCCGATGTTGAAGGCGATGACCTTGGCTTCAGGCGAAAATTCTTTCTGCCAGATGTTTTCCGACTTGGCTTCGTCTTCAGGCGGCAGCCACATCTCAAGGCCGCGGTCGTCGATTTTCGTGCAGCCGGCAGCTTCCTGGAGGACCTTAAGATGGCAGGTCACCTGATGCATGACAAGTTCTTTTGGCGTATCGGCCATGGCGCGGTTCGGCATGACCTTGTCAAAAAAGCGCTTGAAGCCCGGCTGTGAATAGCCGACAATGCGTTTGCCGCCGGAAAAAGCCGCGATGGCCGAGGCCCTTTCATTGCGGTGAAAGTTGATGACGAGGTCAAAATGACGGCTGCGGATTTTTTTGATAAAGCGCAGCAGGGCAAAAAAGCCTTTATCCTTGCCGTGTTTGTCGATGAGGATGCATTCATCGATGTTTTTGTTGCAGCGCACGAGGTCGCCGAGTGGTTTGTCCGTCAAGAGGGCGATATGGGCCCCGGGGTAATTCGTGCGCAGGGTTCGCAGGGCCGGCGTCACGAGCATGAGGTCGCCGATATGCATCGTATTGATGACGAGGATGTTCTGATACATGAATTTTCCTTCTTATATATTGGCTGTGTCAAGCGAGAGCAGTTTGCAGAGTTTCGCCTCGACTGCCTCTGGCTGGATGATGGCCATGCAGTCATGGCCGAGCGGGCAGGCGCGCTTCATGCACTCGCGGCAGTCGCGGTCCACGACGAGCAGATTGTCCATCTGACCGTAGGGACCGGTGCGTCTCGGATAGGTCGGGCCCATCAGCATGATGGTCGGGGTCTTGAGCCCGACGGCGAGGTGTGTCGGGCCCGTGTCGCCGCCGACGACGGCCGCGGCCTGCTGGAAAAGATAGGCAAGTTGCTTAAAATTGAGTTTGCCGACGAGATTGATGGGCGGAATGTCCATCTTCGCCATGATTTCCGCGGCCTTCTGCGATTCGACCGGGCCGCTGCCGACGAGCACCGGGATGATTTTTTTATCGTAGAGCCAGTCGCCGAGGGCCGCAAAATGGCCGTCGGGCCAGCATTTTGTCGGCCAGCTGGCGCCGACAACGCAGACGACATAGGGATTTTCCATATTGGCCCCGGCCTGCGCGAAAATCTGGCGCGTCAGACGCTGCTCCTTTTCCGGCACTGTAAGCGGCAGGCGCACGTCCTTGACCTTGCAGCCGATGGCGCGCGCCGTGTCGAGGTAGCGTTCAATGACATGGTCGTGCACGTGCTCGCCGACGACGGGTTTTGAAACGTACTTGCTGCCCTCGCGCATATTCCACATGCCGAATTTCATGCCCTTCGGGGCCTTGGCGAGCGAAGCGACAGCGGCCGACTTGAAAAGCCCCTGCAGGTCGAGCACAACATCGTAGTCGCGCTCTTGAATTTTTCTGCGCAACGGGCCGAAGTTTTTGAGGAAGCCGCCGAAATGGCGGAATTCCTTTTTATGAAAGACGATGATTTCGTCGATGCAGGAGTCCATGGCTACGATGTCATAGGCAGGAGGCTCGACGACCCACGTCAGATGAGCGTCAGGATACGTCTCTTTGATGGCGTAGCTCACGGGCAGGGCATGAATGACGTCGCCGATGGAGCTCATCTTGACGACCAGAATGTTTTTCATACCCATCACCCTTCCTGCTTGATTTTCTCGATAATATTCGTAGTCGAGCGGCCCTCGACCATGTTGACGAATTCGACGCGGCCGCCGTAACTCTGGACGATTTTGGCTTCGGGCAGGGTATCGAGCGTGTAGTCGCCGCCCTTGACGTAGACGTCGGGGCGGACTTTTGCGATGATCGTCTCGGCCGTCTTTTCGCCAAACAGCACGACGTAATCGACGGACTTCAGGGCACCGACGACTTCGGCGCGGTCGAGTTCGCCGTTAATCGGGCGCGTCGGACCCTTGTTCGTGCGGACCGAATCGTCCGTATTGAGTCCGAGCACAAGGCAGTCGCCGAAAGAACGCGCCTTATTCAAATAGCGCACATGGCCGGCGTGCAGGATGTCAAAGCAGCCGTTCGTAAAGACGATTTTCTGCCCTGCACGGTGCAGGATTTCGCAGAGTTTCTCGATATCATTTGGTGCAACCAGCATGTTCTTCCCTCTCTTTGCCTTGCAGAATTTCTACGGTCTTTTTGAGTTCCGCGGCCGAAACGGTGCTCGTGCCGAGCTTGCGCACGGCGATGCCGCTCGCGATATTGCTGAGCCTTGCGGCCATGTCCGGCCTTACGCCAGCAGCGAGGGCTAAGATAACCGTGGCCACGCAGGTATCGCCGGCACCCGAGACATCGAAGACCTCACTCTTATCGGAAACGGGGATATTATGAATGGAGCCATTCCGCTCGACGAGGACCATGCCGAGTTCGCCGCGCGTCACGAGCACGCCGTCGGCATCGAGCTTTTCGCGGAGCTCTTCGCCGGCCTCGCAGATTTCCTCGGTCGAGTGCAGTCTGCGTCCGACGGCAGAGGCGAGCTCCGCGTCATTCTGCTTGACATAGCCGATGCCATGGAAACGGCCGACATCGTAGCGCGAATCGACGATGCTCGGCAAATCATGCTCGCGGCAGTACGAAATCAGCAGGTCCTGCAGGCCTTCCGTGACCGTGCCCGAACCGTAATCGCTGATGACCACGCCCTCAATCTGCGGCAGGACGGAGCGGATATAATCATGCAGGGCCGTTTCAAAGGAAAGGCCCATGGGCTCTTTGCTCTCCTTGTCGATGCGCACAATCTGCTGGCTGACCGTCGCGCGGCCGCCCGCAATGATGCGCGTCTTGGAAATGGTCGGACGCGAAGCATCTTCCAGCATGCCTTCAACATGCGCGCCATTCGCGGCAAGGATTTTCTTCAGGCCCCTCGCGCTGCCGTCATCGCCCAAAAGTCCGACGGCAAAGACCTCGCCGCCAAGTGTTGCGATGTTGTTGACGACATTGGCCGCACCGCCCGCGACGATTTTTTCACCGGCCTGCTCCAACACGAGCACCGGTGCCTCGCGCGAAATGCGCGAAATGCGGCCATCGAGGTAAATATCCGCAACCATATCACCAATGACGAGGATTTTTCGGCCCTGCATCTGCTCAATCACAGAATCCAGCTCCTGCTGCAATGCCTTCACCCTTTCCCTTTTTTTCCTATATACTATATACCGATATATTTCCTATCCACATTTTAGCTGTTACATAGGCAGGAAACGCCATTTTACCTTCCACGTCTTGTCGCGGCCTTCGTAATGCAGGATGACCTGCGAGCAGTGCATGTCGTGGAACCAGTAGTAATCGAGCTTGCGCCACGAATTGTCTTCCAAATCGTATTTGGAGCCAAAGGCCACACGGTTGTTCTCGTCAAGGCGGTAGCTGAAGCCCGCTTCGAATTTGCGCGAGTAACTGTCGTTGTCGTAGTCGAAAGGCGAGACCTCGGTCGTGTTCTTCTGGTAGCGGTAAGCACCGTAGCCCGACCAGCGGTCATCGAAGTCCTTGATGGTGACGATATCGTAGTTGAAGCCGCTGTACTTCGAATCATTGTACGACTCATGCGTGACTTCGTAGCTCGTGCTGAGGTACAGGCGCCAGCCGTCAAAGACAATCGGGTCGTAGCTCAGGCCAAAGGCGTATTTATTATGCGTACTTTCGACTTCATTCTGCTTCCAGCGGCCATACTCGCCGTTGATGCCGTAATGGAAATGCGTATTGCCGAGGCGGTGATTGTGGCCCCAGAGCAGAGACGGCTCTTTCTTGATCCAGTTGTCGTCGCTGTCGTCGTAGTAGCCGTAGGTCACGCGCGCGTAGTTGCCGGCATTGCCCCAGCCGACATTGAATTCATTGCGCCAGTCCTTTTTCGTCGTATACATGATTTTGGCATTGGCATCGACATTCTTGGCCAAAGGCTTGTTGAGATTCTCGCGAATCCAGATGCCGTTCGTCTTATCGTAGCCGACGCGCGGGAACCAGTCCGAGACGGTATTATCCTTTTTGAGGTCGACTTCATAGCGCGACTTCGACAAAAACGTATTGCCCTTGATTTTGAACTGGACATTGTGCATGACCATCTTGTCGTTCGGGTAAATTTCGATTTTGCGCGCAAAAAGGTTGTAATCCGGATGGATGGCACTGCACTTCGTCTTCGTGCCGTCGTAGATGATGATCTTGTCCGGATAGAACTCGAATTTTTTGCCCGTCATGTAATTGTCGGCAACTTTGCCCTTGGCATTTTCCATCGAGCCCGTCTTCATCTTGTAATTGTAGTTCGTCTCAAAGCCGTCGAGCATGACCTCGGTCTGGCCCGGCGTGAACTGCAGGACATGGCCCTTGCCCGGAATGTGAATGCGCTCTTCGATGGTATTGCCGTCAATATTCTCGCCTTCAAAGCGGTGCTCATCGAGCTGCGTGACCTTGACCTTGCCCTTGGCCGTGAAATCACCCGTGGCCTGATTCCACGTCAAATCGTCACCCTCAAACGACACCGGCGCTGCCTTTGTCGGGTCGAGCGGATAGCGCAGATGCTTGGCCATCTCGGCCGTATCGGCCTTGAGCTGCTGCTTCTCGGGATTCGGTTTATTCGAGCGCGCTGCGCGGTGCTCGTTCTCGAGGTAATCGAGCAGGCCGAGGCTTGTATCGGAATCGGACTGATAGGTCTTAGCACTGGCCGTCCCCGCCGCGATTGGCAGGACCAGGGCCGTGACCATCAGGCCTGATAAAATCTTTTTTGTTGATTTCATCCAAAAAAATCTCCATTCTATGCATAAAAACGGTCTATGCGGAATAAAAAACTGCTACCCTTTATAGTACATCATCGCCGCCATGAGCGCAAATCTTATACATCCTGTTTGAGGGTCTCATTGAGACTGCCCGTGCGGTAGCCCAAAAGGTCAAGGGCCGTGTAGGCAAAGCCGAGTGTGCGGAAATAGGCGGCCGTCTTTTCGCGCAGGCTTTCATCGAGCATGCGCGGAATGTCCGACGGCAGAAGCTCAATGCGCGCGATATTTCCATGCGCGCGCACGCGCAGCTGCCGAAAGCCCTTATCCATGAGGAATTCTTCGGCAAGGTTCACGCGCTCAAGGCCTTTAGGCGTCAATTCCGTGCCATACGGAAAGCGCGAGGCCAGGCAGGCAAACGACGGCTTGTTCCAGGTCGGAAGCTTCAGGATGTGCGAGAGGTCGCGGATATCCTGCTTGTGCATGCCAGCCTCGTGCAGCGGGCTGAGGATGCCGAGTTCTCTTAAGGCACGATGGCCCGGACGGTAATCCCCGTCATCATCGAGATTTGAGCCGTCGACGACATAGGCAAGACCTTTGGCAGCCGCGACTTCCTTCATATGGGAAAAGAGCGCGTACTTGCAGTAATAGCAGCGGTCCTCCGGATTTTCTTTGACATGCGGCACCGTGAGAATGGGAAACGGCACAACATGGTGTTCGATGCCCTCTTTTTTGCAGAACGCTTTGGCATCGTCGACATCGCGCTGCGGCACAAAGTCCGACGCTGCCGTAAAGGCCACGGCTTTTTCTCCGAGCGTATCGTGTGCGGCCTTGACGAGAAACGTCGAATCGACGCCGCTCGAAAACGCCACGGCCACGCTGCCGAGATTTTGCAGAGCGGCCTGCAGCTTCGCGTATTTTTCGGCTAAAGGAGAAGGAATCGAGGTTTTCGTAAACATGGGAGTCACCTTTCAAAAAGATACCTAAGAAAATCTAAGGAAGCAAAAATTAATCACGCGGTTTTAAGAGGCCGTTCTGATAGGCCAGAAGCAAATTGTAGAGGTCCGTGATTTCATCCTGGATGGCACGGCCCTGGTCCGTATCACCCACGGTATTGTGGCAGGACTGCAGCTCGATGGTCTCCGAGACGGATTCAATGTCATGGTTGGCCTTGAGCGCTTCGCGGACATCGGCAATTCTCTGGTGCTGCAGAAGGCGCAGGCCGCGGGAATTGGAAATGAGCGTGTAGCCTGAAATGCCCGTCTTTTTATGATAGGCACGGCAGAAGCCGCCGTCGATGATGATGGCCCTGCCCTCTGCCTTTACAGGCGTCTCGCCTTTTTTGACCTTGACCGGCACATGGCCGTTGATGATGTGGCCGCGCTTCGGGTCGAGTCCGAATTCCTTGAGGACCTGCTCACAGCAGGACACCGTGTCGATATAGCGGTAATACGGGTCCGAGGGCTCTTTCCACGTGCTCTCATCAGGAATCAGCGCGCGTTCAAAGGTCTTGAACTCACGGCCCGATGTCGGCGAAAGCCTGCCGCACCAGAGGAAGTACATGAAATCGAGGGATGACTGCGTGCCGTGCAGCCAGGCCTCGCGCGCCTTTTTCTCGCAGAAATCAAACCAGCTGCGGCCGCGGTATTCTTTGCCGTCGAAGCAGATGGTGCGGAACGTGCCGTCTTCATTCAGGGGCACGCAGCCGTGGAACAGCAGATTGCCATTGAAGCAGGTGTAGAGATTGCCCTTTTGATAGAGGTAATCGACATGGCGGTGCAGCACCGTGCTCTCGAGGAAATACGAGCGCAGGTCGGCGATGATTTCTTTTTCGGCATCGGTCAGCTCGTAAACATCATCACTCGCCTCGTCAATCGTCGGGAAGTACGCACTTTCGAGCTCATAACGCGTTCCGTCGCCAAGGGTCGCATACGAAGAACGGAAGTCGATGTGGTCTAAGAGTCTCCTGCTCTGCATCTGAAAGTCCGGATTGCGCGCGATGAGCTGCCCCTCAAGCTTGAACATCATCATCGTGATGGCGCGTTCCGCGGCCTTCAGCGGCGCTTCGTCGGGATAAATATGCGAGGCAAAGGTCGTGAGCGGGCGCAGGCTGATGCCATAGCCGCGTTCCAATACGTCCGTGTTGTGGTAGCGCAGGGAATTGCGCACGACGGTCGCGATGCAGGCCTCGCTGCCGAGGGCCGCACCCATCCAGAGGACGTCGTGATTGCCCCATTGGATGTCGACGGACGGATGTTTCATCAAGAGATTGAGAATGGCATCGGGCCGGTTGCCGCGGTCGAAAAAGTCGCCGACGATGTGCAGCCGGTCGACAGCGAGCCGCTTGATGAGGACCGTGAACGCTTCGATGAAATCCGCGCCGCTGTCAATCTGCACAATGGTATTCAGGAGTTTCTTCAAATAAATGAACTGCGCCTGGTCCGCTTCCGGCCGCGTGTTCATGAGTTCGACAATGACCGAGGCATAGCGGTGCGGGATAAAGCCGCTGACCTTCGAAGCCGGATATTTATAGCTCATGAGTTTGACGAGCTCCAAGAGCCTGCTGAGATTCTCGCGGTACCATGCAGGCGTCGCGCGCCTTTCCGTCTTCATCTGGTCGATTTTTTCCTTCGGATAGTAAATCAGCGTGCAGAACTCCGCTTTTTCCTCCTCCGTCAGCCGCGCACCGAAGACGTAATCGACTTTTTCGCGGATGACGCCGGAACAGTTGTTGAGAATGTGAAAAAACGAAGCGTACTCGCCGTGCAGATCGCTCATGAAATGCTCAATGCCTTTCGGCAAAGAAAGATACGACTGCAGATAAATGAGTTTCTCGTAAACGGATTCCTTGGTCGGGTATTTTTCTGCCATAAGGCGCAGAACCTTGCTGATTTTCTGGTTATTGCTGCGATAATCCGTCGTCATCCTGGTAACTCCTTCCCTGATACCTGACTGTGCTCAAAAAATTTACTGCAAAAAAGAAAAATGCGTGCGCAGGCCGTAGCAGAGCAGCACGGCTGCAATCGTAAAGAGGTATTCCGTGACAGAGCCAACCTTAAAGAGCCGGATGCCGACTTTATGGTACGGTGTGAGGAGCGGCACTTTGCCGCAGACGGCATCCTCGGCAATATGTAAGAGAGCCCCGATGCAGATATAAATGCCGATGGTCACAAGATCCCCCGTGGGCAGAGATGTCAGCTGCGCATCTTCAAAATGGCTCAAAAAGAAAATGAGACCGAGATAAAGAAGCGGCCAGTGCGACCAGCCGCGGTGACGGCTGCGCCAGCTCCAGTAATTTCCCGCACGCGGACTGCCCTCGACTTTATCGGGAAAAATTGCCCCGGCCATGCTGTAGATGGTCAGCAGCATATCATCCGTCGCCGCGTAGACAATGACCCCCGTCAAGACCTGATGGTCAACCCATTTCATAAAAAGAAAATCCCCCACAACACATAAACGTACAAACGTACAAACACACGCACACGCTTCTATTTTCTATTTTAACAGATATCCTGGTAAAAACCTATGAAGTTCGGCGATTTTTTGGACTCACATGGAGGACTATAGTATAATGAAAGAGATACGATACTACGACAGAAAAAGGGAACTACATAAATGGACGATTATACTTGGAAAAAAACGATACGCAGACGCCGCATCAAAAGGCGCAGGCAGGCCCTGCTCTTTCTGATTATACTGATCATCGCCGCTGCAGCAGGCCTGATCTGGCATAATTACACGCAGGAGCGTTCGCCTAAATACGCGCTGGAACAGGCCGCAGCAGCCGTGAACAAAAAAGATGCCGATACGTTCCGCCGCTACGTCAATCTCGACCTCGTGACCTCGCGCGCCTATGACGACCTCACGGCCGACCTCTTCAACTACGACGCGACTTTGACGGCCACGAGCAAGTCGGCTTATGAAAAATTCTACATCACCATCAAGCCGCAGCTCACGAGCGGCACGCAGGATACGATTTTGAGCCGTGTGACTTCCGGCGAATGGAAGCTCCCGGATGGCACGGATATCTTAAAAGGCCGTCAGCTCGGCATTGACTATGAACGCTTCCTCGAAAGAAGCCAGATGCGCAATACGTCCTTTGTCAGCATTGGCAAGATCACGCGCGACGGCACGACGGCCACGGCCGAAATCAACATCAAGGATGACTGGACCCAGGCGCCGTTCACGCTCGAAGTGGCCATGGAGCAGGCCAATGACGGCCACTGGCAGGTCACGTACATCAAAAATTACCGCGCTTACCTCGATGCCATCACACCGCTGCATAACGAGGATATCGCCAAATACATCGACGCGACAAAAGGCATCGTCGCTTCCTACAATCAAAAGCTCGCTGCCTATAAACTGCGTTTCGACAGTCTCAGCAAATCTTCCTCCGGAAGCTTCACTGCGGAACAGAAGAACAGCCTCAAAGCCCTGATTGAGCAGGAGGTCGTCCCGACCCTGCAGGCCCGCCAGCAGGAGCTCGATGCTGTCGAGGTGCCCGCCGGTGCCCGCTACCTTGCCGACCAGCGCAAACAAGCCACGGACCTGACGCTCGAAGCCTGGCAGCATTTCCTCAAGGGCCTCGCAACCGACGACCCCGATGAGTTCGCACAGGCTGAGACCTGCAACAAACAGGAACTCGCCGTGGACCTGCGCGTCGACGACATTATCCGCCATACGGCCGTCAGCCGCAATATACCAAATCTTCCCTGACAAATATCGCGCAATAAAAAACCACCGTTCTCTCTGGAACGATGGTTTTTTTTCATAGAACGATAAAGCAAATTGGTAGGAATGAACTAGGCTGGGGGCATATATTTCGCCTGCAGGAGCGCAGTGACCGCCCGCAGGGCCAAGGCCTAAGGAAAGCCTTTCTACATTCTACGATGTAGGAACGCCGTGGCAGACGGCGAAGCCCCTTCGTATGCAAAAATCAGCATAGGCCTTGTTTTAACGGAGCGCCGAAGCCGAAATATATGCCCCCAGCCCTTTCTCAAGCCCACCTCGTTTTGTTTTTTCAATCTTTATGGATTTTATACATCGCTACGTACATAGTCGGCAGAACTAAAAGTGTCAGGACCGTCGCTACTAAAAGTCCGCTGGCAATGGCCACGGCCATGGGGCCCCAGAAAGAGCTGGCCATGAGGGGCAGCATGCCGAGGATGGCGGCAGCGGCCGTCAGCATGATGGGACGGAAGCGCAGCACGGCCGAATCGACGACGGCATCCCACGGTTTTTCGCCCTCGGCCAGATGTTTCTGGATCTGGTCGATGAGGATGACCGAGTTGCGGATGATCATGCCGGAAAGCGCGAGTACGCCGAGGATGGCGACAAAGCCCATGGCTTTATCGTAAGCGCTTAATAATCCAGTGTATTTAAATCCTTTCACCCATATGAGATAATACTCTCGCACGGAAAACTCAAAA